>JBPCNH010000033.1:0-19430 GCA_051001455.1 Actinomycetota bacterium
TTCGTCCGCCGCGAGGACGGGGCCATGAGCAGCGAGGGCGGCGCTTCGGCGTCGTTGTGCAAGCTGATGAGTTCCTTCCACGCTCGGTAGTCATCGTCGCCCCGACATCCCAAAGCGCACGACGAGCGACCTTTCGACCAGAGATCGAGATCGATGATCAGCCGACGCGCGTGCTTGTCGAACAACTAGGCGCTGTCGACACAAGTCGCCTCGGCAAGATGGTAGGTCATGTTGCGCCCGCGGAGCAGTGGGAGATAGACGACGCGTTGCGGTCTATCTTGGCGTTGGGCTAAGGCGGCGGCGCTAGTCACGGTCCGCGATATCAGCGCCCGTGGACCCTTCGTTCACTCGAGCTTCGAGATGGTCCTGGAGGATAAGTAAGGCGAGGCTTTGAGCTGCCGAGTTCAGCGCCGCAACCTGTTGGAGGATCTCGCGGCAGTGGAAGGACGGGCACGAGTTGAAGATGTATCTGCGATTCTGCGCAATGATCGCGACTGCGGTCGTCGTGATGTTCGGGCTCACTTATCTGAACACGTACGAGCTTTCTCATGTCAGGTGGAGTGAAACCCGGGTCTATATGGCGCTGCTCATGGGCGGAGCCATGGCGATCATCATGCTCGCCTTCATGAGCGGCATGTACAAGAACCGTGTGCTGAACGCAGGCATCGTCGTCGGGGGTCTGGTCCTGATCACTCTTGGCACGTTCCTAGTTAGAACGCAGACCACGGTTGGAGGGTCTGCGAACTGGCGGTGGGGATCATCAAGGCACAGCGCCGCGAGATCAAAGAGATGGGATGGCTTATCGACGACATCGACGAGAACGGTCCTGCAACTAGCATGAGTGCGGCCGATCAAAGCCCGTCCCAGGTACGTGCCTTATTTGCCGGTGCGCTCCCGGTGCTTGCAGCCAGGCCAGCAGCAGGGCCTGCGCTGGCCTTGTTCTAGCTCCTCGGTCGTGCGACGGATGCGACGTTCTCGGGTCGCGTTCTGCTTGGCATCTTCAACCCAGCAGATGAACTCATTGCGGGCCAGAGGCGTGATGTCCTTCCAGGCAGCAAGTGCAGTCCGGTTATGGATCAGCGCGTCGCGCAGGTCCTTTGGAAGTTTATGCACCACGCCACCGGGCATGCGCGCGCCGCTCATGAGAGCAGAGTACCGGTTCGGCCGCGAGCAGTTGCCGGCGAGATTTCGAGAACTTCTTGAGACTAGACACAGCGGATCTTCGCGGCGCGGCTAGGGGGCACGGGCCTCTGTGAGCTGGCGGTTGGGTGGGCCCCATCCGTCGTCGTCGTCCGCGGCCAGTGAGGCGGCGTAGACGTGGTTCAGTTTTTCTCCGGTGAGGTGGGGGCGGGCCTTTTCGTCCACCTCGATGTCTCTGACGGTCGCGCTTGGCTCAGGTGGCAGCGCGCCTCGTGGTTCGTACACGGGCCTTCCATCGGGACGTAGATGCGTCAGCGACCCGTCTGGGTTCAGCACCGCTCTGTAACCACCTTCATGCAACAGAACATGGTGCGAGCGGCAATAGAGGCGGAGGTCTTCGATGTTTGTCAGTCCTCCGATCCCCCATTCCCAGAGGTGATGGGCGTCCAGCCTTCGGGTTCGGATGCAGCCGGGCCACTGACAGCACTCATCGCGGACTTCCAAAGCGGTGCGCATCGAGCTGTTGATCCCTCGGTATTTGCGCCCGACGTGAAGGGGATCGCCATCGCGCTCCAGGACCGCCTTGATCGACGCATCGCACATGTAGCGGTCGACGGTCTCCTTGGGGATACCGATCTTTCGATCGAGGTTCGCGACCTCTCCGTCCCGACCGGCGAGAGTCTCGATGTCGACGTGCATCACGACGGGACCGCCGGGCGACCCGGTGGGAAGTCCATGCTCGAGAAGCGTCTCGGCCATCGCCACTAACGCATCAGCTCTTGTGACCTGGTGATCTGACGTGCAATTGGTGTCGGTGATGCCCTCGGTCCGCTCGGCCTTTAACCCCTCGAGCGCCGAATCGAGGGCCCGCTCAACGATGGCACCCTCGTCCTTCATCAACAGGGCATTCAATCGATACATCCCGTCGTCGGTGAACCACGATCGCACCGAGCGCCGTCGCAACTTTTCCTCGGTCTCGCCCTGGCTCTCGAGCCGGGCGCGTCCATAGGCCCGGGCGAACCTCTGCGTCGTTGACACCGGAGCGTGCCGAGCGATGCTCAGCAGCACCTCTTGGCTCTCGGGGGTGGCGATCGGGACGATCTCCTTGATCTCACCGAAGGAGACTTCTCCAGAGGAGAACGCTTCCTTGATCTCGGGCAAGGAGTTGAGCTTGCTGGCGACCTCCACTTGGCTACGAGCAATGGAAGGGGAGTAGCCGGCCGTGGCGGAAAGCCACTGGGCGGTGGACTTCCAACCTAGAAGGTCGAGGTCCAAGGCCTCCCGCTCGGCGACCAGGTCCAAGATCTTGGCCTCGGTAGCCGCGACGAGCGCAGCCAGCTCCCTCAGCTCGTCGTCTATCTGAGCCGCCCGCACCAAAGGGGTGACGACCCGCTCCGGTTCATCCCCCCTGCGGGGCCCAATCCGAGTATCGAACATACGTTCGATTGTATCGATATCGGACGTCTCCGTCAAGCCCCCGGGCCCCTTTTTCCGCCCCCTCGGCTTGTCACTAGACGGGCGAGCTGATCGGATTCTCACCTCGTAGACCTCCAAGCGGGTCGGCCGGCGCTTGAAGACCTTCCCCAAGACGGCCGCCGCTCTCGAGCCCATCCCGAGAAACCCAGATCGGGAGTGGCGATGAGTTTCCGCATCCGCGCGTGCTCAACTGGGGCCAACCACCCAGCGCGCCAAAGCATCCCCCACTCCTGCCAGAACGAGGACCGCCACGAGGAACCCCAGGACCCACTTCAGATCCCGAGACTCCTCACAGCGTTCCCCAGGTTCACACTGACTATCGAGGGGGCGGATATCCTCGACGAGGCCTCTCAAGAGGTCCTTTACGCGGCGGGCTGCGACGATGCCACTTTCGGGATCAGCAACGGGGTCCAAACGGGAGAGTTCGATCGTGCGGCTGCCGACTTCGCGGAAGCTGTTGCCAGCGCCATCAAGCAGGTTGAGAGCGCTGTTCCGGGCGCCAAGGTGGTCGACGTGCATCGCGAGGAAGACATTGCTGCCCCACGGTAGGCGGCTGCCGACACACCCTGGCGAGGTGCTGCTCGAGGAGTTTCTGAAGCCGTTGGGCGTCAGTCAAGTGGCTCTCGCCGAGCACCTCGGCGTCCCGGTGCAACGCATCAATGAAGTCGCCCGTGGAAAGCGAGGGGTTACGCCCGAGACAGCTTGGCTGCTAGCCGGCGCCCTCGGAACAACTCCCGAGTTCTGGATCAATCTGCAGACGAACCATGACCTCGTTCGCAACCGCCCCAAGAAGAAGATTCGGCAGCTCGCCGCCGCCGGATAATCACGATAAATATCGTCTCCACTCAGCGATGATCTGCGAAAATGGCATCAGCACAGCGCTTATGTAGTTATCAACGCTTCGATCGACCTCGCGCAGGGCGAATGGACCGCGACGAGATTGGCGCCCGCGAGGAGTACAACACCCGCGAAGGCCGCGATCGTCAACCGATCGGGCAGGGACACTTGCATGTCCCGCCCACCTTGCTCAGTCAGGCGCGGAAGCAACGTGCAGGTGCATCCCGGCGTCAGCTCTCGGCGTCGTCTTCGTGCCAGCGCTCCATGTGGAGGGCATGTGCCTCGAGGTAGGCGCCGGCGAGGCAGTCGACGAACTCTTCGGAGTATGGAGTAACGCCCTGCTTGATGGCTTTCGTGTCCTTCCAGGGTCCGGGGGTCATCGGGTCGTATGCGCCGCCTGGGCCGAACTTGCGCTCGATAAACATGTTGACTGCCTCGCGCATGTCTGCCGCGTACGGGGGGCACAGACCTTCGGAATGATCGTCGAGCCCGACGGGGTTCGGCAGGACCCATCGATCGTCGTGCACGAACCGGAACCCCAACCCGTCGATCCCGCTGTCGCTGAACGCCCCGAGGACGCTCCACCGGTTGAGGCCGTTGAAGTCGAGGCCGCCCAGGCCCATCGCCTGCAGGGTGAGCACCATGTTGTGGCCCATGAACGCCCCGGATGAAGGGCGTCGGGTCTCCGGCCGGACGCCCGGCGAGGTCGTCGACGAGCACGTTCCCGTTCGCGAGAGCCATGGCCATGAGTCCCAGAACCTGTTCGCTCGCGTCGCCGACGGGCATGAAGAGTGTCGAGCCCTGCGCGTTAGCCATCCAGTGGTTCGGTTCAAGCATGTGCGGCGAAGCGGCGGGGAGGTCGAGTCGGTGCTCGGAGAGTTGCACGGTGTGCGCTCGGACAACCTCAACCATGTGATCGAATGCTTCAGCGCGATCGCCTTCCATCTCACGAACTCGTTCGGGGAGCCGATCGCGGGTGTTCGTGAGATAGGTGCCCGTGTCGTCAGTCGTGAACAGCGTCGGGGTACCGATCCCACCGGCGGTCGGCGCGGTACGCCCCGTGAACCGCTGGGTGTAGTGGGCATGCTCCTCGGGGCGGTCGGGACCGAAGGGCACCCCGAAACTCCATCCCGTGACCCCGGTTCCTGCCGCTATGAGGATCGATCGTTCGAGCTCTGACAGCGGTATCGGTGCGGCCTGGGATTTGTATGCGAGGGGACCCGACGGGATCTCCATCCCGACCCCGAATCGTCGTGCGCGGCGCCCAGCGATGGCGTCGAGAAGAGGAAACTCGATCAGGCCGGTCTGCATGGCAAGTCCCGCGTGACTTGCCGATTGCATAATCGATTCAACAGGCTAACAGTGTCAACTTCTCGTCTGGAACCTCGTTGGCTCCACCTCTTAAACTCTGGAGCCTCCAGGATTCCCGGCGCGGTTCACTCCTGCGGTGTGCTCCCGGAGAGTCCTTTTTCACCCATACTCGAACGCGTGAAAGCCCGGATCTCACTTCTCGGCAAGCCCCAGATCCATCTCGAGGACGAACCCACGAGGCTCTCGGGCCGTAAGCCTTGGGGCCTGCTGGCCTACCTGCTCCTCGAGTCGCGCCCTCCCACACGCCGGCAGTTGGCTGAACTCCTGTTCGCAGGCGCAGACGATCCTTTGGGTGCCTTGCGCTGGTCCCTCTTCCAGGTTCGGAAAGCCCTCGGGCCTGAGGCGACCATCCGCGAATCGGACGGGGCACTGGAGATCGTCTTCGCGGATATCGAGATCGACGCTCTCGATCTCCTGGCGGGCCGCTGGACCGCGAGTCTGGATGGCACCGTCGGAAGTGACCTTCTCGGAGAGCTCGATTTCGGAGATGCGCCGACCTTCGATGACTGGCTCCTACTCCAACGCAGCCGGGTGTCTTCGGCATCCGTGGACATGTTGAGATGGGCCGCCACGAGTGTGGCTAAGAGCGACCCCGATCGGGCCTTGACCCTGATCGATCGGGCTAAGCGGTTGGACCCGTTCGACGATGCGCTACACGAACTAGTCGTTCAGGTGCATGTCGCCAGAGATGATCGGGGCGCGGCTCTCGCGTACATCGAGCGGGTCGACAAGCTCTACCACGAGGAGCTCGGAGTGAGTGCTCCAGACACGATCAGCCGACCACTGGACCGCCCCGTCGCTCCGGGTTCCGGCCCCCTCCTGAACCCCGACATAACGGCGCGGGCCCTCTTGGATTCTGCCTCGGCCCGATTCGAGGCAGGAGACTACGAGGGGGCTCTCGAGACCGCTCGACGTGCTTCCTCACAGGCTGCTAGAGCCGGAGACACCGTTCTTGAGTGTCGTGCTCTGGTCTCGTTGGCTGAGGTCCTCATCCACACCTTGAGAGGTCGAGATAAGGAAGCGCTCGGCTTGCTCGGGCATGCACTTGAACTGGCGCTGAAGCTCGAGCGAGCCGATCTCGCGGCCGATGTCGAAAGGGAACTCGGTTACGTCGCCGTGCTCGATGCCCGCTATGGAGGCGCGGAGGCTTCGTTGACGAGGTCGATCGCCGCATCCGTGGAGACGGGTGACCAAGAGGGTGAGTTTCGTGCGCTGATCTTCCGCGGGATGAGCGAGTCTGATCGCTGCGACCTCGTTCGCGCCGAGGCGAGTTTCACAAGAGCTCTCGAGCTGACCGACGTGCTCTCCAACAGACCATTGCACTCCTACGCTCTGGCAAGCTTGGCCCGAACCCAGTTCCTCGCGAAGAGGTACACCGAAGCCCGTGCCACCGCCACCGCAGCGGTTGAGCTGGCCCGTGAGGCGGGTGCGGTCGCCACTCTGCCCTGGGCTCTCGTGTGGGCTGGCTCGGTAGAAGAGCAAGTGGGCGAACCCGAGGAAGCTCGGGCGATCTACTCCGAGGCATACGCTCTCGGATGCGAGATAGTCGACCCTTGTTGGGAGGCCTTGGCGCTGAGGGGGCTAGCTCGACTCGACCTCGCGGCCGGAGATCGGGTCTCTGCCGAGTCCATGCTCGAAGACGCTCTGGAGCGGTCGAGGCGCTTGAGCGATACCTACAAGTGGGCCGAGGCCGTGATCCTGACCGACCTCGCGGTCCTCCAGAACGGCTCCGATCCGGCGATCCTGGCTGCTGCCAGGGCTCTAACGACCCGGGCTCCGATGCCCGATCTCGTTGCCAGGCTTAAAGCGATCCCCCAAACGCCACCGCAAACGCTCGCCCCCTAGCCTCAACGGTGTGGTCGGGAGAGACCCGGTCATTCACGAAGAGCTGTGGAGGTGCTGCAATGCCGTTGTTCATGGACGTGCACGAGAACCTGCCAGAGGGCGCTGGGGCTAAGGACGTAGCCGACGCTCACCAGGCCGACCTGAAGACCCAGGACAAGTACGGGGTCAAGTACCTGAAGTACTGGGTGGATGACACCGCTGGGAAGGTGTTCTGTCTCGTCGATGCACCCAACGCCGAGGCGGCTCACACCGTCCACAAGGAGGCTCACGGCCTGGTAGCGGATCATATCTATGAGGTCAGCGAAGGCAGCTAGCCGATCGACTGACGGGTGGTGGCTTCCGGGCGGCCACCCGTCAGGTTCCACCAATCGAGAGCAACGGAGAGGACCGTATGGACTGGAACCTGAAAGGGCAGTATTTCGGGGACTCCTCGGGTTCCGTGGGTAGTTCTTCGCGACCTCAGACGTAGATGACCTGGTGAGGCCCTCGTGACGAACCATCCGCTGGCCATCTCGCCCGGGTTCCCTGCCGTTGTGGCGCGCTCGGAACACTTCAGGTATGAGGACCACGGGATGAAGTGGGAGGTTGCGGAGGAGAACGGCTTCTATTCGCCCTTTGAATACGCCTCATGATCGATCCGACGACCATCATCCTCGCTCGTGCCCGAGGGGTGGTCGTTGGCGGCCTGGTCGCACTCGCAGCGAACCACTACCGGTACTGGGAGAACTATCCCGATCCGTTTGTCCGCATCGCGTCGATCAAGATGGCCCAGGGTGGCTAACGGGATCATGGTCGACGGATGGTTCTGCGCTGGTAGTGACACGAGAACTGCGGGCGGTCCGGATGGCGCCTAGATACACGCCCACCAGGACGGCGGCCGCACCTATCCCAAAGGTGGGAGTTATCTGTTCGCCCAACAGCCAGGCAGCAAGCACCACTGCCACGACCGGGGCAAGAACGAACTGGTACGAAGCTGCGCTCGCTGTCCACCTATCGAGGACGAACAAATAGAGCCCGAAGACCCCTACGGAACCGAAGAGGATGAGATAGCCCTGCGCAAGCCATGTCGAGTTCTTCGCCGGCAAGCCGAATGACTCGTCGAAGAAAGGCATCAGCACCAACAACATCGCGGCGCCGACGGCCATAGCGATGGCGTTTCGCGTCGTGGCATGTACGGGCGGAAACCCCTTTACGACGATAGCTCCCTCGGCCGCGCAGACAGAGGCTGCCAGGATCGCGAGGAGAGATGCGACGGGCACCCCTTTGTTGACTCCTGCACTAAAAACCACGGCGATTCCCACTATGACGATGGCGCCGCCGATCACGCTTTCCCAGCGAAACCGCTCCTGACCCTGCAATAGCGCAAGCAGGAATGTGAGTAGCGGGCCGGTCGCTAGAAAAACTCCGGCCACGCCCGCTGGAGCTTCCTGCAGACGGAGCACCGTGGGGTAAATGAGCGTTATCGGAGCCTTCAAGAAGACACACTGTCGCAAGGCGCTTTCGAGCTCTGACGAGAATCAAATCGAGCCTTAAGCTCGTGGAGTTCGCAATACATGGTGCTACTCAGACATTCGGGTTCGGCCCGCGGCAGCTCGCCATGCCTGGTCTCGCGGAGTCGTTACTTGCCCTCGCTTACGCGCTGATCCACTCGGTACGGGGTCGTGACGGTGAGGCCTCGAGTCTGTTACATCGCGCTCTTGATCTCGCGGGAAGCAATGATGCTGGTCGGAAGCTATGACCGTGCCCTCACCTACCTCGAGGCTGCCGTCGACGCTACAGATCGAGACCCCGTTGGCTGAGAGCCGGCTCTCGCTTACGAAGCGCCCGACGCCTATGTATGGCCACCCTGGGTTCATCATGTAGCCATGGATGATTCGGCCATTCCCTCGGAGCCGCGGGCGCTGTGAGGAGCCTCTGGATTTGAAGTGGGTCCTGGGGTTCCTCGTGGCGGTCCTCGTTCTGGCAGGAGTGGGGGATGCTTTGGCGCGCTCGGCGGCCGAGAAGAGGGCGGCCGATCACGTGCAGCGCTCGCTCGACCTCGATGAGGCCCCCAAGGTGTCGCTGGGTGGTTGGCCCTTCTTGGTCCATGCCCTGCGTGGCTCTTTCCCCACGATCGAGGTGACCGTTGGCTCATTGCGCGCCCGCGGGGTGGAGCTCGAGGAGGTCAACGTCATCCTCCAAGACGTCGAGGTGGAACTGGAAAAGATCCTGGCCGGCTCGGCGGAAGGGGTGCGATCAAAGAGCGGACGCGGCCAGGCTGCTCTTACCGAGGACGAGCTCAACCGTGTGGTCGCGCGCGCCGGTCCCGCTGCGACGGTGAGGTTGGACGGGAACCAAGTTTTCGTAGAGGTGGAGGGACGGGAGGTCCCGGGCCGCGTCGAGGTAACCGGGAGCCAGCTCGTCATCAGGAGCAAGGGCTTGCCCGATGCGCTTCGTGTCGAGCTGCCCGGAGTGATCGAGGGCTTGACCTATGAAGAGGTCGAGGTGCGCGACGGGCGCGCCCACCTGAGCTTCGGATTGAGCGGGGCGCGCCTGCGGGCTCCGTAGTCGGGCTCGTTGCAACCAGTGACCTGCTGCCTTCGCCAGTAGGAGCACGAGAGCCCTCACCTTGGTTACGGTGAAGCTCCCGGTCGCACCACGGTGGTGCCGGCGGTTCGATCCTCCGCTCAATGAATGTTTGCGAAAGGTGGAGATGATGAGCGAGATCCACGAGGTGAAGCTTCCCGGTGTGGGGGTGCGGTACGAGTTCGAGACATCCGAGGGCAAGCGCATCGGCGTGATCTGCCATCGCACCGGTCTACGCGAGATCTACTCGTCCCGCACCGACGATCCAGATGAGTTTCGCCGTGTGCTCGGGCTTTCCCCCGACGATGCTCGCAACCTAGCCGAGCTGCTAGGAGCAACACGGGTGGCCGAGCAGCTCGCCGAGCTGCAGCAGAGGATCGAGGGCCTCGTGATCGATTGGCTTCCCGTCCGAGCCGACTCGGCTTATGCGAACAAGTCGATAGGCGATGCCCGCATCCGCACACGAACTGGAGTGTCGGTCGTAGCTATCGTGCGGGGTGACGAAGCTGTTCCTGCGCCGGGGCCGGAGGAGGCCCTTCGCAGCGATGACTATCTTGTCGTCGTCGGTACCGCACGCGGGGTCGAGCAGGCCGTAGAGCTGCTGCGCGAAGGTTAGGTGGAGCACCCGGAGGTCCTCGTTGAACTAGGGGCCATCCTCGTTGGACTGGCGGTGCTCTCGCGCCTCGCGACGAGGATCGGGATGCCCACCATCCCTCTGTATCTCACTGCAGGACTAGCGTTCGGGCGCGGCGGTTTGGTTCCTTTGGTGACCGCGGATGAGTTCGTTCAGATCGGAGCCGAGATCGGTCTGATCCTGCTGCTTTTCATGCTGGGTCTCGAATACACCGCAGCAGAGTTGACGGAGACGATGCGAGCGCAGGCGCGGGTTGGCGTGCTCGATGTCGTGTTGAACTTTTCGCCCGGTTTCTTCGCCGGTTTGCTATTGGGATGGGGATTCATGCTTGCGGTGGTTCTTGGGGGAGTGACGTACGTGTCCTCCTCCGGGATCATCGCGAAGGTTCTTTCGGACCACGGGTGGACAGGTAACCGAGAGACGCCGGTCGTGCTGTCGGTATTGGTGATCGAGGATCTGGTGATGGCGCTGTACCTGCCGGTGGTGGGGGTACTTCTGGTGCGCGACCTCGATCTCATGAGCCTTGCGCCCGCCGCCATAGGTGTCGTCGTCGTGGTCGCCGTACTCGCCGCCGCGACCCGGCTCGAGGTTGGGATCAGTCGTCTCGTTTTCAGTCGCTCCGACGAGTCGTTGCTGCTCACTATCCTGGGGGGCACCATCCTCGTGGCGGGGGCGGCCGAGGTCTTCGGGGCGTCGGCCGCGGTCGCTGCGTTGCTCGTAGGTATCGTCCTATCGGGCCCGGCTGCCGAAGCGGCACACGGCCTGTTGAGTCCGCTGCGGGACCTGTTCGCGGCCATGTTCTTCGCTTTTGTCGGATTGTCGGTTGATCCTGCCTCGATCCCACCGGTCATTGTTCCTGCGGCACTTCTCGCAGTCGCGACGATCTTCACCAAGTTCGCGACCGGGTGGCTCGGAGCGAAGCGCGCCGGGGTAGGTCTGCGGGGCCGGACACGTGCGGGTGCAATGCTCACGGCCCGAGGCGAATTCTCGATCGCGATCGCAGGATTGGCGGCCGCCGCGGGGGTTGCCGGCGATTTCGAAGCCCTCGCCATCAGTTACGTCTTCATCCTTGCGATCCTCGGTCCGATCCTGGCGCGCCTTGCCGATCCGATCGGTGAGTGGTTAATCCGCCGGAGGGAAAGAGGCGAGACCGTCACGTGATTCTTACCGGACTCGTTTAGGAGCGGGTGTGGGGACTATCCTGCCCCCGTGGACATCGGCCTGCACCTCCCCAGCGCCCAGCCCGCAGCGAGCGGAGACGGCATCCTGACGGTAGCCCGCAGCGCCGAAAGGCTGGGCTTCGATACGGTCTGGATGTTCGATCACCTCTTTACGCCGAGCGACCTCGATTCGGCCTATCCGTACAGCCCCGACGGGAGTTACGCGTTGTCCGCTGCGGATCCGTTCTTCGATCCTCTAGGTCTCTACGGAGTGCTCGCGGGCGCGACAGAGCGATTGAAGCTCGCTGCCGGCGTGATGATCGGCGTTTACCGTCATCCGATCGTGCTCGCGAAGGCGCTGGCAACGATCGAGAACTTCGCGCCGGGCAGGGTGATGCTCGGTCTCGGGTCCGGGTGGATGCGCGAGGAGTTCGAGGCGCTCGGGGTCCCATTCGAGGGCCGGGGCCGGCGGTTGACCGAGTACATCGCTGCTCTCAGGGCGGTGTGGTCGGGCGAAGCCGTGGCTTTCGACGGCGAGTTCTACTCATGGCCCGAGGCAGGTTTCCTTCCGGCGCCTACGAGTCCCATCCCGGTGATCGTCGGAGGACACAGTGACCGGGCGCTCCGGCGCGCCGCGCATCACGGGGATGGATGGGCAGTGGTGACCGGCCGCGGGCAGGGCAACGGCATCGACGCGGTGGCGGCGCGCTTTGAGTTGCTAGATCGTTATCTAGAAGAAGCGGGGCGGTCCCGAGAGGGGTTCCATCTCAGCTACCAGCATCCCTTGTGGTTCTCGGATCGACCGAGCGACAAGATGCCTTTCACGGGTCCACCTGAGGTCGTCGCCGGAAACCTGAAGCGGCTCGCCGATCGAGGCGTGACGATGGTCGACCTCCTGGTCTTCGGTCCACCCGAGCTCATCGTCGCCACGGCAGAGAGATTCGCCGAAGAAGTGAAGCC
Organism: Actinomycetota bacterium; assembly: GCA_051001455.1. GTDB lineage: Bacteria > Actinomycetota > CADDZG01 > CADDZG01 > WHSQ01 > JBPCNH01. The sequence goes on from JBPCNH010000033.1 coordinate 11,989, forward strand.
GCTCCTCTAGAGCGCGCGGCGCGCCGCTCGAGCCACATCCCCACGGCCGCACCTCCTAAGAACACCGACGTCCCTCCGAGGCCGGCGGGGATCCCGATCAACAGAGCGCGACGACGGGTTCTGAGCTCGTGGATACGCCACCCACGCGTGCGCGCTATGCGGGCCAGGTCACGCTCGGGATTGACCGCGTGGGCGTCGCCCACGGAGTCCAATAGCGGCAGGTCGTTGATCGAGTCCGAATAGGCAGAACACTCGAGGAGGTCGATCCCGAGCTCGGCAGCCTTGTCGGCAACGGCCTTGGCTTTCTCGGGGCCGTGCATCACGTCTCCGGTGAGGCGCCCGGTGTAGAAGCCGTGCTCGTCTACTTCCGAAACCGTCGCGATGGCACCGGTCATGTTGAGTGCTGCGGCGATACGTTCGGCCAGTTCGATCGGAGTGGCGGTGACGAGGAAGGTCAGGTCGCCCCTTTCTTGGTGCATCTCGATGACGCGGACGGCGTCCTCGTAGACCCTCGGGATGATCCGCTCGTCGACTATGTCTCTGCCCATCTCCATCAACTCGTGCTGGCTCTTGCCGGTCACGAAGTCGAGGGTCGAGACGCGGGACATCTCCATGCCGCGGGGGTCTTCGCCCTTGAGCCGGAACATGAACTGCCCACGTGCGAAGCGGAGCATGTCACGCACCCGGAAGAGGTCCTGCTCGTAAGCGGCCCGAGCGAGCAGGAAGAGGCTCGAGCCGGGGATCAGGGTCTTGTCCAGGTCGAAGAATGCGGCTCGCTTGCTCTGCGTCATAGCCCCTTTCCGCTGCGTCCTTTCGTCAGCACCAGGATAGAGGCAGCATCCGTGTCACTATCTCAAGCGTGCTTGTCGGAGCGATGAACTTCCCCGGGCGAAGCGTCCTCAAGGAGATCCACCGGATCCACGAGGATGGGTTCGACTTCGTCGACCTCACCCTCGAACCCCCCGCAACCTGGCTCCCCGACGGCAAAGAAGTGGGGAGCCTCATCTCCGATCTCGGCATGAGCGCGGTGGGACACACCGCCTGGCATCTGCCGATCGCATCCCCCTACCCCGAGATCCGCAAGACGGCTCGAGACCTCTACAAGAAAGGGCTCGCTTGCTTCGCCGACGCAGGTGTCACTCTCGTCAACGTCCATCCCGATCAGCGCGTGCCGATGCACAACAAGGACCAGGTGAAGGCCATGAACGCAGAGGCCATAAGGGCGCTGGCTGAGGACGCGGCCGGTTTCGGCATCACCTTGATGGTCGAGAACCTCGACCGCCTCTTCTCGGGGGTGGACGACCTGAAGGCGATCTTTGATGCGGCCCCCGACGTCGACTTCCATCTCGATGCGGGCCACGCGAACCTGCGGCTCGGCCTCGGGGAGCCGAACCGCACCAAGTCGCTCCTCGACGCCTTCGGCGACCGGCTCGCCCATGTGCACCTGTCCGACAACCGCGGCGGCGCCGAAGATCTGCACCTGCCGCTCGGCGCCGGAACGGTCGATTGGCGGAGTGTTTTCCGGGCTCTCAAAGATGTCGGTTACGACGGAACGATCACACTCGAGGTGTTCAGCAGGGAGAGGGAGTACCTGCGCATGTCGAGGAAGTTGCTCCTGCAATGGTGGACCGATAGGTAGATGGCCGAGATAGATCGTCTCCTCGCACCCGGCGAGATCCTGCAATACCTGACCCGCAAGCACGTCTCGACGCTTTACCGCGCGGCGTTCGGTGTTCTCGTCGGACTCGCGCTGGCGGCGTTGCTCGGATTCCTCATCGGTCCTGAGTTCGGAGAGAACGTTCGTGACATAGCAGCAGGGGTTGTCTTCGGCTTCTTCCTCGTCCGGTTCTTCATCGCCGCGCTCAGGTGGTCGCGCGCCGAGGTGGCGGTGACCGATCGCCGGGTCATCGTGGTCGCCGGGGTCCTCGGACGACAGGTCACCATCTTCCCGTTGGGGCGCATACAGCGGGTGGGACTGAGACGGGGTGCAGGACGGCTGCAGGGCTACGGAAGCATCCGCCTCGATATGGGTGCCGAAGGCGCGGTGCGGTTGACCCGCATCCCGAAGCCGAAGCGGATGTTCCGCCTGCTCGGGGAGCTCATCCAGGGCGACCCCGCCACGACCATGGTGATCGAGCCCGATGAGGGAGACACCGGCCCGCTCCCGCGTGTCCGTCTCTAACGTGGCTTAGGTTCGGGGGATGGCTAGCGGGATCCTGGCCGCCGTGCTGGCGGTATTCGTATGGGGCTGCGTTGAGGCGTTCGGCGGCTTCTATCCGTCGCGCCCCACCTGGGTGAGGCTCAGACGCAGGCGCGGCCGTTTCGCCGTCCGGAGGATGCGGGAGCGCTTCGAAGCAGGTATCGGGCGCGGTCCGGCCCGACGGCTGGCGGTCTTCCTCGTCGGATTGATCGTCCTGTGGGTCTCGGTGGCGAGCTTCATGCACAAGCGTTGGTACGAGGTCGTAGCCGACGCCGCGCCCTCACTCATCGTCACGTTGTCGCTGTTGCGGGTGCCCGGAGCCATGGCCGCCATCGGGGAGAGGATGCGAGAGTACGAGCTCAGCGCGGGCGAGGATCCGGACGCGCCGATCGACGACGACCCGCCGGCCGATGAAGGCCCTTCTGAGTTGGCTTTGTGAGCGCGATCGACGCTCGTCTCTATCTCGTGGCTCCGGCACGCCTCGCTGCCGGTGACCTCGCGGCACTGGTTCCCGAGCTCGTCGAGGCGGGTGTCGATCTGATCCAGCTGCGGGAGAAGGACATGGAGGCAGGCGATCTCTTGCGCCTGGGCGCGCCGATCGCCGCCGCCTGTGCCGACGCAGGCATTCCCTTCATCATCAACGATCGACCTGATGTGGCGTTGGCGCTCGGCGCGCCGGGCGTTCACCTAGGAGTGAACGACCTCCCGACCAAATGGGCGCGCCGGGTCCTCGGCAGCGCGCTGGTCGGACGTTCCACCCACAGTGAGGACGACATCAGAAGGACACTCGATGAAGAGGATCCCGACTACATAGCGGTGGGGCCCACCTTCGCTACCCCGACCAAACCCGGCCGCCCCGCCGCCGGCCTCGACCTCTTGCGCTTCGCCACCGCGAACGTGCAACTCCCGTGGTTCGCGATCGGGGGGATCAACGAGGGGACCTTGCCGGAGGTGCTCGAAGCCGGGGCGCGCCGGATCGTGGTGGTGCGAGCGATAACCGAGTCGGACGACCCTCCCGGCGCAGCCCGCAGACTGCGGGCCATGTTGCCGGACTAGTATCGCCGGACCTAAATCGATCACCGGGAGGGGACCTTCTTGCCACGCGCTATCGACTTCCACGTCCACGCTTCGACCACCGAGTGGATGGAAGGATCACTCGGGCCGATGCTGCGAGAAACGGCCAAGTACTTCCGCAGCGAGGTCCGTATCCGGACGATCGAAGAGATGGCCGAGGAATACCGGGAGTGGGACCTTCTCGGGGTTCTGTTGGGATGGGATGCCGAGACCAAGACCGGGCTTCCCCCATTGACCAACGACAAGGTCCACGAGATCTGCACCGCCTTCCCCGAGCAATTCGTCGGCTTCGCGGGTGTCGATCCCCACAAGCCCGACGCGGTCGAGGAGCTCGAACGCGCCGTGACCGAGCTCGGCATGAAGGGCTTGAAGCTCCATCCCCAGGTCCAGCAGTTCTATCCGAACGACCCCCAGTGGACACCGCTGTGGGAGAAGTGCGAGGAGCACGAGCTGCCGATTGTGGTCCACGTTGGTCAGACCGGCCTCGGTGCGGGGGTCCGCGGCGGGTCGGGCATCGCCTTCGACTACGGCCGTCCGATGCTGATGGACATGGTCGCGGCGCGGCATCCGAAGCTCACCGTGGTGATGGCGCACTTCGGCTACCCCTGGCACCTCGAGGTCCTCGCCAGCGCCATGCACAAGACCAACGTGTGGGTCGATCTGTCGGGGTGGCGTCCGAAATACATCCCGGACGAGGTCAAACGGGACGCTCGCGGCCGGCTCAACGATCGCTTCGTGTGGGGGAGCGACTACCCCATGCTTGACCCCGGTCGCATCCTCGACGAGTTCAACGAGATGGGCCTCGAGGGCGAGAAGCAAGACAACGTCCTCTTCAAGAACGCGGCGCGCCTCCTGAATCTAGACCTGTAGATGTAGGGGTCACGCATAGCTGGCACTTTCCGACGGGAGTCGTACCTCAAAGCGATATCTCGCCCGCATCCTGAATCCGAACGCTACGCGCGTCCTTTCCAATCTGAGGGGATTCCCGTGGGTCGAAGGATGGCAAAACCAGCGTCCAGGTCTTCGTTGGGAGCAGCCGAGGGCCCGGAGAAGGAGGGAGGAAAGGAGAAACGAAGGGAGAATTGTCTCCATGACGGCAGTTCCATGCCCGCCGTGCACAGGGTGAATCTCAGGAAGAGGTGGCTCAATGACAAGGCGGTGCGTTATTGGAATTGGCATCCTGATTGTACTTAGCGCGAACTTACTCAGCATTCCCGCTCAGGCGCAGGTCGGCGTAGAGGTCCCCGGACTCGACGGGGGAAATTGCAACGGGACAACAATCGAGGATCCCTACTATTACTTGGGTCAGGTTCAAGCACGTGGCGTAGTGGATTGCAATAAAACATACTCCACGATCACGATTCACACGTGCATACAGTTATTGGTTCCTCTACTTCCTGATCGTGGTCTATTCGTCCAAGGCCCAACTTGTGGATTGAAGACAAAAGAGGACGACAGCCATATCGAAGTCGTTGGACGCATGCCTAGCCCGTGTATTCCTGGCATTTATCACGCCACAGTTGAGGGCGTGACGACAAAGGGCGAGTTTCCCAATCAAGAACGCGGTCCACACCCAATTCATTTCAGTGACACAGTCGTTATCTTTTGTAAGATTGCTGACTCTGAGAATGAAGCACAGAATTCGGAGCAGGGTGAACCTTCCTCGACCGAGCCGACTCCCGAGACGCAGCCAGAACCCACACCCTAGGTGGTGCTGTTTTGAAATCATTCATAGGAAGCCTGTTCGTTGTAATGAGCTGCGGAGCTTTTCTTGCCGGCTCATTGAGCCCCGTGGAGGGACGATCTCTCACGGGGAGCGGACCCATTCAACTAGCGCGTTGGAACCAAATCGAGGCAACCGGGTCGGGTGTTATTGATCTCATACTTCCTCGTAGAGCCTCGCTCGACACTTCGCAAAATTCTCATCTCAAGGGGGGTCCGAACGATTCGATCCGGCTAGATTCGCGGGCGGGCTTTTATGGCATGGCTCTGATGAAGGTTGAGGAGCGTTCTGACTATGCCCTTTTCGCAGAGATTAGCGACTGCCCGATAGTCGCATGTGGGAAAAGGCAGGCGATTGGGATCAGACACCTGCTCGGGTTCAAAAAGACCGGTAAGTCGATCATTCTCCCTCCTGGCCGATATCGGGTAGTGGTTTTCGCTTCTGAAAAGCAGAGGGTAATGGTTTCGTTTAAATTGAAGGGGCACCTCACCAAGGATGTCTTGACTGCGGCGGCACGGCCTTCCACCTCTGACATACAGCGGTTGCAGGAGGACTCCTTCATGTCGCAGCGATTAGCACACGCAGACGTCGAAGTGCCAGATGGGGGCCTTTTCCTGTCTGCTCGATGGATGTCTTCGGACAATCTGGCCGACGCGGAGTGGGGGGATTGTTTTCATCGTTTCAAGTTCGCGGCACCCGCCGAAATCAAGTCAGGGCGAGGCTGCGAGGTCTTGGCTCAGTCATCAGGAGGGTCCGGTTCGTACAGCAGTTACGGGAGTTCTGACCGCAAGCAGGATTTCTCCTATAGCTCCATGAGAGTTTTTGGCAACGCTGGCATTGGCGGTGTCCGATCATATGGCTCTTGGTTTCAAGACTCTGATGCCCACGCTCATGGCGGGTACGCGGCGTATTTGTCATTGCTCCCCTAGGCTCTGCTCCATTGTCGACCAGGACGAGTGCACGCGGCAGCTTCCCGGCGCGCCGGGCTATCCGACCCTCCTTCGGGCGTTGCCTAGGTTCGCGGTTACAAATGATTCGAGGAGGTGGGGCAGATGGGATGGACGCGTTGGTTCGGAGGGCGTTTTTCCGGCCACGCCTTCGTTCACGCGCCGTTCTGACATTCGGTCGCTTCGGCACGACCCTGCACTCACTGGCGCAGTTCCAGCGGCTAGCCCGCCTGCAGGACCTCAACGACCACCCCGAGGGTTACTACCGTCCCGATGAAGGATCTCGATAGCTATCCTTTGGTCAGCCCTCCTGGGCGCAATTACGTGCTGGTGCAGACGCGGTCAATCTTGGCTAGGACGAATCGAAGAGTGCTTCCGTGCTCGGTCTGTAGAGGTCTTCCCATAACCACTTCTTGACGTCGTAGTCGAGCGGCGGCGGCCCGTCCCTCACGGGTCCTTTGGGTCCGATGAACACGAGGTCACCTGCTGGCTCCCCCTCGATCCACCAGTCGGCCTTGTGCACAAGGGCATGATGGAAAGGACAGAGCATCACGAGGTTGTCCGGGTTGGTCGGTCCTTCGTCCCGGATCCACTCGTCTATGTGATGAGGCGTAAGGAAGTCGATGCGCCCGCAACCGGGGAAACGGCAACACTTGTCTCTGGCCTTGACCGCCCGGCGCATCCACACCGGCGTCGCCCGGCTGGTGCGCCCGAGGCCGAGCGGCTTGCCGTTCTCGTCCTCGATCAAAGCTTGCAGACGAGCATCACAGAGGATCACGCCCAGGGTGTGGGAACCGAACATCGCTCCATCCTCGGTCCACGCGGCACCTCGCCCACTGCGTAGCGTCTCGAGATCGACGTGAACGAGCACGTTGGCCCGGTCGGGATCCGAGTCGGAGGCGATCTGCACCGACGCCAGCGCGGCGAGGCCGTCTGCCATCCGCTGCCCGAGCGAGAGATCGTCCTCGTCGTCGCGCCGCGGCATCTGGGCCGCAGCCCGCTCCAGAGCAGCAGTGATCTTCGCCCCTTGCTCGGCGGTCAATCGTGCATGGAGGTTCAACATCGTGCCGCCGTCGCTCCAGCGCCACGACACCTTGCGCTTGCTGCGGGATTCCTTCTCGTCCGTTTCGGTCGGAGTCTTGCTGCGGCGTGCGGTGAGCTCGACCTGGGCTGCGTTCATGTGACGGATCTGAGTCGCCACCATCTCGTCGCTCTCGGGGGTGGCGAAGCGGACCGCGGCGAGCGCTTTGTCGAGTGAGACCTCCCCAGAGGCGAACGCATCCCGCAAGTGGGGGAGACCCTTCAGCCCCGTGGCCAGCTCCGCCCACTTGGCCGCCGTCCGGTACGAGAGGCCGAAGCGGAGTGTGAACCAGCCGGCGAGGTCTCTGGCGCCGTCTTGGGACAACAACCCCCGCCGCTCCTTTTCGACCCCGATCGAGAACAGCTCTGTGAGGGTCGCGTTGTGGATGCCGTGCAGCTGGTCGCCCGCCCGATCGAG
>JBPCNH010000034.1:0-35519 GCA_051001455.1 Actinomycetota bacterium
AAGGGGGGCGAACCCCACCCACCAGATAAGGACAAAAACACAGACGACGCGGGGGGGCCGGTGCTGTCCCCCCCCCCCCCCGCACCGCCTAGACAAAGAAACCAGGCCAAGGGACAGGACGGATGAACAAAATCATCACCGGCTTAGCCGCCACGGTCGCAGGTATCGGCGTGATCGTTGGCGGGGCGCTGCTCCCAGGGCGCGGCGACGCCGGGACGGGGACCGCCGCGTTGCGCGATCCGGATACAGCTAGGGCGCTGTCACCGGTGGCCTCGAACCGAGACCTAGACGCCACCATCGCAACCCTCGAGTCGCAGGTCGCAGGCGATCGAGCAAGCGCTGAGACTCACGCATCTCTCGGGCTGGCATACCTGAACAAGGCCCGAGCGACCGCCGAGCCCTCCTGGTACACGCGGGCCGAAGACGCTCTGACCCGCTCCCTCGAGACCGACGACTCCGAGAACTTCACTGCTTTCGTCGGGATGGGTGTACTCCAAGGCGCCCGCCACGACTTCACCGGCTCGCTCAACTGGGCGCGCCGTGCGCAAGAGGTGAACCCTTTCAATTCGTTCGCTTACGGGATCGAAGGTGACGCGCTGATCCAGCTCGGCCGCGCCAACCAAGCAGATGCCGCATTCCAGGAGATGATCGACAGACGACCCGACCTCGGTTCCTTCGCGCGCATCGCGTACGCCCGTCAGGTGCGGGGTGACACGAAGGGGGCGATCGAAGCGATGGAGTCGGCGCGCCAAACAGCCGCTTCTCCCGAGGACTTCGCCTGGACCAGCTATCATCTGGCCGAGCTTTACGTTGGTAGTGGCCGGCTGAAGCGTGCCGAGAAGGAATACGGCCGGGGGGCAGCAGCCGATCCCCAGCACCACCTGCCCGACGAGGGTTTCGCGCACCTCGCGTTCACGCGCGGCGACTATCCCGAGGCGATCAGGCTCCTCTCGAGTGTCATCGACCGTGTTCCACTGCCCGACTACATGATCGCCTTGGGAGATCTCTACCTTCTAGCCGATGAGCCCGATCTCGCCGAAGCGCAGTACCGGCGCGCCGAAGAGAAGCTGGCCGGCTTCCATGCAGCCGGGGTGAACCCCGACACCGAGGAAGCGCTCTTCTATGCGGACGACCTGAGGGACCCGGCACGGGCTCTCGAGATCTCAACGCGTTTGATGGAGGACAGAAGCACCAATTTCGAGGTTCTGGACGCCCACGCGTGGGCCTTGCATGCAACAGGACGTCGCGTGGCTGCTGAAAAGTTCATCAGGAGAGCACTAGCGGGAAGCGCCTGGGATCCCGGCGTCTTGTTCCACGCAGGAGCCATCGCCGACTCGCTCGGTAAGCCGCGGCTCGCTCTAGAGCGCTACGAGGCCGCGGTGGACGCCGACCCGTACTTCTCGTTCCGCTACTCCCACGTAGCTCAGAAGAGGCTTCGCGCCTTGTCGGGAGGAAATCGGTGACGCGCTGGACCGCGGTCCTCCTCGTCCTGCTTCTCGGGACCGCGGCGTGTGGCAAGGACGCGAGCGAGTACGCGGGGGTAGACGAGCTCGCCGTTGCTCTTTCCGACGGAGGCGAGGAGTGCAGCAGCCTCGAGAAGCTGGACCCCGCTCAGCCCGGGGAGCACATCTCCGATAAGGCTCCTCTGGGTGCTGAGAGACTTCCGCAGGAAGCCGGCAAGTGCATGAGAGGGAGTGACGAGCTCCGGCTCTTCACGTTCGCCGACGAGACAGCGCAAGAGCGATGGTCGCAGCTAGCGAAGCGCCTAGGTTCTCCCGCCGTCGCCGGTCCGAACTGGGTCGTGCTGGCGCCTTCTGAGGACGCCGCGGCGGACGTGGAGGAGATCCTCGGAGGCGAGTTCGTCTCCTCTGGATCGGAGCGATAGCCGGTACGGGGCACCGGATCCTCCGGCTAGGAGAGGGTCTCATCGGGTTGGAGGTTAATAACTTCGGGCGCGCTGAAGCGCACGGGGAACGTTCCGGAGTGCATCGGGACGACCGTCTTCACCTCCAGCAGGCGCACCGGTCTAGGTACGTCCATCTAACAGACACCTTCCGGGCGTCGAACCGCTGTAACGTCGGAGTGCCACAACCGAAAACGAGCGGGAGATCATGATGCGGAAGATCGGAAGACTGCGGAAGCTGCTGCGGTTCGCCACATTCATATTGCTGGGGGCCGCTGTCTATACCGAGGCTCGTAAGAAACCCGAGGAGCGAACGGGTCAGGGCGAGGTCGGGGGCGTGGTGCCCTACGACTTCCGTCCGCCGACATTGGCGCGGTTCAAAGCCGCGATGTGGAACAGAGAGGACGATCGTCTCGTGATGCCGCAGGCTTTCGGTGTCGGTTGGACCATCAACTTCGCGCGCGCGAAAGAGCTCTACGAGCAGTCCCAGGCCCAGTCCCAGAACTAGCTCGCTTCCGCCCCCACCGCTATGAAGTTGTCAAGGCGCGTGTAGCTAGACGTTGCCGTCCTTCGTTGCTTTGATGCGGGTTCCGTTAGTGGGCTAGGTGCATCCGGTTAGGGGTCCGGCGGGTCTGGATCCTGCGGCGGCGGTCGCTCCCGCTGCGCACCCGGCGGCCGCCTCAACTTCCCCGCTTTGCGGTCTGCTTCCGTCTTCTCTAAATGACAGGCCCAGCACTTGTCGTCGCTGTTGCCGAGGCTCGACGGGTTGCCCGCGCAGTAGGGCTCTACATGATCGATCTGCGGTCTGAAGCGGTTGCCGCACTGCGAGCAGCATCTCCCGTCGAACTCTGGCGGCCGCCCCAACTCCAGAGCGATCTTCACCTCGACGGGAATGCGCCGGGTCCACCGCTTGAAGTGCCTTAGGTCGGTGCCGTCGAAGAACACGCCACTCAAGAAGGCGTCCTCGGCGATCTCCCGAGCCACCGACGGGGCCCACGCGCCAAATGAACGGTTTTGGGTGGGCGGGGGGAACGCAAAGGCGGGGAGCAGAGTTGATTTCTTGCACACCTCGCCCTCGCGGACGTCGCTCCAGCCACGTTTCGCCACCTCGTGGCTGACCAGCACGACAACCTCAGGCCGCGTCGTAGATGCCTTGCCACCACCCGACAACATCCCAGCGAAAGCATCTGCCACGTAGCGTTCATAGGGCTCCATCTCGGCGCCCGGCTTTTCTTTGGCGGCTGCCTTAGCTGCTCGGTAGAGGCGCGCCGCTTCGGCTTCGGCCCGCGCCACGAGCGGCGTCCCCACATGGGGCTCGAAGGCGAGATGGATATTCACCATCCCCAGCGGGTCGGCATACGAGCGCCCAGAACGAGCACAGCGTTGCCGCTCCGCAAGCCCACGGTGCTGCTCGGCTTCAAGCGCCACCTTGCGAGCCCGCTCCTTCAGCACATGGAAAGAAGACTCCTGCGCCACCGCTACCAAAGCCTCTGCAGCTCCAGGAGATGACGTCTCGGCCTTAGCGATCTCGCCTGCCTGTTCCAATGAAACGGCCCCCGTCTGGAGTGCCCCCGCCAGAACATCGGAGTCCTTCAACACGGCTCCCGTAGCGATCGTCTCTTTGGCGCGTCCCATAGAGACGCCTTGGATCTTCGCCAGCCCGGCCGCGTCATCGATCCGTGCCGCAAGCCGGGTAACCCGATATTCGGCAAGGCGCTTCAGCTGGACACTTAGCTCGAGCTCGGCGCGGGCTCCCTCAATCGAGAGGAGGTCGGGCTCGAAACAGGCATTCGCTTTCTCCAGGAGACGAAGCGCCTCCCTCACCTAGCCGCCTGCTCTTTCCACCGAGCCCACCGAACCCGACCGTTCGGGCTGGGTGGGAGTCTTCTTCGAGCGCCGCTCCGAGGGCGGCCGGTTAGTTGTTTTCACGCCCTCAACGATAGTGACGAGGTGAGACAGAAACACACCCAGATCGGGTCATCCCCCCAAGAAAGTTGAGGTTTTTTGCGATTCGCCGATCGCGCTCGAATCGACACCCGTTTAGGAAGTCATTGACGTCAGATCGAGCGATCGATCCAGATATCAGTTGATCTCAGCAGCCCCTGACGGCGGCCATCGGGAGCAGAGTCTTACGGCCGATGCGCCGCAATCCCACTCCATCTCATGTCAGCCTCCAGGCACGTCGCCCTAGGTAAATCGCTGTGGCGATCGGGAGTAGGGCGATCACAACCATCAGCGCAATTCCCCACCACTCCGAGGTGATGGCCTGCCCTGCGCAGACTGTCACCGGCACCTCTTCGAACAGCCGGCGTCCATCGCCTGAGGTCACCGCCTTGCACATGCTGACCGCCGGAGCAGCGAACATAACCGGAGCGGCGAACATAAAGAGAAAGAACGGGAGAGCCAGTCCTCCCGGTAACACCAAGGTTCCTATGAGCTTGTCTCGAGCGGTCCAGACGCGCGAGACCCAGAGCAAGATCACGCCGAGGAACCACCCGATGCCCGGGATGATGACGCCCCCAAGTAGCAGCGCCGCGATCGCGAACCCCTCTAGCGGCCCTGCCTTTGACCTCGGGGCTATGTCGAGACGCTCACGGGCGTCGGCCGCGATTGTCTCAGCGTCTCCAAGTTCGTCCAAAACCGTACGGACACCAGCTTCACCGGAGTCCCGCGTCGCCTCCTCGATGTGACTTCGGATCTCGTCCACGATCTCAATGCGACGAGCGCGTGGAAGCTCAGAGAGAGCGCGGTCCAGTTCTTTCAGGTACCGCTCTGCAGCAGGGTGGATGCTCGTTTTCACTGCCCGTCCTCCTCGATCAGCTTGTCTACTGATGACCTGAAGCGCCGCCATTCCTGGGCGAACCCGTCGAGAGCGCGCTGTCCCTTCGCCGTGATGCGGTAATAGCGACGAGGGGGGCCTTTCGGCGACTCCTGCCATGACGAGGCGACGAGCCCGTCTTTCCGGAGGCGTGTGAGGAGCGGATACAGGGTGCCCTCCGAGGTCACCAACCCGTCGACCTGCGCGAGGGTCTTGACGAGGTCGAAGGCGTAGCGATCGTCCCGCTTCAGGACCGCCAGCACGCAGTACTCCAGCGTTCCTCGTCGCATCTGGCTGAGCACCCGCTCTTCTGTCTCCCTAGGTGCCATGCGTCGCATAGTAGCAGGTGTCGCCGGGTAGCGGGCTCTGGGGTATCCAGCGGAACTTCACACGGTGTCGCGGAGGAAAACTCTTGGCTACAAGCCCAGGGTCTTGGCGATTATGTATTTCTGGACTTCGCTGGTGCCCTCGACCAGCGGGAAGATCCGCACGAGACGGTAGATGCGCTCGAGTGGAAGGTCGCGCATCCATCCCATGCCTCCATGTACTTGGATCATCCGGTCGACCACCCGGTTGACCATCTCCGAGGCGTAGAGCTTCACTACCGAGGACTCCTGGATGACGGGATCGCCCTGGTCGTACTTCCAGGCGCACTCGTAGGTCATGAGTCTCGACGCCTTGAGCTCGACGAGTGATTCGACGATGTGTCCCTGCACGTACTGGTTCTTGCCGATGGGGCGATCGAACGCCTTGCGCTGCTTGGCGTATTCCGTGCCGAGCTGTAAACAGAAGTCTGCGATCCCGTTGCACATCGAAGCTATGGACAATCGCCCCATCGCGAGGAACTGCATCGCCGCGTAGAAACCCATGCCGACCTGGTCCTTGCCGCCGAGGATCTGATCCTCGTGCACTCGGCAATCCTCGAAGTGGAGCTCGAACTGCCCTTCGCCCTCGACCATGCCGATCTGACCGCGACCCACCTCGAACCCCGGAGTGCCGGCCTCGACGATGAACGCGGTGATGCCGCCTTGAGCTTTGAGGGCGCGGTCGTTTGCCGCGAACACCAGTGCGAAGTCGGCTTGCTTGCCGTTGGTGATGAAGTGCTTCGTACCGTTGAGGACCCAATGGTCCCCGTCGGGCGTCGCGGTGGTGCGGATGCTCTGCGCGTCCGAGCCGGCATCCGGTTCGGTGAGCGCGAAGCACATCGACTTGTCGGCCGAGATCAGCGGCATCAGGTACTTCTTCTTCTGTTCATCGGTGCCGTTCAGTAGCAGCCCGGTGGGGCCTTCGGGACCGTAGACGGTGAATCCGGCAAGGCGGCATCCGGTTCGCGCGGCGGCTTCGCGGAGGAGAACCATCCCGAGTTGAGGGAGGCCGCTGCCGCCGAGGTCCTCGGGAAAGTCCGCCGCGTAGAAACCGAGCTCGGCCGACCGTTTCCTCACCCGGTCCCGCAGCTCGATCGGCGTGTCGTCGCTCTCCTTATCGAGCTCGGACTCCTCGAGCGGGCGGAGTTCCCGGTCGATGTACGAGGTGATCTGACCTTGAAGCTCGGCATATTCGACGGGGATCGAGAAATCCATGGGTCCTCCTGAGACCGGCGCTTGAGGGCAACGATATGCCAGGTCATTTCCCGGTCTGGGGCGTGGCGACCGATAGCGTGGACGCCACGGGCAACCTGCAGGTGTCCTCCTGCGTCTCTCAGGCGACAGGAGGAGAAGCGCAGGTGGTAGGAGCACAGTTGACGATAGAAGGCGGGGTGCGCTTGATGGAGCGTTCCGACGTCGAGAGGGATCGCGACACAGCGGCTCTTTTCGACCGTCACTACGCGCCGATGTGCCGCTTGGCTTACGTGATCCTCGGGGACTCCCAGATGGCGGAAGAGATAGTCATGGACGCGATGTTGAAGACCTACAGCGGCTGGGGCCGCATCCGCGATCTCGACCGCAGCGACGCTTATCTCCGGCGCATCGTGGTGAACATGTGCCGCTCCAAGATCCGGCGCAAGGTGATCGAAGCCCGCGTGAACCAGGTGTCTTACCGCCGCGAGGAATTGAAACAACCGTCGTGGGACCCCGAGCGTCACGAGACCGGACGGCTCGTCTGGGCCGCGGTGCAAGAGCTCCCCGAGCGCCAGAGGGCTGCGGTGGTACTCCGTTACTTCGAGGACATGCCCGAAGCCCAGATCGCCGAGGTGCTCGACTGTTCGGTGGGCACCGTGAAATCCCAGTTATCGAAGGCGAGAGCCAAGCTCGAGAAGGCTCTCAATGTCTCACTCGAGAGAGGCCAGTCATGAACGATCTCGAGAGGCTCATCAAGGAATCGCTCGAGGGAGCCGGGCACTCGTACTCCCCGTCCGACGAGCACTCCGCGCGGGCTCGATTTATCCAACGCAGGAAGCGACGGCGCGCCTACTGGTTCACGGGAACGGCAGCAGCAACTGCGATGGCGGTCGCCGTTGCTCTGTTCGTCGTGCCCGGGCGCGTCACCGAAGAAGCCCCGATACAGGTCGCGGCGCGCCCGTTAGCGGTGGTCGAGACCATCGAGGTCGGCGGCGCGCCGGCGTCCATCGTGAGTGACGGGACCGCGGTGTGGGTGAGCAACACGGCCGGTAGCGGCGTGGTGCGCATCGACCCCGAGACCAACGAGTTCGAGAACGTCCTCGCCCGCGAAGGCCAAACCCCTGACGAACTTGCCGTGACGACCTCCGAACTATGGGGAGACGACCTATGGGTTACGACGGAAGAAGGTGTGGTTACTCGGCTCGACAGTAGTACGGGAGAGATCTTGGGGGACGCCACCGTTATTTCTTCCGGTCAGGACGCAGGGCCGGTATTCCTGGATGCAGTTGCGGGAAAGGGCGTCCTGTGGGCGGTGGAGCCGCGCGCCGATGGGATCTTGCGCTTCCGCGGCTCGGGCAAGCTCGACGTGGAAGAGGCTCGACTGGCGGAGGGGTTGACCGACATCGCCAGTGACGGTGATCGCCTTTGGGGTCTGGCCGAGGATGGTGGTGTTCATCGGTTCACCTATGGAGCTTTCGAAATCGATGCCTCTGATCTGGTGAAGGTGGGGGAGGCAGATGCCGGGCGCAACGCCGATCTCGCCGCGGGGCTCGGTTATGTCTGGGTCTCCAGTGGTGATGATTCCGACCTGCGGATCTTCCGTATCGATCCGGCTGAGGAGGAGGTGCTCGAGATTCCGCTCGAAGGCGGCCGTTACGCCGACCTCACCGTGGCCGACGGCCGCTTGTGGGTGCTGGCCGGCGGGGGGGATGAGTCCTTGCTCTACCGGGTCACAGCCGACGGCGCGATCGAAGGCGAGCCACTGCGGCTTCCGGGCACCACCAATGACATCGCCGTCGGGGCGGGCTCGGCCTGGGTCGCCGACACCGAGGCCGGAACGGTGCTGCGTATCAGCGAAGCCTCCGAGGAGGAGGGCCCAGAGCCCGTGCCCACCGAGCCCGCCGACGGTGCTCAGTCCTCGGCGCAGCCGTTCTTCGCCTACTCGGCGAACGGCGACATCTATGTCGAGCTGACCGACGGCACTAACAGGCAGATCACCATGTCTCCGGACGAGGAACTGAACCCCACGTTCTTGCTCGATGATTCGCTGGTATTCGAACGTCACGACTACGAAACGGACTGGTGGGGCCTCGTACGGCACGATCCCGCCACCGGTGAAGAGAGCTCGGTTCCACTCCCCGACGGGTGGGAAGGGGGCGCTCATCCTGCGGTGTCGATGGCGGGGGATCTCGCCGTCGCGCTGACGAGGGGTGAAGTGGACACCATCTTGGTGTGGCCCGGGTATTTCACCGAGCAGCGAGCGGACGGAGCGCTCGAGGTTCCACTCCCTGAGGGCCTGTCCGACCCGCGGGGCCTCATCTTCAGCGACGACGCGAAGGTCCTCTACTACCAAGCCATCGGAGAAGGTTGGGTAACGGTGCAGCTTCCGTGGCAGGAAGGCGATCCGCCCACGCCGTTCGTGCTTAACGGCGTCAATGACCAGCCGCCCGGCACCACCTACGTGCAGCCCGAGGACCCCAACGAGCAGGGATTCACCGTTCTGGACGTGTGTTGTCGCGAGACCGAGGGTGACCCCTACTCGCAGTTCCGCATCGCCGAGATCGCATTCACCGAAGGGGGCGCGACGCACCAGAGCGTGAGTGGGCCCGTCGCTCTGGACGACGCCGATCCGGGCAAGCTCAGCATGATCTCGCTGCACGGCGCCGTGCTGAACGTGGAGGGCGAGTGGGACCTGTTCGTCGAAGACGGAGGTTCGTGGCTCGTTACGGATGGGACGCGGGTGTGGTTGCTCAACCGGGACGGGGGCGGTCAGATGATGCCGGAGACCCTGGCAGCAGGAGAGCTGAGCGGCTTCTCCGTGAACCCCGTCCTTGAAGTAGTCGAGGACTCCTAGAAAGCGACCTCCCAACGAGCGCGGGGCTACCCAATGGACGGCTGAGGCACTTCCGTCGATGATGGTGGTGTCGGCACCGTTGATGGGAGGACTCACATGGGCGAAAGCGTCTACAAGGTCATCGAGTTGGTCGGAACCAGCAGCGAGTCTTGGGAGAAGGCCGCGGCAGCTGCGGTAAACCGAGCGGGCGAGTCACTGCGCGATCTGCGGGTGGCCGAGGTATCGGAGATGGATATGGCCCTCACCGATGGGAAGGTCTCTGCCTACCGCTGCAAGGTCAAGGTGTCCTTCAAGTACGAGGGCAAGTAGCTCCCTTACAGGCGCTTCAATAGCTCTTGTTTCTTCGTCTCGAACTCTTCCTCTGTGATCGTGCCGCTTTCTCGCAGGCGGCCTAGAGCTTCGAGCTGATCCATGACGGTCTCTTCGCGTTGGCCGCCGCTCATCATGCGGTTGTTGTTGCTCTCGGTCTCTTTGTAGATCATCAGTTGCACCTGCTCGGGCTTGCGCACGTTCGTGATGCGGCTCTGCCCGCGCTCGCCGGCCGACTCGATCATCAGGTCCCCGGAGCCGAGGAAGCGCTCGATCGCGGTTTGGGTGAAGGCGACGTCGTTTATGCGTTCGAGAGGCATCTCACGGGAGTGCTTGCCGATCACTCCCGATCGGGTGATCAGCCGGTCGCTGGTCAGGACGAAGTGGGTCGTCGCCCAACGGGCCATCGGGAAGATCCCGAAGTAGAGGATCAGGGCCAGGCAGAGGACGGCCACGCCCTTCTGGACGTTGGTCTGGGCGGAGCCGTCGAACTGGCTGCCGGCCATCCGGTGGCCCAGGATCCACAGCGTCGCGAACACCACGATCCAGAGGATGGGCGGCACCAGGGAGAGCCAGTGGGGGCGGATGTCGAAGACCAGCTTCTCGTGGTCGGCCAACAGCTTCTTCGGGAATGCCATCCGGGAACCGTAGCAACCGCGGGCCGGTTACGCGCAGTGTGGCCGATCGGCGTCCAGGCTCGGGGCACTGAGCCGGATCGCCCTAGGACGCACCGTTAGGATGCCGCCTTATGACTATCGACAGAGCCGCGGTTGACCACGTGGCACGCCTGGCCCGCTTAGATCTGTCCGAGGACGAGCGCGAGCGGATGCGCGGTGAGTTGTCCGCGATCCTCGACCACGCCGACAAGATCCAGGAGCTCGACCTCGATGGGGTCGAACCGACTTCGCACGCGCTACCGCTGCGTAACGCGATGCGGGAGGACGAGGTTCGCCCGTCACTATCCCAGGATGACGCCCTCGCCAACGCTCCTCGGTCCGAGGACGGCCGCTTCTTGGTTCCCCAGATCGTCGAGGATGCCGGATGAGTGAGCTTGTCTGGAAGTCGGCCTCAGAACTCGCTCGCGGGCTGGCCGCGGGGGAGTTCTCCTCCGCCGAGGTCGTAGAGGCGCTCATCGAGCGAACCGCCGAGGTCGATCCCAAGCTCAACGCCTACCTCACCCGCACCGACGAGATCGCTCTCGAACAGGCGCGGGCGGCTGATGACCGGCGCGCCGCCGGGAAGGCGCTGTCGCGCTTCGACGGCGTGCCGCTCGCGTACAAAGACATCTTCTGTACCAAGGGGACCCGCACCACCATGGGTTCCAAGATCCTCGACAACTTCGTGCCGCCGTACTCGGCCACCGTCGTCGAACGCTGCTCGGGAGCGGGTCTCCCGATGCTCGGCAAACTCAATATGGACGAGTTCGCGATGGGCTCGTCCACCGAGAACTCGGCTTATGGGCCGTCTCGCAACCCGTGGGACACCGACAAGGTCCCCGGCGGCTCCAGCGGGGGTTCGACCGCCATCGTTGCTGCCGGTGGCGCGCCGTGGGCATGGGGGACCGAGACCGGAGGCTCTGTGAGGCAGCCGGCCTCGCTGTGCGGCCTTGTCGGTGTTAAGCCCACCTACGGCCTCGTCTCTCGCTTCGGGATGATCGCCTTCGCGTCGAGCCTGGACCAGGCGGGTCCTATCGCACGGACCGTTGAGGACTCTGCAGCTTTATTGCAGATGGCGGCGGGACATGACGGGATGGACGCGACCTCTATCCCGAAAGAAGTGCCCGACTATCTCGACGGGATCGATGGCGGTATCGAAGGGATGCGGATCGGCGTCATCAAGGAGTTTGGCGGCGAAGGTAATCAGCCCGGGGTCGGTCAACGGATCGATGAGGCTTACGCGCGACTGGAATCGCTCGGTGCCAAGCTCGAAGAGGTGTCCATGCCGTCGTTCGATTACGGCATCCCCGCGTATTACCTGATCGCGCCGGCGGAGGCATCGAGCAACCTCGCGCGCTATGACGGGGTGCGATACGGCCTGCGCGCCGAGGGGAGCGACATCGTGAAGATGATGTCTCGTACCCGTGACGAAGGCTTCGGAGCCGAGGTCAAGCGCCGGATCATGCTGGGGACCTACGCCTTGTCTTCGGGTTATTACGACGCCTATTACGGCAAGGCGCAGAAGACCCGCACCTTGATCATCCGGGACTTCGAGCGCGCCTACGAGAGCGTGGATCTGATCGTTTGCCCCACTTCGCCGACGACCGCCTTCGATATAGGGGAGCGGGCAGACGATCCCATCGCGATGTACCTCTCGGACATCTACACGGTTCCTGCGAACCTGGCCGGGAACGCGGCGATCTCGATTCCCTGCGGTTTGTCTCCCGATGACGGTTTGCCGGTCGGTCTCCAGATCATCGCCAAGTCGCTCGACGAGAAGACGATGTTCCGCGCCGCTCATGCGTTCGAGCAGGACCTCGGGTTCGCGAGCGACCCTGCGATGAGGCCGTCGTTATGACCGATAAGTACCAGACGACGGTAGGTCTCGAGATACACGTCGAGCTCTCGACCGCTTCGAAGATGTTCTGTGGTTGCGCCGTCGACTTCGGGGGCGATCCCAACATCCGCACCTGTCCGGTGTGTCTCGGGATGCCGGGCTCGCTTCCTGTGCCCAACAAGAAGGCCGTCGAGTACACGATGAAGATCGCGGCAGCGCTCAACTGCCACATCGCTGCATATTCGTTGTTCCACCGGAAGAACTACTTCTATCCGGATATGCCGAAGAACTACCAGATCTCTCAGTACGACAATCCGATAGGGCAGCAGGGATCCGTGGAGATCTCCGGGGATTTCGGTACCACCAAGGTGGGGATCAATCGCGTCCATCTCGAAGAGGACACCGGCAAGTCGCTCCACGTGGGTGGGTCGGGCCGGATCGCGGACTCCGAGTACTCGCTGGAAGACTTCAACCGGGCGGGAACGCCGCTCGTCGAGATCGTGAGCGAACCTGACATCACTTCTGCGGAGGAAGCCCGTGCTTTCGTGACCGAACTGCGGGCGATCCTCGAATCACTAGATGTGTCCGACGTCCGCATGGAAGAAGGCTCCCTGCGTGTAGACGCCAACGTCTCCGTGGCGTTGATCGGTGCAGAGGAGTTCGGAGCCAAGGTCGAGGTCAAGAACATGAACTCGATCCGGTCGGTCGGCCGTGCGCTCGAGCACGAGGAACGGCGGCAGCAGGCGGCTCTCGACGCGGGGGAGACCCTTCTCCAGGAGACCAGGCACTTCGACGAGAAGAGCGGGACCACGTCGTCGCTGCGCACCAAGGAGTTCGCCTTCGACTATCGCTACTTCCCAGAGCCGGACATGGTGCCGTTCGAGCCTTCGGAGGAGTGGGTGAAAGAGGTGACCGGGTCTCTTCCCGAGCTGCCGGCGGCGCGGCGCGAGCGCTTCACCACCGAGTTCGGCTTGGGACCCAAAGACGTAGAGATATTGACTGCCACCCGTGCGACCTCCGATTGGTTCGAGGCGGCTGCCAAGGCTTACGGCGGCGACGCCAAGAAGGTCGTTAACTGGATCATCGCCGACCTTTACGGGCTCCTCAACGAGGCCGGTATCGAATTGCAGGACTCCAAGATCGCCCCCGATCAGCTTGCAGGCCTGGTGAAGCTCGTTGACGATGGAGCGATCTCAGGCAAGCAGGCGAAAGTGGTCCTGGCCGGCATGTTCGAGACCGGCGAGGACGCCGACAAGGTGGCCGCCGACCGGGGACTGAAGCAGGTCTCCGACGCTGGCGCGATCGAAGCGATAGTCGATGAGGTCATCGCCGAGAACGACGACGCCGCAGGCAAGGTGCGCGAGGGGAACCTGGGCACCATCGGGTTCTTGGTCGGCCAGGTCATGAAGAAGAGCAAGGGCCAGGCGAACCCGGGCATCGTCAACGACCTCCTCAAGTCCAAACTGACTTAAGCGGGTGGCTCAGCGGTGGGTCGTTCCGATCGAGATGTGGCGGACCCTTCCGGGACCGCCCGAGGTCGTATGGGAGCTCATCACCGATTGGGAGCACCAGGACGATTGGATGCTCGAAGCTCGCGATTTCGTGATCACCTCCTCTCACAGGGAGGGCCTGGGTGTAGAGGGGCAGGCAACGGTATCTATCGGCGGCATCACGACGCGCGACACGGTCCGGGTCACCGGTTGGGAGGTGAACCGCAAGCTCGCCATAGAGCACATCGGTTGGGTCTCCGGCCGGGCCGAGATGCTCCTTGCCCCACTCGCCGACGGCACCACCCACCTCTACTGGCGAGAGGAGCTCCGCCCTCCCTGGGGCGTGCTGGGGTTGGTCGGACTGACGCTCTTCAAGCCGTTGATGCGGCGGATCTTCGAGCGAGATCTCCGCGTTCTCGCCGGGCTCGTCCGGGCAGCGCAGCCGGGCGGATAACCCACTGGGGGGGCGGGCAGGAGTCGCCGGCGCGGGGGAGAACCTTTCGGGCAACGAACAACATCATCCGAGAGGGGTCACATCCATGAAGTATCGAGTGCTTGCAGGTACGGCGGCGGTAGCGCTGGCTCTGTCGATGGTGGCCGCGCCTGCGCCAGCCCGCGAGGCAGCTCCGGAGGCGGACAAGAGCGACAACGTGAAGCTGGTCGCTCAGTTCCCGTATCAGAACGAGAGCGGGGACTTCTTCTCGGGTGGCACCGACATCGATTTCCAGGGCAAGTTCGTCTATGCCATGCAGCAGGGCAACGAGGGTGGCGTGCATGTCATCAAACACAGCAAGGGCGGGAAGCCGAAGAAGCTCGCTTTCATCCCTTGCCCCGGCGGCCAGAACGACGTCGCGGTGGTGAAGCCGGGCCTCATCGCCATCGGCTACCACTCCAGCCAGTGCGCCGGGTCACCCGGTGGCGGAGTGCGCTTGATCGACGTGAAGAACCCCAAGAAGCCGAAGCACCTCGGCGCCGTGAACGATCTGCCGGGCGGCACCCACACGCTCACCACCTATCCCGGCAAAGACATCGTCTACGCGTCCCCCGGCGGTCTTCCTACTAACGGGGGAGCGACCCAGCAGATCCTCGACGTCTCGGATCCGAAGAATCCTGAGGTGGCTGCCACGTTCCAGCCCAACCGGTCCGGTTGCCATGACGTCTCCTTCTATGTGACGAAAGACGTCCAACTGGCCGCCTGCGCAGGCGAAGGCGAGACCCAGCTGTGGGACGTCGCGGACCCTCTTGCACCGGTGGTCGTCGGGCGCATCGTGCAGCCTTTCAACCAGTTCAACCACTCGGTGGCGTTCACTCACGACGGTCAGTACATGGTGCTCGGTGAGGAAGCCATCGTTGCCAACGACTGTGTCGGGGGGCCGACCGGTGCGCTGTTCATCTACGACATCAGTGATCCGTCGCTTCCGATCCCTGCTGGTTACTACGGCATCGACCGCAGCCCGCAGTACCCGGTCGGTTCGTCGAACGTGGACCGCAACACGTGGTGCAGCTCGCACCTCTTCAACTTCGTTCCCGGGACGTACAAGCTCGTCACCTCTTGGTACGCCTCGGGTATGAACGTGGTCGACTTCGCCGATCCCTCGAATCCCGTCGAGATCGCCCACTACATGGGTACCGGCGACGACATCAGCAACTACTGGTCGGCCTACTGGTACGACGGAAAGATCTACGCGAACGACCGTGTCAAGGGTCTCGATGTGTTCCAAGTCAAAGGTCTCAAAGAAGAAAAGCACGCCCACCATTAGCCGTTCAAGATAGGAGATAACGAGATGAAAGCCATCAAGGCAGTAGTAGCGGCGTTAACGCTTCTCGCCCTGGCGCTTCCCGTCGGCGCGGCTGAAGTAGTGATGTCCGACAACGTCAAGCCGGCGGGCCGCGTCAAGTACGTCGGCGGTACCGAACTGGCCAGTGACGGTAAGTACCTGCTCACCGGTCAGATTGATGGTGAGACCCGTCGTGGTGAGGACAAGACCCTGGGCGGCATGCGCATCGTCGGCACCACTCCGAAGACGATGAAGCTCGCCAGCTACCTCAACTGCCCCGGCAATGACAACGATGTCGAGGTCGTCAAGCCGGGCCTTGCCGTAATGGGTTTTGCTACCAACCAGTGCGCTCCCGCAGCAGGCAACGGGCTCGTAACGATCGACTACAAGAACCCGAAGAAGCCCCGCATCCTGGGGATGCTCAGCACCGGTAAGACCCACACGCTTCGTCCCGTTCCCGGCACCAATTATGTCTGGACGGCTGGTGGCGGTCTCAGCGGAGGCGGCAACGCGGGCCCTGCGATCGTGGATGTCTCAAATCCGTCTAAGCCCGAGCTCGTCAAGGTGTACAACACGCTGACGACGGACTGCCACGACCTGTCGTTCTGGTTGTCGAAGGATAAAGAGACCCGTCTCGCCTTCTGCTCGGGGGCCATCGGCACCGGTGAGGTGCAGATCCTCGACGCCAGCGACCCATTGGAGCCGACCCTCATCAGCCGCATCGTGAACCCCGCCATCCAGTACTCGCACTGGGCGCTCGCCAACCACGACGGCACGCTACTTGCGATCGACGACGAGGCTTTCGCAGCTCACGAGTGCCACACCGGACAGAGCCCCACCGGCCGGGTCTGGATCTACGACATCTCGAACCCGCAGCTGCCGATCCCTCAGAGCAGCTGGGCGTCGCAGCGCGGTGGCCGTGATACGGCAGGGATCGGGAACCTGTATGGGTGGGTAGACTCATGGTGCCTGTCGCACGGGTTGAACTGGCACCCGAAGAAGAACCTCCTCGGCGTGACCTGGTTCACGGGCGGATGGAGTGTCCTCGACGTCAGCGACCCGCTGTCGTTGAAGGAAGCGGCGTACTACATGGCCGACGACTCGGCTACGTACTCGGTGCTATGGCACCGCAACAACCTGTACACCAACGACATGCACCGCGGCGCCGAAGGGTTCCAGATCAAGGGTCTGTAGGTCCGGCGCTCCATATCGTTCTCGCGGCTCGCCGCTCCTTCGGGGGCGGCGAGTCCGCGTTCAGGCTTAGATGACCGTGAAGGTGCCGTGGCGAACGCCATTTCTTCGCCGCTGTCGGACTGGGTGCCCTCGGTTTGCAACACGGTCAGACGTTTGCCCTTCTTCACGAGGGAAGCACTAGCGGTCAACTGCCCCGGCCAGCCGGGGTTCAGATACTTGATCGTGGTGTCTGCGGTCACCGGAGCCTGACCGTCTTCCAGCGTGCTCGCGATGGCGGACCCCATCGCGCAATTGATCAGGGTAGCGATGGCGCCTCCTGCGTGAACTGTCCGCCCTCGTTCAGCTCGACAGTCTTGATCGTAGAGAACGATCCCACGGCGCGCCAGCTGCCGCTTGCTCATCTCAAGATTCTACTGGCATCCAGGGTCTCCGATGCGGCTGATGCCTTCGATCAGGTCGTTAGTGACGAATGGGCAGGAGTTAGGGACCTTCTCAAGAACTCTATATATGTGGGATATGGGTCCGCTACGCCAGACAGGGGAGGAGTTGTAATTGAAGGTACGGATAAGGGTGGTACTGGGAACAATGCTCTTACTAACAGCTGGGTTATTCGCCGAAACATCGGCTTGGGCTGATCCCGTGGATGACCTCGTGCATGATCTCCAGCACTGCGACGTGGATGCCTTCGATCCTGAGTGGAATCGTTCCACAAATACTGTCAAAGGTTACGCAGAACTGTCGCATTGTAGGGGCTATCTCGGTTTCGAAGTCTGTCTCGATTACAACGGAGCCGTACTTCAACCGTCGTGCCGGCCGTACAATTCTCCTGCCACCTCTGGATACACACATGAAGTGCCTTGCCGGCCGGGTCTTTGGGCCACGACTCTTATTCTGGTGGGCCCATCAAATGCAGACGGATATCTAGGTAGACATAGCTTCCCTCCCGTCTTGTTTGACTGCCCCATTCCGCGGCAGCCCAACCCGTGAGATAGACGGCAATCTTAGGAAGTGAGACTCATGGATCTGGTCCCGGCAGGACTGAGAAATATTGGAGTCAGAGCTTTCGTGGTAGCGACTCTTGTCATAACCTCTCTTGGTCCTGTCGTGGATCCCTTCCCTGCGAATGCTGCATCTCAAATAAGGCCTGCAGCACGAAGTCAACTCCGAGCGACGACGCGCGTCGTGGGGGACGGAGTGGCGTCTATGAAGGTTCATTTGCCACGCACGGCAAGAATCTCGGCTCCTAAGGGCCATGGTTCGTCCTCGGATGTTCGGATCCGAGGGGGAGGACGAGCTGCAGGAATCGTTCTGATGAACGAAGACTGGGGAGGCGCGCTCGGACCTGATGAATTCTTGATTATTAACCGTTGGGGCTTATGTCACGGAGTCGGCTGCTCGCCCCAGGGCAATGCGATCTACAGTTTCAGGGGCTTACGCCGAGACAAGCATGGCCGAGGGATTTTGCCCGCCGGAAACTATGTTCTCCATGTTCTTGCGGATGGAACGCCAGTGGAAGTGACGCTCCACTTGGACGGTGCTCCACAAGGAGTCACCACGTTGAGGCCGCGAGATGTGTCCACCGTCGATTTCCAGGTTCCTGAGGTGACCATCGAAAAACAAGCTGCCGGATCTTATGTCTACGGGGCGGGGAGCGACTTCCGGGCTGGCCAGAATGGAGTTTCCTTATCGTTGCTGTATGCCCGAGCCGATCAGCACCTGAACCCTTTCAGTGGGGGCGTTTGCCACATCGATTCCCCGACCGGACCTCCACCATCCGCCTACGGGCCACAGTGTTATGCCCTCACAGCAGTCGGGCTTGGTAAAGGGTTCTACCTGATCAATGAGGACGTGGAAGACGAAGAATTCGCTCTCCTCCCTTTGATCGGTTATCACAGCCAAGGAATCAAACCTCCTAATCTGGACGGCAAACGAGGACTGGGGGCATGGGCCATGACGTCGTATCCGTTGGAGGATTTCCGCTTTATGGGACTTTTCTTGGAGGCTCCTTAGTCACACAAGCTGAGCAGTTAGCTTGCAATAAGGCTCCGCCTTCACTCTAACCTCTGGTGAGCAGGTCTCCTATGCGCGTGACCCCTTCGACCAGGTCGTCGTCACCGAGGGCGTAAGACAAGCGCGCGTAGCCCGGCGCGCCGAAGCCTTCGCCGGGAATGATCGCAACCCGTGCCTTGTCCAGAAGCACCTCGGCGAGCTCGACGGTGTTGGTGATGGTCCGTCCGGCGATGTCCCGGCCCAGAATCCCCTCGAAGGAAGGGAATGCATAGAAGGCGCCTTCAGGCTCGATGCAGCTGACGCCTGGGATCTCGTTCAGCATCTTGTGCATGGTGACTCGGCGCCGGTCGAAGGCGTCTCGCATCATCTCCACCGCACTCAGATCGCCCGACACCGCTGCGAGAGCAGCGACCTGTGCCACGTTCGAAACGTTCGACGTCGCGTGCGACTGCAGCGAGGAGGCTGCCGCGATCACGTCCTTCGGGCCGATCGTCCAGCCGACCCGCCAGCCGGTCATGGCGTATGTCTTGGCCACTCCGTTGATGACGAGGCACGTGTCCGCCAGCTCGGGGACCGCTACGGGCATCGAGGTGAACCGGGCGTCGCCGTAGATCAGGTGCTCGTAGATCTCGTCGGTTAATACCCATACGCCGTGCTCGACGGCCCAGCGACCGATGGCGGCGACCTCTTCCGGTTTGTAGACCGCGCCGGTGGGATTAGACGGGGACACGAAGATCAACATCTTCGTTCGTTCGGTCCGGTTCTTCTCGAGATCCTCCACCGTGACCTTGAATCCGTCTGCTTCGGTCGTCGGGATCTCGACCAGCCGCCCTCCGGCGAGACGCACCATCTCGGGATACGACACCCAGTAAGGGGCCGGGAGGATGACCTCGTCGCCCTCCTCGATGACCGTCAGGAACGCGTTGAAGAGTGCGTGCTTCCCTCCGTTGGAGACGATCACCTGGGAGGCATCCACCTCGTAACCCGAGTCGCGCTTGGTCTTGGTCGCGATCGCGCTGCGCAGCGCCGGCAGTCCGGGTCCGGGCGTGTAGTGGTGATAGGCGATGTTGCTGCACGCTTCGATCGCCGCCTCTACGATCGGTTGTGGTGTCGGAAAGTCGGGCTCACCTGCGCCGAACCCGATCACGTTCTCGCCCGAAGCCTTCAAGGCCTTGGCTTTGGCGTCGATCGCCAGCGTGACCGATTCGGTGATCTCCGAGACGCGGCGAGAGAGTCGCTCGTGCGGGATGGGATCCGCCCCTTTCTTCGTTAGATTGCTCTTTTCGACCTCTACCTTATGAGAGTCCGAAACGAGGTAGCGACGACGCCTTCCACCAGCACCGCACCCCCGTAATCTTCAAATCGGGCAACCGCCACGGTGGCGAGATTTGAAGATTTGGGTTTAGAGATGAGAGGAGCAGGTTGGATCCCACCGAGATCGTCATCCCTACAGACCTGAGGCCGCAGGACGGCCGCTTCGGCTCCGGCCCTTCAAAGGTGCGTCCGGAGGCCCTTGCCGCCCTTCACGATAGCGGCGGCGGGCTCCTCGGCACCAGCCACCGTCAGGCGCCGGTGAAGGACCTTGTCGGTCGCCTGCGAGAGGGGCTCGCCCAGATGTTCTCGCTGCCGGACGGTTACGAGGTGATCCTCGGCAACGGCGGTACGACGGCTTTCTGGGACGCCCAGATGTTCGGTCTGATCGAGAGAGCGAGCCTGCACTACGTCCTCGGAGAGTTCTCCTCGAAGTTCGCCGGCGCCGTGTCCCTGGCCCCTCATCTCGCCGACCCGGAGTTAGTGGAAGCAGAACCCGGAACGAGGCCGGATCACCGCGCGCCGGGCGACGCCGACGTCGTGGCGCAGATCCACAACGAGACCTCGACCGGCGTCTGGATGTCGATCGAGCGCCGTGGCGATGGATTGGTGAGCGTGGACGCGACCTCTGCCGCCGGGGGCCTACGCGTGGATCCCGAGGATTTCGACGTTTATTACTTCGCTCCGCAGAAGGGTCTCGCCTCGGACGGAGGGCTGTGGATCGCGCTCTGCTCTCCTGCCGGCGTCGAGCGGATCGGCAAGATCGGAGCCTCCGGGCGTTACATCCCACCGTCGCTCGACCTCGGGATCGCGCTCGATAACTCGCGCAAGAACCAGACTTACAACACCCCTGCGCTCGCCACCTTGTTCATGGCGGTCGAGCAGGTCGACTGGATCAACCACAACGGAGGTCTCGATTGGTCGGCGGCGCGCTCGGACCGATCGGCGGAGTACCTGTACGGCTGGGCCGAGGCAAGTGAGGTCGCGTGGCCGTTCGTGAAAGAGCCATCCGAGAGAAGCCCGGTGGTGGGGACGATCGACTTCGCCGACCACGTGGATGCCGCCGCGATCAGCAAGGCGCTGCGCGCTAATGGGATCGTGGATACAGAGCCTTACCGCAAGCTCGGGCGCAACCAGTTACGTATTGCGATGTATCCGGCGATCGAGCCCGATGACGTCAAACAACTCACCAGATGCATAGACCATGTCGTCGGCGTCCTTCTCGGTTCGTAGCGCGACGCCGGCCGATTCCCCGGCGATAGGCGAGGTCAACGTAGCGGCGTGGAACGCCATCTACCGAGGAACGCTCGCCGACGCCACACTCGATGGGCTCGATCCGGCCGGTAAAGCGGCCGAGTGGCGGACCTACATAGCTTCCGAGATGAGTCCCCTCGAGCGTATGTGGGTGGTTCTCGATGACTCGGAGGACGTCGTCGGTTACTCCCGGACGGGGCCGGTGCGGGACAAGGACCTCGATCCGGAGTACACCGCGGAGGTGTACGGCCTATACGTGCACCCGGACCACTGGAGCACCGGTGCAGGGCGCGAGTTGTTCGCCTGGGTGGTCGAGGACTTCATCGATCGGGCGTTCTCGGAAGCCTCTTTGTGGGTGGTCGAGGTGAACGCCCGCGCGCGTTCCTTCTACGAGCGCAACGGATGGCGGCTCGATCCCGGTCCGACCAATACGTGTTTCGGCGCGCCGGAGGTTCGCTACCGGAAGAGATTGTCGAGGGCTAGGCGCTGAGCGAACGGAGGTTCACGTTCGACGATCGCTCCTCGGACGACGCTGCGATCGCGCTCGCTCAGCGGTTGCGGGCGCAATCTAGATCTTGCGCTGCATTGGGCTCTGCGTTGTATGCCGGTCTTCTCGACCAGGCCGCGGCCGACGCGGCGGAGCGCGGAGCCGTCTTCACTGTGATGGAGTCGCATGCTTTCGACCCGCCGGGGGCGGCGATCGCGCTGAAACTGATGGGAGCGGTCCACCGGTTGGTATTGGAGCGCGAACTGCCCGAGCTCGCGTTGCACTATCCCTCGGTAGGAGGAGCGGCGCAGGGTTCGGCGTGGCCGCCTTTCCGACAAGCATTGATCGACCGGCGCGCCGAGATCACCGCGCTCCTGGACCGCACCGTTCAGACGAACGAGGTGGGTCGCTCGGCCGCGCTCCTCGGAGGCTTCCTCGAGATCGCGCGTCGCATGGGTCTGCCGCTGGCGCTTCTCGAGATCGGAGCGAGTGCAGGCCTGAACCTGCGCTGGGATAGCTACCGGTATGAGGCCAACGACGAGGCTTGGGGACCGCGGGACTCGCCCGTCCTGATGCGCACCTTCGAGACGGCTCCGGATCTCACGATCCCGGCGGCGGTGGTGCGGCGCGCCGGATGCGATCCCGATCCGGTGGATCCGGCCACCGACGAAGGTCGGCTCACCCTCAGCTCCTACGTGTGGGCGGACATGACCGAGCGCTGGGAGCGGCTGAAGGGCGCTCTGCAGGTCGCGACGCGGGTTCCGGCTTCGGTCGAGCGGGCGCCGGCGGGGGAGTGGCTGCCCGCCAACCTCGACCTCGAGCCGGGGGTAGCCACCGTCGTCTATCACTCGGTGGTGCTCCAGTACATGCCCGAGAACGAGCGCTCGGCCGTTCTGCGCCTGATCGCGGAGGCGGGGGAGAGTGCGACCGCAGCAGCACCGTTCGCGTGGTTGCGGATGGAGCCACCCGAGGGTCCGAGTCACGACCGGCGTCTCGCCGACGTCCGGCTCACGGTCTGGCCTGAAGGCGAGGACCGGTTGGTCGGGCGCGCCGGTTACCACGGCGCCCCCATCCGGTGGCTCGGCTACGACGGTTAGTCTGGCGCCCATGAAAGTCCTTGCTTCCGAGAAGCTGTCCGTCGCCGGGCTCGAGCGCTTGAAGGAGCATTTCGAGGTCGACACGAGGTTGGGTCTGTCGCCCGAAGAGCTCCGGGAAACCATCGGTGACTACGACGCATTGATCGTTCGATCCGCCACTCAGGTCGATGCCGCACTGCTGGAGAAGGCCGAGAACCTGAAGGTCGTGGGGCGCGCCGGGATCGGTCTCGACAACGTGGATGTCGATGTGGCGACCCGTCACGGCGTGCTCGTGGTGAACGCGCCGCAATCCAACATCCTGTCCGCAGCCGAGCACACCATGGCTCTGCTTCTCGCCCAGGCGCGCAATATCCCGCAGTCGCACATGGCTCTCGTCGGGGGTGCTTGGGAGCGAGAGAAGTGGCAAGGGGTCGAGCTACACGGGAAGGTGCTCGGTGTGGTCGGACTCGGTCGCGTCGGCACGCTCGTGGCACAACGTGCGAGCGCCTTCGGTATGCGGATAGTTGCTTACGATCCCTACGTGGCGCCGGCCCGGGCCCAGCAGATGGGCGTGGATCTGGTGGAGACGGTGGGCGAGGTCTGTGAGCGCGCCGACTTCATCACCGTGCATCTTCCCAAGACGCCCGAGACACTCGGCATCATCGGAGCCAAGGAGCTCGCACGGTGCCGGCCGGGGGTCCGGATCGTCAACACCGCCCGCGGGGGGATCGTTAGTGAGTCCGACCTCGTGGATGCCCTGAAGGCCGGAACCGTGGCGGGCGCGGCGATAGACGTTTTCGACGGCGAGCCGGTGACAGAGCACCCGTTGTTCGAGCTCTCGAGCGTAGTAGTCACCCCGCATCTCGGAGCCTCGACGGCCGAGGCACAGGACAAAGCAGGACTTGCGATCGCCGAACAGGTGGTTCTCGCGCTGCGAGGCGACTTCGTGCCGTACGCCGTAAACGTCGATGTCGGTAGCGACATCCCCGAAGCTGTTCGTCTTTACCTCTCTCTAACGGAGCGCTTAGGACGAGTGGCGGTTGCACTCTCGGGATCTGGCCTCGAAGGGTTGCGGTTCGAGTACCACGGCGGGATCGCCGAGCACGATACGCGTGCTCTTACCTTGTCGGGTTTGAAAGGAGCGTTCGCCGCGGTCAGCCACGAACCCGTCACCTTCGTCAATGCTCCTCTGCTCGCGAAGGAGCGCGGCATCGCGGTGGAGGAATCGAAGACTTCGCAGACGCTCGATTACGTGAACCTCGTCGAGGTGCATGTCCAGACGCAAGGTGAGACGGTTTCGGTGGCCGGGACGCTCGTCGGCAAGAGAGATACCGAGCGTCTCGTCAAGGTATACGGCTA
This sequence comes from Actinomycetota bacterium, assembly GCA_051001455.1. Classification (GTDB taxonomy): domain Bacteria; phylum Actinomycetota; class CADDZG01; order CADDZG01; family WHSQ01; genus JBPCNH01. The sequence continues at coordinate 23,896 of JBPCNH010000034.1, forward strand.
CGACCTCGACATGGCTTTCCACCCGGCGATGGCGTTCTTCCGTTACCCGGACAAGCCCGGTGTCGTCGGAGTCGTTGGAACCTTGTTGGGCGAGTCCGGGATCAACATCGCGAACATGCAGGTGGCGAGGCACGATGAGGGCGGCGAGGCCTTGATGGGTCTGGCGGTCGACTCGCCCATCGACCAGGATGTCCTACAGAGCATCGTGTCCAAAGCCGGATTGCGCGACGCCAAGTTGATACTCCTCGACGAAGGAAGGTAGCGGGATGCCGATCCAACCGGTCGACAAGGTCTGGATGAACGGAAAGCTCGTCGACTGGAAAGACGCCACGGTCCACGTCCTCACGCACGCTTTGCACTACGGAACCGGTGTCTTCGAAGGCATCCGTTGCTACGAGACGTCGCGCGGTCCGGCTGCGTTCCGCCTGCGCGAACACATGGAGCGCATGCATCGCTCCGCGAAGGTCTTCCTGATGGAGATCCCCTATTCCGTGGACGAGCTCGTAGCCGCGACGCACGAGCTCATCAAGGTGAACGCATTGGAATCCTGCTACATCCGGCCTATCGCCTACCGGGGTTACGGCGAGATGGGCGTGAACCCCGAGGCCAACCCGGTAGATGTCACGATCGCGGTCTGGCCGTGGGGGACCTACCTTGGCGACGGCGCGCTGGAGAACGGCGTGAGGATGACTGTGTCGTCGTGGCGGCGGCACGATCCGAACATCATCCCCCCGGCTGCGAAGGTCACCGGCGCATACATCAACTCCGTCGCCGCCAAGGTCGAAGCCGTCCACCTGGGGTTCGACGAGGGCATCATGTTGAACTCGCAGGGGTTCATCTCGGAGGCCACCGGCGAGAATCTCTACTTCGTCAAAGAGGGCGAGATACTCACCCCGCCCTTGTCTGCCGGCGTGCTCAGCGGCATCACTCGTGCGACCGTCTTCAAGATCGCGAACGACCTCGGGATCCCGATCCGGGAGGTCTTCCTCACTCGGTCGGATGCCTATCTCGCCGACGAGATGTTCTGCTCCGGGACGGCAGCAGAGATCACGCCGGTTAGAGAGGTCGACGGCCGCATGATCGGAGACCCGGGCCCGGTAACCCAGGCCATCCAGCAGAAGTACTTCGCGATAGTCCGCGGCGAAGACGAGAAGTACTTCGACTGGCTAGATTTCATTTAATCGTCCCTGCCGGAGGCGTCTCTTGGTTCGAGCGGGCGAAAAGTAGGGTTTCGCCAACATGCGAACATTGGCGGTCGTCGTGGCACATCCGGATGACGATGCCTATGGCATTTCGTCGGTCGTTGCTTTGCACGCAGACGATCCCGGCTTTCGCTTCGTGCTCGTGCACGCTACCGATGGAGAAGGTGGATCGATCGCCGAAGGGAGCGGGGCTACTCGCGAGACGCTCGGGGCGACCCGTAGGGAGGAGGACCGGCGCGCCTGGATGGAGCTAGGACGTATCCCTGACAGGCATGAGTGGTTCGGGTACCCGGACGGCGGTCTGGCAGGAGTGGATCCCGATGAACTCGAGGTTCGGATCGTAGACATCTTTGCCGAGGAGCGTCCTGATGTCGTTTTGACCTTCGGCCCGGACGGGATCACGGGCCACCCTGACCACATCGTTATAAGCCAAGCGACCACTGCGGCCTTTCACCGCTTCGCAGGGGCTGGTGGATCGGGCTTCAAACGGTTGGCTTACGGAGTGATCCGCCAATCGGTGATCGATCGATGGAACGAGAAGCGGGTGGAGGACGGGATGGGCCCATGGGATCCACAGATCGTCTATCACTTGCGCGGGATCCCAGATGACGAGATCGACATCGATATCGACACAGCGAGTGTGGCTCCACGCGTACGTGCCGCGATGCGTGCTCATCGGACTCAGTGGGAGGACATGAATCCTTCCCACATGTCGGAGGAGCAACTGTTGAAGAACGTGTCCCGGGAAACCCAGGTCATCACCTGGCCCCGACCCCGGCCGAACCGCGTGCTGAGCGACATCTTCGAGGACCTCTAAGCGCCGGCAGTTGCCGCGCTCCGCCGATCACACGACACGCTGTCGGATGCGAGAACACTGATCTGACGCTCGGCCGAGACGTGCGAGATAGTTGCTCGTCTCGAGGGTGGGGTCTAACAAGTGGGCGGGGGAGAGCAAGCCGTGGAGAGGGCTCCCACTGGCTTTCGGGCAGCGCAGGCTCTAACCGCAAGTAGTCTCCCTGGTCGTGCCTACACGACCGGATCTCCGCAATGTTGCCATCGTCGCTCACGTCGACCATGGCAAGACGACCCTTGTCGACGCCATGCTGTGGCAGTCGGGGGCCTTCGGCGCGCATCAGGACGTCAACGAGCGGGTCATGGACTCGATGGACCTCGAGCGCGAGAAGGGCATCACGATCCTCGCCAAGAACACCGCGGTCCGCTACGGCGACGTCAAGATCAACATCATCGACACCCCGGGCCACGCCGATTTCGGTGGCGAGGTCGAACGGGGCCTCACGATGGTCGATGGGGTGTTGCTTCTCGTCGACGCTAGCGAGGGCCCGCTGCCGCAGACCCGTTTCGTGTTGCGCAAGGCACTGGAATCGCACCTGCCGGTGATCCTTGTCGTCAACAAGGTCGACCGGCCCGACGCCCGCATCAAAGAAGTGATCGACGAGGTGTATGAGTTGTTCCTCGACCTCGACGCCGAAGAGCACCACATCGAGTTCCCCATCGTCTACTGCAACGCGCGTGCGGGCTGGGCGTCGATGGCGGAGGGCGTGGAGGGGAGCGACCTGAAACCGCTCTTCGAGTTGCTGCTCGAACGCATCCCCGGCCCCACCTACGACGAGGATCACCCGATGCAGGCGCTCGTCACGAACCTCGACGCGTCGCCGTACGTCGGACGTCTCGCGCTGTGCCGCATGTACCACGGGACGATCCGCAAGGACCAGATGGTCGCGTGGTGCCGCGCCGACGAGACGATCGAGAAAGTGAAGATCACCGAGCTGTACGTGACCGAGCAGCTGGACCGTGTCGACACCGACGAGGCCGGACCCGGCGAGATCTTCGCCATCGCGGGGTTGCCGGACGTGACGATCGGCGAGACGCTTTCCGACGCGGAGGACCCCAGGCCGCTCCCGGTCAGTCACTTCGACGAGCCGAGCCTGTCGATGACGATCGGGATCAATACCTCCCCGTTGGCCGGGCAAGAGGGCAAGAAGATGACGGCGCGTCTCGTGAAGAGCCGGCTCGATCAGGAGCTGGTCGGTAACGTCTCCATCAGGGTTCTCGAGACGGAGCGACCGGACGCCTGGGAGGTGCAGGGCCGGGGCGAGCTGCAACTGGCGGTACTGGTCGAGATGATGCGGCGTGAGGGTTTCGAGCTCACGGTCGGTAAGCCGCAGGTGGTAACCAAGATGATCGACGGCAAGCTGTGCGAACCGGTAGAGCGGCTCACGATCGACGCGCCGGAGGACTATCTCGGAGTGATCACGCAGTTGATGGCGCTTCGTAAAGGCCGGTTGGAGCAGATGGTGAATCACGGGACCGGATGGGTGCGCATGGACTACCTGATCCCGGCCCGAGGGCTCATCGGTTTCCGTACCGAGTTCCTCACCGAGACGCGCGGCACCGGGCTTCTGCACCATGTTTTCGACCGGTACGAACCCTGGCACGGCGATCTCCGTACGCGTCCCAACGGCAGCTTGATCGCAGACCGGCGTGGCCCGACCACTTCGTTCGCACTACATAACCTCTCCGAGCGAGGCACGATGTTCGTGCCTCCCGGCACCGAGGTCTACGAGGGGATGATCGTCGGCGAGAACGCGCGCGCTGACGACATGGTGGTCAATCCCACCAAAGAGAAGAAGCTCTCCAACATGCGGTCGTCCACCGGCGACGAGCTCGTGCGGCTCATCCCGCATAGGGAGCTCTCGCTGGAGCAGGCACTCGAGTTCATCCAGGAAGACGACTGCGTCGAGGTGACGCCGAAGTCGGTGCGCCTGCGGAAAGTGATCCTCGACGCACACGATCGCAACCGCGCCGCCAAGAGCGGCGGCAAAACCAGCATCGGCTAGCTCTCTCTTTCCGAGCTGTCGCTATGAAGTTGTCAAGGCGCGTGGAGCCAGACGTTGCCGTTCCTTCGATGCTCTGATGCGGTTCCGGTTAGTGGACTGGGTGCATCCGGTCAGGGATCCGGTGGATCTTGGTCTTGTAGCGGAGGTCGTTCCGGCCCCGCCCCCGGAGGGTCTGGATCTTGCGGCGGAGGTCGCTCCGGCCGCGCGCCCGGCGGCCGCCTCAACTTCCCCGCTTTGCGATCTGCTTGCGTCTTCTCTAGATGGCAGGCCCAACACTTGTCGTCGCTGTTGCCGAGACTCGAAGGGTTGCCCGCGCAGTAGGGCTCGACATGATCGATCTGAGGTCTGAAGCGGTTGCCACACTGCGAGCAGCATCTCCCGTCGAACTCTGGCGGCGTCCCCAGCTCGAGAGCAAGCTTCACCTCCCTAGGGATCGAGCGTGTCCATGACTTGATGTGCCGCAGATCCTTGCCGTCAAAGAAGATCCCATGGAGAAAGGCGTTTTCAGCGATATCTCTAGCCACCGATGGAGCGATCGGACCCACCCCGGGTATCTTGCACACCTCTCCGTCCCGGACGTCGCTCCACCCGCGCTTCGCCACCTCGTGACTGACCAGCACGACAACCTCGGGCCGCGTCGTAGATGCCTTGCCACCACCCGACAACATCCCAGCGAACGCATCTGCCACGTAGCGCTCATAGGGCTCGATCTCTTCGTTGCCAGCTTTTGCTCTTGCCTTTGCCGCCCGGTAGAGGCGCGCCGCCTCGGCCTCGGCCCGCGCCACGATCGGCACTCCGACGTGCGGCTCCCACGCGAGATGAACGTGCACCATCCCGAGCTCACCGGTGTAGCTGCGTCCCGATCGAGCCGAGCGCTGCCGCTCGGCGAGCCCCCGGTGCTGCTCGGCTTCAAGCGCCACCTTGCGAGAGCGTTCCTTCAAAACATGGAAAGACGACTCCTGCGCCACCGCAACGAGTTCCGCTGCCGCTCCAGGAGACGAGGTCTCGGCCCTAGCGATCTCCGACGCCTGCTCCAAGGAAACGGCGCCCCCCTGAAGTGCCCCCGCCAGAACATCTGAGTCCTTCAATACGGCTCCCGTAGCGATCGTCTCCTTGGCTTGACCCATAGAAACGCCTTGGATCTTGGCCAGCCCCGTCGCGTCGTCTATCCGGGCGGCAAGACGCGCCACCCTGAATTCAGCGAGCCGCTTCACCTGGACACTCAGCTCGAGCTCCGCCCGAGCACCTTCGATCGAGAGCGTGTCTGGCTCGAAACAGGAGTTGGCCTTCTCCAGGAGATGAAGCGCCTCCCTCACGTAGCCGCCTGCTCTCGCCTCTACAGAACGAATCGAACCCGCCCGCTCGGGCCGGTTGGGAGTCTTTTTCGAGTGCCGCTCTGAGGGCGGCCGGTTAGTTGCTTTCACGCCCTCAACGATAGTGACGAGGTGAGACAGAAACGCACCCAGATCAGGACATCCCACCAAGAAAGTTGAGAAATTTCGGAGCCTTCCGGCTTGGCTCCGTTGATCCCTCGCGAGAAAGTCGCAGAGAAGTTCTCGGCTCCGTGTGCTGCGGAGGCCTGCTGCCAATCTGACGCTGGACGTTCATGCGGCGCGGTTGGTTAGGGTGGCGCGCCATGACTGTTAGAACCCGCATCGAACCCGCTCCCAGTGGCTCCATCCACGTCGGCAACGCCCGCACGGCGCTGTTCTCGTGGCTCATCGCGCGCAAGCACGGCGGGCAGTTCATCCTGCGGATCGCCGACACCGACCAGCAACGCGTCAACGAGGAAAATTATCTGGCGGTGCTCGAGGACATGCGGTGGCTCGGACTCGATTGGGATGAGGGCCCTGAGATCGGCGGCCCGCACGGTCCCTATCGCCAGAGCGAGCGGATGGAGCACTACGCCCAAGCGGGGACCCAGTTGCTCGAGAGAGGAGCTTCCTATCGCTGTTACTGCACCCCCGATGAGCTGAGCGAACGCCGCAAGGAGGCCCAGAAAGCGGGGAAGCCTCCTGGATACGACGGGCGCTGCCGTGACCTAAGCGAAACGCAACGCGCCGCGTTGGAGCGAGAGGGCCGCGCCTTCTCCCTGCGGTTCCGTGTGCCGGAGAAAGAGACGATCACATTTAGCGACGTCGTGCTCGGCGACATCTCGACCGAGACGGATCAGATGCAGGACTTCGTTATCCAGCGCTCCGACGGATCGCCCACCTACATGCTCGCCGTCACAGTGGACGACTTGGCCATGGAGATGACCCACATCATCCGGGGCAACGATCTGGTGGCATCGACACCGCGGCAGATCCTGATACGGGAAGCCCTGGGCGTCACCGAACGTCCGGCCTTCGCACACCTGCCGCTGCTCGTCGCGGAAGGTGGCAAGCCGCTGTCCAAGCGCTGGGGGGATGTCTCGGTGGCCGCCTACCGGGAACAAGGTTTCCTTCCTGAGGCGATGGTGAACTACCTGGCATTGCTGGGGTGGTCGTTCGACGACAAGACCAACATCTTCTCCCGTGACGAGCTGATCGAGAGGTTCTCGCTCGAGCGCGTTGGAAAGAACCCCGCCGCCTTCGATGTCCCCAAGCTCGAGTGGCTGAACATGCACTACATCAAAGAGATGGACACCGACCGACTGGCCGAGCTGCTGGTGCCCTTCTGCGAGCGAGCCGGGTTCGCGGTGCCGGAGGAAGAGCGAAGCAAGCTGGTCGCCATCGCTCCGCTCCTGGTCGAGCGTCTGAAGCGCCTCGAGGAGGCTCCGCCGATGGTGCGTTTCCTCTTCGAGCGCTCGGAGCCCGACGAGAAGGCTCGCAAGGCCCTCGACGGGCAGGAGGAGTATCTCGCCGCGGTGGCAGACCGCCTGGAGGCTGCCCCCGTCTGGACCACCGGGGCGATCGAAGGAACGATGCGTGAACTCGCAGAGGAGCGGGAGCTCAAGCCCAAGAAGGCCTTCCAGCCGGTTCGAGCGGCGGTCACCGGCACGCTCGTCTCACCGCCTTTATTCGAGTCGCTCGAGATCCTTGGGCGGGAAGAGACGCTTGCCCGGCTGCGTTCCATCTCTTAAGGAGCTTTGGAGCAGACCGGGAAATGCCGGGCTGGTATCCTCGTCCGGCTCCCTGTTGTCGCCGCGGGATCCATCCGCGTCGCCAGCACGGCAATTGGGGCGTGGGGTAACCTGGCAGCCCGGCGGTTTCTGGTACCGCTAGTCCTGGTTCGAATCCAGGCGCCCCAGCGAGAGAAAAACCATGGCCCGTTAGTCTAGTTGGCCAAGGACGCCGCCCTCTCAAGGCGGAGATCACGGGTTCGAATCCCGTACGGGCTACGAGAAGAGACGTAAAGGAGCATGTGAGATGAACCCGACCGACCTGGTCGAGCGGCCGTACCTGAAGGACGAGCTGCCCGATTTCCGTCCCGGCGACACCGTCCGGGTCCACGTCCGCGTCATTGAAGGCGAGCGTGAGCGCGTCCAGGTCTTCGAGGGGATCGTCATCCGCCGCCGGGGCAGTCAGCTCTCCGAGACTTTCACCGTCCGCAAGGTTTCCTTCGGGGTCGGCGTCGAGCGGACCTTCCCGGTCCACGCTCCGATGATCGCCAAGATCGAAGTGATGACCCACGGAGCCGTGCGTCGTTCCAAGCTCTATTACTTGCGGGACCGCGTCGGTAAGAAGGCGAAGGTCAAAGAACGCCGCCAGGCGTAACGTTGGCCGACGCCGCCCGTGTCCAAGAGTCGCGCGACGACTCGACCACAGCGCCGCCTCCGCCGCGCCCCCCGGAGATCGAGGAGCCGAGGCACAGGCCCTTCTGGCGCGAACTCCCGGTCCTTGTCGTCATCGCTTTCGTTGTCGCGCTGCTGCTCAAGACCTTCGTCCTACAAGCTTTCTTCATCCCCTCCGGTTCGATGGAGCCGACCTTGATGGTCGGCGATCGCGTGCTGGTCGAGAAGGTCAGCTACAGGTTCTCTGCTCCAGACCGCGGTGACGTCGTGGTGTTCGAGAAGGATCTCGGTGCAGTGGTCTCGGGCGAGGAGGACGACCGATCGGTGTTGGAGCGGGTGGGCGACTCGCTCAGAGGTCTCTTCGGCTTTCCCACGGGCTCCCAGCAAGACTTCATCAAGCGGGTGATGGCCGTAGGAGGCGACACCATCGAGGGCAAGGACGGCCTCGTCTTCGTGAACGGCGAAGCGGTCGAGGAGCCGTACCTCGCAGAGGAGTCATCGACGTCGTCGTTCGGTCCGGTCGACGTTCCCCAGGGAACGATCTTCGTCATGGGAGATAACAGGGGGAACTCGGACGACTCGCGCAATTTCGGCCCCGTTCCTGTGGATACCGTGGTCGGGCGGGGATTCATCCTGATCTGGCCCCCCAAGGACTTCGGCACCCTCTAGTACGTCCTCGCACTACTCTGTCCGGATGCCGGATGACGAGAGAGTTGACGGGTCTTCCAAGACCGAAGTGATCCCCAGCGAGGGACCGGCCGCGCCTGTGGCAGAGAACCCGGCAGAGGATCGGGCAGCGGATGCCCCCGCCGGATCGGAACCCGCAGCCCCTAGCCCGACGCCGGTTGATGTCCCCAAGACGAGAGAGCCTAAGAAACGGAGCTTCCTCTCGAAGGTGTCGGAGCTGCCGCTCCTTCTGCTGTTGGCGTTCGTCATAGCGGTACTCATCAAGACCTTCCTGGTGCAGGCTTTCTTCATCCCCTCGGGTTCGATGCTTCCCACCCTGCAGGTAGGCGACCGGGTCCTGGTGGAGAAGGTCGGCTACCGGTGGGGATCGCCGTCGCGCGGTGACATCGTCGTTTTCGAGAAGGACGTTTTCTCCGGAGAAGAAGCTCCGGACTATGCCTGGTACGACCAGGCCCGCATCTTCTTCCGGGAGCTGATCGGACTGCCCACCGGCGACCAGGAGGACTACATCAAGAGGATCGTGGCGGTCGGGGGCGACTCCGTCCGCTACGCCGGGAGTCCCCGCGCACTGATCATCAACGGCAACGAAGTAGATCAGCCTTACATCCAGGACGGCCGGGACGATGGGAGCCCATCCCTCACGGCGTCAGACTGCGAACGCCTGGACATGGAGAAGGCGGGGCGCGGTTGCCGGGTCCCGGCCGGATACGTCTTCGTGATGGGAGACAACCGAGGGAACTCCGAGGACTCCCGCATCCTCGGGCCGGTAGACGAGGTGAAGATCGTCGGCCGAGCCTTCCTCATCCTCTGGCCCGTGAGTGACTTCGGCACCCTTTAGCTGCGGGCCCGGCCTGGGTTGCTGGGGTTTCGTCCTCGCTTCGGGCTAGATTAGTGACGTGGTAGCCGACGCGACAGGACTCATCGAATCCCGTCTAGCCGAGGCGGGATTCACGCGCGTGGGAGGAGCCGACGAAGTCGGTCGCGGGGCGCTTGCCGGGCCCCTCTTCGCCGCGGCCGTCGTCCTTCCGGTGGATGCAGAGATACCGGGCCTGCGGGATTCCAAGCTCTGCACGAAGAAGCAGCGTCTCGACCTGGCGGAACGGATCAAAGACGTGGCCTTCTCTTATTCCGTCGTCAAGGTGCGTCACTCGACGATCGACGAGAAGGGGCTGAACCCGGCGAATCTCCGCGCGTTGCGCTCGGCGCTGAACAGTCTCGAGGTCGAGCCGCAGTACATCCTCGTCGATTACTTCCGTCTGAAACGGATGCCGTGTCCCACCCTTGGTGTGAAGAAAGGGGACGGCGTCTCGAAGGCGGTGGCCGCTGCATCCATCCTCGCGAAGGTCGAACGAGACGCCGCGATGGGTCGGTACCACCGGCGTTTCCCGCGCTACGGGTTCAAGACCAACGCCGGTTACGGAACCCGCTATCACTGGAACGCGCTGAAGCAGTACGGGCCGTCGCCCGTTCATCGTCGCTCGTTCTATGGAGTCACCGGATTCAGGGACGAGAATGGTGTCATTCAGCCCCATGTAGCGCGAGACTTACAGGGCAACGATCTGAACGAGGAGGAGGACCGATGAGCGTCGAGGACCTCGAGAAATATGAGGCCGAGATGGAGCTCCAGCTCTACAGGGAGTACCGGGACGTCCTCCCCATGTTCAAGTTCGTCGTCGAGACCGAGCGCCGGTTCTACCTCGCGAATGACGTGAAGGTCGAGACCAAGAACGTCGGTCCCAAAACCTGGTTCGAGGTCGAGCTGGGCGACGCATGGGTGTGGGACATGCACCGGCCCGCCCGCTTCGTCACGCACGTGAAGGTCGTGACGTTCAGGGATCTGAACGTCGAAGAGCTCGCCGGCCGGGACATGCTGCCGGATCCGGCGAAGCTCGAGCAATAACCTTCGTAGCTGTCGCACCTCCTCCGTAGCGTCCCGGTATGGACGCTCGCCCCCAGTTAGCACGCAGCGGAGAGGATCTCGCCGCTGCTCTGTACCGGCGCGCCGGGTTCGAGATCGTGTCTCGCAATCACCGCACGAGATACGGCGAGCTCGATCTCATCGCCCGCAAAGGCCGGCTCCTGGTCTTCTGCGAGGTCAAGACGCGGCGCACCGATCGCTGGGGCGCGCCGGCAGAGGCGGTCGGATGGGACAAGCAGCGACGGCTGCGGCAGTTGGCCACGGAATGGCTGGCTCAGCACCGGCCCGGACGCGTCGAGATCCGCTTCGACGTGGTCTCGGTCTTGGTAGGTGACGGCGCGCCGGAGGTTCAGCACATCCCTGCGGCGTTCTAACTAGAACGCAGGGACCTGCGATACCCGTCACATCTACATGTCACAGGTGATGGCTAGGTTTGGTCTCGGGTCGCGCCGCTGGAGCCGGGATCGGGAAGTGATCCTTGCTCGCCAAGACTGAATCTATAGCCATCGTCGGCACCGAGGCGCGCCCGGTCGAGATCGAGGTGCACGTACCGGGCACCGGGCTTCCCGGTTTCTCGGTAGTGGGGCTGCCTACCGCTTCCGTGCGCGAGTCCGAGCACCGTTGTCGTTCTGCTCTCGCCGCGAGTGGGTTCGCATGGCCGCCGGGCCGGGTGGTCGCCAACATCGCTCCCGGCGCTTTGCGCAAGGAAGGAACACATTTCGATCTGCCGCTGGCGCTGGCGATCCTCACCGCCAATGATCTGCTTCCCGAAGCGAGTCTGAGAGGCCTCTTGATCATGGGAGAGCTGGCGCTCGACGGATCGCTGCGTCCTGTGCGCGGGGTCCTGGCCGGCGCCATCGCCGCGCGGGAGTACGACAGAGGGCCCTTCCTCTGTCCTCGTCCCAACGCCGCCGAGGCCGCCATCGTCGAAGGGCTCGAGGTGGTAGCGGTTTCCTCCTTGCAGGAATGCGTCGATTATCTGAAGGGCGAACTCGATCCCGATCCCGTTGAAGCGGTCGAACAGGTTCATCCCGAGTTCGACGACCTGTGTGAGGTGCGGGGTCATCCTCAGGCCAAGGAAGCGCTCGAGATCGCGGCTGCAGGCGGACATAACCTGCTACTCACCGGGTCGCCGGGGTCCGGCAAGACGATGCTGGCGCGCCGGTTACCCGGGATCCTGCCCGAGATGACGCTGGACGAGGCTTTCGAGGTCACCCGTATCCGCTCCGTCGCGGGGCTGCTCC
>JBPCNH010000035.1:0-62169 GCA_051001455.1 Actinomycetota bacterium
GAGGTCGACGAACTCGAGCCCGAGTTGCTCGGCGAGGATCGCCACGAGGCCCGACTCGGTGACGAAACCCAGCTCGATCAGCACGCGCCCTACCGAGCGACCCCGCTGGGACGCCTGCAGGCGTGCTTCCGCCAACTGGTCCTCCGTTATCAGTCCCCGCGCCCGCAACAGCTCGTCGAGCTGTGACGCAGGTCGCAGGGTTGAACTCACGCTCATCGGGTCCTTTCGATACACGTGCGCGCTAGAACCGCACCTAGAACAAGTATCGGGCGTGGAGCCGTGGTCCTGTAGGCGTTACCGGGGTGGAAAATGCCCCCAGTTGACGTCTATCGAGGCTCGTCGCCGCCCAGCAGGTTGCGAGTGAGGTATTCGAGTCGCTCCGCGTCGCGCTCCGGTACTTCGAGCGGAGCCCTGCTCCCGTCGTCGAACACGAGCTGCACCCGAGGGCCCTCCCCAGTATCGGCGGGAGGCGGCGGAGGCGGCGGAGGCGGAGGTCGATGCACGGCAGGTCCCTGCCGTGCGAGGGAAGGAAGCGGGGACGGGACCACCGGGGGCCGCTGCCATCCCGCAGCAGGGGGAGGCGGTGGTGGGGCTCCCCGTCCGGGGCCTGGGACTGGATCCCGTTTGTCCCTAGCGTTTCGGCGTTTGAAGAAGCGAGGCAACCTCACCCGATCGGAGCGTTCGCCCGCTCTAGGCGCTCCATGACTTCGAGCAGGATCTTGAGCATCACCCGTTTGACGTCCTCTCGTTGGCGTGGGTCGCATGCCACCACGTGGACGGAATCCTCCACGTCAAGCGTGGCTCTCACTCGGGCAAAGACCGAATCGTGGGGCTCGTCCACCTGGTCGAGGTGGGTGACCCCCACCACATAGGGGACGTCCGCGTACTCCCGAAAGGTTGCGAGGATCGCTGCTCCTTCCTCCACCGAGCGCTGATCTCCGGCATGGACGAGGAGGATGAACCCGATCATCCCTTCGGAGAGGATCTCCCACATCACTTCGAAACGACGCTGACCGGGGGTGCCGAAGAGATACAGGGACAGATCCGAGGCAAAGGTCAGACGACCGAAATCCATAGCTACCGTCGTCCGATGCTTCACAGCGCGGGTCTCGTCACTGACGTCGCGGTCGGTGCCGACGATCGCCACCTCGCTGATGGTCTGGATCAAGGTCGTTTTCCCGGCCGCGAAAGGACCGGTGATCACGATCTTGAGCGGCTTGGCTATCTGGCCTTGCCTAGTCGTTTGTTTGCGGATGATGCCCGCGCGCGCGGCCGTCACTAAAGGCCTTTGACACCATTTATCAACCGGCCGATGAGACCTTTGTTGATCTGATCGTCGTCTTCGACCCGCTTGCGGGTGTCTTCGCCATTGCTCTCCGGCGTGGTCTTCGGAGCCTGGGAGCGACTCCGAGGACGGTCGTCGTCCGAGAAAAGACCGGCCAATTCCCTCACGGCCGCGGCACGATCGACGTGGCCTCCTGCCGGAGGTGCATCCGGGGACCCGGGAGTTGCAGGGGAATTGCGAGGTTCGGGGGAGCTGGGCGCCGCTGGAGACTCAGGCGCGCTGGGAGCGGGCGGTTGCTGCGCAACCGTCTCATCGATGCTGGGCTCAGGCGGCGGGATGTCCTGGGGCGTCGGGGATGCTTCCGGCGCGCCCGGTCCCGAGGGGGCAGGCGCTTCGAACAACTCGTTCAGGAAGGCATCGGCATCCTCGGGTGTGCGAGTGACGAGCTCGTCCGGACCCGGCTGATCGAATGAGTCGATGGGGACCTCGTTCGCGATCGCGGCGTCATCTTCGTTCGGGACGGCGGGGTCGGACTCCAGGTCGATCGCACTCAAGAGATCGGCAACCTCCGCAAGGGATGTCTCCTGGCCGGCGACGTCTTCTTCCGGCTCTGCTGGTACCGCGTGGAGCTCGAAGCTTTCCAGGATGCCCGGCTCGTCCTGATCGCTTCCAGGCTCATCCAGAACCAGCTCGGCCTCCGGGCTCGAATGTACGGACTCGCTCTCGAGCTCGATCTCTAGCTCCGGCTCATCGACGAGCGACTCACCGGCGGGCTCCTGCGCGGGTTCTTCCTCGGTCCTCGGAAGCGGAGCCTGGGAGATCGATGGTTCGGATGCAGGAGCTTCGAGAGTTTCGGTCGCTTCGGCCTCTGTTGGATCAGTGCCCGCGTCCACCACCACGACGAGGCCGGCCGAGACGAGTCCGTAGAGACCGCGGATCGCCGAGAAGTCATCGGTGCCGGTCAGGTCGGCGATCTCGCCCACCGTGCGGGATCCATTGACCAGAACGAACATCCGCCATTCCTCGGGCTGGATGTTGATCTCCGCCGCACCTTCAGGGGGTCTAGGAGCCATCGCCAGAACGGTTCTATTAGAGGGGATCTTTCGGTTGATGACCTCGAGCTCGTCGAGACGCCGCGAGGCCTCCATGATCAGGTTCTCGACGCTGATGGCGATCGGCACCTCAACGTCTGCCACCACGCCCGACTGCCATTCGAAGGAGCCAGCCTCCCACCGCATCAGGTCGAAGACGGAATCTTCGATCTGTTGCCGCACCGCCCTCTGGAGTTGTTCGACGGTAACCGCGTTGTGGGCGATCAGGATCTCGCCGACGCGCTGACCCGTCGATGCATTCTCATCGAGCGCCTTCATCAACGCGCTATCGGTGAGCGCGCCGGAACGGATCAATTTCTGACCTAGAGGCTCCCTGGCCAGACTTGATTCCGCGTAATAGACGTCTCCTTCACGGATGAAGACCGTTCCGTTGCCGGCGGAACGCTCGACTTCGAGCTGTCCAGTCTTCCTCGCCGTGTGCAGCATGCGGAAGACATCCGGCAACGTGAAGTCGTCGAGGGTTCCCTTCAGCAAGTTGCTCTCCCTTTGGTCAAACGTCTGAGGTCGCCGATGGTGCCTGCTCTACTCCCAGGCAGAAACCGACGGCTGCACGACTTCTGCAGCGGGGATCGGCTCCGGTGCACGAACCGGGTGTTGTTCTGCCTGATATGGATCGTTCGCGATTCCCACCGGTGGCGGAGGCTCACTAACGGATCCGTCTTCCAGCATCACGCTCTTCACCCTCTCGGCAGAGCGGCGCATCTCGTAAAGGACCAGCCCGATCTTCGATCCCTTGGACACGACACCGACGAGAACTGCATCGGGGCCGGCCGACATGAGGATCACATGACCGTTCTCACCCTCGACGAAGACCTGTGCGAGGGAGCCCTTACCGAGACCTTCAGCAGCTCGATCGCCGAGGGTCAGAAGGGCGGCGCTCATCGCGGCCAGGCGGTCTTCCTGAACATGGGAAGGAAGTGCGGAAGCCATCGGGAGCCCGTCCGAGCTCACGACGGCGGACGCCTCTATCTCGGGCGATGCCTCGAGGAGCGCGTCCAACGCTTGCGCCAACTTGTCTGCTTTGCTCATGCCCCGTACCTCCTCAGCCACTTACGGACGTTACCCAGAACCTCGAGATGTCTCCCTCATTCTCTGTCGGCAGACCGAAGCCCCTAGTTAAGCCACAGTACGGGAGATATCCAAAGTTGCCAAAGTCCGTTTTGTCCGGAATCTTTCAGCGGCGGAGGTGGCGTCCGCCCAAGGCGTGGATCGCCGCGGCAGACATCGCGTCCAGGGGCGGGTCTTGACCGGTCCAGATGCGAAAGGCGGCGGCTCCTTGATGGACGAGCATGCCGACCCCTCCCCACGCATCCGCTCCCCCGGCTTTAGCGGCCTGAACCAGCGGCGTATGAGGGGGGTCGTAGACGAGGTCCACCACCACCTGACCGGCTCGGAAGTCGTCTGCTTCCAACGGAGCGCCTTCTCCACCGGTACCGAGGGGCGTCGCGTTGACGACGACATCTACCCGAGCCGCCGCGCGTGAAGCGTCGCCCCATGGGTGGACGGAGACCTTCGCACTGACGCGTTTCAAGCCCTCGGCGCGCTCCGGATCACGTGCGTACACGGCGATGGCGGTCACACCGAGGTCGTCGAGAGCCTTCACCGCAGCGCGCGCCGCTCCCCCGGCACCAAGGACCGCCGCCGATCTCCCGTCGCCGGTGAAGCCGACGTCCCCCAGCAGGAACTCCCGCAATCCATCGACATCGGTGTTGTGTCCGATCAACCGGCCGCCGAGCTCCTGGATCGTGTTCACGGCCCCAACCGCTTCGGCATCGCCGGAGAGATCGTCGAGATACTCGATGACGGTCTCCTTATGCGGCATCGTGACGTTGGCCCCTCGCGCACCGAGCGCCCGCAACCCATCGACCGCTCGGCCCAGCGCCTCGGGAGCTACCGGCCACACCAGATAGATCCAATCGAGTCCCGTTCGGCGGAACGCGGCAGCATGTATCGCCGGGGAGAGGGTGTGCTCGAGCGGCCACCCAAGGATGCCTACGAAGCTCGGTCCGGTTCGCCTGCTCAACACTCGAGCCGTTGGAAGGCGGCCTTGTCCTGGAGGAACTCGGAGTTCGTCACGCTGAAGGCGTGGTTGCCGTCGCAATCGGCAAGCACGTAGTAGATCCAGTCGCCGTCCGCAGGGTCGGCCGCGGCTTCTAGCGACTCGGCCCCCGGCGCGCCGATCGGAGTAGGAGGCAACCCGCTTCGTGTCCGCAGGTTGTAAGGCGAATCCGTCTGCAGTATGGACTGCGTGAGAGACGCGTTGCGATCTTTCAGCTCGTAGAGGTACGTCGCATCGATACCGAGAGCGATGCCTTGGCTCAAGCGATTCCAGATAACCCTCGCGACCATCGGCCGCTCCTCGTCGACGCGCGTTTCCGCCTCGATCATGGAAGCGATGATGATCACGTCGTATTCGGAAAGGTTGGCTTCTTTCGCACGCGATAGATCGAGTTGTTCGACCTGCTCCACCATCTGATCGGCAAGTTTCTGACCGAGACGGCGTTCGTTCTCGCTCTTAGCGACCTGATATGTCGAGGGGAAGAGCAGACCCTCCATGCTGTCGATGTCATCCGGCTTAAGTGGCGAATCGATCTTGCCGTTACCCAGCAGCTTCAGGAAGCGGTCGCCTGACAGGTCCGTCGCCGCCTCGATCTTCGCGGCGAATTCGGTGAGCCACAAGCCTTCTTGAAAAGTGACGACGTCAAATTCCTCGCCCGCGGGCCCCTGTTCGAGCAAGGCCCGAAGAGCATCACGAGGAGTCAGGCCCTGGCGGAGCTGATAGTCGCCCGCCTGGATCCCATCGGCTCCCCCTTCTAGATAGGTGGCGATCTTCCATCCGAGCGTCGAGTCGATGATCCCCTCAGCGAGGAGGATCTCTCCGACCTGAGCCGCATTCGTGCCCTTCGGGATCGTCACCGCCACCACGTCGCCGGGCGCGCTGGTCCCGTATACGCCGATCGATCGAAGGTAGAGGTAACCACCGAGAGCTGCCCCGCCGAAGAAGAAGGCGAAGATCAACAGGACCACCACCAATCTGCCTTTGCGAGTCAGGCTCATGCGCGCGAGTCCAAGAAGCCTTGCAGCATCACCTGTGCTGCGACCGCGTCGCGTATCTCCTTCCGTCGCCCGGCAGAAGCGCCCGAGTCTTTCAGGGCCCGCTCCGCGATCACCGTCGTCATCCTCTCGTCGTAAACGTCTACGTCTATCTCGACGGCAGATCGCAGGCCGACGACAAAGGTCTTGTGAGCGTCCATGGCGGGCCCTTCGCCGCCGGCTAACGTTACGGGACGACCGACGACGATCCCCGTCACACCGAGCTCCGCCACGAGCTCCTTTATCCGTGCCATCGGGTCTGTGGTTCTGGTGTCTACGACCTCGAGTGGACGGGCGAAACGCGTCTCGAGATCGGCGACGGCAAGACCGACCCGCCTCTCTCCGGGATCGACACCAAGGATCATCTAAGTCACCGCGGCCCGCGCCGCCGCCGCGGCTGCAGCGAGGGCTCGGTCGAGAGCCTCTTTGTTCGGTCCGCCGGAGATGGCGAGCTCTGGTTTCCCACCGCCGCCACCGCCCAACACCGCGGCGCCGGCCGCGATGACGTCCCGGGCGGTGATGCCGCGCTCGACGAGATCTTTGGTCACCCCGACGACGATGTTCGCGTTCGATTCACCCACCGTTCCGAGTATCACCACGCCACTGCCGAGGGTCCCACGCAACTTCTGGGCGAGCGAACGCAGCTGATCGACCGATGCATCGCGGCGGGCAACCACCAGCCGGGAGCCTCCGAGATCCTCCGCGTCCGACGCGAGCTGCCTGGCGTCTCCTTCAGCCGACCGGCGATCGCTCTCGGCTATGCGCTTCTCCATCTCCTTGTGGGTGACCAGCAGCCGTTCGATGCGCTCGGCTACCTCGTCGGGGTTCGTCTTCAGCAGATCCGCGGCGCGCTCGAGCACCTTGACCCGGTTCTGCAGGTGAGTGACGCCTTCGTCCCCTACCAAGGCTTCTATCCGGCGCAGGTTGGCGCCGACGGATCCCTCACCGGTCACGACCACTACCCCGATCTGACTGGTGTGGGGTACGTGGGTCCCGCCGCAGAGCTCCTTGGAGTACTCGCCTACCTCCACCACGCGCACGACGTCCCCGTACTTCTCTCCGAAGATCGCCATGGCCCCGAGAGACTTCGCATAGTCGTAGCTGGTCTCGAAGGCGCGCACGGGATCGTCATCCCCCGTGCGCCGTTGAAGCTCATCGGAGAGTTCTTCGATGCCGTCCCCGAGTGCTTCGAAGTGATTGAAGTCGAACCGCAACCGCCCGGGCTCGACGAGAGAACCCGCTTGCTTGGCGTGCTCCCCGAGGCGATCGCGCAGGATCCAGTGAAGGACGTGCGTCGCGGTGTGTGCTCTCTCGGTGCCGCGTCGCCGCACACCGTCCACGGCTGCCTCGACGCTATCGCCAACCTTCAACTCGCCTGCCGTGACGGTGACGCGGTGCCCGAACAGGCCCGGGAGGAGACGGGTCGTATCCAGCACCTGCGCGCTGCCGGACCCGGAGGTGAGCGTTCCCCGGTCTCCCACCTGGCCACCGCCGGCTGCATAGAAGACGGTTCGATCCAAGATGACCTGCACCTCATCCCCGGTCGCCGCCACCGGCACACCCCTGTCACCGTCGAGAAGGGCGACCACCTCGGCCGAGGTGGTCGGGTGCTCGTAACCGATGAAGTCGGTGACGCCGTGGTCCTCGAGGATCCCGGCAAGGCTCGTTCCCGTGGTCCCAGACTTCGCTCCGGTCTTTGCCGCCCGGGCTCTGGTGCGTTGCTCGCTCATGAAGACTTCGAACGATCCGGTATCGACAGAGAGGCCGGACTCTTGGGCGATCTCGGTCGTGAGGTCGATCGGGAACCCGAAGGTGTCGTGCAGCTTGAAGGCGATGTCGCCGGGGATGCCGGCGCCCAGGTCCCGGGCCCGGACGATCTCGTCGTCGAGGATCCCGAGCCCTTGCTTGAGGGTCGTGGCGAAGCGTTCTTCCTCTCTATCCGCCACGTCTTCGATGAAGGAGCGTTTCTCGACGATCTCCGGATAGGCGTCCCCCATGAGGTCTACACAGCGGCCGACGAGTCGCCGGAGTATCGGTTCGTCGTGGCCGATCAAACGAGAATGCCGCACCGCACGGCGCATGATCCGGCGGAGCACGTATCCACGCTCCTCGTTCGAGGGCAAGACGCCGTCGCCGATAGCGAAGGTCGTCGACCGGCCGTGATCGGCCAGGACCCTCAGCCCGAAGTCGGTGCGTTCATCGCGGCCGTAAGGCTTGCCGGTGACCTCTGCGGCGCAGTCGATCATCCCCGCGAGAACATCCGACTCGAAGACCGTGGGCTTGTCCTGAAGCAACATGGCGATCCGCTCGAGACCCGCTCCTGTGTCGATGTTCTTCTTCGGAAGCTCGCCGATCTCATCCAGATCGTCGTTGCACTCGTTCTGCATGAAGACGAGGTTCCAGAACTCGAGGTAGCGCTCGTCGTTATCGAGCGGACCGCGAGCGGACTCCGCGCCCCAACCCTCGCCGCGGTCGTAGTGGAGCTCGGAGCACGGACCGCAGGGGCCGGCGACCCCCATGCTCCAGTAGTTGTCCTTCTTGCCCAATCGCAGGATGCGAGATTCGGGGACCCCTACATGATCGCGCCAGATGTCGTAAGCCTCGTCGTCTGTCTCATAGACGCTCGCCCAGAGGCGCTCGGGTTCCATCCCCCATCCCTCCGTAGCGAGCTCCCACGACCACTTGCAGATGGCTTCCTTGAAGTAGTCGCCGAACGAGAAGTTCCCGAGCATCTCGAAGAAAGTGAGATGGCGGGTCGTCTTGCCGACCTCTTCGAGGTCGTTGTGTTTACCTCCGGCGCGGATGCATTTCTGTGACGTGACGGCGCGATCGTACGGAGGTGTCTGCTCCCCCTGGAAATAGGGCTTGAACTGGTTCATCCCGGCGTTAGTGAAGAGCAGGGTGGGGTCGTTCGGGACCAGGGAAGCGGAGGGGACGTGTTGGTGCCCGCGCTCGGTGAAGAACGCGATGAAGCTATCCCTGATCTTGCCGGTTTCCACGCCGCTCGACCTACCTGCTCGGCTGCTTCTTCTCGAGCCTCTCGTTGACCTGGTCGAGGAGCGAGCCGGTGAGCGCGCCAGGCCTCATGCGGGCTGCCATCTTGCCGAGCCGCTTGTCCAGCTCGAGAGCTCCTACAGCGCCTGCCACTACGAGCAACGCCCCTTTGACGATCATCGACCGAGCCTACTCGCCCTCGGGTCGTGAGGGGTCAGCGCGACGTCCCGCCAGCTCCCGGCGGATCTGCTCGTAGAGCTCGACCTCGCGCCCCCGGACCGGCTCGTAGTAGTGACGCTCCCGGACCTTGTCCGGCAGGTATTGCTGGTCGACGTAACCACCGTGAGCATGCGGGTTCTGGTATGCGCTCCCGGCGCCGGCCGCCCGCGAGGCTGACGAATGGGCGTCTCGCAGGTGAGGCGGGACGGGAAGCGGGCCATCGTTGCCGACGTCTTCCGCCGCGGCCCAGATCGCAAGAGCCGACGCCTTGGACTTCGGCGCCAACGCGAGATACGCAGCGGCCTGAGCCAGGTTCAACTGGGCCTCGGGCAGTCCGACGAACTCGAGCGCGTGATGAGCGGCCACGGCGACCTGCAGCGCGATCGGGTCGGCGTTCCCGACGTCCTCGGAGGCGAAGATGACCATGCGGCGAGCGACGAAGCGCGGAGCCTCCCCCGCATCCAACATGCGTGCCATCCAATAGATAGCGGCGTCTGGGTCCGAGCCGCGCATCGATTTGATGAACGCGGAGATGACGTCGTAATGCCAGTCGCCGCCCTTGTCGTAAGGCAGAGCGCGCCGTTGGAGCGCCTCTTCGACGGCAGCGAGCTCGATCACCTCGGCCGAATCTTGGACGGTGATCATCGCCGCCGCCTCGAGAACGTTGAGCGCGGCGCGGGCATCTCCTCCGGTGCCTGCCGCGATGTGCTCGAGAGCCTCGGGTGAAGCGCCGACCCCGAGGTGGCCGAGCCCGCGCTTCGGTTCCTTCAAGGCACGCTGCAGCAACTTCAAGAGATCGGCCTCGGTGAGACTCTCGAGTCTGAAGAGCAGGCTCCTCGACATGAGCGGTGAGTTCACCTCGAAGGAAGGATTCTCGGTCGTCGCCCCGACGAGGATGATCCACCCGTTCTCCACGGCCGGGAGCAACGCATCCTGCTGTGCCTTGTTGAAGCGATGTATCTCGTCGAGGAAGAGGACGGTACGGGTCCCTTGTTGGGCGAGACGGTCTTTAGCCGCCTCGATGGCCTTGCGTACGTCGGCCACTCCCGAGGTGACCGCGGACATCGGAGCGAAGTATGCGTCTGCCGACCGCGCGATCACGTTCGCGAGGGTCGTCTTCCCCGTTCCTGCGGGGCCCCACATGACGATCGACGACACCTCTCCCGACCTCACGATGGCTCGCAGTGCGCGTCCCTCCCCCAGAAGATGTTGCTGCCCTACAACTTCATCGAGTGTGCGCGGGCGCATCCGCGCCGCCAACGGGGCATATTCGTCGAACTTCTCCTCGAGAGCGTTCGCGAAGAGGTCCACCTCGCTACGAGGTTGACTCGGGTTCGGGTTCGGGTGCCGTCGAACGGAGGTAGAGGGCCTCTAGCTGTTCCTCGTCCACCTCCGCGGGCGCGCCGGTGAGAGGATCGAACGCGCTCTGGGTCTTTGGAAACGCGATCACCTCGCGGATATTGGTCTCCCCGGCAGCAAGAGCGACGACCCGGTCTATCCCCGGTGCGATCCCTCCGTGCGGGGGCGCGCCGTAACGGAACGCGTTCAGCAAGAAGGAGAACTTCTCCTCCGCCTCTTCCTTGGAGATGCCAAGAGCATCGAACACCCGCTCCTGCAGCTTTCGATCGTGGATACGGATGCTTCCCGAAGCCAGCTCCCAGCCGTTCAGGGTGATGTCGTAGGACTTCGAGATGACTTTACCGGGGTCGGTCTCCAGGTAATCGAGCGTCTCGGGGATGACGCCGGTGAAGGGGTGATGGATGAAATCCCAACGCTCCTCGTCGTCGTTGTACTCGAACCATGGGAAATCGACTATCCAGGCGAACTTCCATGCGGCGGGATCGGAACGATCGAGGTCTGGGATGAGACCGAATCGTTCCGCCAGCCGGCCTCGCAGGGCACCGAGGACCTTGTAGACGATGCTCGGGCGCTTGTCGGCGACGATCAGCACGAGGTCCCCGTCGTTGGCGCCCGCCGTCGTGCGGATACCGGTGCGCTCGTCATCGGTGAAGAACTTGTCGAGCGGGCTCTTGAAGCCGTCGGCCGACACGCCGATCCAAACCAATCCCCCAGCGCCTAAGGATTTGGCTTCGTCCACCAGAGCGTCGAGATGCTTGCGCCCGAGGCCACCTTGTCCCGGCACGGTTATCCCCTTGACGGCGCCCCCCGAGTCGAGCACCGTGCGGAATACCTTCACCTCGGTGCCGGCGAAGACTCCGGCCAGCCCGAAGAGCTCGAGGCCGTAGCGGAGATCCGGTTTGTCGGTTCCGAAGCGCTCCATCGACTCGCCGTAAGGCAGTCTGATGAAGTCCGGAAGCGTCACCCCGAGCACCTCTAGCCACACGTATTTGAAACAGCGTTCGGTCACGTCGAGCACGTCTTCGACATCGACGAAGGACATCTCCAGATCGAGCTGGGTGAACTCCGGCTGCCGATCGGCGCGCAGATCCTCGTCACGGAAGCACCTGACGATCTGGTAGTAGCGGTCGAGGCCCGCGACCATGAACAACTGCTTGAAGAGCTGCGGGGATTGGGGCAGGGCGTAGAAGTTGCCCGGATGCACCCGCGATGGAACGAGGTAATCACGGGCGCCCTCGGGCGTCGAACGGGTCAGCATCGGGGTCTCGATCTCGACGAAGTCCTCGGAATCGAAGAACCGGCGGATCGCGCCGACTATGGCGGCTCGCAGCTCGATGTTGGAACGCATCTTGTCGCGCCGCAGATCGAGGTATCGGTATTTGAGACGGAGCGACTCGTCGACGTCCTGATGCGAGTCCACCTGGAAAGGAGGGGTCTCGGCCTCGGAGAGGACCTCTAGTCCGGTGACCGCTACCTCGACCTCACCCGTGGCGAGCTTGGGATTGACCGTGCCTTCCTTGCGGCGCCGCACCTCACCGGTGACCTTGATGCAGTACTCGTTGCGCAGGGACTGCGCGGTCTCGTGTGCGCCGGCGTCAACGTCGGTGGAGAACACCACCTGGACCAATCCATATCGATCGCGGAGGTCGATGAAGGTCACCCCTCCGTGGTCTCTCCTCGTGTGAACCCACCCGCAGAGAGTCACCTCGGTGCCCGTTAGGGCTGCCGAGACGTCCCCACATCGATGCGAACGCATCATGTCTGTCGCACTCTCCCCTCGACCTCTTCCAGGGGGATAGTGGTCTGCTCCCCCGTGGTCATGTCTTTGATCGTGGCTCGGCCGGCGGCGATCTCATCTGCACCGAGGATCACCGCGACCCGAGCGCCCGAGCGATCGGCATCCTTCATCTGGCCCTTCATGCTGCGGCCCACGAGATCGAGGTCGCAACCTATCCCCGCGCTCCGCAGCCGCGTCGCCAAAGCGAGGGCCTTCGCGGTAGCGCCTTCACCCAGAGCAACGACGTACACATCGGTAACCGGCTCGGCGCGCCGCGCCTCCTCCGGCAAGGCCAGCATGATGCGGTCGAGTCCCAGCGCGAACCCGATGCCGGGGACCCTGGGACCGTCGAGCAGTTCCGCTAAGCCGTCGTAGCGGCCTCCGCCTCCGACCGCGTTCTGGGACCCGAGGTTCCCCGCCACGAACTCGAACGCCGTGCGGGTGTAGTAATCGAGACCCCGCACCAACGATGGATCCTCCTCATAACTCACACCGAGCTCCCCGAGATATGTCTTGACCTCCTCGTGGTGCGTGCAACATCCCTCACACAGGTACCCGGAGATCAACGGTGCGTCCTTCATGACCGCTACTGTTTGCTCTTCCTTAGAGTCGAACGTGCGCATCGGGTTCGTATCGATGCGATCCCGGTCTTCTTCCGCCAGTTCCGTCTCGTGGCCTCGCAGATATCCCGCGAGCGCCGCCAGGTAGCCGAGCCGGCATGAGTCGTCGAGGTGCCCTATCGAATTGAGCAATAACTGCGTCTCTAGACCGAGGTCCTGGTAGAAGGCAGAGGCCGTCCAGATCACCTCGGCATCGAGAGCCGGATGGTCCGACCCGATGGCCTCGATCCCCAGTTGGAAGAATTGTCTGTAGCGGCCCTTCTGAGGGCGCTCCTGGCGAAACATCCAGCCCGCGTAGGCGAGTTTGACGGGCAAGGGACCCCGATCCAACCGGTGCTCCAGCACGGCGCGAACCACCGACGCGGTCGCCTCGGGGCGCAGAGTGAGGGAGCGATCGCCGCGATCGGTGAACGTGTACATCTGCTTGCCTACAACCTCGCTGGTGGCTCCGACTCCCCTCTCGAACACCTCGGTGTGCTCGAACATCGGCGTTTCGACCGGCAGGTAACCGCCGCGCGCGAACAGGTCCATCGCCCGGCGGATGACGGCTTGCCACTCCGCCGACTCCGGCGGGAGCAGGTCGCGCGTGCCTCTGGGCGCGCTGAAAGAGGTCTCTTTTCCGGCCATCGGCCCATCCTAAGAGCAACGCACTGTGGGAGACTCCGGCGACCGCCCACGGGCCTGACCCCCCGGCCTCGGACCCTGTGGTTGTATGGGCGCCGACGAGGAAGATCGAGCAGGAGGACCGATGCCCGAAGTCACCACCCACGACCCTGCCGAGCTCGATGCGATCGCCCGCAGGCTCCGCAGCGACATAGTCCGCTCCACCACCGCGGCGGGCTCCGGACACCCTTCCAGCTCGCTCTCTATGGTCGAGATCCTGACCGTGCTGTACTTCGGGGGCGTGCTGCGTTACGACGCCGCCGCCCCGACCGATCCGGACAGGGACCGTTTCATCCTCTCCAAGGGGCACGGCGCGCCGGGGCTCTACGCCGTCCTGGCGGAGTCGGGATACTTCCCTCGTGAGGACCTGTTGACGCTGCGGCAGCTCGGCTCACCCCTCGAAGGCCATCCGAACATGTGCCGCCTCCCGGGCGTAGAGGCTTCGACCGGATCGCTCGGACAAGGGCTGTCGATCGGGATCGGTCATGCGCTCGCCGCTCGTCTCGACGGCCGCGACTACCGCGTCTACGTGATGGTTGGGGATGGGGAGAGCGAGGAAGGACAGGTCTGGGAAGCGATCATGCACGCGGGCAACCACGGCCTCGACAACCTCACGTTGATCGTCGATCACAACGGCTACCAGCAAACCGGCGCCGTGGACGATATCCAGCCGCTCGACCCGCTGACGGGGAAGCTCGAGGCGTTCGGATGGGCTGCAACCGCGATCGATGGACACTCGATCGAGCAGGTGAGTGAGGCCTTCGACTGGGCGCGGGATATCTCGGGCCGGCCCCAAGCGATAGTGGCTCGCACCATCAAGGGCAAAGGAGTGGCTCTTCTGGAGGCGAGCCAAGGGGGCTACCACGGGAAACCGATCCCTCCCGAGGAGGAAGCTAAAGCCTTGCAAGAGATCGGAGCCGGCGGATGACTCTAGGACTATCGCGCATCGACCTGCCCGAAGGACCGGCGACCCGTGCCGCGTTCGGCGACGCACTAGCCGATGCCGGAAGCGACGAGAGGATCGTCGTGATCGATGGAGACGTGAACAACTCGACCTTCACCAACAAGTTCAAAGAGCGCTACCCGGACCGGTTCTTCAACGTGGGCATCGCGGAGTCAAACGCGGTGGGCGTTGCGGCGGGCCTGGCCGGGGCAGGCAAGATCCCCGTCTGTGCGTCTTTCTCGACGTTCCTGATGTCGAACGCCTTCGACCAGATCCGCATGTCGATCGCGTTCCCCAACCAGAACGTAAAGCTGGTCGGTAGTCATGCAGGGATCTCGATCGGTGAGGATGGGCCCTCTCAGATGGCGATCGAGGATGTCGCTCTGGCCTGCGCGCTTGCAGGATTCACCGTGATCGTCCCGGCCGACGGACCCAGCGCCGCCGCCGCAACACACGCGATGATCGAACGAGAAGGTCCGACCTTCCTGCGCTGCGGGCGTCCGAACGTACCGGTGATCTATCCAGACGGTGCCGACTTCCATATCGGCAAGGCGAACACTTTGCGTGACGGGGACGACATCACGATCATCGCGAACGGCATCATGGTGGCTATGGCGCTCGACGCGGCCAAAGGTTTGGCAGACGAGGGCATCGAGGCGCGCGTACTCGACATGCACACCGTCAAACCGATCGATGTGACCGCGATCGAACGGGCGGCCAACGAGACACGCGGCATCGTCGTCGCCGAAGAGCACCTAGCCCATGGCGGGCTCGGGTCTGTGGTTTCGATGGTGCTCTCGGAACGCAAACCCACCCGGATGGCTTTCGTCGACGTCGGCGACACCTACGCGACCTCCGGCAAACCCGAAGAGCTGCTGAAGCAATATGGGTTGACGCCAGAGGCGATCCTGGACGCAGCCCGGCGGACCCTGAAGGACTAGAAGGTCTTATCCGAGTCGAGGAGGATCGTCACCGGTCCTTCGTTCGTCAGCGTCACATCCATGTTGGCCCCAAACTCACCGCTCGCGGTGGCTACGCCGAGTCCTTTGAAGGCGGCGATCGTCGCCATATAGACGGCTTCGGCCCCGGCTCCGCTCGCGGCCCGGACGAACGACGGGCGGCGACCCTTGCGAGCATCCCCGTAGAGAGTGAACTGCGACACGACCAGCGCCGCTCCTCCGACATCGAGGAGCGATAGGTTCATCTTGCCGTCATCGTCGTTGAAGATCCTCAGGTTCGCGACCTTGTCCGCCAACCACTCGGCTTCCGCAGTCCCGTCCTCGGGAGACACGCCCAGGAGCACGACTACCCCCCGCTCGATCGCACCCACCTCACGGCCAGCGACAACGACCCTAGCGGTGTCCGAGCGCTGAACCACCGCCCTCATCGGACCAGAGGAAGGACGGCCTGCAGTATCGAGCGCGCCACCGGCGCGGCGACCTGTCCACCGATCCCGGCGTACTCACCGACGACGGCCACGGCCACCTTGGGAGCCCCTGCCGGCGCGAAGGCGACGAACCAAGCGTGGTTCTCGCGCACCCCCGCCCGATCGACCTCGGCCGTTCCCGTTTTACCGGCCACGCGCACGCCGGAGATGCTCGCGCCCACCCCGGTGCCGCCCTGGACCACCGATTCCATCATGTCGGTCATCTGCCGGGCAGTCTCGCGCGAGACGACCCTTGTCCCCTGCACGTCCTCGAGGAACGAAGACCGGGGGGTCATCCGCGTGCCGCCGTTCGCGATCGTCGCCGCCACCGAGGCCATCTGCAGCGGGGTTGCCAAGACCTGCGCTTGACCGATCGATCCCCACATCAGATCTCCGAGATGCTCGGGGCGAGGGAAAGACGACTCCGCGGTAGCCAGCGGCATCGGTTCAGGTGAATTGAACCCAAAGGCCTCCGCGAAACGCGTCAGCTTCCGGGCGCCGAGATCCTCTGCGACCTGAGCGAAGGCGGTGTTGACGCTGAATTTGAGAGCGCTCGAGAACGGGATCGATCCGAAAGCACCGGATTCGAAGTTCCGGACCCCCTTGTACTCGGCGGGGCCGGTCACGGTCGTTCCGGGCTTCACGGTGCCGGTGTCCAGAGCTGCCGCCGCAGTTACCACTTTCATCGACGACCCCGGCGGATAGCGGCCCGACAGGGCGCGGTTGAAGGGAGCTACATCCCGCGCCCCGACGTAGTTTCCTGGGGAGAAGCCACCGGAGGGAACCGCCGCAAGGATGTCTCCCGTTGCAGGGGACAGCACGACCGCTCCACCCGTCACCCCGCCGTATGCATCCTCGGCCGCCCGCTGCACGCGCACATCGAGCGTCGCGCGCACCCGTCGCCCTGGCGATCCAGGGTCCTCCCCCAGCCGGGCGACCCTGCTTCCGCCGCTGTCCACGAGGGTCAGAATCGTCGTCGGCTCACCGGCCAACCGCTCCTGGTAGGCGAGTTCCATACCCGAGCCGCCGACAAGATCTCCGCGATCCCCGGGTGCCCCCTCGCGCACCTGCTTCTTGGTGAGCGAGCTCAAGTGACCTACGGTCATCCCGCCGACCGACCCCTGTGGATAGCGGCGCTTGTCGCCGGAGCCGCGCGCGAGAACACGGCCGCGGCGGTCTACGATGCGCCCGCGACGTAACCAGTCGCGCTCGATCCCGAACCCCTGTGCCGTCTCGTAACCGGGCCATAACAGATCCCGATCCAGGTGGGTCACCCACCGGTCGCTGGGTGTCTCGTAGGTGAGCTCGATCACCCCCTCTAGCAGCACCGGAGCGTCAGTAGCCCGTGAGTCCCACTCGATCTCGTACGGGACCTGCACCCCAGGGATCGCAGTTGGCGACGGGGACGTCTCCGGCGGCGCCGTCTGCGCCGGCTCCGGAACATCGCCCGAGATCCGGAACGAGTACGACTCGATGTCGCCCTCGTCACGCGCCTCCTCGAGCCACTCCAAGAAAAGATCGGGGGCGGGTCCGCTCGCACCGGTAAGTTCGGCGAGAGCGGCTGCGTCCGCCTCGTTGAGAGCCCGAACCAGCCGCGCCGCTGCGTCCTCCGGATGGGCGAGCTGGGGTGCGGTGGGAGCTCCTGCGCCGGTACACGACGTGAGCAACACGATCATGATCACCGCTATAGGGCGCGCCCGACCCGCGCTCTCTCTAGCAGAGAACATCGACATCAGGTCCTCGCCGCGGAAGGAACGACGCGATAGGCGTCGAACACGGAATCGACGCGCTTCACGTTCCCGATCACGTGCTCGAGGTGGTTGGGGTCGGCCAACTCGAACGAGTAACCCAGAGTCGCGATGCCATCCTTGCCCGTCCGCGTCGAAGACGAGACGATCTGGATCCCCTGGTCCGATATCGCCGCGGTGACGTCCTTCAACAGCTTGGTCCTGTCGAGCGCCTCGACCTGGATGCTCACCATGAAGGTGCTCTCCTGCCGCTGGTCCCACCAGACGTCGGCCATGCGACCCTCGTCCTGAACGGCGAGAGCCTTCGCGTTCGGACAATCTTGACGGTGGACAGAAACGCCTCGTCCTCTGGTGAGGAAACCGATGATGGGGTCCCCAGGAACGGGGGTGCAGCACCTGGCGAGACGGACCAACAGGTCGTCCATGCCCTCCACTACGACCCCCTTACCGCGAGGTTTCTTCCGCCTTCGTGGGGTGACCTGGGCGGGATCAGGCTCTGTTTCCGGGTCGGGTTCGAAGAGCCGGATGACCCTGGTGATGACCGAGTGCTGGGACATCTTGCCTTCGCCGATCGCAACGAACAGCGATTCGAGATCCGGATACTTCAGATCGTCCGAGATCTTCTGAAGGACGTCGGTCTTCTGGATCTTGTCTACGGGAAGACCCTGTTTGCGCATCGCCTGGATAAGACCCTCGCGGCCCTGTGCGAGAGCGTCTTCTCGTCTCTCACGAGCGAACCATTGGCGGATCTTGTTACGAGCCCGAGGCGTCCTCACCACTTTCAGCCAGTCCCGGGATGGATCTGCGGCACCTTTCGACGTGATGATCTCGACGGTATCGCCGGAAGAGAGCTGATGGCTGAGCGACACCAACCGGGCATTCACGCGCGCTCCGACGGTGCGGTGTCCTACCTCGGTATGGATCGAGTAGGCGAAATCGAGAGGCGTAGCCCCGCGGGGTAGTTCGAGAACGTCTCCCTTAGGAGTGAACACGAAAACCTCATCCGCGTACAGATCGATCTTGAGGGACTCCATGAAATCCTTCGGATCGGCGGACTCCCTCTGCCAGTCCATCATGCGGCGGAGCCAGGCCATCTCCTCTTCAGGTTTCTTGTTGCGCTTCTGCTCCTTGTAGAGCCAGTGGGCGGCGATGCCGCTCTCTGCGGCCTGGTGCATCGCCGCCGTTCGGATCTGGATCTCCATCGGCCGGCCTTCGGGGCCGATCACCGTCGTGTGCAGCGACTGATACATATTGAACTTGGGCATCGCGATGTAGTCCTTGAAGCGCCCGGGGACAGGCGTGTACACCGTATGGAGGGCTCCCAACGCTGCGTAGCAGTCGCGGACGTCCTCGACGACCACCCGGATCCCCATGAGATCGAAGATCTCATCGAACTGTTTGCCGCGGATGGCGATCTTCTCGTAGATCGAGTACAGGTTCTTCGGACGTCCCGATACCTCGGCTTTGATCCTGACGTCCTTCAACTTCGATGTGATCTCGTCGCGTACTTCGTCGAGCAGACGCTCGCGCTGGGGTTGTCGTTGCTGAATGAGCGTGTCGATCTCTTGGAAACGCTTCGGATGCAGAGTCTTGAAACAAAGGTCTTCCATCTCCCACTTGATCGCATACATCCCGAGGCGGTGCGCGAGGGGAGCGTATATCTCGAGCGTTTCCCTCGCGATGAGCTCGCGCTTCTCCGGGGCCAACGGCTCGATCGTCCGCATGTTGTGGAGCCTGTCGGCGATCTTGACGAGAAGCACGCGCACGTCCTTCGCCGTAGCGACGATCATCTTCCGGAGGTTCTCGGCTCTCGTCTGTTCGGCGGAGCGATACCGGATCTTGTCTAGCTTCGTTACACCGTCGATCAACATCGCGGCTTCGAACCCGACCTCATCCTCGACCTGAGCCAGCGTCAGTGCGGTGTCCTCAACAGAATCGTGCAGTAGAGCCGCCGCGACAGATGCCTCATCCAGTCCGAGTTCCGCAAGGATCACTGCGACGGCGACGGGATGATCGATGAAGGGATCGCCGGACTTACGGAACTGACCCCGGTGAGCCGCCTCCGCCATCTCGTAGGAACGTTCGATCAGTTTCACGTCAGCCTTGGGACGCCGGGCACGAACGTGACTGATGACCGTGTCCAGGGCGGGATGAGCGACCGAACGCGCCGGGCGCACCTTTTTAAGCACGGCTTTCACCCCCCGCGGACCTCCGGAGACCGGCTGGTCAGCTACGTCCGCTGTGGCATCGTCCGGGATGGTGCCCATACGTCATTCTAGGAGCGCGGCCTGGCTTACGGGCGCATCCGGAGACGTGTTTCAGGTCCAGAGATGAACGCTAGAAGGATATGAGGGAGAAGCAGTCGTATCCCTCTAACTTACTGCGGCCCCCTAGGAAACCGAGTTCCATGACCATCGCGATCCCTGCCACCTTCCCGCCGCAGCGCTCGGTGAGATGAGCCGTCGCACGAGCGGTTCCGCCCGTAGCCAGAACATCGTCGACGATGAGGATCCTCTCCCCCGGCTCGATCGCATCCTTGTGGATCTCGAGCAGATCCGTCCCGTACTCGAGGGCATATTCCTCGGATTCGACCATCCACGGGAGCTTGCCCTTCTTGCGCACCGGTATCAACCCCGCGGTGAACCTGTAAGCGAGGGGAGCAGCGACCAGGAAACCGCGCGCCTCTATACCCAGCACCTTGTCGATCTCGTCCCTGTCGAAGTGGTGGGCGATCGCATCGATCGTGTAGCTGAATGCCTTCTTGTCGGCCAGCAAGGGGGTGATGTCCTTGAAGACGATCCCTTCTTTGGGGAAATCGGGGATGTCTCTGATGTGCTCCTTCAACCAACCGTGATCCGGGTTATGGGGCACCGGCTACCTCTTCTTCCTGCGCTTGGCCTTCTTCGTACCCGCCTTCGGACGAGGCGGAGGTCTGTTCGCGGATCGCGTTTGCGACCGCGTCCCTCCGGCCGCGGCAACCTCACTCTCGATCTCTTCAGGCCCCTCGCCTTCAGCTGCTACCGGCGTCGCGGCGGGGGTGGTGTCCGCGGCAGGCTGCGCCTTGGCCTCCGAGCGCTTCGCGTCTCGCAGCAGTTTCTCGCGGGTGGCCTTGTAGCGAGGCTCGTTCTCTTTCATCAGTGTCAGAACGGGGGTCGCTACAAAGATCGAGGAGTACGTTCCGGCAAGGATCCCAACGAACAAGGCGAGAGCCAGGTCCTGCAGGGTATTGGCACCGAGCAGACCGGCCCCGATGGTCAGGAGAGCACCGATCGGTAGAAGCGTCGTTAGAGAGGTGTTCAGGCCCCGCATGAAGACCTCGTTCATCGCGAGGTTGACCGTGTCCTTGTAGGTCCTCTTTCCCGAGGTGGCGTAGAGCGTCGTGTCTTCTTCGACCTTGTCGAATACCACGACGGTGTCGTAGAGCGAATACCCGAGGATCGTAAGGATGGCGATCACGGTCGAGGGAGAAACCTCGAAGCTGGTGAACGAGTAGATCCCCGCCGTGATGGTGAGGTCGTGGACCAGGGCGATTACGGCCGCGATCGCCATCTTCCATTCGAAGCGCCACGAGATGAACGCCAAGATAACGATCATGAAGATGATCAGCGCCTGCACGGCCTTGTCGGTGATCTCGCCACCCCACCGGCTTCCCACACGCTCACTCGCCGTCTCTTCTCCCGAAGCCCCGACTGTGTCTTGCACGGTGGAGATGAAAGCCTGTTGCAACTCGGGGTCGGCGATCTCTTTGGTCTGCACCAGGACCTGGCGGTCGTTCCCGGAAGTAGCAACCTGTACCTGCGCTCCGGTGACGCCGGACTCGCCTAGAGCGTCTTGCACCTCAGTGACGATCTCTGCATCCGAGAGATCTCCGAGGGGTCCCTCGGGCGGAACGGTCGCCTGCACCGATACCCCACCGCGGAACTCGATGCTGTAATCGAGCCCCTGGATGGCCAGCGAAGCGATGCAGATCGCCACTATGGCCCCGGAGATCATGAACCAGATGTTCCTCCGGCCGATGAAGTCGAAGTCGGTCTCGCCTCTGTACATACGACGCAGAAGGCTCACGAACGCACCCCCAACGCTTGTTTCATCCCTATGAAGCGGCCTTCAGAGAAACGGCGATTACGCGCCAGTAGGTTCACGATCGAGCGCGTGAAGAAGAAGGCGACGATCACATCGATCAACGTCGCTAACCCGAGCGTAAGCGCGAAGCCCTTCACCGGACCGACGGCGAGGTAGAAGAGGATCACCGCGGCGGAGCCCGTGACGAAGTCGGCGACCAGGATCGTCTTGAACGCTCGCTCCATGCCTTTGTCCACCGCCGCGCGAAGACTCTTGCCGGTGCGGACCTCGTCTTTCAGTCGCTCGAACGCAACGATGTAGGAGTCCGTGGTGATGCCGATCGAGACGATCACTCCGGCAACCCCCGCCAGGGTGAGTGCCAACCCAACCGTCTCGCCCAGGAAAGACAGGAGTGAATAGAACAGCGCGGTGAACACGAGCAGGCCGAGCCACACGACGAGGCCGAGGGCCCGGTAATAGAGGAGGACGTACAACATCACCAGCCCGAGACCTATGGCTCCGGCCAGCACACCAGCCTGAAGCGAATCCCGGCCCAAGGTCGGAGAGACGGAACGCACCTCTGACTGTTCGAGGGTCAGTGGAAGAGCGCCCGTACGCAGGACGAGCGCCAGGTTCTTGGCTCCTTTCTCGTCTCCGATGCTGATGCTCGTTTGGCCTCCGGTGATGCCGACACCGCACTCGACACCTTGACCTCCCCCGCCGGGCGCCTGCATACCCGCAGCGGACTGGACTTCGCCGTCGAGCACGATCGCGACCTGGCTCTTGATCTGTTCACCTTCGTCACGTAAGCAAGCGAGCTCGTCGGTGAAGTCGGCCCACTTCCTGGATCCGTCACTGTCCATGTCGATCGAAACCGACCAGTTGGCGCCGCTCTGAGCGTCGACCACCGCCTCGGCGCGTGTGACTATGTCACCAGTCAGACGAGCCGGCTCCAGGCGGTACAGAACCCCCTCTTCGCCTTCGTCGGCCGATGGGTAGACCACTTCTTGATCGTTCACCTCTTGGCTGCGGTCTTCCGTGATATCGGGACGGTTCTCGCGGGTCGCCGGGATGATGCTCTTCACCTGACGGAAGGTCAGTTGCGCGGTGGTACCGATGATCTCGAGGGCCTGCTCCTGATCCTTGACGCCGGGGAGCTGGATGAGGATGTTGTTGCTGCCCGCGATGCTGACGTCGGACTCGGCGACACCGATCGAGTTGATGCGGTCCCGGATGATGCCGACGGTTCGCTCGAGGACGTCGCCTTCGACCCCGTCCGGGCTGCTGGCGGTAAGGATGACGCTCAACCCGCCTTCGAGATCCAGTCCGAGTCGGGGACTGGCCCCCGTAACGAATACCGACCCGATCGACGCTAGAGCCAACAGGACGATGATCGCGAGGCGAGCCTTAAAAGGCCTGCGCATCGGGGCTTACTCCTCCTCCCCGAGGACGGGGCCGGTGTCGAGGTCGGCTGTGACCTTGCGCGCCATCGCGGACTTCACGAACCGCAGGTTCGTCCCGGGAGCAACTTCCAGCTCGAACTCATCGTCGGTTGCCGATCTGATAGTTCCGTGAAGCCCGCCTATCGTAACTACCTCATCGCCGACAGAGATGCTCTCGACCAGCGCTCGATGTTGCTCGACCCGCCGCTTCTGTGGGCGGATGAGCATGAAATAGAAAATCCCGATGAGGAGGGCAAGGAAAAGCAGGCTGCTTAGACCTTCCACAGTGATCCACGTCCTTTTCCGATAGACGGCTTGTGCGACGATACGAGTTGTCCGCTACGCGCAGCGGAGCCGCGTTCCAGCGGCTCAGCCGGACCATCCTAACCGCCGCTACTGCTTGAACAACCTCGCCGCACTGCCGGTAGGGACCTCGGCCCCGAGATGCCGGTAGGCAGCCTCGGTGGCCACTCGCCCCCGGGGGGTCCGCCTGAGGAATCCGAGCTGCATGAGGAAGGGCTCGTAGACGTCTTCTATCGTGTCCGGCTCTTCGCCGACCGCCACCGCGAGGGTGGAGAGACCAACGGGACCACCGGCGAAGGTCTTGACCAGCGCCTCGAGGATGGCGGCGTCGAGCTTGTCGAGCCCGGCGTCGTCCACACGGAAAACCACCAACGCCCGACGAGCCACATCCCCATCGATCACCCCGTCGGCCCGCACCTGGGCGAAATCACGAACCCGTCGCAGCAGCCGGTTGGCGATCCGCGGCGTACCGCGCGAGCGTTTGGCGATCTCACTGCAGCCGTCATCGTCGATCTGTATCCCGATGATCTGCGCCGAGCGCTTGATGATCTGCTCGAGGTCCGAGGCGGGGTAAAGGTCGAGGCGCTCGGCAAGCTCGAAGCGTCCCCGGAGGGGGCTGGTGATCAGACCGGCCCTGGTCGTCGCTCCGACCAGAGTGAAACGCGGCAGGTCGAGACGAAGCGTCTGCGCGCTGGGGCCTTTGCCGATGACTAGGTCGAGTTGGAAATCCTCCATCGCCGGATAGAGCACCTCTTCGACGGGACGGGGCAGTCGATGGATCTCGTCGATGAACAGCACGTCTCCATCCTCGAGGTTGGTGAGGATGGCGGCGAGGTCACCGGCACGTTCCAGCGCAGGCCCGGACGTAGGACGGAGGTTGGCTTTCATCTGCTTGGCGATGACGTGAGCGAGACTGGTCTTCCCGAGACCAGGAGGCCCCGACAGGAGCAGGTGCCCGGCCGCCTCTCCCCTGCTGGCAGCCGCCTCCAACATGATGTTGAGGTGTTCCTTCAGCTCTGCCTGGCCGACGAATTCGTCCAGCGTCTGTGGCCGAAGGCTCGTCTCAACCTCTTCCTCTACCGGATCCGGGGTGGCGGCGAGGATCTCGTCCCGCATCAGAGCGCCCTCAATGCAGCCTTGACCAACCCGGCTACGTCCTCAGCCTGGTCCTCGGTGACCTCGGCCAGTGCGGCACGCACCTCGCCGGGCGAGTAGCCGAGGTTCTCGAGCGCGGAGCACGCTTGGGCCACCGCATCCGGGCGGGTTCCCACCAACTCGAGATCGGGGAGGTCGAGCTTGTCTTTCAGGTCGAGGAGGATGCGCTGCGCCGTCTTCTTCCCGATGCCCGGGACGGACGAGAGTGCGCCCACGTCGCCTGTGACGAGCGCGCGACGGAAAGCCTCAGATGGGAAGGCGGAGCAAACCTGCAGCGCGACCTTGGGACCCACCCCTGCAACCGAAAGAAGCCCCTCGAACATCGACCGCTCGGCCTGACTTGCGAAACCGAACAAGGCCAACGCGTCCTCGCGTACATGGAGGTGGGTCCACAGGCGGGTCTTCTCGCCCTCGCTCGGTAAGGCCCGCAACGTTGACGCGGAGCACGCGAGGCTGTAGCCCACACCCCCAACTTCGAGCAAACATCCATCCGCGGTCCGGCCGGCGACGGCCCCGCTGAGGAAGCCGATCATCTCGCCGCTCCGATCGCGTTGCGGAGACCTTGTCTGTTTATGTGGCAGATGGCGAGGGCACACGCATCGGCGGCATCCGGGAAACGAGGAACCTCGCTCAATCCCAACAGCGCACCCACCATCACCTGTACCTGCTTCTTCGAAGCGTCGCCCACACCCACAACCGAGCTCTTCACCTCAGGAGGGGTGTACTCGAAGACGGCGAGGCCGCTCTCCGCACTGGTGGCCAGCGCTACCCCCGAAGCTCGTCCCACGCTCATCGCGGTTTGGACGTTCGCGTTGAAGAACAACCTCTCGAGGGCCACCACCTCGGGCCGGTGGGTCGTGATGATCGCCAACAGGTCCTCCCGGATCTGGGCTAGGCGTTGGGCTTCCGGCCGACCGGCCTCGGTCCGGATGACGCCGAGGGTAAGGGC
Source organism: Actinomycetota bacterium (assembly GCA_051001455.1). Classification (GTDB taxonomy): domain Bacteria; phylum Actinomycetota; class CADDZG01; order CADDZG01; family WHSQ01; genus JBPCNH01. The sequence goes on from JBPCNH010000035.1 coordinate 25,151, forward strand.
CTTGGGGCGCGCCGCGCCGCTCTCCACCACGCCGTAGCCCATACTCGCCAATCCGGGGTCGATCCCCAGTACCCGCATGACACTCCTCTAGCGAACGCCTGTTCGATGGAGAATGTACAGGAATCCAGGGTCGGGAACCCGGCTTTCCGCCCAGCCAACCCCGGCGCGGGGTGGGACTGCCCCGGCCGCTCAGGCCAATGACGACATGACCTCGTCGGAGATGTCGAAGTTGGCGTACACGTCCTGGACGTCGTCGAGCTCCTCGAGGGCGTCGATCAGCTTGAGGACCTTCTTCGCATCGGCGCCGTCGAGCTCGATGGTCGTCTTCGGCACCTGGGTCACCTCACTCGATTCGATCGCGATTCCTGCCGTAGTCAGGGCGTCGACCACATCCTTCATGGCGGCCGGCGGGGTGACCACCTCGAAGCTCTCGTCGGAGGTCCGGATGTCCTCGGCTCCCGCGTCTGCCGCGATAAGGAACACGTCCTCTTCCGACGTGCCCCCTGCAGGAACGATGACGATCCCTTTGCTCTCGAACATCCACGCCACCGCGCCGGGCTCGGCCATCTTCCCGTCATTCCCATTGAAAGAGCTCCGTACATCCTGCGACGCCCGATTGCGGTTGTTGGTCAGGCAATGGACGAGGACCGCAACACCGGCCGGGCCGTAGCCCTCGTAGGAGGTCTCTTCGTACGCCTCGCCTTCAAGTTCACCGGTCCCTCGTTTGATGGCGCGCTCGATGTTGTCATTCGGGACCGAGCTTGCCTTCGCTTTCGCTACCGCGGTGGCAAGGGTCGGGTTGCCTTCGATGCTCCCGCCGCCCTCGCGCGCCGCTACCTCGACAAACCGCAAGAGCTTTCCCCATAGCTTCGAGCGTTGCGCATCGACCGCGCCTTTCTTGCGCTTGATCGTCGACCACTTGGAATGTCCGGACAAGACTTACTCCTCGATCCTCTCTAGAAAGATCCTGTGGATACGGTCGTCCTCGTTCATCTCGGGATGGAACGACGAAGCCATCAGATGTCCTTGTCGCACGAGCACGGGACGACCTTCATGCTCGGCCATCACTTCGACCTCCGGCCCGGCCTGCTCGACCACCGGCGCTCGGATGAACGTGGCCGGGAACGGTATCTCGTCGTCCGGCAGTTGCAAGGTCGTCTCGAAAGAGTCCACCTGCCTCCCGTACGCGTTGCGACGTACGGTGACGTCCAAGATGCCCAGCCGGTAAGGAACCTCTTGTTCCCCGGCGATGCGAGAGGCCATCAAGATCATCCCCGCGCAGGTCCCGTACATCGACATCCCGTCCGCGGCTCGCTCCTTGATCGGGTCGATGAACCCGAACCGGTTTAGTAGCTTCGCGATAGTGGTCGACTCCCCTCCCGGAAGGACCAAGCCGGCTACCTCGTCGAGCTGGGACGGATGCTTAACTACGATTGGGGTTGCTCCCGCTCGATCGAGCGCAGCGACATGTTCGCGCACGTCGCCCTGCAATCCCAAAACGCCGACCTTCATCACCAGCCGCGGCGCGCCAGACGCTCGGCGTCGGGGATATCCGACAGGTTGATACCGACCATGGCCTCGCCCAGCCCGTGAGAAACCTTGGCGATGATGTCCGGATCGTTGAAGTAAGTCGTTGCCTCCACTATGGCTCGTGCCCGCAGCGCGGGGTCTCCGGACTTGAAGATCCCCGACCCGACGAACACACCGTCGGCGCCGAGTTGCATCATCAGCGCCGCGTCTGCAGGCGTAGCAATCCCACCGGCGGTAAAGAGAACCACGGGGAGTTTCCCAACCTCGGCCACCTCTCGCACGAGGTCGAAGGGAGCGCGCAGCTCCTTGGCTTCGGCCATCAACTCTTCCGAGCCGAGCGACCGGAGTTTCCGGACCGAGGACGTGATCGAGCGCATGTGTCGAACGGCTTCCACAACGTTTCCCGTTCCCGCTTCACCCTTGGAGCGGATCATCGCCGCTCCCTCTCCGATGCGACGGAGCGCTTCACCGAGGTTCGTCGCGCCGCACACGAAAGGCACGGTGAAGTCCCACTTGTTGACGTGATGGGCTTCATCCGCAGGAGAGAGCACCTCAGACTCGTCGATGTAGTCCACACCGAGCGATTGCAGGACCTGGGCCTCGACGAAGTGCCCGATCCGGCACTTCGCCATGACGGGGATCGTGACCGACTCGACTATCTCTGCAACCTTCTCTGGATCCGCCATTCGGACGACGCCACCCTCGGCCCGGATATCGGCCGGTACGCGCTCGAGAGCCATCACCGCCACGGCTCCTGCTTCCTCGGCGATAGTGGCTTGCTCGGCAGTGGTGACGTCCATGATGACGCCGCCTTTAAGCATCTCGGCGAGGCCGCGCTTGACCCTTGCTCCGCCGGTGTCTCTCGAGATGTCGGACACGGGATACCTCTTTCTCTGTAGCCTCTCGGTGGCTGAGGGCTCTTCCTTCTAGCCCTTGGCCTCTGTCCCGATGCTACCAGCGCGGGTATCCCTAACTACTTGGTGAAGGAGAAGGACCCTTTCACGCTGCCGGCGGGAGAGGGCACCAGCTCGATCCAGGTGTTGCCCGGCGCCAGCACGAAATCTTCGCCCGTTTTCCGGGTGGTGAAGGTCGTGGCCTCCCCTTTGTCATCTGTCTTCCAGCGCCCGCGCACCACCTTGCCGTCACGGAAGAGCAGCGCCTTGCCAGAGGAGTAGAGATCGATATCAGGCGACGGGTTCCCCGCGACATCCCGGATAGTCGTCGAATCGTTCACCGTGACCTCTTGAACTATGAGGTTCGTTACTTCGAGCTGCTCCCCCCCTGCGGTCATGAACGGCGCACTGGCTTCGAACCTCTGCCACGCGTTACCCGACCACCGGTACTCGATGGTGTTGGTCGCCAGGAAGTTGAGCGAGACCGACCTGGCTCGCCGGGCACCCTGCTGGAGATCGCCGAACTTCAGCGAGGGAGGTGCATCCACATCCGCGCGCTGGGCGAGACGTCGCAGGCGTGGGATGTCGGCGAACAGGTTATGCAACTCGAAGACACCCTCGGGCACGCGATACAGAGCCTCCCCGGGGGTGTCCTCGTCGACCGTTACCAGACCGCGCTCGGCCAGCTCGGCTTCAACGATCGCGTTGCCCCCCGAGTAAGCGAGCAGCGTCGTGAAGGGCTTGGCTATCTTCGGGTCGTCGAAGCGAGCGCTCCGCACCGGTCCTGCTTGAGCGACGGAACCGCAGTGGAATATGGCCATGAAGCGGGTGATGCCGCCTTCGACGACCTCCTCGTACACGAGATCGGCAGATTCCAGCCCCGACTGGGGACGGGCCTGCGGCGAGTTCTCGATCTTGAGAGCCACCGCCGGGCGGTCGAGGTTCATACGTGGTCTGGCCTTTTCCCCCGTCAGAGGACAGGTCGGGTCGGGCGTCGGGGAGGGCTCTACGGCCGCGGCCCCAGCCTGGGAGGACGGGCCTCCATCGCTACAAGAGACCGCGGTGAGCGACAGCACCACCGCGAGTGCCAGCGTCGTCCTAGTTGCGTTCAACGGAGAAGGATCCTTTCAACTCGCCGGACTGGTTGGGCACGAGATGCACCCAGATCGAGCCGGGAGCGAACAACAGCTCCTCGTCGTCCTTGGTCTGGAACTTCACGGCACCTTCGACCGACTCCCGCACCCATCGTCCGTTGATGCGGCGCCCGTCGCGCAGGAGCACCGCTTTGCCCTGGCCCGTGACATCCCCGATCTCGACCGAGGGGTTGCCCGAGACATCGGTGATCGAGCCGGACAGGTTGACCTCGTGCTCTTCGATCAACACATTCTCAACCGCGATCTGCTCGCCCGATTCCGCCATGAACGGCTGTCCGGCTTGATACCGGAGCCAGCGCTCGCCGTCCCATTCGTAACGGATGCTGGTCACGCCGCTGAAGTCGATCACGACGGCGGCGGCGCGCCGGGTTCCTTCGTTCGATATCTCGCCGAAGGAGTAAGCCTCGGCAGGAGGGGCGTCGTCGAAGCTCTCACGCGCTACCTTGCGGAGCTCGGAGATATCGCCGTAAAGGGTGTGTTCGAACCCGATGCCGGCACGGGGGACCCTCGCCAGGGCGCCTCCGGAGTTGTCCTCGTCCAGCTGCACGATCTCGGCCGCGTCGAGTGCATCGAGCACGTGCTTGTTGGCACCGGAGAAAGCCAGGATGCGGGTCGCCGGTGTCATGATCGCCGGATCAACTATTCGGGCGCTGCGGACGGGCCCCACCTTGTCCGAGTCAGAGCAGTGATAGAGCGCGAGGAAACGGGTGACTCCTCCTTCCACGAGCTCTTCGTACACGACCTCGGCATCCTCCAGGCCCGACAATGGGTAGGCCACTGGAGCATTCTCGACCTTGATGGCGACGGCCGAGCGTTCGAGTGCCGCGGCCCGCTGTGGCTCGATCCCGCTGAGAGGACAGGTTGTCGGCTCGGGATCGAAGATGCCGCCGACGACGGGGATCCCACCCTTGTTCCCCATCAGGAAGAACGCGCCGACCGCCACGAGCGCGATCGCTCCAAGTACCGCCACCTTGCCTCTCGTCGTCACTGAGCCGCGTCTCCTTCATGAGGTTTCTCATCATCGGACGGCGCGCCGAACGGGGAGCGCACGGGTGGAGATGGCGCTGCGCAGCCCGAGAGCCGGGCCTTCGGGGCCCGCCGTCGGACACCTTTCAGGGGCGTCTGCCGGGAAGGTAACACGACAATTTCGCAACGCCGTGGCAATGCCCGCCGGCTAGAGGTCGAGCAGCGCGGCAGCCCTGTCCTCCGCCGGGACGTGGGTCGCAGGGGAACCTACGAACCATAGGAGCCCGAATCCCCCGCCCTGCGGCTCGGCCTTCCTGATGGCCGAGGCGAGAGCCGGTGGGTAGCGGGTCAAGGACACTGTTTGAAGGTCCTGCACCCTTCCTTCTTTTACGGTTCGGCCGGATAAAGGGCCCAGGCCCGTGGCCTGGACGGCGCGCCGAACATCCCCGGTGGCGATGCGCACGAGGCAGTGAGCGACCACGGCTTCGAGCTCGGTCCGTGTATAGGTCGCCACCAGCCCCGTCGTCACGACGACATGCGGTCCACCGGCCCAGCTCACGAGAGCATTAGGGCCGGCCGCCTCGATCACCCAGATGGCCGGAGCCGCGATGTGGAGGTCGCGCGACAGACCCTCGACGAGATTGCGCAGCCGGTGGTGCGAGTCCTCGAGTGGACGCGCCCCGACGGCTTTCAGCGCCGCTCGTCCCCGGGACCAGATCCAGGCCAGGAAGGCGACCATGAGGAGGGCGCCGAAGACGATCCCGATGACGGATGTGGTCACGGCTCCGACGAGCAACGCAAGCAGCACGATCGCCAGAAGCACCAGACCGAAGGGGATCACCAGCCTCCCCGGTACGGGGGCCGGAGCGTCCCATTCGGAGACCTTGCGATCTTTACCTTCCATCCCTCGGAGCTCCTCCTCGCTCTTCGAACCCTCAGGTTAGTTGGCCGACCTGCAGCCCGCTGCCATACTCGTCACGTGGGCCACGGACACCATCACCATCACGCGCCGAACGTGGCGGTCTCGGTCGCGACGAGACGGGTGCTACTCGCTGCCGTCGCCCCGTTCCTGGTAGCGACCTTGATAGGCCTCGTGATCCTGTGGCCGTCGGGCGACGGGATAGGCGACCCGGGTGCGCCCGGCGTGAACCAGGCGTCTGAGAGATATTCGGGAACGGTCACCTCGGTCACGACCGAGCCCTGCGACGCCCCCGGTCAGGAAGGATTCGAGTGCTCCGAGGTGGAGGTCCGGTTGGCCGACGGCGCGCCGGACGCCGTCGTGACGGTGGTGATGGCCGAGGGCCGCAACGTCCAGAAGGTCGAGATGGGAGACTCGATCATCGTCGCCCGCAGCCCGGAAGCGCCTGCAGGGTCCCAGTACCACTTCGTCGATTACGAGCGCGGGACGCCACTGCTGATGCTCGCGATCTTGTTCGCGGTGGTCGTGGTGGCTCTCAGTCGTTGGCGCGGCCTCTTGGCTCTCGCCGGCACTGCGATCAGTCTGCTCATCCTCGTGGTTTTCGTTCTGCCCTCGATCCTGGAGGGCAACAACCCGCTCGCCGTCGCCCTCGTAGGAGGGTCGGCCGTGATGTTCATCGCCTTGTATCTCGCCCACGGGGTCAATGCGCGCACGACCACCGCCGTCCTCGGAACGGTGACGAGCCTGATGGTGACCGGGTTGCTCGCCCTTCTATTCGTGGGTGCGGCCAACTTCTCCGGCTTCGGTTCGGAGGAGGCCGTTTACCTGCAGATCTCGGCTCAACAGGTGAACCTGACCGGACTCTTGCTGGGAGGCATCATCATCGGCACCCTCGGGGTACTCGACGATGTCACCGTCACCCAGGCATCGGCCGTATGGGAGTTGCGGCGCGCCAACCCTGCGTACAGCACCCTCGACCTCTATCGTTCCGCCTTGCGGATCGGGCGCGATCACATCGCATCGACCGTGAACACGCTCGTGCTCGCATATGCAGGGGCGTCGCTGCCCCTGCTGATCGTCTTCACGCTGGCCGACAGACCTCTCGGGACGCTCCTGACGGGAGAGATCATCGCGGAAGAGATCGTGAGGACGCTGGTGGGCAGCATCGGTCTAGTGGCTTCCGTTCCCATAACCACCGGGCTCGCCGCTCTCGTCGCCAGCAGAGACGACGCTGTTGGTCCCGAGGTTCCTACGAGGGAGCCGGAGGCCGGCTATCAGAGGCCAAGGGCCGAAGCGATGTGGCGCGCCGAGGATTAACTCCCGGTAGCGTCGAGATAGGCCTGCTCGACGTTGTTGACCAGCCTCGCCCAGTCGTAGACACCGGCCATGCGTTCGCTCAGTTTGCGCATCCTGGCGGCCTCCTCGGGATCACTCAACACCTCTCGGAGAGCCGCAGCCAACGGACCGGTCTGACCAGGCGGGACGAGCTTGGCTGCGCTCGATGCAACCGCGCGATAGCCCATGAGGTCCGAGCACACGACCGGAGCCCCCGCCGCCATCGCTTCGAGCAACACGATCCCGAAGGACTCGCCGCCGAGGCCCGGGGCGCAATACACGTCCGCGCGCCGGTAGATCCTCGGTAGCTCTTCCTCCCCCAGCCGGCCGAGGAAGGCGACATCTAGGTCGAGACCCTCCGCGAGCATGCGGCAATACTTCTGCTCGGGGCCGGTCCCGGCGACCACCAACTGAGCGTCGAGGTCGTCGAGTCGCGCCATCGCGCGGATCAATACCTCGAGGCCCTTGCGCGCCTCGATGCGGCCGAGGAACAGGACCTTCTTGCCGGGGCCGAGGTCGAGTGGCGCGGCGCCCGAGAAACGCGCCGCATCCACACCGTTGGGAGTCAACCGGTACTCCCCCGGGAAGAACCCGGAGACGAACTCGCGCGCGGTGTCGGAGACCGCGGTGCGAACCCTCAGTCTCTTCATAGCTCTGCGAAGCCCCGGTTTGGCTACGAGGTAGGCGAGGCTGTCCTCTGCCGACGCGTGGAACGTCCCGACCGCTGGGACCTTGCTGTTCATGAGAGCCAGGAGTGACAGGCTCGGGATCAACGGCTCGTGCAGATGCATGACGTCGGGTTCGAAGTCGCGGAGCGCAACCCGCATGCCCGTGGCCGCGAGCGGGCCGAACGCCAGCGGCGCCACCGAACCGTTGTACGGCACCCCTATCGCGCGCCCTACCAGCTTGATATTGCCGCCCCCGCCGACCTGATGAGTGAGCGTCATCGATGACGGCGCTATGACCTGCACGGTGTGCCCCTTGCCTTCTAGAGCGGACGCAAGGGCGCGCACATGCGACTGCACGCCTCCAACCCGATCCCATGCATAGGGACAAACCAGGGCTACTTTCACGTCACCGCCCGGCCACCCGGCACCCGGTCCTCTTGCCAGAACGGTCCGAAGACGTGCCATTCCTCGGGACGCTCGGCGATCACACGCTCGAGCTCGGAAGCGATCCTCTGGGTCAACTCACCGATCGGCTCCGGTTCGTCCGGCCCCGGCAGTGGGATCACGTCTCCTATCACCGCGGTCCAACCGTGCCTCCCGTCGTCGTGGACCTCGCTGTAGACGGGGGCAACGCACAGAGGCAGCTTGGTGGCGAGCGCGATCGAGGCCGGGCCCGCCGGGAAATTCGCCGGCTTCCCGAAGAAGGTGACCTCAGGCCCGGCGCCCTTCAGGTCTCGGTCGCCGAGGATCGCCACCACGGCTCCGTCCTCAGCTGCCTTCGCCAACCTGGTGGTCACTCCTTTCTCGGCCGGGAAAATCGTCATCCCCAGCTTCGCCCGGTGATCGGCGAAGAATTCGAACATCCGTCGCGGTTTCAAGACCTCGACGACGGTTACCAGGCGGTGACCGTTGGCTCCTACCCATGCCCCGGCCGCGTCCCAATTCCCCAGATGTCCGACGACCACGATCGCTCCCTTATCGCCCATCATCCCGTCGAAGAGTTTGTGCTGGTTATGCACCCGGAACCGGTCGAGGAAGAACTCCGGGGATTCCCGCACCAAACGAAAGGTCTCCAGCCAATAGCGGGCATAGGACTCGAAAGATCTCCTCACGAGATCCAGGACGTGCGCCGAGGTCGGGGGCTGCCCGGTGATGATGCTGAGGTTCCTCGCGACCTGGAACCTCTTCTTGGAACGCCGGGCTCCCAGCCTCCCTATCCAAGCCGCCGATCTGTATACGAGCCCTTCCGGAAGTCTGCGAGCGATCCAGGACAGAGACACATACGCGTAATAAACGAGCTGGATCAGACGGCCTTCGTCGGGAGGCCTCTTACCCATCGGCGACATGCGGCTCCTGCCGGCGGACGTGGACGAGTCTTTGTAAGAAGGTCGCGATAGACAGGACGGCCAAGATCACCAGAACGACGCCGACGATGTCGAACACGAGAGCCACGATCATCGCGATCACACGCTCGGCACGTTCTGCGATGCCGACATCGCAGTCGAATCCCAGGGACTCGGCACGCGCCTTTACGTACGACACAAGGAACGAAGCCACGAGAGCCACGAGAGCAACCGCCGCGATCCAATCGGACGCCCTCTCGGGCGTGTCGGGTGCGACCCCATAGAGCCACGCCAGCGGGATGAACAGCAGAGCGTCGGTCAGGCGGTCGGTGGTCGAATCGAACAAGGCTCCGAACTTGCCCGTCCGGCCTCTGGCCTTGGCAACAGCTCCGTCGAACACATCCGCCAATGCGGCCACTATCGTGAGGAGACCCGCCGCGAGAAGGCGGCCCTCGAGGATCAGGTAAGCGGCTCCCGCCTGCACGAGGACCCCGAAGAGGGTGATGGCGTCGGGACTGATGCCGCTCGCGGCCACCCCGCGGCCCAACGGCCTCATGGCTCTATCCCAGTGTTTGCGGATCTTCTGGTTCAGCACGAGGCGAGGATACGCGCTCGTGTCCCTCGCCACACCTGGGCCGCCTCGAGCCAAGCGCGACTACCATCTATGGCACAACCGGCGCCGATGTCGTCAAGGGGGAAGCGTGAAGAGCTATCCGACCGAAAACATCCGGAACATCGTCCTCGTAGGTCACGGTGGGGCGGGGAAAACATCCCTCGCAGAGGCCCTGCTTCACTGTTCCGGAGCGACCACCCGGTTAGGGAAGATCACCGACGGCACGACGGTGTGCGATTTCGATGAAGAGGAGATCCGCAAAGGCATCTCTATATCCACCGCCCTGGCACCGATCGAGTGGGGCGGTTGCAAGATCAACATCCTCGACGCACCCGGGTACGCCGACTTCGTAGGCGAGATGCGCGCCGCGATGCGGGTCGCAGACCTCGCGGTCTTCGTAGTGTCGGGCGTAGAGGGGCTCGAGGTTCAGACCGAGGTCGCGTGGCGCTACGCGGACGAGTTAGAGCTACCGCGTCTCATCTACGTCAACAAGCTCGACCGAGAGAACTCGTCGTTCCGTAGGACGCTCGAACAGTTGCGCGAACGGTTCGGGAAGGGGGTCGCTCCTCTCGATCTCCCTCTCGGTCGCGAACACGAGTTCACGGGAGTCATCTCGGTTATAGACGAAGAGGCCTACACCTACGACGCGAGCGGTAAGAGGGAAGACGTCCCCATCCCGGACGACAGACGCGCCCGCGTGGACGAGGTCCGTATCGACCTCTTGGACTCGGTCGCCGAATCGAACGACGAGCTTCTCGAGCGTTACCTAGAAGGTGGAACCATCACGAGGGAAGAGATCATCAAGGCAGTGCACGAAGGTATCGACGATGCAGACATGTTCCCGGTGGTGGTCGGCAGCGCCACGAGGTTGATAGGCGTAGACAAGTTGGCCGACATAATCGTGGGCGCCGGACCCTCCCCTCTCGATCGACCCGCGGTCGAGGGCGTGGATGGCACGATCAGGGAGCACAAGCCAGACGGCCCGCTCTCTGCTCTCGTCTTCAAGACCACCACGGATCCCTACGTCGGACGCGTGAGCTTCTTCCGCGTCTATTCAGGAACATTCAAGGGGGACACCGTGCTCCACAACGCGACCCAGAAGGTCGATGAGCGTGCCGGTCACGTCTTCACCATGCGCGGTAAGAACCAGGAGAAGCTCGATGAGGTGGTCGCCGGAGACATCGGCGCCGTCGCGAAGCTCCACCACACCGTCACCGGCGACACGATCGCCGACAAAGACGATCCGGTTGTCTTCACGGGTATAGAAGAGGTCGATCCGATCCTGCCGAAGGCGATCGAGCCGAAGACCAAGGGCGACGAGGACAAGCTCATGATCGGACTCCAGAAGATCCTCGAGGAAGACCCATCACTGAAGCTCGAGCGCAACGACGAGACCCACCAGACGATCCTCTGGGGACTCGGCGACGCCCACCTCGACATCGTGATCGAGAAGCTGAAGCGGAAGTTCTCGGTCGAGGTGGAAGAGGTCTCCCTGAAGGTCCCTTACCGCTCCACGCTCAGGACCAAGGCCGATGCACTGGGACGCCACGTCAAGCAGTCCGGTGGCCACGGACAGTACGGGATCTGCAACATCCGGGTCGAGCCTCTGGAACGAGGAGCGGGGTTCCACTTCGAAGACAAGATCTTCGGCGGATCCGTTCCCAACCAATTCATCCCCTCGGTCGAGAAAGGCGTGCGCGCCGCGATGGAAACGGGGGCAGGCACCGGCTGGCCGATGATCGACCTGAAGGTCGAGCTCTACGACGGGAAGTATCACTCTGTTGACTCCTCGGACATGGCTTTCCAGATGGCCGGATCCCACGCCATGAAAGATGCCATCGACAAGGCCGGACTGACGCTTCTGGAACCCGTGTGGTCGCTCGATGTCATGGTGCCCGAAGAATTCACCGGCGACATCATGGGTGATCTTCAGAAACGGCGCGGTCTACCCGAAGGCATCGACACGATCGCGGGGAACCGCCAGATCGTGAAAGCCAAGGTTCCCTTCGGGGAAGTGACGCACTACGCGACCGACCTTCGCTCGCTTACCGGGGGGAAAGGGACCTTCTCGTGGGCCTTCTCACATTATCAAGAGGTCCCGCACGACCTGGCCCAGAAGATCCTCGACGCCCAGAAACAGGAGAGCGGACACTAGAGCTGCAGTCGCGCGAACCCCGGACGAAGCTTCGCAGCCGTCTCCGCGAGCATCTCCGGTAACACCTTGGTGTCGCCGATGGTGGTCAAGTAGTTCGTGTCGCCGCCCCACCTAGGAACGACGTGCATGTGCAGGTGTCCCGGGATGCCCGCACCTGCGACGGCACCCAGGTTCATCCCCGCATTGAACCCTTGCGGAGACATGGCCTCTGTGATGATCTCGATCGCCGCGGTGGTCACCTCCATCACCTCGGCGCGCACCGCCGGCGTGATGTCCTGCAATCCGGGGAGGTGCTGCACCGGCGCGATCATGAGATGCCCAGTGTTGTAGGGAAACGCGTTCAAGATGGCGAAGACGTCCCGGCCGCGCCACAAGATATTGGTCCGATCGTCGTCATCCTCCGCAAGAAGCTCGCAGAAGACACACCCGGTGGCGTCCTGATCGGCGCCCTCCACATACTGCATCCTCCAGGGGCTCCAGAGACGCTCCATCAGTAGGCGAGGTCCACCGAGCGCTCGGCGATCTCTTCAGCCACTCGACCGATGAAGTCATCGACCTTCACGTCGCGCTGCTCGTCGCCGGTGCGCGGCCGCACCGAGACGGTCTCGCTCCCTTCTTCGTTATCCCCCACGATCAGCATGTAGGGGATCTTCTGCATCTGCTGGTGCCTGATCTTGGCACCCATCGTGTTGTCGGAGTCGTCGAGCTCGGCTCGCATCCCGGCCTGCGCCAACCGGGCTACAACTTTCTGTCCGTAATCGGCATGACGGTCTGCGATCGGGATAACGACGGCTTGGATCGGAGCCAACCACGTCGGGAACGCTCCGGCGAAGTGCTCGGTCAGCACCCCGACGAAACGTTCTATCGAGCCGTAGAGGGCCCGGTGGATCATCACGGGTCGTTGCCGTTGTCCGCGCTCATCGGTGTACTCGATCCCGAAACGGTCTGGCATCTGGAAATCCACCTGGATCGTCGCCACCTGCCAGTAGCGGCCGATCGCATCGCGTACGTCGATATCGATCTTGGGTCCATAGAACGCGCCGTCGCCCTCGTCCACCTGGTACTCCAACCCCGCCTTGTCCAACGCCTCGGGGATGGCGCTCTCCGCCAGTTCCCACAGCTCGTCGGCGCCGACCGCTTTGGCCGGTTTGGTCGAGAAACGCACCTTGTCCGGGCCGAGTCCGACGGTCGCATAGAGAGCGCGGAAGAAATCGATGCAACCGACCAACTCGTCTACAACTTGGTCGGGGCGACAGAAGATGTGCGAATCGTCCTGTGTCAGAGCTCGGGCTCGCATGAGACCGTGCAAAGTCCCGCTGCGCTCGTAGCGGTACACCGACCCGAGCTCAGAAAGCCTTATCGGAAGCTCACGATAGGACCGGGTCTTCGAGCGGAAGATCAGCAGGTGGAAGGGGCAGTTCATCGGTTTGGCGAAGTACTCCGACCCTTCCATCTCCATCGCCGGGAACATGTTCTCGCGATAGAACCCCAGGTGCCCCGAGGTCTCCCACAGGGTGCCCTTCCCGATGTGCGGGGTGTATACCGGCTGGTAACCACGTTCTAGATGCAGGGCACGCGAGAGGTCTTCCAGGATCTTGCGGACCATGGCGCCTTTCGGATGCCACACCGCTATCCCAGGACCCACCTCCTCGGGCCATGAGTAAAGCTCGAGCTCACGCCCCAACCGGCGATGATCGCGGCGCTCCGCCTCTTCGAGCCGTTTCAGGTAATCCTCTAGAGCATCCTTCGACTCCCACGCCGTGCCGTAGATCCGCTGCAGCATGGGCTTGGTCTCGTCACCCCGCCAGTAGGCGCCGGCGGTACGCAACAGCTTGAAAGCCTTGAGTCGCCCAGTGCCCGGCACGTGCGGACCCCGGCACAGGTCGGTGAAGCGAACCTCGCCGGAGTCGGTGTTGTTGTAGATCGAGATGACTTCACCCTCCGAAGCATCGGTTTGTGTTGGATCACCGGCATCGACACCTTCGATGATCTCGATCTTGTAGGGCTGCTGGGAGAACAACTGCAACGCCTCGTCCCGGTCGAGCTCGGCCCGCTCGAAGCGTTGGTTGGCCTTGATGATCTTCCGCATCTCCGACTCGATGCTTACAAGATCGTCCGGCGTGAAGGGGCGCTCGACATCGAAGTCGTAGTAGAAACCGTCCTCGATCGGAGGGCCGATCGAGTACTTGGTCCCGGGGAAGAGGTTCAGCACGGCCTGGGCCATCACGTGAGCGGTCGAATGACGCAGGACCTCCCGTCCGAGCTCGTCGATCGTAGTCACGATCTCGACCTCGTCACCGGCGGATGGCACGAACGACAGGTCATGTTGCTTCCCGCCGGCGATCAGGATCAGCGGCGCGGACGCACCAGCCTCCTTTGCGAGGCCGAACCCGTCTGTGGTCCCGTCGGCGGTGATGGTCGTACTCATGAGGCTCCGATGCTACTTGCCCACCGTCGTTCGAGGCCCCGAAGGTCGAAGCCGAAAACGCGCCGCAGCGCCCGGTCGAGATGGAAGCGAGCCGTTCCGGGGCCGTCACCGGCTCGTCCGAGACGTCGATAGAAACGCTCAACGGAGCCGGGTCCATGTTCGGCTGCCAGGAACGCCACGACAGAGAGACTCCTCTGATAGCTCTGAAGGATCTCGATCTGAGTACCTACATAGAACTCGTGGTTCGCCGGAACACGAGGATCGCTACGAGACGCTGCCGAAGCATCCGCCACGGGACCGGAGGCTCCTCCGTACTGAACGTATTGCGCCACACCTTCGTCCACGAAATGAGGCATGAAAGGCCCGGACCACGGCAGAGCAGCGACGTGCAGCAGCTCGTGCGTCAGCACCGAGGTTGCCCGCTCGGCCGCGACCCCCGTGAAGGCGCGTGGGTTGAGGATGACGCGCGGTCCGGCAGCGTTTCCCTCCCCGGTCCAGAACGCGAACGCGACATAGTTGTCGACCGGGTAGGTCGCTTGCAGGATGATGGCGATCTGCTCGTGAGAAGCGGCCGCGATCAGCAGAACCCGCGCCTCCCACGGCAGCGACCACCTCTCCCGAACCGCCCCGGCCGCCTCCTCGGCCGCCGGAAGGATCACCTCGGGAGACGCAGGACAATCGTCGCGGCACGCCGGCATCGCCAGGATGAAGTTGTCACTCACCTCGACCCGCAGAGGCGTGAAGTCCCAGATATTGCGTTGGGTGAACAGACCGACGTCCTCGAGATCGTCGTCGGCGGCCACGAACCACTCGTTCCCGTCTTTCACGAAGGTGAGGTACTGGTCTTGTTCCACGAGCCCGCCGCCCGATGGCTCGAGGCGGTAGCGCTCTCTCGTAAGGGGGATAGCGACGGAAGCGATCCCCTCGTAGCGGGCAACCTCAGAAGGCCGCGCCAGGTCTCCATATCTCGACCACTCCGCGTGCAACTCGTAGGACACGAGTCCCACGCCGCCCTTGCCGTGCAGAGCCCCGAAGAGCTCGCGTTGACGCGACCGGAAACCTTCAGCTGGCGGCCACACCGTCCCTAGGAACGCCGCGCGATCCCCCTGCAGGAAAGCTTGGGCGCGCCGGTCGAGAAGCGCCTGTATCGCATCCCGATCCTCATCCCCTACCTCACTCGCTCCGAGCCCTTCCATAGCGACGGAGGGGACGGCGAGCAGGGCTACCGACGAGAGCGCGACTACGGCGCGCCGACACGTGCGGCGCGCCGTAGAGCTACCGCTCGTGCGGATCGTTACTTCGCCCCGGTGTAGACGTCGATGAAGCGGCGGTAGTTCTTGCTGATCTCCTCGGCCGCGGCGTCACGATCGAGACTCTTGTCGAGGAACCCCTTGAGGGCGTCCCACCAGATGCTGCGTCCGATAGCGAACCCGACGTACCCCTCGACACCTGCACCTTCACGGAGCCAGTGGTCCACCGCGTCGTTGTCCGCTCCCCGGCCGAGAACCACGCATACGACACCATCACGGCCGTCGCTGCGGGCCTGACGGGCGATCCGCTCGCAATCCTCCCGACGATCGATGCCTTCGATCTTCCAGATATCGGGTTCGACACCGGCGTCTTGGATCTCCTTGATGGCGGTCAACATCAGCCCCGGTCGCACCTCCTTGTCGTAGCGATCGGTATCGCCGCCCGCGGCCTCGAGCTGGTGTGGCTCCGCAGGTACGAGGAGCTCGAACAAGAACTTGCGCTCTTCGGAATGCAGCCACTCGGAAAGGCGCTTCAACCTCCCCAGCTGCGTGCTGTTCATCTCTCCGTCGCCGGCCGGGTTGTAGCGAACGAGCACCTTCGAGAAGGCCGGGTCGAAGTCTTCGATGTGCTTCCCGAAATCGTCCTCGTACTCGAACTCGAAGTCGTCCCGCCCCGAGGCCTCGACGGGCATCGCGTAGAGGTATCCTTCCTTGTCGGCTTCACGGACGATGTCGGCCCCGAACTGCTCGTCGACCAGGATGCCGGCGCCCTCTCTCGGGGCCCCCGCCTCGACGGCTTTCTTGAAGCCCTCGAAGATCACTTTCTTGGCGTCGGCGATCGTGCGGCTCTGCTCTTCGTCGGGATCCCCCGAGATACCGAACATCTTCTTCTGGAACGACCCCCGGTGATCGAAAGCGAGGATGTACAAGCTGCCGTCATAACCTAGTGCCATTCGTGTCCTCCTCATCGAGGGTGGATGTCCAGGATTGGCCTCCATTCTAGTGGGCGGCCCATGGATGGAATCATTGGGTCATGAGCGATGAGATCGGGATGGTGGAGGACTACCTGCGGGCGCAGAACCTGGAGCAACTGGGCCGGACAGAGGAAGCTATCGAGCTCTACGAGGACGCTGTGGCCCGCGGGTTCGACTCGATGGGACCTTACGACCGGCTCATCCATCTGTACGGGGGCCGGGCAGCGCATGCCGAAGTCGTGCGGGTAGCCGAGAGCGCGCTGGCGAACGTACGCACGTATGAAGACAAAAGGAAGTGGTACGAGATGATGCGATCGGCCGCCCTCAAGGCCGCTGCCGACCTGCCGAAACCGGTGCCGCGGCGTGGCGAGGACTGAGCTCGAACAGCTCCTTCGCGCGACGATCGAAGCCGAGGGACCCCTTCCGTTCGACCGTTACATGGAGATGGCCCTGTATGAGCCCGGACTCGGCTATTACGCCCGGGGGCCCGAGCGCAGCGACTGGACCGGGGATTTCATAACCGCGCCTCAACTCGACCCCGCCTACGGCGAGCTGTGGGCGGCCGGGATCGAGCAGCTATGGCGCGCCGCGGGCGAACCTGCATCCTTCGGGGTGATCGAGATCGGTCCCGGCGAAGGCGGCTTCGCCCGTTCGGTGCTCGATGCTTTGCCCGGCGACGGCCGCTTCCACTACACGCTGGTGGAACGCCTCCCCGCGCTCGCCGCCCGGCAGCGCGAACTGTTGCGCTCTCAGGAGCGGGTCGAGTGGGTGAGCGATCTAGCCGCAGCGCCCAAGCTGCCACACGGCGTAGTCATCGCCAACGAAGTGCTGGATAACCTGCCGGTGAAACTCGTGACGCGAACACCAGACGGCCTGCGTGAGAAACACGTGATCGTGGAGGACGGCGCACTGGGCTTTGCGGAAGTTCCCCCGGGCAACGCGACGGTGCGATGCATGTCCAGGAGCGATCTCGCTCCCATCGAGGGAGGCTGTGTGGAGGTGCCGGTCCGTACCGAAGCATTCGTGAGGGGCGCGCTGGCGCACGTAGAGACGGGCGCGGCGTTGTTCATCGACTACGGGGCAGAAGGACGCATCCTGTCCGAGCGTCCGGCCGGCACCCTTGCCTGTTATTCGCCCAGGGGGCTCGACGACGACCCGCTGCAGGAGCCCGGGTCGAAGGACATCACCGCGCACGCGAACTGGTCCCTGGTCCGGCGGGCCATCGAGGACGAGGGGGCGACCGCGCTCGGCCCCCTCCCGCAGAGCGAGGTCCTGAGGTCACTAGGGCTCGGGACCATCGACGGCAGGCTGCGCGGGGAATACGACGATGCCCTCGCGGCGGGACGAGGGGCAGATGCCGTCCGGGCTCTCTCGCGGCGCCAGGCACTCGGGGCGCTCACCGCTAGAGGCGGCCTTGGTGGCTTCGAGGTGATGGCAGCCTTGAAAGGGGTCGAACCTCCGCCCTTCTTGGCGCCGGAGATGCCAGAAGGCCGGTAACCCGGCCTTCTGTGAAGACGAAACCTCGAGCAGCGTTCTAGTCCTCCAAGCCATGAGTGCCTTCTACTCAAGTCTAGCCGAGATAACTGCCTCCAGCGCCCGCTTCTCCCAGGCGCGGGCAGCCTTCTCCCCCCGTTTCTTCCGCATGCAGTGAGATAGCTCGTGCGCCATGATCGACGCCCAGAACTGCCTGGCGGTGGGCGCCGGCTCGGCCACGAGGCCCTGGGCGTGATAGCTCCTCCAGCGAGCGAGATCGTCGGCCATCGCCACGGGGAAGAACATGATGTCGCAATAGGTACCTCCTACGTCCCCATCGACCTTGGCGGTCAGGAAGGCGTCGGCCAGGTGGCCGTCCGGCGGCACGGAGTTCCGGCCCGGGCGCGTGGCGAACTTGACCCCGTAGAGGTGCTTGGTCAGCTTTCGCCAGATCCCTACCTCCTTGAGGTCCGCTATCGCCTCCCGCACTAGCTTCTTGGTCCCCGGCTGAGCGGCGTTCTCGACGATGACCCCTTCGGGCTTCGTGATCCCCCGTTGCTCGAGGCCGGGGCTGGGGGCGGTGTCCGGAGCGGTCGGGCGGGCGGCTGGTTCCGGCGTGGATGCCCCGCTGCACGCACCCATCAGCAACGCGACGAGCAGGACCAGCGAGACGGGAGCGCTCGCCCTAGTAGCCCGCATCGACGTCCACCATCCCCTCGAGGGTCTCCCCCGCCGCGAATCGCCGGACGTTCCGTTCGGTCAGGGCCGCCAGCTCCGGAAGTGCCATCTCCCAAGTGTTAGCTACATGCGGAGTTATCAGCGCGTTCGGCAGATCCCAGAGAGCATGACCCCCGGGTAGCGGTTCGGGATCCGTCACATCCAGAGCCGCCCCGCCTATCGATCCGGCGGATAGCGCATCAACCAGCGCTTCGGTGTCGACGAGCGTGCCGCGGGCCACGTTGATGAGCCATGCGCCCGCCTTCATGCGCTCGAACATCGCCCGGCCGAAGAGACGGTAGGTGGCGGGCGTCGCGGCGGCAGCGAGAACCACGAAGTCTGCCTCGGGGACGAGATCGGGCAGCCGGTCCACCGGCTCCGTCACCGAGGCTCCTTCAAGGGGACGTCCCGTACGGTTCACCGCCACGAGATGAGCCCGGAAAGGCCCCAACATCGCTGCGAGCGCTCGGCCGATCCCACCGGTACCGACCACGAGAACAGTTCGGCCGGCGAGACGGCGTTCGGGTGCATCCTCCGAGATCCGCCACGAAGAGGCCAGTGCATGCTCGTGCAGGCGTCGCGCCGCAGCCAGCAGCAGGGCCACAGCATGCTCGGCGGTAGCCGGGCCGTAGACGCCCTTGGCACAGGTCCAGCGACGCGCGCCGTCGATGGCGCCGGCTGCAAAGAACTGCTCGATCCCGGCGAACGGAAGCTGCACCCAACGCGGGTCGGCCGAGGTCAGAAGCTCTCTGAGCGCGGCAGGATCGTTGGGATCCGTCCATACCAGCGCCTCCGCGTCGCCGGGATCGGCCACGAGCGACCCGCCTCCCGCTGCGATCGCGGTGGCGAGTGTCTCATCTGAAGCAGGAGCCAAGGCGACAACGGGACCCCGCCGCCCCTTATCCCCGGGGGACTCCGGCACTTTTCTCAGCCTTTTCTCCGTCACGGGATTGACCTATGGGAACATATGTTCGATAATGGTTGCAGCCAGGCCGCGCACCTGGACCATCGCGCACCTGGACCATGAGGAATGATGACACGGACCATGCCGCCTAGGGCTGCCGACGGTGACCTATCCCCCAGGGCCGAGAACAGATACGTCGTCAAGGCGCTGGAGCTGATCGAGAAGGCCAATGCCTCGTTCGAGCCCGAGCTTCTGTCCCTTCAAGGGACCCGGGACGAGCTCGAGCGCTGCGTCCGGCTGAAGCGCCTCGTTGAATATCGGGTGGCGAAGCTCGCGGCGCGCCTCGATGACGCCCAGGAGGTCGCCGCGGCGGCCGGGGTGTCCATGGGGCGCGCTAAGGAGGCCCTTGCTACCGGTGCCTCGCTCAAGGACTCTGATGTACTGTCCGGGGCGCTGCAGTCGGGCGCGATCTCTCTCGAGCAAGCCGGAGAGATCGCTAAGGCCGAAGCGTCTCGCCCTGGTGCAGCGGAAGCTTTGGTCGGAGTGGCTCAGGGATCCTCGTTCCAGGTGCTGCGGGAGAAAGCCAGAGCCGTCGTGCTCGAAGCCGAGCAGCACCGCGGATTGGCCGCACGGCAGCGGGCGGCGCGCTCGGGACGCCCCTACACCGACGCGCTGGGCATGGTGCACATCCATCTCGCGCTAGAGCCCCATGTGGGAACCCCGATCGTGGCGCGCGCGGAAGCCGAGGCTGCCCGGTTGTACCGAGCGGCTAAAGCCGAAGCGAAGGGATCGCCTGACAAGTCCTTGGAGCCTTACGAGCGGTATGTGGCGGATGCCTATGCTCGGATGCTGGTCGGCCGGGGCAAGAGATCTACGACCCGGCCCGAGCTGGTGGTGCTTGTAAGTCACGAGGTCGTGAAGCGCGGGTGGACCGACGTCCGTGCCGGAGAGGTCTGCAAGAAATCGACTCTGCTCCCCGCCTTTGCGTTCCCCCCGCCCACCCAAAACCGTTCATTTGGCGCGTGGGCTCCTTCGGTCGCTCGCGAGATCGCCGGTGACGCTTTCCTGAGCGGCGTCTTGTACGACGGCAAGGACCTCAGGCACTTCAAACGCTGGACCCGCAACATCCCGGTCGAGGTGAGGGTCGCCCTAGAGCTCGGTGAAGGCCCCGCCTTCGACGGTCCCTGTTGTACCGACTGCGGAAAGCGCTTCAAGACCGAGAAAGACCACGTCGAGCCGCACGTGTGTCTCGGGCCCTCGAGTACGGGCAACATCAAGTGGCGCTGCTATCCCTGCCACCTGGCCAAGACCGTCGCCGACCGCAAGGCCGGCAAGCTCCGCCGACCGCCGGATGCGCGGCCCAAGCGACCGCCGCCGCCAAGTGGACCGGATCCCTAGGTCGGCGCGCCCGGCGGCATTCGCCGATCAGAGACTCACCCAGGCAGGCCTCGAGGGTCTCTATGGGGAGCGCGAAGGGAACCCTCGCTACCGGGCTCCGCAGCCCCCCACTCGATCCAGCACCTCTGGCTCCACGCGCCTTGACAACTGGATAGCGAAAGAAAGGACGGCTTCTCCGGCCGGACGGCACGGCCTTCACCGCGCGGAGACCTGCCTCCGGCCGGAGACACATGATCGTCGGGGGCTGAGGGGTGCGAACCGAAGTTGTTGCTCTCCCACCGGACAACTGCAGCGGGGGGGCGATAGCGAATAGATGAACGTCGGGCATGAAGAGCAGCTACAGGAGTGGCTCGGTGGCCTCGTCGAGGTGGTCGCGCCCGCAACTCGGGCAGGAGGCTGCGTCGCCCTCGTGGACCGGGAAGGTGTCGCCGCAGTCCCGGCAGCGGAGGACCCTCACCGCAGAGGTATCCGGCTCCGGGGGCTCGTCAGGCCCCGGGGGCTCGTCAGGCTCCGGGGGCTCGTCAGGCTCCGGGGGCTCGTCAGACAACGGCAGCAGGGGCGACTCGTTCGAAGGCCAGGCCGTCGCCCGATACCGACACCCTGATCGCGCCCCCCCCGCCGAAGCTCCCGTCGAGCAGCCGCAGAGCCAGGACGTTCTCGACCTCTCGTTGGAGCAGTCGCTTCAGCGGACGCGCCCCGTACGCAGGGTCATGACCCTTGTCCAGAAGATAGCTCCTGGCGTCGTCACCGAGCTGAAGCGTCAGATCGCGCTCCGCCAGGCGTTCGGAGAGATGACTCAGCTGGATATCGATGATCCGCTCGAGATGCTCGCGTCCGAGGCGATGGAAGACGATGATCTCGTCCACCCGGTTCAAGAACTCGGGCTTGAAATGATCCCGCACCGTAGCCATGACCTTCTCTTCCATCCCTTCGCTGGTCTCGTCGGCCGCGAGGATCCATTGGGAGCCGAGGTTGGAGGTCATGATGATCACGGTGTTCTTGAAGTCCACCGTCCGACCTTGACTATCGGTCAGACGCCCATCGTCCAGGATCTGTAACAACATGTTGAAGACGTCGGGATGCGCTTTCTCGATCTCGTCGAGCAGCAAGACCGCGTAAGGCCGGCGCCGGATGGCTTCGGTGAGTTGTCCGCCCTCGTCGTAACCCACATATCCGGGTGGAGCGCCCACGAGACGACTCACGGAATGCTTCTCCATGTACTCGCTCATATCCAACCGGATGAGAGAGCGCTCGTCGTCGAAGAGGAACTCCGCCAGAGCGCGGGCCAGCTCGGTCTTCCCGACGCCCGTTGGGCCTAGGAATATGAACGATCCCACCGGGCGATCGGGGTCGGCCAACCCAGACCGGCTACGCCTGATCGCGTCGGAGACGCCGGCCACAGCCTGGTCCTGGCCGATGACACGTTCGTGCAGACCCTCCTCCATGTGGACGAGTTTCTCGATCTCGCCCTCCATCAGCTTCGAAACGGGGACCCCCGTCCAACGCGCCACTACCTCGGCCACATCTTCCTCATCGACCTCCTCCTTCAGGAAGCGGCGCTCCGTCTGGAGCTCTGCCAGTCCCTCATTAGAGGACTCGACCTCCTTCTCGAGCTCGATCAGGCGGCCGTAGCGCAGTTCCGCCGCACGGCTGAGATCGCCGTCTCGTTCGGCGCGCTCGGCAGCTCCACGAACGCTCTCGATCTCGGCCTTCAGAGCGCGGATCCGGCCGATCGCCTCTTTCTCCTGGGACCAGTGCACCTTCATCCCATCCATCTCTTCGTGCACGGCCGCGAGCTCGGCCTCGATCCCTTCGAGGCGCTGCTTGGACGAGACGTCCGTCTCCTTGGATAAAGCTGCCTTCTCTATCTCGAGCTGCTTGGCGCGCCGGTCGAGCACGTCGATCTCCATCGGCATCGAATCGATCTCGATACGGAGCCGGGACGCGGCCTCGTCCACCAGATCGATCGCCTTGTCCGGCAGGAAACGGCCGGTCACGTAGCGGTCGGACAACACTGCCGCCGCCACCAGCGCGGCGTCCTGGATCCTCACCCCGTGATGGACCTCATAGCGTTCCTTCAACCCGCGCAGGATCGCGATGGAATCTACGACCGAAGGTTCTCCGACGATGACCGGTTGGAAGCGTCGCTCGAGCGCAGGATCCTTCTCGACGTGTTTGCGGTACTCGTCGAGAGTGGTGGCGCCGACCATGCGCAGCTCGCCGCGGGCCAGCATCGGCTTGATCATGTTGCCGGCATCCATCGCGCCCTCGGCGGCCCCTGCACCGACAACCGTATGCATCTCGTCCACGAAGGTGATGACCTCGCCGCCGGAATCAGAGATCTCTTTCAAGACCGCCTTGAGGCGCTCCTCGAATTCACCGCGGTACTTGGAACCTGCGACCATCGACGCCATGTCGAGCGCAACCACACGCTTGTTCTTGAGCGATTCCGGCACGTCGCCGGCCACGATCCGGTTGGCCAGGCCCTCAACGATGGCGGTTTTCCCCACGCCGGGCTCACCGATGAGGACGGGATTGTTCTTCGTCCTACGGGAAAGCACCTGGATCAGACGGCGGATCTCGTCGTCCCGGCCGATGACCGGATCGAGCTTGCCCCGGCGCGCCGCGTCGGTTAGATCGCGGCTGAACTTCTCGAGGGCCTGGTATTTATCTTCGGGGGTCTGATCGGTCACCTGCTGCGAACCGCGCACGTGCTTCAACCCGTCGAGGATGCCGTCCCGCGTGATGCCCATGTCTGCCAGGACCCCTGCGACATCGTCCCTCTGCCCGGCCAAGGCCAAGAGGATGTGCTCCGTAGAGACGTAGGCGTCCCCCAGAGAGTCGGCTTCCGCGAAGGCTTTCTCCAGCGCGCCTGTGGTCCCGCGCGACAGGTACGCCTCGCCTTCGGCGAACACCTTCGGGATCCCCTCCAAGAGGCCTTCAAGGCGTGACCGGACGGCAGCGGGGGCCGTTCCCATCTTGTGCATCAGTGGCAGCACGACCCCCTCGGGCTGGCCCAGTAAGGCCAGCATCAGATGGACGGGCTCCACCTGCTGGTGATGGTTGCTCGCGGCCAGGCTCTGGGCCGACCGCAAAGCCTCCTGCGACTTCAGGGTCAGTTTGTTGATGTCCACGTTTACCTACCTGTTGTCCTCTGCTTGAGAGATCGGTGGAACGGCGAACGGATCGCGCGCACGACCCATCTGCTCCATCAGGTCTGCTTTCATCGCCCGCCGGATGCGTCGCATATCCCGAAGCGGGACCATCGCGTTCGCATCCCGTGCGCTGATGGCTTCTTGTACCTGATCTTGAAGCGCTGCCATCTGGTCACTCATCCGGGCATGACGGCGGCGGAGATTCTCGATCTGTTGTTCCAGCTCCATGATCCGCATCACGCCCGCCAGGTTGATCCCCTCGTTGCTGAGTTCCTGGACCCGTTGCAGGATGGCGATGTCTCGCTCGGAGTATCTCCGGCTGTTGCCCTCTGTGCGCTTCGGAGATACGAGCCCTTTCCGTTCGTAGACCCGCAGCGTCTGGGGGTGCACCCCGGCCAACTCGGCAGCGATAGAGATGACGTAGATCGGTTGGTCTGGATCCGAGAACCCTCGTGCCATCTTCTGCCTCCCTAAGAAGCCTTCGTCGTACGGTTCATCCACGCCTCGAGGTGACCCCGAGGTGAATCGCCGTGAACCGCTGCGAATTGTTCGAGAAGCTCCTTCTCTTTCTTTGAGAGCTTCTGTGGGATCTCGACCTCGAGTCTCACCAGGAGATCGCCATCACCGCCGGCCCGCCGGGCGATCCCCTTGCCTTTGACGCGGAGTGTCTTTCCGTTCGGGGTTCCGGGGGGGACCTTGACGGTCACCGGCGCGCCGAGCGTGGGCACGTCGATCTTGGCACCCAAGGTCGCCTCCGGGTAGGTGATCGGCACCGTGACCATCAAGTTGCCGTCCTTGCCCAACTGGAACAAAGGATGAGGATCCACTGTTACCCGCACGTAGAGATCTCCGGGTCCGCCTCCCGCCCTGCCGGGCTGTCCCTTGCCCGCAACCTTTATCCGCGCACCACTGGTCACTCCGGGCGGGATACGCACCTTCGTACCGTCTGCCAAGGTGACCATGGTCCCCTCCACCACTTCGTCGAAAGTAAGCGTGGCGGACGTTTCCGCGTCGGCGCCTCTGGCAGAGCGGGGCCCGAACCCGAACAGGTCCTCGAAAGCGCTTCCACGCCCGTCACCGCCGAACAGGTCTCCGATATCTACGCGAACGTTCCCTCCACCACCGCCGGGCCGGGACCCGTACCAACGCTCGCCGCCCGTGGCGGCGAAGCGGCGGATCTCGTCGTACTCCGCCCGCTTCTCGTCGCTTGCCAAGACTGCATGGGCTTCCGAGATCTCTTTGAAGCGCGATTCCGCGGCGGCATCCCCCCTGTTGGCGTCGGGGTGATTCCGCTGGGCAAGTTTCCTGTAGGCCTTCTTGATCTCGTCCTTGGACGCGGAAGATGACACTCCCAGGACCTTGTAGTAATCCTTCTCGATCCAATCGCGCTGCGCCATCTCGCTTACGCCTCCGTGCTCTCACCTGAGGTCGCCGCCACTACGACCATCGCGGGACGAAGCAGTTGATCGGCGAAGCGATAGCCCCGCCGGTAGACCTGGGTCACGACATGGTCCGTACCGCCCTCGTCGCGCGATTCGACAGCCTCGTGCACCGCCGGGTCGAACGGGTGCCCCTCTGCGGGCACCTCTTCTAATCCGGCGCTCTGGAGGGCCTGCATGAGCTCTTTGTGAACCAGCTCTGCTCCACCAGCGGCCTCGCCGTGAGCGATCGCACGATCGAAGTTGTCCAGCACCGGCAACAGCTTCTCGATCAGCCGACGGGCCCCGGCATCGGCTGCGCGCGTCTGTTCCTTCATCATCCGCTTGCGATAATTGTCGAACTCGGCCTGCAGCCGCCTCAGATCATCCAGGTAGTCCTTGTTGACCTCCACCACACGCACGACAGGCTCATCCGGCTCGATCACTGGTGCATCCGGCGAACCTTCGTCGTCATACAGATCGTTAAGGGCAGTCTGCTCGACGTCAGACGTCTCGTGCATCCGCACCTGACCGTCTGCTGAGTCTGAACGTATCTCGGAGCCGCCCCTTGCGACTCGCTTGTCGTTGATCTCCAAATCCGTCACTCCCTATGCCGACTGCTCGTCGTCCTCGACAACCTCTGCATCGACCACGTCATCTCCCGCACCGCCGGCAGCTTCTCCGGATGGTGCGGATTCGCCCTGTGCATTCTTGTAAAGGACCTCTGCGAACTTCTGCGAGGTAGTCATCAACTGCTCGGATGAGTGGCGGATGCGGTCCACATCACTGCCCGCCAATGCCTCGCGGGTCTCGCTCAGAGAGTCCTCGACCATCTTGCGGTCGGACTCATCGAGCTTGTCGCCGTGCTCCTTGAGAGATTTCTCGGTCTGATACACAACGTTCTCCGCCTGGTTGCGGACATCTGCCTCTTCCCGGCGCTTCCGGTCCTCGTCGGCGTGAACCTCGGCGTCCTTCACCATCCGATCGATCTCATCGCTCGAGAGCTTGGTGCCCCCGGTGATGGTCATCGACTGCTCCTTGGCGGTCCCGAGATCCTTGGCGGACACATTCACGATCCCGTTCGCGTCGATGTCGAATGTGACCTCGATCTGGGGCATACCGCGCGGCGCAGGTGGGATATCCGTCAGCTGGAACTTCCCGAGTGACTTGTTGCGGAAGGCCATGTCGGCCTCTCCTTGCAAGACGTGGATCTCGACCGAAGGCTGGTTATCCTCGGCAGTGGTGAACGTCTCGGAGCGTTTGGTCGGGATGGTCGTGTTCCTCTCGATGAGCTTGGTGAAGATCGACCCCTTGGTCTCAACCCCAAGCGAGAGCGGAGTCACGTCGAGAAGGAGGACGTCCTTCACTTCGCCCTTCAGAACGCCGGCCTGAACCGCAGCGCCGCGCGCCACGACCTCATCCGGGTTGACGCCCTGGTGCGCATCTTTCCCGCCGGCGAGATCCTTGACCAACTCACGGACCATCGGCATCCGGGTCGAACCACCGACCAGGATGATGTGATCGATGTCACCCACCCCGACACCGGCATCCTTCACCGCTTGCTCGAACGGCATACGGCAGCGATCGAGCAGGTCCTCTGTCATCCGCTCGAACTCGGTGCGGGTCAGAGTCACTTCAAGATGCAACGGGCCTTGTTCGTTCGCTGTTATGAACGGGAGGTTGATGTTCGACGTCTGGGTCGAAGAAAGCTCGATCTTGGCCTTCTCGGCGGCCTCCTTCAGACGCTGGAGAGCCATCTTGTCCTTTGAAAGGTCGACCCCGTTCTGATCTTTGAAGGTCTTGACCAGATGATCGATGACCCGCTGATCCCAGTCGTCACCACCGAGGTCGGTGTCGCCGTGGGTCGCCTTTACCTCGAAGACCCCGTCGCCCAGCTCGAGCAAAGACACGTCGAAGGTTCCTCCCCCGAGGTCGAAGACGAGGATCGTCTGCTCGGTCTCGTTCTTGTCGAGTCCGTAGGCAAGGGCCGCGGCGGTGGGCTCGTTGATGATGCGAAGAACCTCGAGACCCGCCACCTGCCCGGCCTCCTTCGTGGCCTGACGCTGCGCGTCGTCGAAATAAGCGGGGACGGTAATGACCGCCTCAGTCACCTTGTCGCCGAGGTACGCCTCCGCGTCGGTCTTCAGCTTCTGGAGGATGCGAGCAGATATCTCCTGTGGGCTCCACCCCTTGCCGTCGATGTCCACCGTGTGGTCGGACTCGCCCATGTGACGTTTGATGGACCTGATGGTGCGGTCGGGGTTGGTGATCGCCTGGCGTTTTGCCACTTCGCCGACCAGCACCTCGCCGGCCTTCGAGAAGGCGACCACCGATGGAGTCGTTCGAGCCCCCTCCGCATTGGGGATGACGGTGGGCTCTCCTCCCTCGAGGACCGCCACAACCGAGTTCGTCGTACCGAGGTCTATGCCTACTGCCTTAGCCATTTCCCAACTCCTTGTCCGTTGCCGTCTGAGATCGTTAGTTCAGTCTTTCTTCATTATGAAACTTGAGTCATAGTGAGTCAACTTTGAGCCGGACCCTGGCATTCCCGCCCGCACCAAAATAGGCGCCCGGTAGGGCGCCTTTTCAGATCATGTCTCCGTAAGG
Organism: Actinomycetota bacterium; assembly: GCA_051001455.1. Classification (GTDB taxonomy): domain Bacteria; phylum Actinomycetota; class CADDZG01; order CADDZG01; family WHSQ01; genus JBPCNH01. The sequence goes on from JBPCNH010000035.1 coordinate 53,051, forward strand.
TAGGGGTAGCTACCCGAGGTGAGGGAGCTCCGACACCGACGAATCACGGCGCGCCGCGGGAGCCGAAGGGATCCATAGGCTGAAGGTCGATCCTTGCTCAGAGGAACGTTCCAACCACAGACGTCCCCTTACCGACTCGGCGAGCCTCCTGCATATGTAGAGCCCCAGCCCCGTTCCCCCACTCTCACGGGTTGAGGTCTGATCCACTTGGTAGAAGCGTTCGAAGATCCTCTCCTGAACACCCTTAGGGATGCCCGGTCCCCGGTCCGTCACGGACACGGTGACCCCCTTCCCCTCGACCCGCCCGCTGATCGCGATCGGGGTCCCCGGCTCCGAGTACTTGCTTGCATTGTCAACTAGGTTGGTCACTATCTGGTTGATCTTGCTGTCGTCACTCTCGAGCGGAGGCAGATCGGCCGGGATCTCCACCGCCACGGGACGGCCTTCGAGGGAATCCCTGAGGTTCTCGACCACCTCCCGGGTCAACTCGCCGAGATCGACCGGACCCATCATCGAGTCGACCTTGTGGGCCTCGAGCCGGGCAACCACCAAGAGATTGTCGATCAGGTTCCTGAGGCGGTCGCTCTGCCTGCTGATCACCTCTAGGAAGGCATGCCGTCGCGCGGGGTCGAGGTCCTCCATGCTCGGCCGCAGCAGGGTCCTAACGTAACCTTGGATCGAAGTAAGAGGCGTTCTCAACTCGTGAGAGACCGCTGCCACGAAGTCGTCCTTGAGCTCGTTCATCTCCGTAAGGTGGGCAAGAGACTGGCGCAACTTGTCGACCAGGCGAGCGTTCTCGAGCGTGACGCTCGCATGGTTCGCTAGCGTTTCGAACAGCTTGAGATCTTCCTGATCGAAGGTGCTTACATCGCCACGGCGATCTCCCACCATGATGGTTCCGATCACGTCCTCGGCTCCGTGGAGGGGCGCAACCATCGCATCCTTGAAGACCTGGCTCTGAGCGAAGTGGACACGTAGACGGTCGTTGGTGATCGGCTTGGGAAGAAGAACCGCCTGACCCTCGGCCGCGACCCTTGCCCACACGCCTTCGCGGGGGTCGAGCTGGACCTCCTCCACCGCCTCCGGGCCGGGACCGGGGCCGATGGAAGTCCTGATGGCCATGTTCTCCTTGTCATCTTCGAACAGCATCACTTCAGCCACCTCGGCTCGGAACATCTCGCGGACCTGGCCCAGTAGCGAGCGCACCATCGCTTGAGATTCGAGGTTCTCCTGCGCCAGCCGGGTCGACTCATACAGGAACTCCACCGTTTCTCGCTTCTCGGTCTGACCGATGTAAGCCCGGTACGCGACCACCAGAACCGCAACGGGTACGGCGATCAACACCACCGCAGCCGGGTGATCGTTCACCACGATGCTCCCTAGGAGGCCGACGCTGGTATTCGCCGTCGTAGCAGTAGCGCCGTAAAGCAGTCCCATTTCGATGCTCTTCAGCGGTAGATCACCTTCGTTCAGGGAGATGGCGCAACCAACCAACAGGACGCTCGAGATGGAGGCAGAGAAAGTACCGGCGAAGGTTGCCAGCCACGCCTGCGGTTCGATGGGTGCCACCCCTCCGGCGAGACTGAAGAAGATGGCCGCGGCGATCGCTGCCTCCAGCGTGTATGCCGCCACATTGAAGGCAGCCTTGAGTGCGGTTTGCCTCCGCACCAAGGTCAGGGCCACGACCGCTCCCAGGGCCTGTCCCATGACCAGGTCTTGAGGGGTCGAGAAGAAGAAGCCCGCGACGAGCGCCAGCTCGGCCATCGTGATGGTCTGAGCATTCCGCCGGAACTGGAAATGAACCATCAGGAGCTCTGCCCCGAAGAACAGAAGCGCCATCTGCCACCACGAGAGGGCGACGTCTTCTTCGGGGACTTCGAGCTCAGACAGCACCGTGGAGTACAGAGCTACGGCGAGAAGACCAAGTACTAGAGTCAGGGCCCAGATCTTGTGCCAGGGCGACAGGTGAAAGAGCGGGGTTCTTCCCCGCTCTTTGTGATCGATGCTCATACCCTCTCCTTCGGGGACGTCAGGCCGCCCCCGTCGATCCTGTTACGACCAGCCGCTGCCGGACCAACCCGACCCAGACCAACCCGAACCCGACCAGCCGCTGCCGGACCAGCCGGAGCGTGACCAACCGGAGCGTGACCAACCGCTGCGTGACCAGCCAGAGCCGGACCAACCGCTGCGGGTCCACTCGACCCCGTCCCAGTCGGACGCGGACCACCCGCTGCGTAGCCACTCTTCCTCGGACCAACCGCTGCGGGACCAGCCGGACCCGGACCAACCGCTGCGGGACCAGCCACTACGGGACCAGCCGGACCCGGACCAACCGCTTCCGGACCAACCGCTGCGGGACCAGCCGGACCCGTCCCATTGGTCCCCGAATACCGTCAGCTCGCCCGTCAGCGGAACACCGTCGAGCTCCACGTGGCGGCCGCCTCGGGACAGCTCCAGCGATCCGCTCCCGTCCGAATAATCGTGCTGCTGAACCAAGAGCGGTGTAAGCGCCTTGTAAGCGTTCTTCAGGTCCAGGGTGCCCGAGCCCTGACTGACAGGGTCGGCAACCGGAAGGCTCCGGGCCGAGGATTTCAGCAGGGCCTTCAGTTGGTTAGGCGTGATGCTAGGTCGTTGCTGGACGATGAGAGCCGCGGCACCGGAGACGACCGCTGCCGCCTGAGAGGTTCCACTCCCCAGGAAGAACCTGTCCGCGACCCGAGCGCCGGGGGCCTCGTTGTCGGCCTGCGAACCTGGGTTCCTCAGACTCAGGATCGACTTGCCGGGGGCAACCAGGTCGGGGTTACGCGTGCCGTCACCGCGCGCCGACCACGCCGGAACGACGTCGTCCTCGGTGCCGTAGGTGCCTTTTGTGTCCGAAGCGCCGACTGCTATGACCCACGGGTTGTAAGCAGGGTCATTCAGTTTCGCCGACCCATCTCCCTCGTTGCCGGCCGCGACGACGACCGCGATCCCGTTGTGCCATACGAGCTCCGCCGCATGGGACAAGGGGTCGATCCGCCAGTCCTGATCACTGTCGGTACCGAACGACAGGTTGAGAACCCGGATGTTGAGGCCGTCGCTGTTCTTGTTACGAACGACCCAATCCATGGCCTTGATCACCTGCGACACGTCGGTCGCTCCCGAGTTGCCGGCGACCTTGACGCTGACGATCCGGGCATCTGGTGCGATCCCGGCGAAGTTGGCGTCGGACTCGACCTTGACCGTCGAGATCTCGTTGTCTTTCCCGCCGATGATTCCGGCCATATGTGTTCCGTGCCCGTTGGTGTCCTTGTAACGGAGTTCCGGGTTGAAGTATTCGAACGAAAGATCGGGACCATCGATCACATTGTTACCTTCGAGACCGTTCAGTTCGGCCGCACCGGTATCGATCAAGGCAACGTCAACGCCCTTGCCGGTGTAGCCATTCATCCAGAAGTCCTTAGCTTTGACCGCCGCGGCGACATTCGGCATCGAACCAGGATAAGGCGTGTAATCGAAAGAAGAGCTGAGGAGCTTGATGGGCCGGTTGGGAGTAACGGCACGAACACCGGGGGTGCTCCGCAGAACATCTACCGCGGAGGTCGGGACCGTCGCCTCGAAGGCATCGATCAAGCCCAATCGCTCGTCCACGGTCCCTCCCGCGGCGATCACCGTCTGCTCAGGTGCGGAGCCGGCGCCCGGGAGCTGCTGGACGATCACGGATACCATCCGCCCGAAGGAATCCCCGGTCGCCTGACTCTGGGCCGCGGGAAGTACGGATAGCGCTACGCAAAGACCGAGGCAGGCCACCAGGATCCGCCCCTTTTTACTGTCGTCCCAGCTGACTCCCCAGGCGATCCTCATGGTCCCTCCGTAACGGTTGAATGGCGCGGCTAGGTATAGCTCTGAGCGACTATCGGCTCGTTTCGCTGATTACTTGAATAGTTTTTCGAACTATTTTGTGCGGTGAGGTTCGACCTAGGGATAAAACGGGAGGAACGGCGCAAGACGGACTACCGAACCGGCGAAGAAGTATCGAGGGCGAGACTTTCGAAGGGGATCGCCTGCATCTCTCCTTCGACATCGCTCGGAAACTGTACCGGTGCCCCGGCTGCCGCGACCTGATCGAGGTCGGGACCGCCCATGTCTACGTTCACTACCGCGACGCCGATCCACCCTGGGATCACGAGCACTGGCATCAGGCCTGCGCAGACGCGAAACTCCTCCGGCAGATGCCGGATCACCGAGAGGTGCCCGCGCCCCGTGCGCCCAAGCCCTCTCGCCGCCGTCGGAGGTGATCTCAGGGAGAGATCGTGACCGGAACTTTCACCACGTTCGTGGGACGGCCATCCTCGGCCGATGATTCGAAGACCCTCACCGTTGCGGAGGTCGTGGAAGTGACATCGACCGGGACGTCTATGGAGAAATCACCCCGGCAACCGGTTCCGCAGGTGGCCGTCGTGAAGGTCTCGGCCAGCACCTCGCCATCTGAGGAGACGATCTTTATCGAGACGGTAGCTTCAAAGACATTCGCCGTGCCTGCGACCGTCACCGTGGCGGGGACGGTAGCGCCGGCTCGCGGAGTCGTGACTATGATCGCCGGCGCCTGGTCTTCGAAATCGTCCCTCCCTTGGGGTCCGTTGAGAACCACGCCCTCCGAGGAGAAGGTCTGGACCTCTTCCCCTTCTAAACGGAACGCGACCTCGTCGACGGTCTCGAACTGGGTCAGCGTGAACACCACCTGCGCGAGGCGACCGAGTACCGATGCCGATCCGCCGCCAGATTCGTACTCCGCCGACAGGTCGACGGTCGCCGTGCCGTCGGCGATATCGAGGTCCAAGAGGCGACTGCCTTCGGGGATCGCGGTCGATATGCCGTCATCGAGCTCGTCCTCGGTCGGGCCCTGAAGCAAAGCTTCTACCGCGGCGCGGCCTACGGCCGTGGTGCCCGGCAGCTCGCGATGCACCACGTGAAGCCGGGTCCCGTTGCTGAACCAGACCTCGAGCGTGACCTCTTCCTCGGTGGGAGCGGCCGGAGACTCCTCAGGGGATCCAGATGAGCGCTCCGCCGTGGCTGCAGGCGACCTTCCTCCTGCGGGGGTATCCGGGTCGGAGGCGCACGATGCCAAAGCCATCTGGAAGACCGCCATCGCCAGGACAAGCACGATCCTCATCTTGCTCACGGGAAATCCCCTCTCTCGATTGTGGACGCGATGCTGCTGTTAGGACGCTCGCCGGGTGGCCCAGGTTGCCGCGTTCAGGACTTCTTCACGTACCAGCGGACGACCATCTCGGCGACGGTGAGCCCGGCTTCATCTGTCAGTTCGATCCGAACCGGGAAACGCATGCGTCCCTCATCCTCGAGGGTAACCAAAAGGGCCTCTCGGTCCCCTTCGAGCACGGCGGTCGCGGTGAGGGGCCCCCTCGCGATCTTCTTGTAGGAGATCTCCGCAGATTCCGCGAGCGGAACCACCGAGCCCATGAGATCGGCGAAGGTCCCGGCAAAGGCACCGCCCGAAGCGGCCTCGCCCGCGGCAAACATGCCGGCCGCGTGCTGCGTCGCGATGTGGTTGTGCAGACGAGGATCATCGGGGAGCGTCACCACGGAGCGCCCGGCGGACACCTCTTCGTAGCGCAAACCCAGGTGGTTGTTGAACGGGATAACTGCTTGCAAGCCGGCCTTTACGGCCTCGAAGTCCGTGGTCACAGCGGTTCCTTCCTGCGGCAGGACGATGTAGGGCCGCAGGATATTCGCAGGATGCGCCCGGGGGGTCCGAGAGCCTGCCGGGGAGGAGTCAGAGGGCTCCGGGTCGTTTTGCCCCTTTGCGTCCCCTCGAAACCCGCAGCCTTCGGCACCCAGGGTGGGCGATACTGGGATCGAACCAGTGACCTCTTCCGTGTGAAAGTAAAGCAGGCCGATTCGCTGACCTGCACTTTCGCTCGAAAACAGCCTCTGACCTGCACTTTTACCTCTTAGCGTTTCTCACTGTTTCCGGTCGTTTCTGATCCTCTCGCGGCCCCACCGCGGCCCCAGACGTTCCTAATTCCGGTCCCAGGACCGGTAAGGCAGATATGCCTAACCCCTGCCCGGTGGAGCTCGAGTCGAGTCCTTGAACGGCAGCAGCAATCTAGTCAGGCTTCTTCGTATGCCCGAGGGACGATCAGTCTTTTTCGCTGTACTTTCTCTCGGGCTTCCTCGCGCCAAAGCGACCCGAGATGCTGAGGCCAGAGCACTTGCCGCCGGTTGTGAGGAACTGGGCGGCGTGACGCTCTCTAGGGAGTACCTGGACTCGTGGGGATTCACTCTCGCTGCTGTGCCTTGCGCGTGGATCGAGCGCGCCCATCTAGGCATCGGCGGAATAGAAGGGCTCGACTTGGATGAGACTGCCCGAGCTGCCTTCCCGCGGAATCTCCTGCCAGAGTAACGGCCGAGTCAGTCGGCTCGACCTCTAGACGCTTGACCTTGTACTTCCTCTATGCGTATACTCCCATTGTCCGTATCACATAGAAGGGAGTGGAAATGCCCAAGGTGACGGTGTACCTGCCCGATGAACTGGCCGAAGAGGTCCGAGCGGCGGAGAGCGATATCAACATCTCTGCAGCCTGTCAGGAGGCATTGAAGGCTGAGCTGGAGCGCCATAAGCGTCAGCGTGGCCTAGAAGATGGGATGGCGAGGATCGAAGTGGAGCTACCTGCCGATAAGGAGGGCTCAAGTTGGTACAAAGGCGCTTTCTTCGGTCGCTGGCTCGTGGAGCCCGCCAGCGATGAAACCCGCACCACGTCGCCGAAACAGGGATGGGATGCCGGTGCGTACTGGGGAATCGCCATCACTGGAAAGGGAAGATTTGTTGCCTACACGGCCCACTGCAACGAACGTTTCCTTCCGTCCTTGGTCCCCTACGACACCCTTGACGAGATGGACGACGACGTTCCGGAAGACATCCTCATCCTCGCCCGAGCAAGTCTCGGCGAGGATGTTGTAGTGGATCTAGATTACTGAGCCTCTAGTCGGCGATTGAGAACACGATACCGACCGTCGCCAATGCTTTCCCCCGGGAAGCCGACGCGACGGCCTTAGAGAGCCCCAGTGCCGACTTAGGCACTCCGGCGCAGGCGAGTAGCTTTCAGGCGCCTACGCGGGCTGGCAACCCGTACAGGAACAATGGCGCTATGCCCACCGACCATGCGTTGTGTTGTTTCGAGGTCCCCCCCCCAGGTTCGGGTTTGAGGGGTCTACCCGAAACCGACATGGCAGACCTGCCACCTCGGCCCCACCCCAATCCCTCACAACAACGCGACCTTGCCACGCTTTGTGCTCGCCGCGGTCTCGGTGGGATGCGGCAAGAAGACGAATCGCTGCGGTCGCGCGTTCGGCGCCGTCGCCATCCGCTCTTCGAAGGGCCCGACGTTGCGCGCAAGCTCCACCATCTCCAACGGAGAGATCAGGCGATAGCGGCCGGTGCCGTGGTGTTCGGCGACCGCCAGCAGCTCGGTGCACAACCCGTCCCGAACTGGGTGGCTGATACCGCGGGAGATCGCCCAGCTGTCCTCCCACGCGTGCAGGCCACCTGGCAACTGGGGGCACAGGTAGCCCGGCACCGACGCCGCGTGGGCAGGGTGCGCGGTCGCCGCTTGCCAGCAGCTGACCCACACCCCAAGCAGTAGCTGAAACTTCTCATCGAGATAGCGCGCTCGCTTCCAAGCGGCGTGCTCCTTGGCCGTTCCGTCAAGCACACTCTCGACGGCGTAGTCCGGCGCGTACGGTCGCAGGGTTGGAAGGAGATCTTCCGCGGCCTCCTTGATGATCGCCGCGACGGCCGGCCGAAGCACGTCGGTCAGCAACTGCTCCCGGTGTTCGACGTGCCAAGCGCGCAGCTGGAAGCCGATCCCGCTACGGCGGGCTATCAACGCCGCGCTGCGCGCAGCGAGTCTCTCCTGCGCCTCGGATGCCGCCAGCATCTCGGCGGCGTCGGTGATCTCGGGTGCTGGTGCCTCCCGTATTTCTTTCGCCACCGCGTCGAGCTCGGCTTGTACGGTTGACTCGTCGGCGTGAATCTTCTCGAGCTCGACAGGACACTCGATGCCGCCTTCATCGAATGCTCGCTTCCAGGCGGCGTGCTCCATCGGCATCATCTCAGTAGCCCTTCAGGATGCTGTCGGCGAGGGCGTCTGCGGACTTCGAGCCGCTGAAAGTCTCCGCTAACGACTTCGCTTCTTTCTCGTCCGCGGCCATGGACTTGAGCGCCGCCGCGTCGCTCAAGCTGAGCCCCGCCTCTTGCGCGACCTTCGCTGCTGTTTTTGCGTCGATTCCCATCTCGTGCCCCTTCCGTCGTTCCTGCCGGATTGCCTCAGCAAGCTCGATCACTAATCGCTCGGTGTCGGATGTCATTGAACCCATCTTGAGTTGAGGCGACGCGTTCTTCAAGGACGCGTGAGTCACGCTCGCCGTCGACGTCTCGAATCGCCTTGATGGTTTCGATTGGAAACCGATGGAGCAGGTACTCGACGACCTCGAGCGCGCTCTCAAGGAGATGTCGGTCGCGCGCGCGCTTGCGGCGCTGCCTCTCGCGAGCCTGCGCGCGCACTTCATCTGTCACTGGGAACCCCTCGACGCGCCCCGGGATCGTGGCCTTGATGCAGGACGCAGGTTCGCTTCGGCGAAAGGGCGCGAAGCCACCCGGGGCACGTCGAAACTTTCTTCTGGTGTCACTCGACCACCACCACTTGCTCGACGGCGTGTCGATGCGCGCACTTGCTGCGAGCTGGACAGTCGCAGCGCCACCATCCGTCCCGGTACTCGACCGTCCAGGCGCGGCCATTGCCGCGCACCGTGGCCTCGACGTGATCGGAACCGGCGCGCCGGATCTGCACCCGACCTTGGATCAAGTAGCGCAATCCCTTGGACGCTGCGTTCTCCCGGCCGTTGCCTACCCTGAGCAGTAATCCGTTTCCGAGATCCCTTAGCGCGTCCTTCATGGGGCGCTCAGTTTCCAAAGTGTCTAACGGCGTTAGACACTTCCTGCTGGGTGGGATATGTCTCAGCGACCGTCTCGGTCAGGATGCGCCGTTGCAGCGCGGATAGGTTTCTCACGATGCAATCCCTCTGCGGCGCGGCATCCGTCCAAGCAGGGCGTCGAGTTG
>JBPCNH010000036.1:0-50598 GCA_051001455.1 Actinomycetota bacterium
GCCAGGTGCTTCGAAGCCTCCTTGCCGTCCTTGCCACTGGCTTCCAGAAGATCGACCGCGCGACCGTGGTCTGCATCTGCTGAGCGCATTCCTCGCAAAGCTCCACTGATCGCGTCGGCCGCGTTGACGCCCGCATGCACTGCCGCACTGGTAGCCGCATTGTGGCGGCGGTCTTCTAGATCTCGCTCTGCCGCTTCGAGGTACTCCTCGGCCTTAGCTGCGTAAGCACGAACATCTGTCGTGGTCAGCGAGACAGTCTTGGATCTCCTAGGCACTCTTCCGACCCAGTTCGACGAGAGGCTTGCCCGCCAATAGGACCCCTTGCCTCGCGATCGTCTCCCACAGACTCCGACGAGATCTCAGCAGTCTCGGGATGTCTTCCTCGTTCTCCTCTACGACATTGACCGGGTTCCCGGAGAACTCTCGGATCCGAGACACCCATCTCATGAGAGAAGTTGTCCAGGCATCCTCATCGGTAGCGCCTGATGGGCGCACGATGAGAACGTCGATGTCGCTACCGGCGCGGGCCTCACCGGTTGCCGCGGAGCCGAATAGGACGACGCTTGCAGGCGCCGGCCGGAGCTTGGCGGCAGTTCTCCGCATCTCCTGGAGCAGGGCTCCTTGCGCGTCCGAGAGATCGCGGACCAGCTGAGCTCCGAGGTTCCGGCCCGGAAGTTCGAACAGAGCAGAAGGTGGCACCTCGGTCCGGTGGACGACTCCCAGCTCGACGAGACGTGGAAGAACGCGCGACGCTTGACCTGGACTAACACCGGCTAGGCGCGCGAGGGTCCGAAGGTTGAGGGGAGCGTCCGCTCGAGCCAGGACACCAAGGATCCGTCCCTGGGCGCCGGGGATAAGAGCCTCTACGGGGCGTACGTAGTCCATGAAGGGAGACTATCAGGATAGACAACATAAATACAACGACTGTTGCATAAATGGGAGGACAAGTGCGAGTCTCTCTTGCCATTCTCCTGCCATTCCTTATTCGTGGAGTGAAGGGAGACGAAGGGACGAACAGGAACGGCGGGCCGAGTCGCAGGTCGGATAAGGATCGATAAGGAGCGACCGTAACGAGGCGGGAACCAACTTCGCGGGCTTGAAAACCGTCGTCCGCAAGGACTTGGGGGTTCGAGTCCCCCGCCCTCCGCTAACCGATACGACAAGAACTAGGAGTCACGGATGGGTCGATGGGTTGAGTCCTTGGTTCCTCTGGAGAGGATGCTCCGTTAGGCTGGTCGTAGAACATTCGCGTAGATGATCCACGCGAGCAGTGACTTCGCGATCAGACTCAGCGTGATGTAGCTCGACTCCCCGAACAGGTAGGACCGCCATTTCCCCACCTGCGCGTACTGGAGCGCCTGGTTGAGTCCGAAGGCGGTGAAGAGGATCAACTGCGTCAAGGTGATCGCATACACGAAGCCGGGGACGCTCTCGGTCCCCAGGACGTACAGCCAGATGGCCACCCACGGAACAGCGCCGGCGAAACAGCCGAACCAGAACGCGGCCCAGTCTGCCCGCCCAGGCGTTTGATGGCGCTCCATCAGCCAGCCGAAAAAGATCATCGCCGAGTTGACACCGAACAGACCGAGGAGCGCGGCGACGTCACGGATGCCGACGAACAGACAGATCAGCACCACCATCAGCGATGCGCTAACCGAGTACTCGACCCAGCGGGCGACGTTGATCCCTCTCGAGAGGTTGCGCTCGTACCAGGGGCGAACCCAAGAGGAGGCGATCACCAGGTGGTCGATGGCGGCGAGCAAAAGGAATAAAGCGACCAGCGGACCGACGGGCACATCGAACAGGGTCTCTGGAGCCACACCCGGTTGTACCTGGACGGGATCGTTGCCCAGGTAGCTCACGGTGACGGGTAGGGAGAGGTCACTGCTGAGGGCGAGCATCAGGATCGCCTGCGCCAGATGGACCACGCCTGCGATCAGGTTCCTGCGTTTCATGCGGGTGAAAGAGCGGGGTTCTTCAGTCGTGACGACGGATGGACTCTCAGTTGGATCCACCAATCAACCTTCTCACGGAACGAAGAGTGTGGAGCGGGAACTGCTCGCCGTGTGGCGAGATGTGAGTAAATCTCCTAATGACACTCCCGGACGAGAACCTGAAGGGACGCCGGGTCCTCGTAACCGGAGCAACGGGATACATCGCCTCGCGTCTCATACCGAGGCTGCTCGATGCTTCTGCGGATGTGTGCGCTACCTCCCGCTCGCCTCATGCTCTAGCCGCGAGGTTCCCAGGGCTCGAAACGATCGCCAGCGATCTCATGGACCCTCGCTCACTCGAGTCCACCCTCGAAGGTGTCGAGGTGGCGTTCTACCTCGTGCATTCGATGGATTCGCGTGATTTCGAAGAGCGAGATCGGACGGCAGCTCGGAACTTTCTAGCTGCGGCACAGCGAGCAGGAGTGGAGAGGATCGTCTACCTCAGCGGTCTTGGTCGCGCTGACGATCGACTCTCAAGTCATCTCTCTAGCCGCCACGAGGTTGGAGCGATCCTGGCCTCCGGAAGTATTCCGGTGACTGAGTTACGCGCCGCTATCGTGATCGGATCCGGTTCCTCCGCGTTCGACATGCTTCGCTATCTGACGGAGCGCCTTCCGGCGATGATCGCTCCTCGTTGGCTGGCGACGCGCATCCAACCCATTGCAGAAGACGATCTCGTTTCCTACCTGATCGCCGCCGGATCCGAACCCCACCCGGGCGGAATCGTCGAGATCGGCGGATCAGACGTGGTCACCTACCGGGAGATGATTCATGGTTACGCGCGTCTCCGTCACCTCAGACGCTTCGTGATGAGCATCCCTCTCTTGACGCCAAGACTTTCTTCCTATTGGGTGCGGCTGATGACGCCTGTCCCGACGTCGATCTCGCGCCCGTTGATCGATGGTCTAGAGAACGAAGTTGTCGTGACGAATGAAGTTGCGGTGACCCGCTACCCAAGCATTTCACCAATGGGTTACATGGAAGCCGCTGCCGCGGCTCTCGATCGTCAGGAAGGATCGCTCGGAGAGGAACTCTCCACTGGGCTGTCGGTGCCCGGGAGTCGTATCGTAGTTCTGACCGACGAACGTCGCATCGAGCTCGACGTAACGACTGATGGCATCGCTTCCGTTCTCGCGGATTACGGAGGCGACGCCTCCTGGTATCCATTCGCATGGGCTTGGACCATTCGCAGGTGGATCGACAAGCTGTTGGGAGGCGGGGATCTGTCGTGGACTCGGTCCGAAGGCTCGATCATCCGAGGATCCTTGGTCGATTGGTGGAAGGTCGATGTCGTGGAGCCCGATGCGCTGGTGCTTCGCGCTCTGATGAAGACACCTGGAGAGGCATGGCTCGCTTTCCGAGGGGAAAGGAGAAACGGCGGGGCAACCCTGGTCCAGAGCGCTGTGTTTCGCCCTCGTGGGATCTTGGGGCGCCTCTACTGGTGGGGACTGTGGCCCTTCCATCGCCCCATATTCGCAGCGATGGCCAGACGATTGGCAAAGAGAGTCATTTCACGCGGAGAGCCATCCTGAGCTCGTGTCCCTTGCAGGAGCAGTGGCGCGTTCAGCTTAAGGAAAAGTCAATACTCGATCGGATGCCGCAGATTGGCCGCTGATTGACGTCCCGCCAGCGCATCCGGTCATGACGCTTCCAGTGGGTGTAGCAGCAACGGGGAAATCGAAGCCGGCGGTGAACGGGGCCTTATCCTTTACTTGCGATAGTAAAGGATAAGCGCGAACCTTTACTAAAGCCTGCCCGTTAGTAAAGGATGTGTCGGTGAGGGGACGTTATGAGCGGAGAGCCTGGTCTGCGCGACCCGAACTGACCCAGGCACCTCCTCGCTACCGACGGGCATGCGAATATGAGGTCTTTCTGCCCGAGCCTCTCGAGGCGGATGCTTATGACCTTCCCGGCGAGCTCGCCAGCGTCGTATCGGAGGCGGAAGTGGCCATCTCCCAGCTGAACCACTTCGCCCCTCGGCTGGCCCCTCTGGCCCGTCTTCTGCTAAGGACTGAGTCGGTCGCTTCGTCGAAGGTGGAGGGGTTGCAGGTCGATGCCAAACAACTGGCTCGCGCAGAGGTGCGCGATGACATCGGCCGCAAAGCGAGCGTCGAGGCTCTAGAGATCCTGGCAAACGTAGATGCGATGCAGTTCGCGATCGAAGAGACCGCAAGCGTGGGTCGGATCACTCCCTACGAGATCGTGGCGGTGCACCGAGTACTTATGGAGCGGTCTCACCCCAGGATCGCAGGTCGGCCAAGGGATAAGCAGAACTGGATCGGCGGTAACGACTACAACCCATGCGGAGCTGACTTCGTTCCTCCTCCCCCAGAGATGGTTGACGCACTGCTGGAAGAGCTGTGCCGCTTCTGCGACCGCGACGACATACCAGCCCTTGTCCAGGCGTCATTGGCGCATGCGCAGTTCGAGACGATCCATCCTTTCGACGACGGCAATGGGCGAACGGGCCGCGCCTTGGTCCAAGTCATCTTGAGACGACGCGGTTTGGCTCCTGCATACGTGCCTCCTGTAAGTGTGGTCCTTGCTCGAGACAGGGAGCGGTACATCAAGGGGCTGACGGCGTACCGCGGCGACCGGGTCCTGGAGTGGATAGAGGTCTTCAGCCTGGCGGCTACCGAGGCATCGAAGTTGGCCGAGAGATATTTGGAGAAAGTGACCAAGCTTCAAGAAGAGTGGCGCGCCCGACTCCGGGAGAAGGTCAACCCGCGGTCAGACGCTGCCGCTTGGTCTCTTATCGATGTCCTCCCCGGACATCCGGTTATGACGCTTCCGGTCGGTGTGGCCGCAAGCGGGAAGTCGAAGCCGGCCGTAAACAGAGCTATACCCGATCTCGTCGAGGCGGAGGTTCTGCGTCCTCTATCGGAGTCGCAGAGGAACCGGGCGTGGGAAGCAAGTGAGCTGCTGGACCTAATCGTCGATCTAGAGGAGGGGGTTTAGCGTCCCAGGAAGTGGTGGAAATTCGGAGTCGCTTGCGACGGCTTCTTGAGGCGGCTGGCTGTCGGGATACGCCTGAGATCCTTTTGACATCCCTTCTCTTTGCCGACCTCGACCAACTACGTTCCTTCTCGAAGCGAGAAGTCGCGCCCGGGCCTGACGTGAGCTGACGCCATCCGAGATCGCAGGAGGTGGACTTTGGACTTGAAAACCGTTGTCCTTGCGGACTTAAGGGTTCGAGTCCCTTGCCCTCCGCTAGGTTCTCGATGTTCGGGATCGACCCGTTGGCTTGATGCCGCGACCGATCAAGCGCCAGGCTCCAAGAGCAGGCCAGCGGGTATTCGCGGAAATGAGCACATCCGAAGCGTTATTTCGAAATTCGGCGTCTGATGAAAATAACGGTTATTATCGTGCCATGCGCTTAGACAATAATTACAGTCTTGTAATCTATCGGTACCGATAACAATGACGGCCCGGGAGCCCCGATCGGGGAGCTACGTCAACCAGCTTGAAGGCTACAAAGCCTTCATCCCAAGGCCTCTGCCGCCTGTGCCTCCCCTCGAATACGACGACGAGATGCTGTCCCTGCTCTCAGAGGCGGATCGGGCGCTGGGTCGTCTAGACGGTTCGACCGATGTGTTGCCAAACCCAGACCTATTCGTCTTCATGTATGTCCGGCGTGAGGCAGCTCTATCGAGCCAGATCGAAGGCACCCAAGCATCTCTGCTCGACCTCCTCGAGTTCGAGGCCCAGGCCGCGGAGCCGGAGCGGCCCGTCGACGTTGAGGAGATCGCTAATTACGTCGCCGCGATGAACTATGGCCTCGATCGCCTACACGAGCTCCCGGTTTCCCTCAGATTGATCCGAGAGATCCATGAGCGTCTTCTCTCCGGCGTTCGTGGATCGGAACGTACTCCCGGAGAATTCCGACGCTCTCAAAACTGGATCGGGCCTCCTGGCTGCACGCTCGCCCAAGCTACCTATGTTCCGCCGCCGGTCGAGGAAATGAAGGATGCGTTGGGGAAGTGGGAAACCTTTATCCACGATCAGCAACAGATGCCTGCGCTCATCAGAGTAGGTCTGGCTCACGCGCAGTTCGAAACCATCCACCCCTTCCTCGATGGGAACGGCAGGGTTGGTCGACTATTGATCACTTTTCTCTTGGTCGAGAATCGTATCCTTGCCAGGCCGCTTCTCTACCTCTCTCACTTCTTCAAGCGACATCGTCAGAGGTATTACGACCACTTGCAGGCCGTGCGTGATGAGGGGGCCTGGGAAGCATGGTTGAAGTTTTTATTGCGGGGAGTAGCGGAGGTGGCCCGGGAAGCCACGGACACAGCTCGACAGATCGTCGCTATGCGAGAGGAGCACCGTTCGCTGATCACTTCCAATCTCGGACGGGGGGCCGGCAAGGGTCTCACGTTTCTTGAGCAGCTCTACTTTCGACCCATCGTTAACGTGAACACGGTGATGCAGATGACAGAGCTCTCGTTCGCTCGCGCCAACGGCCTGGTTGGTCAACTACATGGCCTCGGACTCCTGCGAGAGACGACGGGCCGCCGTCGCAACAGAGTGTTTTCCTACGAGCCCTACATGGCCCTTTTCCGTGAGGAGTGAAATAGGAACGAATGGGCGCGCACCGCCTTCTCCTGGCATCCCTGGAGCCTTGGTCTAAGGAACGACTCACCGCAGCTCAAGGATGGAGTGACCAAGAATTGCTGGTGGAGGTTATCCATGGCCCCCAGCTCGTGTCGTAGGTCTGGTCCTACAAATCAACTGCTAATCACTTGAGGAGCTGGTCACGATCGAGATGGACGCTTGCCATTCCATTTTGCGTTGTGTACCGTTGCCGCAATAGAAAAGCGCCATATTGGAGGCGATGATGGAAGTCGGAGTGCGTGAGTTGAGGGACAACCTCAGCAAGTGGATCGGTCGAGCGAAGCGAGGTCAGGACATCTTGATCACTGAGCGAGGAAAGCCGGTGGCCCGACTTACCCGAGTAGAAGAGAGCCCAGCCCTTGAGAGACTCATCGCTAAAGGCATCGTGACGCCGGCGCGCCGCCCCAAGACGAAGATCCATCGCGGTGATCTGATCAAAACCAAAGGCAGTATCTCGGATCTGGTCAAAGAACAGCGGCGTTGAATGTCTATTTTGAGACCTCGGCCTTCTTCAAGCTGATCGTTGACGAGAGTGAGTCAGCCGAGGCTCTGGAACTGTGGGACGTCGCCCACCGAGTAACGGGTTCGCGCGTGACATACGCCGAGGCGAGAGCAGCTCTGGCCTCTGCGGCGAGAGGAGGACGTGTAACACCTGCCGAGATGAAATGGGTGAGGTCGCGGCTCGAGACACGTTGGGATCAGTTTGAGATCGTGGAGCTAGATGATGAGATCTCGAGGGCGGCGGGCGATCTTGCTGAAACTCACGCGCTGCGAGGATTTGACTCAGTGCATCTCGCTAGCGCCGTGGCGCTGGCCGACGAGACCTTGATACTGGCCACCTGGGATGCGGATCTTCGGACGGCAGCTTTGGATGCGGGGCTGCTGGTGGCTCCTGCTAGCTGAACGGCGCCGCGAAGCTCGATTCATCGGATCAGGTGCTTGCTGGTCGTTGACCTGCTCCCTCAGTTGCACTCACCTGTCCATGAGCGCACGATTGGAGGGCGTCGAAGACGCCGAGCGGCTCACGATCGAACCCGGCTCGGCCGATGACGCCCGACACCGCGTAGGTGACGACCGCGACTGGCTCGGGTCTCGGCTTCTGTACGGAGGAGCGTCGAGCTTCTGGGTGGAGGGCCGGGACAGGAAATGAGCGCCCCAGAGTTATTCGTTCCAGTGCGCTCGACTATCAGAACTTCTTCGGCTTGTAGGTCCAGCCCGCACCGGTCACTGCGTCCATCACCGGCTGCCGTAGGTCCGACCAGCTGAACTTGTATCCCTTCTCGTCGGCGCCGCCGGATGTGTGATGAGGTCCGAGCCATGCGATCACGTGCAGTACCTCGGTTCCGACATGCTGGCCGCGCTCCCAGTTCTTCGATCCCGAGATTGAATCGCCGAGTTCTGCCTGCGCGGTCGTTTTGTAGCAGAGACCGATGGCCTCGTTCTTGACCGGATCTAGCTTCACGCGGATCGCACGGTAGAGGTGTTCGTACTCCCCTCCATCGATGCCCGCCGACGCTACCTTCGCCGACCACGACACGACGACTTCGTCCTCGTCGTCGCGGACCTCGATGCCGCGTCCGGAGATCCCGTGTAGACGTGCTCTTACCTCTTGCTCAGAGGCGGGAGGTACGCCCTCGTCGGGGTCGGCCGCGGTAAGGATGCCGCGGCTCTTGCTCTTGATCTTGTCGAAGAAACCCATCGCTCTGGGATATCAGAGCTTCGGCCGAATAACAATGCCCGCCGAGATGCCACAGATCGGGAGCTGTGGGTTGAGTTCGGGCTATCAACCGGAAACCTTCGCCGGCGGGGGTATGAGGGGCTTCCACGAGTCGAGCAGAGGCGGCGGGAGACGGAACTGACGACTGTAAGTTACTTCAAGCGTGAAGTGAACCTCCTGCACAGTTCATCAACACCCGCTCTTGGCCCACGTAGAACGGGTGGCTCATTAGCCAAAACTACATTCATTCACGTTCGAGGGGGGATTAGTCCCAATGGATATCCTGAGGTTTCGAAAGGCGAAAGAGCTCGCTAGCATCGCAGCCGCTCTTGTATTGGCAATGGCATTTGTTCCATCGACTGCACAGGCACACCGCGGAGATCACGGCGGCAAGTGGGGAAGCAGACAGTACTCCTACTACATGAATCTCAACGGTCATACCTGGTATGCGGACAACGTCATCCGGCCCGCTGCCGGCAAATGGGGCAGCTACACGGGCTTCTCGATCTATGAAGGTTCAATCTCGAACGCGCCAGTTTCCGTCACGGTGAACCAATACGCGGCAGATTGGTACGGATCTGCATATCCCGGACCGAACAAAACCTGTTGCACCTACACCTACGGTGTCGTCAAGCTCAACCACAACCTTCTGCAAAAACATTTCAGAGCGACACAAAAAGACGACCGCAGTCCATGAAATGGGACATGTAATAGGGCTAAGCCACAATGACATAAAGAGCATCATGAACCGTTCCGACGTCGCCCTGTTCAACACATACGACATCGTCAATCCGCAGACCCACGATACGAGCGACATCCAGAACATTTACTACTAGATCAGGGGCCACTCAAAGGAGATAAAGATGAGAAAGTCCGCCCTAAGGATGGCAGGAATTGTCCTCGCGGTTGCAGTTGTCGCAACGGCTGCAACCGCCCTGTCTAAGAGCGATGGTTCAACAAGCGATCGGGAACAACAGCGTCGAGCTACCTCTGATCAGTCTCTGCCCGTTCGGAATTTCCACGGCCTCTACTACCACACCGCGGAAAACATCCGTGGCTTGGCTAATAGTGCCGTCGCCGTTGTACATGCTGAAGCAACCGCGTCCAACCAAGAGCCGGGAGAGGATCCGGACCTGGTTTATACCCATCAGGAATTCAGGACCATCGAAGTCTTCCGGGGAGAGGTCGGTCCGGAGTTCACCGTTTTCTTGACCGGAGGTGTCGTTGAGGAAGGACCTAACGGGCCTTACCTACTCGAGGATGCAGAGAACCCACAATACGAGCGCGGCAGCAACTACTTCCTCGTTCTCGCGCAGCATCCTTCGATACCGCATGAGTACGTAGCTATTGGGCCTAGCCAGGGACGGTATGAGATAGTGAATGAGCGTTTGCAGGCGCTGCCCGCTGCCAAGAAGTTTGCCATTGAGTCCCGGTTTGACCGCATAACGATCCGGCAGGCGGTTGATCTATTGAAAGACTCTCGCCCCTAAGTCGCTCTGGATCAATTCCCGTTTGTAGGACGCTCCAGGGAAAGCAACCCAGGATGCAAGAACTGCTACGTGATCCAACCGAACGGCGGTCTCTATCTGGCGCCCGTTGATAGTCGGTAGTGTCGTTCGACCATGCTCAGCGGATCCACACTTTGGCAACTCCGACCGCTCAACAAGAGACTTGAATAGTGCAAATCCTTGAGCCGCGTCATCCGTCATGCGATGGGAATGTCGATCGATGCAGCATCCAGGATGATTCCGAACGGACGGTCAAGGCGAGCACATATGACGGGCAAAGCAAGCCCATGATTGGCGGAACATTTCGAACACGGCACTCGTCTAAGAGTGACACAACCAAGGACGAAGGGAGGTCATCATGAAGTTGACCGTGCCATTATTGCTAGTTCTGTTGGTCACGGGGTGCGCCGCAGACTCCGAGGTCGCATCCCGCGAACCGCCGCTGGCTCAGCTAGTCGTCGAGAGGGTGCAGCCAGATGGACCGATCGCTATCGAAGGCAGCGTTTCCTTCGCTCGCATCGAGGGGTGGGACGGCTTGGTGGTGGCTGAAGAAGGTTTCGACGCGCCGGATCATGGCACCGATCTAGGTACCTCTGGCTACCCTTCCCAACTCGAACTCGAGCTGGAACCAGGGCCGTACACTTTGGTCTCGTACCAGCGTGCGTGCGACGGAACCTGCGACAGCCTCGACCCGGCGAACGATGACTACACGTGCCAACATCCGATCGAGGTCGAAAAAGGAAAGACCCTCAGCGCCCAGGTCCGGCTCTTCGATTCAGACTGCGAGATCGAGGTGGCCGTCATCTCTCCCTGAGAGATTCCCGACTCATGAACTGCCCGCGCATCTGGTGGTCACCCTCCGCGAGGGACCCTGCACGGTGTACCGAACAGCACGCCTGCCAGTATGCCGACCAGAGGTGATGGCACGAGTCCAGCGTAGATGTTGGGCCCTACCAGCCCGATCAGTGTTGGGCCTCCAGACCGCCGGGGTCTGGGGTCGTAGCCGGGAGGGGCGTACTAGATGGTGCAACCGAGCGGGAAAAGAAGGACCGTGCTGCCTGGCGACTTCCGTCTGTTGAAGCCGGCGACCTGTGTCGCGTGAGATGCCTGCAGCATGATCATCAGTTGGATGTTCAGCGAGTAGTGATGGAACTTTGCCGCGACCTTCAACATGCGCTGCCAGTCGTCGCCGGAGACGATGGACTCGACTGCTTGGGTGAGACGGTCGTGCGCCTCCTGGAGCCGATCGGGTTTGGTTGCGGTGCCGGGCATCGAGGGCCTCCTTCCAGTGACGCTCTCCCCGCCCCGGGGGTTGGCTTTGGGCCGCGAGCCCTGGGTCGTGTCGAGGGACGGGGAGAGAAGTCGTCCTGTCCGTCGCCGCTTGCTCATTGTTCGGCCCTCATGGGGCTTGTTCCTAAAGGCGGTGGCGGGCCCCGGCGCGTCAGGAGCGACGTCACTCATGAAGGCCTTGAAACAGGCCCGCGCGCAGGGCCGTCTCCTGACGCTCACCGAGGAGCTGCAGTTCGGTTCTACGCGAACCGCTGGTGGTAATGGTGGACCAATGAGCGCGCAGCGTGCGGTTGACGCTGGAGCGCTCACCGCTTCCTAGGTCCGGCAGGCAGAAGCCGTCGACCGAAGAGCGAACCGAGAGGCCATGATGAATAGGAGAAAGCATCCGGCGACTGCGCAGCGAAGGAAGACCCGTCGCTGGCATTAGAGTCTCGAACATGGGTGATACTCACGACCAACCGGACAACTGCGCAGGCTGCGGCCGCGAGCTAGCTCCCCAGAATCCCCCTCGCGACCCGTGCCCTGATTGTGGAGGCACGGCACGCATCATGAATGCGAGCATCGAATTCACCGCAGAATCTTCGCCGCAGGCGGATGCACAGGTCATCAAACCCATCCTGGATGTCCAATAGCTCTTTGATCTCGGCCAATCTGAGGCCCATATCTTGCGCTGCTCGTATGAACTTGACCCGCTGCGGAGCCGTCGTGTCGTACTCGCGATAGCCCGCTGGGGACCGGGGCGGATGGGGGCAGCAGGCCCTCTTTCTCGTAGAAACGGACGGCGTCGGGAGAGATGCCGCACTGGTCGGCGACTTGGGACACTCGAAGGCTCATGCGAGCAAGGTAAACCTTGGAGTGAGCTCCAAGGTCAAGCGCTATCTCACCGGCATGCCGGCCCCCGTAGGGTAGGCCGCCCATGGCCAATGATCGTGTCACGGCTCCAGGCTTGAGCGCAGGCGCTGCCGGCACACTTGTTTTCGTTGCGTCGGGCGCGGTCCTCGTACTCGAGATTCTGAGCTTGCGTTTGGTCGCTCCTTATCTCGGGCTGACCCTGCAGACCAGTACGGCGATCATTGGTTTCGCGCTCGCCGCCATAGCAGCAGGCGCATGGGTGGGGGGCTGGGTTGCTGACCACGTGCCCTCACAAAGATTGTTGGGTCCGGTCTTGCTCGCGGCCGGCGTAGCCGTGTTGTTCGTCGGGCCGCTGGTGCGGTGGACGGGCGAGCAGGTCCGCGGCGGTGATGTTTCCGCCGTGCTGCTAATGGCGGCGCTTGCGGTCTTCATCCCTGCGTCTCTGTTGTCCGCGGTGACGCCGATGGTGGTGAAACTGCGGTTGGCCACCCTCTCGGAGACCGGAGCGGTGGTCGGCCGCCTCTCCGGCATCGCTACGTTGGGGGCGTTGGTCGCTACTTTCACTACCGGTTTCCTGTTGGTCGCGGCCATGCCCACCAGCGCCATCCTGTTGGCACTTGGAGGAACGCTGATCCTCATAGGCGCGGTCTTGACCATCCGTTTCCGAGGTGTCGCTGCGGTGGCCGGCTCACTGGCAGTGGCCGTCCTCGGCGTGGCCTCCGTCGCGGCTACACCTACGCCGTGCGACGTCGAAACCGCGTACCACTGCGCCCGGATCGTTGTCGACGACGCCCGGCCCACGGGTCGCACGCTAGAGCTCGACACCTTGCGGCACTCGTACGTCGACCTTGCGGACCCCACCCACCTCGAGTTCTCCTACATCCGGGGTATCGCCTCTGTGGTCGACGCTGCCCTACCGGGAACCGCCATCCGGGCTCTGCATCTCGGAGGAGGTGGCTTGACGTTTCCGCGTTACCTGGCGGCCACACGCCCGGATAGTCAGAACCTCGTGCTCGAGATCGATGGGGGCGTTGTCGACCTCGATACGACCCGGTTGGGTTTGCAACTCGGTGAAGAGGTCGCGGTCCGGGTGCAGGACGCCCGCGCGGGCTTGGCTGCAGAGGCGGCATCTAGCCGCGATGTCGTTGTGGGAGATGCCTTCGGAGGCTTGACCGTGCCCTGGCACCTAACCACGCGCGAGGCCGTCGCGGAGGTGCGTCGCGTGTTGACTCCGGACGGTCTCTACCTCGTTAACGTCATCGATTATCCGCCGGCGCGTTTCGCGCGCGCCGAGGTCGCAACGATCGCCGACGTCTTCCCTTATGTCGCTTTATTGGCGCGCCCCTTGGTTTTCACCGGGGTCGATGGCGGGAATCTCGTCATTGTGGCTTCGGATCGGCCATTGCCGGTCGAGGAGGTGGAGGCGCAGTTGTCGGAGCGTGCTCCCGAATTGGATCTGTTGACGGTACCCGCTGGGATCTCGGCCTTCGTCGGAGATGCGCGGGTGGTCCTCACCGACGACTTCGCACCGGTGGACCAACTGGTCACCCCCTATTCAGCACGCTGAATGGCCGCCTTGGAGAACAACACGTTCATCAAGATCGAGAGCGTCGATGAGGAGACGCGGTGACCGGCGCCCTGAACCTCTATGCGACCAAAGACCGGGCTTTCGATGAAACATCCCAACGGGTGGGGGAGATCTTCTCCCGCCAGGTGACGATCGCATTGCGGAACGCGCGCACCTACTCGGCCGCTCAGCGTCTTGCCTGATCGTTACCGCTCTACCGAGCTCGAAGTCGATCTCTAGGGGGACACTCCGAGCACCACACTTCATTGCCCCGCGGAACCGGGCCGCAGACCTTGCATCAGAGGACTTGCCCTGCTGAGATACAGGCTCAGTAACCGACAGATAACGAAGGGGGTTCCATGGTTCTGGGGACGGCGAACGTAAAGGTGTACCGGATCGCAGCGGTGATCGCCGCTGTGGTTGTCGGGGTGGCGATGTTCGGACTACTAGCGATGGTCGGCGGGTTCACCGAGCAGCCGCCCGAGAGGGCGCCTCACAGCGTCCACGACGTGGGCTGGGGAGTCATGGCAGGGCTGTTCCTCACCGTCGCCTGGTTGATGCAGTTGAAGGATCCCGCCCGCAAGGTGGCGTTGCTCCAGCTGCAGATTTTGACCGCTGTCATGTTGGTGGTGGTTTCGGGCGTCACGGGTGAGCTCCTCAACCCGTTCACGCTGACGATCGTCATTCTCGTCGCCGTCACCGCTTACTTCCACCCCGCTCGAGATCGCCTGACGCACCTCGGCGACTCTTTCAGCCCGGTCCTTGCCGGCCTCTCGCTACTCGCACTCGTCTTGTTCGCGAAGTACGGCTGGGACCAGATGGGCCTTCAGCGGGATGCCGGTCCATTAGATGAACACGGTGAGGAGCTGCACTACGCGACGATGGCGCTGGTTGCGTTCGGTGTCCCTCTGGCCGGCCTGCTCGTATCTCGTCGTACGGCCGGGTGGCGACAGGCGGGATGGCTGGTGGGTCTCGGCCTGGTGTTACTCGGGATCGTGAGCCTCATGTTCGACAGCAAACTGGGAGCGCTCGGAGACGCCTGGGCTTTCGCAGCGTTAGCGGGGGGCGTTTTGTTCCTGGTTGCCGTCGAGATCGAGAGACGGGGGGTGCCTGCGACGGCGGCTCCAGATCCGGCAACCTGATCGATCGAGCGCCAGCGCGAAGGGCCCGGTCCTGGGACCGGGCCCTTCGTCGTGTTCGAGGGAACAGCTACACCATGCGGGCGATCACGATGATTAGGATCACTGCGATCAGCACCCAGATCCAGACAGGGATGTTCATCTTCCTCCTCCCCCAATGAAGCAACTTGACCTGTCGCTGAGGGTACCTCGCGAAGGCTTGTCTCCGGCGGTTGCTCTGCCCCAAACGGGGGAAAAGACAAAGCAATCCGATGGGGAGGGAGGAACCATGACGAAGGATCAGCGACCTAGGTGATCGACAGGGTCATGTCGCTGCCGCCTGCGCGCGGTCCTCTCAGCGACCACGTGATCGCGGCCCTCGGGTCCTCACTGCACCCGATCGAGGGCCATCCCGAGGTCGCCAGCGGCGATGCTCTGGCCGACGACGACTTCCAGCTGGCGTTGTATCTCTGTTACGAGCTCCACTACACCTCCATCCGGGGAGTGGACGCGCGCTGGGAATGGGAGCCATCGCTGCTCGGATTCCGGCGCCGGTTGGAGGATCGCTTCGAGAAGGAGCTCTCCGCTCGGGTGCCCGAACCGTTGGGCACGGTCGGTATAACCGACGAGCTCAGATCACTCGCGGCAGCCGACGGGACGGTCTCGTTGAGTAGGTACCTTGAAGAGGAGCCGTCGTTGGAGCGCTTCAAGGAGTTCGTCGTGCATCGTTCGGCATACCAGCTGAAGGAAGCAGATCCCCATTCCTGGGTCCTACCGAGGTTGGGCGGCAAAGCCAAAGCCGCCCTTGTCGAGATCCAAGCCGACGAGTACGGCGGAGGGCGCGCCGAAGCCATGCACGCGGTCCTCTTCGCCGCTTCGATGTCGGCGCTGGATTTAGACGCGCGTTACGGCGCGTACCTGGATCGGATCCCGGGGATCACGCTGGCTGGGGTGAACCTGATGTCGATGTTCGGATTGCAGCGGCGCTGGCGCGGCGCTGTGGTCGGGCATCTGGCTCTGTTCGAGATGAGCTCCACCGAACCAAACCGTCGTTACGGGAACGCCTTGAGGAAACTTGGTTACGGTCCCGAGGCGACGCGCTTTTACGATGAGCATGTTGAAGCGGATGCCGTTCACGAGGCGATCGCCGCCTACGATCTCGCCGGCTCGCTGGCCGAGGAGGAGCCCGGCGTCGCGCCCGACATCTCTTTCGGGGCGCGGTGTCTCATGTATCTCGAGGATCTGTGGGCCGAGCAGATGATAGGCGCGTGGAGCGCCGGCCGGTCCTCCCTGTTATGAGGACCGGACTCACCTATGTGCTCGCCTTCAGGGCGGCCGGCGACGAAGACATCGACGAGCTCGCCGCTTATCTGAAGCTCGTCGTCGATCGGGTAGACGAGCTCATCGTGGTTAACGGGTCCGAGGACCCGCAGTGGCAGGAGCACGATGACAGATGGGGTAGCTACTGCACGCATCTCAAGCCGAGGCCGGATCTCAACTTCTTGAACGGCAAGGTTGACGGAGTGATCACCGGTCTAGAGGCGGCCTCTTCCGAGAAGGTGGTCGTAGCCGATGACGACGTCCGCTACGACGCCGCATCCCTTGCCCGGCTGGCGACCTTGTTGGACAGCTACGATCTCGTGATCCCACAGAACTACTTCGCGGAGTATCCGTGGCATGCATTGTGGGATGCCGGCCGTAGCTTGCTGAACCGCGCCCTAGCGCGGGACTTTCCCGGCACCCTCGGCGTTCGGCGCGCCACTTTCATGCAGGCGGGTGGCTACGACGGCGACGTCATGTTCGAGAACCTCGAGATGATCAGGACGATCGAAGCTGCAGGCGGTCGCGTATGTGCTCCCCTCGACCTGCTGGTGGAGCGGCGTCCTCCCGAGGCAGGTCGTTTCTTCTCGCAGCGTGTCCGGCAGGCTTACGACGAGTTCGCCCTCCCCGGTCGCTTGATGTTCTTCCTCAGCATCGTGCCCGCCGTCGCGCTCGTGTCTCGTACCGGCAAGAAACGCTGGCTGGGTGGTGCAGTTGGTGCAACCGTGCTGCTGGCTGAATTCGGCCGGCGGAGAGGCGGGGGCACCCGGGTGTTTCCCGTTGCCGCGTCGTTGATGGCTCCGCTGTGGTTGTTGGAGCGCGGCGTGTGCATGTGGCTGGCGCTTCTGGAACGGGTCCGAGGCGGCATCCCTTACCGAGGCCGGAGGATCCCGGTGGCGGCCCATAGCCGCAGAACTATCGCTGCTCGTTTGCCCTATCTGTGGGCGCGCTCTCGGCTCTGAAGCGCGTCGCTTTGTGCGTGCCATCGCAGAAAGGTTTGATCCGAGACCTGCCGCACCGACATAGTGCGATCGTCTTACGGCGCGCCGGGATGACGTTGCCGTCTTGGTCGGTGATCTCGAACGCTCCGCGCACGATCAACGGTCCGTCTTCGTAGGGGGTGATGCGCGCTTTGTCCATTCATGCGATATGCCCACGGCCGGTTGTTTCTAAGCCTTTCCGTCGACAACCGGCTCGAGCAGGGAGGCGACTTCGGTGAGGTCGGCGGCGACGAAGTCGGGAGCGAACTCGAGCGATGGGACCTGCTCGGATCCCGTGACGCCTGTCAGCACGAGGATGGTGGTCCACCCCAGAGTCCGGCCGCCCGCGAGATCGGTCGCGGGTTGATCCCCCACCACCCCGATGCTCTCACAGCCTTCGAGTCGCCGGCCCGCAGCCTCCATCATCGGCATGTGCGGTTTCCCCATCACCTCTGCGTGCCGGCCGGATGCCCGTTCGATGGCGGCGAGGATCGCTCCTGCTCCGGGCCACAGGCCGTCGGGCGCGGGGAAGGTCGGGTCATCGTTGGTGGCGATGAAGCGCGCGCCGTTGCGAAGCGCGAACGCCGCGGTGCGCATGGAGTCGTAGGAGAACCTCGGGTCTCCGGACGTGACGACGATCTCGGCGCGGCGCGCCTCGTCTCCGTCGAGGAACCGCATCCCGAGGTTTTGGAGCTCTTCTTTGATCCCGTCACTGCCTACGAGGAACGCGCTCATCCCGCTCCACCCTCGGCGCGCTATCTCTTCTGCGGTCACCATCGCGGAGGTAAGCAGGTCCGGTCTCTCCGCCGCGATCCCGAACCTCTCCAACCTCTCTAGGTAGCTCGCGCTGGTATGCGTCGCGTTGTTGGTGGCGAACAGGACGCGCAATCCCTCGGAGCGGAACTTCGCGATCGCAGCCGCCGCACCCGGGATCGGGTCGCTCCCCCGGTAGACCACACCGTCGAGATCGCAGACGAGCCCATCTAGCCGAAGCGCGCGTGGAGACATCTCCGGGACCCTATCGTCGCCCCGTCGCCGGTCTTAACCCTTCGCGAGGGCTGGGACCCGAGCTTCGATATCACTCATGTCGGTTCGTTCCTTCGCCATCAGAGAGCCGATGACGGCTACCGCGAGCGACGCTAGAAGTGCCCACAGGAAAGGGGGGAGCGTGGGGATGGTCTCGGGGAAGGTAGCCAGCCGCACACCTTCGCGAAGCGACCCTTCCGTGATCCAGCCCGGCGCTACCGCTCCTATCAGTCCTGCGAGCGCACCGCCGGTGACCGCGCGCGCCGATGCCCGCTCCCACAACGAGAGCAACGCCGGGATCACGGTTGCGGCACACAACAGGTCCGCTATGAGGAACAGCCGGAGGACCGAGTGGCCCTGCAGCGCGATGACCGTGGCGGGCAGCATCAGCACGATCGTCACCACGCGTGCGCCGGCGAATGAGAGCCGCGGGCGCTCTGCCACGACCAGCGACGTCAGTGCATTCTCGAGGGTGTCGACCGATGAGGCGACGAGACTGATACCTGCGATGAGGATGACCATCGATACCCATCGTCCGAGATCCGCGACGAGAGCGAAGAACGGGATCGGAGGTGAACCGAGATCCGCGACGCTGCCGGCCGCTAGCATCCCGAGGATCCCGAGCAGCAGGATCACGGGGATCGTCGCGCCGGCCCCCAGCAGTGCTCCCCTCGTCAAGGTCGTGTCGTCGCGCGCCGCCCACACCCTTTGCCAGTAGCCCTGATGGAAGATGTTCGCTGCGGTCACCGCTATCACAAGAGTCAGAGCCACCTCGAGCCCCACTCGGTCGATCGCGAAAGCGCCTGGTGTGAAGGCAGCTCGGTCGACCCCGCCGGCGATCGCGACCGTGGCTACCGCCAGGAGGGCGAGGATCAACCAGCCTTGCCACCTGTCGGTTCGTATCGAAGCGCGCAATCCGCCGTAAGCCGTATAGGCGACGGTCACGGTGGCTACCGCAACGATCATCAGACGGGGATCCATCCCCGAGAGGATGCCGGTGACCCCACCGATCGCGGTCAACTCAGCCGTGACGAAGACCAACATGTAGAGGATGGAGATGACCACCACGTAGGAATGGAAGGCGCGTCCGAACCTCAAGCGGATGAACTCGGTCAGGCTGTGTCCGGATGGAACCTTGCGGCGCAGGGTGCGGCCGAGGAATCCGAATGTCGCTATCGGTGCGGCCGCGCCGAGCGCGTACCCGCACACCGCAATGAGTCCGACCCCCGCTCCTACCTCCGGGGGTGCGAACAGGATCCAGGCTCCCATCCCCGACGCGAAGAAAGACAAGCCGAGCCCGGAGGTCCTTTGGGTGCCGCGCGCCGCGACATAGTCGTCTAGATCCCCGGTGGCCGTTCTCGCTCGGTATCCGATCCAGAGGAAAACACCCAGGGTCAACACCGTCACGGTGATTGCTAACGCGTTGTCGATCACGCGGCTCCTCCCTTCGCCCGCATTACCGGGATCAGGTTCATGGGGTCTGCGCTGGCGCACTCTCAGCCCTGGTGGGCTCCCCCGGCCTTTATTGCTGTCCCCCCGAGCATACGCCCGGTCGGAGCCCTTTTCCGTTGCGGACCCGGGTTGCTGCGCCGCCGGGCGCTATCCGCGCACGCCGAAGTGTCGGAAGTCAGTGGTGTGTGGAAAGTCGGTTATGAGGAAGGATGGGGTCATGGTTGAAAACGAGAAGCCGAAGATCGTCCTGGTTGGCCCGGACGAAGGACAGAGCGACGAGGACCGCCCCTCGGACGAGGTTCATCATCCCGCGAAGGTGATGCGGATCGCGTCGATGGTTAGGAACCTGCTGGACGAGGTGCGCTCGGCTCCGCTCGATGACGCCAGCCGCGTGCGGGTGCGTGAGGTCTACGAGACATCGGTCAAGGAGCTGGGTGAGGTCCTTTCCGAGGATCTGCGCGAGGAGCTATCGCGCCTCAGCTTGCCTTTCGACGAAGCCAATCCTCCGAGCGACGCCGAGCTGCGGGTCGCTCACGCTCAGCTGGTGGGATGGCTCGAGGGACTCTTCCACGGCATCCAGGCGATGTTGTTCGCTCAGCAGATGGAGGGTCGTCAGCGTTTTGAAGAGTTGAGGAAACGAGGCCTGCCTGCCGGAGGACCTCCCGGCGCGCCGGAAGGCACCCCCGGGTCGGACGGCGGACACGGCCAGTACCTCTAACCGTTTTCGGGCCAGACGGTGGTTCCCAGCGAGTCGGTTCCCAGCGAGCCTATTCCCGGCGCGAGAAAGCTACTTCGGCACGACGCGCTTGATGGCGTTGGTCGTCATGAAGTAGAGCCACTTGCCGGGGCCCTTGGATACGTCGACGATCCCGTTGTCGGCACGGTGGATGATCCTGTCTTCGAGAACCCCGTTGCCCCTGTCGTTCATGACGAAGCGGTGCAGTCTCCCCTGGAAGTCCCCCATATATAGGTCGCCTGAGAGAGCCGGCATCCTTCCCTTGTACCAACCGGGATCGGTAGGCACGATGATCTGACTCCAGCGCACCAGCGGGGGTTTCGGGTTGGGTCCCACTCCGGCGGTCCCGCAGACGTATGCCGGCCCCCATCCGTAGTTACGGCCCTTCTTTATGAAGTTCAGCTCGTCGTCGCAGTTCGGCCCGTTCTCCGACGCGTAGATCTTGTTTGTCCCGGGCTTTGATGCTAATCCGAACGGGTTGCGCTGCCCGTACGCCCACACTTCGTTACCGAAGGGGTTGCCGGCAGGCACCCTCCCACCGGGAGTGACGCGCAGGATCTTGCCCAACCGATCCGCGGTGTTCTGTGACCGGCTCGGGTCGGCATTCTCGCCCACGGATACGAACAACTTCCCTTTGACGAACTCGAGGTGACCGCCGTTGTGGTTGGTCGCAGAGGCCGCGTGCAGGCCTCCGACGACGACGCGTTCTCTCGTACAGCGGTTCCTTTTGACTATGAAACGGCTGACCCGGTTCTCGAGCGGTAATGCGTTCGTGTAATAGACGTACAGCTTCTTGTTGTTCTTGAAGTTCGGATGGAGAGCGAGACCGAGGGCCCCGCGTTCGCCGCTCGAGTTGACGGGGAGGTTGGCGCACGGCCTCTGCAGGAGGGTGCGTCCCTTCATGACTCTGATCGCTCCACTCTTCTCGGTGAAGAAGATCTTCTTGGTCCCTCGCACCCAGACCATGTCGATCGGGAAGTTGAGCCCGCCCTTGTAGGTTTGAACCTTCGCATTTTGCGGCAGTGCGTGCGCCGCAGGGGCGGGAGCAAGGGATGCGGCGAGCAAGGCGAGACAAAGGACTGCGCGAATCGATCTGGCCGTCACTGGAACCCCCTTCGTCCTAGGAACCCCCGATGATAGGGGGGTTTAGGATTGTCGTGGAGGCGTGCCCGAGTGGCCGAAGGGAGCGCACTGCTAATGCGTTAAGGGGGTTAAACCCCTTCCGGGGTTCAAATCCCCGCGCCTCCGCCAGACTCCCCCGCCGGGTTCGGAGGCTCGGCGCGTTGGTGAGACGCCGATGTGCAGGTTTCCGGTGCGGACGGGGGAGGCCGGGATCGAGGGACGTCCTCTTGTTGAGAGTCCAGAGTAAGCTCAGTCAGGTGCTTGCGCCCGTAGCTCAGTGGATTAGAGCGTCCGGCTACGGACCGGAAGGTCAGGGGTTCGAATCCCTTCGGGCGTACCATTTCTACCCATGGATCCCACCACGCGAGATGGGGGGGCCGGGCGTATGGGCTTCGTAGCCCGGGTCTCCGAGCAGCGTCGAGCCTTGATCGAGGGCCACGCCGGCCCTTACCTCGACGACGGGGAGGCGGTCCGTCACTGGGTCCGGGCGCGCCGCGTTGGTGCACGGGGCGAAGGATTCGTCTTCCTTACCGATCGCCAGCTCTTGATCGTGTGGACGGGCAAGGAAGTGGAGCATTGCTCTATCCCGTGGGACGAGATCAAGAACTGGGCTTTGATCCGCCACGCCAGCAGAGGACCGATCCTGGGTGTGAAGACGGCCGACGACGTATGGACGGCTCAGATCCGCATCGGGACCGGAGGCCAGGTGGACGCAGCGCGGGAACTGGTCCGCAATCTGGCACGTAAGGCGCCTCCCACCACCGACCCGTTCGGTGACCCCAGTGACCTCGGTGAGTGGGAGACCAACCCCGTGGTTAGAGCGTTCAAGGAGAAGAGGACACTTAGCGATCGGGCGCGCCGCATAGCGATAACGGTCATGGGGGTTGCGCTGATCGTCGCCGCCATCCTCGTCATCCCGTTGCCCGGCCCCTGGTCCTTCATCCTCAACCTCGCCGGGCTGGCGATCCTGGCCCGCGAGTACGACTGGGCGAAGGATCTGCTCGTGTGGGTGCGCCGCAAGTTCGAGGCGGCCAAGCAGAAGGTCTCGAATCGCAAACGCGCACGCTAATGATCGAACAACACGAGTCCTTCATGAGGGAGGCTCTTACCGAGGCCGCGAAGTCGTTGGATCACGGGGACGTTCCGATCGGCGCTCTTGTCGTCCGCGGAACTGAGGTTATCGCCCGCGCTCATAACGAGCGCGAGTTTCGAAACGACCCCAGCGCTCACGCGGAGGTTCTCGCGTTGCAAGCCGCGTCCCGGGCCGTCGGCTCGTGGCGATTGAGCGACTGCACACTTTACGTGACTCTCGAACCGTGTCCGATGTGTGCCGGCGCGACCGTGCTGGCTCGTCTCGCCAGACTCGTTTATGGACCGCAGGATCCCCGTGCCGGAGCGGCCTATTCGCTCTACAACATCCCTCAGGACCCGCGCCTCAATCACAGGGTCGAGATCGTGCCGGACATTTTGTCAGAGGAATGCGCAGCGTTATTGAGGCGTTTCTTCGCAGATAAGAGGTAGTGCTGCCTGCGTCACCGGGAAGGTGCGCCGGCTGCCCTCCTATAATCCATGCGTTCCCTGGTGGGGTACCGAAGTGGCCATAACGGGATCGCCTCGAAAGCGATTGTGGGCGCAAGCCCACCGCGAGTTCGAATCTCGCCCCCACCGCCGACCAGTCAAGACGGGATGCGACATTGAGCCTCCGTCTTACAATCCCCCACGGAGGCGTGCGAGAGCGGCCGAATCGGCACGACTGGAAATCGTGTGATCCGAAAGGATCCAAGGGTTCAAATCCCTTCGCCTCCGCTCACGATCCTCGATTCGTCCGTGGGATCGCACGGCGACGAGATCGTCTTCGTGGGGCTCGTAGCGGGCCGAGCAAACGGGAGATGCGTAGCTCCGGAGGCGCTTATCCTGGAGGAGCCGTGCTAGGCGGGGGGCTAGGGATCCCCTGTAACCGGAGATTCCCTTTATGCCGGGCCGATTACCTGTTCGCGGCTGATGTATGACCGGGCAGCCCCCGGTGAGCAGTGTTGATGGTTGGGTCCTACGCGACCCGGAGCCGTGAACCCGGTCAGGCCCGGAAGGGAGCAGCCGTAAGCGGTCACCCGGGAGTGCCGTGGGAGTGCCCGGCCGGAGCCGGCTGCCGGAACAGCGCCGGCTGTGCATCGGTCAAGGGCAGGGTGCACGGCATCTTTCTGCCCTCCGGTCTCTGCTGGTTAGGGCTTGCCTCGAGGACGGCGACCGGTGAGAACCTCTTCGAGCAGCGTCGGGCGGTCGGTCATGATGCCGTCGGCCCCCCACTCGATCAGCTGCTCCATCGTGGCGCGGTCGTTGATCGTCCATACGTGCACCGCTAGACCGTTGTCGTGCGCCCGCTGGATGAACTCGGGGGTGACGACCGTCACGCCTTCGAGCTCCATCGGAACCTGCATCGCCTGGTAGCGGGGATTCGGCGCGCCGGGCAGCGGTCCTTGGGCGGAGGCCCAGAAGAGAGCTGTTTCGCCTGTGGCGGTGGCGGCGTGGACGTCTGGAGCATGGAGCTTGAACTTCTCCATAGCGTGGTCGTTGAACGAAACGACGATGGTGTCGCTGGTCCTCTCGAACTCGGCGAGCATGTCCGCGAGGAGGTCCTCGTATGGGATGGTGTCGGGCACCGTTCTTTTGATCTCGATGTTTATGAAGTCGTCGGGGAACTCCTCCAGAACCTCTCGCAGGGTCGGGATCTTGAAATCGTTCGGAGCGTAGTCACGCAGCAGACCGTTCAGCTTGCGCTCTCCTGTTGCGTAACCTCGCAACGAGTATTCGGAGTCCTCCTTGTCGTGACACGTGCCGCAGCCGGGTACGAACCAGTACGCCGCGTCGAGGGTCTTGAGCTCGTCGAGTGTCATGGCATCGACCCGCCCGCTGCCGTCGGTTGTGCGGTCGACGGTCGTGTCGTGGATGACGACGAGCTCCCGGTCCGCAGTGGCATGCACATCTATCTCCAGAACATCGGCGCCTTTTTCTTTCGCGGTCTTCAAGGCGTAGAGGGTGTTGGAGGGGGCCTCGACCTCGCCGCCCTGATGCGCGATGTTGAGGACCCGCCGCTCGAGCCACGGGTTCTCTGCCATCTCGGTCAAAGTCGCTGCGGGAGCAGCGGTGGCCGTCAGCAGCAGCGCCGCGAGGGCGAGCGGGATGAACAGGTCCTTCGGTTGCATCCGTCCTCCTAGAAAAGAGTGATCCGGGCTATCGGTTATTGAGAGGCAGCGGGGTGACGACTCATGGATCTGGATCCCTATCGAGCGACGGCGCGCCGAATGCACCCGATATCTCCGGGTTCCACGGAGGGCCTCGGATTCCTTCCTCGGCCGGCCGGAGCCAGCCCCCGGAAGGCGGCAGCGGGTAGCGAAACTCTTCGCGCTCTCTGCAGCGGACCACACGACGGGTTTGGGCGGGCGGGTGGACGTGAGTCGCTCCGATGTACGGCGAAGGTATTGACGGCGCCTCCTACTAGGATGAACGGCGATGGCTTACCTCTCCCTTTATCGCAAGTACCGCTCGCAGACATTCGACGAGCTCCTTGGGCAAGATCACGTGTCGACGACTCTCTCGAACGCCATCGTCGAGGACCGGGTCGCTCACGCATACCTCTTCACCGGACCGCGCGGGACGGGCAAGACGTCCACCGCACGCATCCTGGCGAAGGCTCTGAACTGCGCCAAGGGGCCGACCCCATCTCCTTGCGGCGTTTGCGATGCCTGCATAGCCATCACGGAGGGCAGCTCGATGGACGTCATCGAGATGGACGCGGCGTCACATTCCAAGGTTGACGAGACCCGCGAGATCCTGCACGGAGTTCCTCTTGCGACCGCGGGCGGACGCAAGAAGGTGTACGTCATCGACGAGGTTCACATGCTCTCGACCCAGGCTTTCAACGCGCTGTTGAAGACCCTCGAGGAGCCTCCCTCCCACGTTCTCTTCATCCTGGCGACCACCGAGGCGCACAAAGTGCCCGAGACGATCCGGTCGCGCTCGCAGCGTTTCGACTTCCGACGCATCCCCGCAGAAGTCATCGAGAAGCACCTAGCGCATGTCGCCGAGCTCGAGGGGCTGGAGGCCGAGGCCCCGGCGCTGGCTGCAGTAGCGCGCCATGCCGAGGGCGGTATGCGCGATGCCTTGTCCGCTCTCGACCAACTGTCGAACATCACCGGCAAGATCACCGAAGCCGACGCGGAGAGCCTGCTTGGAGACCGCCACGAGGATCAGATGAGCGAGCTGTTCGATGCCATCTCTGCCGGAGACGTGGGATCGGTCTTCCTCGGCGTGAACTCATTGATCTCTCAGGGAGCGGATGCTCGTCAGCTTGCCCTCGGCGCCTTGGGTCACGCCCGGTCGTTGCTGCTGCTGCTGGCAGCCCCCGACGCCGGCGGCCTGCTCGACGTCGCCGCCGAGGACGTGCCGAAGCTCGAGGCTCAAGCGACCCGCTTCTCTCCCGAGACGCTTCTCCGTGTGATGGATCTCGCCGGAAAAGCCGTGACCGAGATGCGCACCGCCCCGAACCATCGACTGTTGCTCGAGGTGGCTCTGATCCGCGCTGCAGCGCCGGCGACCGATCCTTCCGCTTCGGGTCTCCTCGGCAGGATCGAACGTCTGGAGCGGCGCATCGGTATCGCCGAGGGATCCGCTCCCGCCTCGAGCCCGCAGACGGCGCCGGGCGCCCCGGCTTCGACTCCCGCTCCGGCACCCGCGACGACGACTAGATCGCGCCCCGCGGCAGCAGCCAAGGCCGCCGCGCCGGCGGTGACTGAAGCGCCGAAGTCGGTCAAGGACGCTCCCGCGCCGGCGAGGAAAGACGCACCGAAGCCGGCGAACGACACTCCCCAGCCGGCTGCTTCGGACCAGAATTCGGCTGCTTCCCAGCTGGCTGCTTCCCAGCCGGCCACAGAGGAAGCGCCGGCGCCGGCGGTCCCCGCTGGGATCGGCCTGGCTCACATCAAGGATGCCTGGAGCGCGACCATCACCGAGGTGGGGAGCCAGAGCAAACGGATCCAGGGCCTCCTTAACCCCTCCCGTCCATTGAGCTTCGACGGGACCACCCTTCTGGTTGAGGTGCAGGCGCCCTATCACCAGGACGAGATGACCGCCGACCGGAACCGAGCGGTCCTCGAGGAGGCTCTCTACTCGGCTTTGGGTATCCGCCCTGCTCTGACGTTCGCAGCGCGCGGGGTCGAGCCCGCGGCAGCGGATGCTACGGCCGGCGCCACGAGTCCCGAAGCAGCATCGACACCGGCCGAAGAAGAGATCCCCGACATCGAGGAGACGACTCCCGTCGAAGATAGCGAACACGACCCGATCGAGTTGGTAAAGAGGGGTCTTGGCGGCGAGGTCGTTGAGGAGAGGACACCAAGTTGAAAGACATGCAGAAGATGATGCGCGAGGCACAGAAGATGGCGGCGGAGATGGAGAAGGCCCAGGCTGCCTTAGCCGATGTCGAGGTAGAAGGATCGGCCGGAGGTGGGGCTGTCAAGGTGCGCGCCACCGGCGACCAACGGGTTCTCAGTGTGACCATCGACCCCGATGTCTTCGATGGCGCGCCGGACGCGGACGACATCGAGATGCTGGGTGATTCCGTTACCGCTGCGGTCAACGACGCGCTCGACAAAGCGCGCGAAGCGCAAGCCGAAGCGATGGGACCGATGGCGGGCGGACTGGGAGGCCTCGGCCTTCCGGGGATGTAGTACTCAACTTGTTCACCGGTCCGGTTCAGGATCTGATCGACGAGTTCGCACGCCTTCCGGGGATCGGCCCGAAGAGCGCGCAGCGTGTCGTGTTCCACCTGTTGAAGCTCCCCGACCCCGATGCCGCGCGTCTCGCCGAAGCGATCCGTTTGATGAAAGAGCGCGCCCGGCTCTGCGATCGTTGTTTCAACGTCTCCGACCAGGAGCTGTGTGAATACTGCCGGGACACCCGCCGCGATCAGAGCATCATCTGTGCGGTGCAGGACCCACCCGACATCGTCGCCGTCGAGCGGACACGCGAGTACCGCGGCCTCTATCACGTCCTCCAAGGAGCGATCTCTCCGATCGAAGGCATCACCCCCGACGACCTGAGGATCAAAGAGCTGCTGATGCGATTGCAGGCTCCACCCGGAGATGATGCCGCCGTTTGCGAAGTGATCGTCGCTACCAACCCCAATACCGAAGGCGAGGCGACGGCCATGTACCTTGCTCGTCTCATCGCCCCTCTGGGGATAAAGGTGACTCGTCCGGCCAGCGGGCTGCCCGTGGGAGGAGACCTCGAGTACGCCGACGAGGTCACTCTGGGACGGGCTTTCGAGGGCCGCCGGAGTCTCTCCGGCTAAGCAAGGCAACCAAGTTCTGATCCGGTGCGTTAACACCACCGGCGGGGTCTCATTATCGGCCGTGGCGAGGCCGCAACCCGAGAAGGGCAGAGATTGCGACGCCGACGAGCAAGGTCGAGCCGCGAACAAAGGCGAAGGTAGCTCTAAGCACTGCGATTGGCCGAACAGCGGGCCGTTCATAGCGGAGGCGGCCCCTGTAGGTTGTCTCTCATGGCTCTCATCGTCCAGAAGTACGGCGGAACCTCCGTAGGTGACGCTGAGCGGATCACCCACGTGGCGCGCCGGATCGTCGACACCGCGCGCTCCGGAGCCCGGGTCTGCGTCGTCGTATCTGCCATGGGCCATTCGACCGACGAGCTCGTGGAGCTCGCTGCTGGAGTCTCACCTCATCCTCACCCGCGGGAGATGGACATGCTCCTCACCGCCGGGGAGCGCATCTCGATGGCATTGTTGTCGATGGCGATCAACGATCTCGGTCACGAGGCGGTCTCGCTAACCGGATCCCAGGCCGGGATCGTGACCGACACCAGCCACGGCAAGGCCCGCATCCTCGAGGTCCGCGCCAAACGTGTGATGGAAGCGCTCGACACCGGCAAGATCACGATCGTGGCGGGATTCCAGGGTGTATCCACCGCCTATGACGTGACGACCCTAGGCCGGGGCGGATCGGATACAACGGCCGTTGCTCTGGCGGCCGCACTCGCTGCCGACGCTTGCGAGATCTATACCGACGTCGAAGGCGTCTACACCGCGGATCCGCGCCTCGTCCCGGAAGCCAGAAAGCTCCACGCTGTTTCATATGAAGAGATGCTCGAGCTGTCCGCGGCCGGTACCAAAGTGTTGATGTTGAGGTCGGTCGAATACGCTCGTAACTACGGAGTGCTCGTCCACGTTCGGTCGTCCTTCACGGACACCGAGGGAACGTGGGTGAGGGAGGAGGATGAACGTATGGAGCGCGCAATCATCTCCGGGATAGCGCACGACACCTCTGAGGCCAAGGTCACGATCCTCGCGGTCCCCGATCAACCGGGTATAGCCGCGCGCATCTTCCGGACGTTAGCCGACGGTGAGATCAACGTGGACATGATCGTCCAGAATGCCGCGTCCGACGGGCGGACCGATATCTTCTTTACGCTCCCGAAAGACGACCTCTACAAAGCCGAGCCGTTGTTGCAAGAGGTTTCTGCCGCGGTCGGAGCACGCGGTGTTACGACCGACCCCGATATCGCGAAGGTTTCCTTGATCGGGGCCGGGATGAAGTCACATCCCGGAGTCGCCGCGGACATGTTCGATGTCCTCGCGGAGGAAGGAATCAACATCGAGATCATCTCGACGTCGTCGATCCGTGTCTCCTGTGTCATCCGAGCCTCCGACGTCGAGCGCGCGGTGCGCGCCATCCACACCAAGTTCAAGCTGGCGGAGGACGTGGTTATCAGGGAGCAGCATCCCGAAACCGCTACCGGTCAATTGCGGGCCGTCCGGGGAGACGGTGCATGAGGATCGTCCTCCTCGGTGCCACCGGAGCCGTTGGGACCGAGATGCTGAACATCCTCGAGGAGCGCTCTTTCCCCGTTGACGAGCTGGTGCCGGTTGCATCCCCCCGTTCGGTGGGGCGCAGGTTGCCGTTCGCCGGGGGCGAGATCGAAGTCCGTGCGCTTACCCCTGAGGTCTTCGATGGCGCCGACATCGTGTTCGTAGACGTTGACGACCCTCTCTCCGTGAAGTGGGCACCGATCGCTGCGGAACGCGGCGGTGTCGTGATCGACAAGTCGGCGGCATGGCGGATGGATCCTGATGTACCCCTCGTCGTCCCCGAGGTCAACCCCGAGGCGATCAACCAGCGCCCCAAGGGCATCGTCGCCAACCCGAACTGCACGACCCTCGCGATGGTCCTGCCGCTTGACGTCCTTCACCGCGAGGCCGGGCTCGAGCGTCTCGTCGTTGCTTCGTACCAGGCGGCCTCCGGCACGGGTAAAGCCGGCTCCGACGAGCTGTGGGATCAAACGCAGCGTCTCGCCAAGGAGGAGGAGGCGGTCCTGGGCGGACGTATCGAGAGCGTTTTGTCTGCCGGTGACGTCTTCCCCCACCCCATCGCGATGAACGTCATCCCGCGCTGCGGTTCGTTCAAGACGAACGGGTACACGTCCGAAGAGCTGAAGCTCCGGGACGAGACCCGCAAGATCATGGGTCTGCCGGAGCTGCGCGTCGCGGCCACGTGCGTACGTGTGCCTGTCATGGTGGGGCACGGGGTTGCCGTGCACGCGGAGTTCGCCGACCCGATCACTCCGGATCGAGCCCGCGAGCTACTCGCCGGCGCGCCGGGGATAGAGCTCCTCGACGATGAGTCCGCTGACTCGTATCCCACCGCACTGCAGGCGGCCGGTCGAGATGCCTGCTACGTCGGCCGCATCCGTCAAGACCACGACGACCCGGCCGCGCTCGAGCTCTTCTGCGTCGCCGACAATCTGCGCAAGGGCGCCGCGCTCAACGCCGTCCAGATCGCCGAGCTGTTACTGCGCTGACAGATCTCGGTCGTTTTTCTAACCCGGCGGTGCGAAGGCCGTTTCGGTTTCCTCCACCGGCCTGCGCTGGCGACGCAGGTGAACGACCGTCCATGACAGCGTCCCGATGAAGCCCACAGGCACAACGATGTTCACGTCGACGAAGTTCAACAGATAAAGGGCCGCGGCTGCGATCGCCGCCGACGCAGGGATGGTCAACACCCACGCGTACATCACCTTCCCGGTGAGACCCCAACGCACCGCAGACATCCTGTTGGTCGCTCCGACGCCGATGATGGCTCCGGTGATCGTGTGCGTCGTCGAGACGGGGATACCTAGGCTAGCGGTCCCGAAGAGGGTTATCGCCCCACCGGTTTCTGCGGAGAAGCCGCCGACGGGCTGGAGCTTCGTGATCCTCGATCCGAGTGTATGAACGATGCGCCATCCGCCGGACAGCGTTCCCAAAGCGATGGCCGTGTGCGCCAAGAGCACGATCGTCAAAGAGATATCGAATTCTTCAAGTGGGAGTTGGCGGTCGATCAGGATCACCGCAGCGATCACACCCATCGTTTTCTGGGCATCGTTCGCGCCGTGCCCCAGCGAGTAAGCGGCTGCGGATATCAGCTGGGCCTTGCGAAAGAACCAGTTCGCGTGTGAGACCGTCCCCACCTTCGTTTTGGTGTACATCTGTGCCAAGACCTGCACGAGGTTCATCAAGATCACCCCGAGTATCAGCCCCAGTAAAGGCGAGACAACGATGAAGAGAGCGATCAAGCCGATCCCCGAAAGGACCAGGGTGTCGAAGCCGCCGAAGGCCAGAGCTGCTCCTGCCAATCCTCCGACTAGAGCGTGCGAGGACGACGCCGGTAAGCCGTAGTACCAAGTGATCAGGTCCCAGGTGATGGCTCCGATAAGCGCGGCGAGGATGACCTCGAGACTCGCTGCCTCCTCGATATTGATCGTGCCTGTTCCGATGGTCTTCGCGACGGCGGTTCCGAAGACGGCGAACGCGATGAAGTTCCAGAATGCTGCCCATGCGACTGCGAGACGCGGGGATAGGACCCGTGTGGAGACTACGGTCGCGATCGAGTTGGCTGCGTCGTGGAATCCGTTGACGTAATCGAACGCGAGGGCTACGGCGATGATGGCTATCGCCTCGATCGAGAGATTGAGATCCATCAGCTGGACTTGAGGTAGATGCTCTCGATCGTGTTCGCTACGTCTTCGAGTCGGTCGATCGCCTCTTCGACCTCTTCGACGATCTCTTTGAACTTCATGACTTCCATGGGCTCGTATTGACCCGAGAAGAGATCGGCCAGCGTACGGCGGTATGCCTTGTCGCCTTCATGCTCCAGCCGATTGATGTCCACCCAGTATTCCTCGAGGTCCTTCATCTTGCGTAGCCGTGGCATCGCCTCTGCTGTCCTCCTGCCGGCCTCGGCTAACGTCCTCGCCAGCGAGATCATCTGCGGCAGGGGTTTCTCGATCTTGTACAGGGCTAGGAACTCGACCGTCGCTTCTATGTGGTCGAGCACGTCGTCCAAGCTGGATGCCAGCTCGTGGATATCTTCGCGGTCGAAGGGGGTCACGAACGTGGTGTTAAGTCGCTGAAAGATCTCGTGAGTGAGACCGTCCCCTTGGTGCTCTATCTCGAGAAGACGCCTGGACTTCCGATCCAGATCCCGGTAGTCCTCGAGCAGATCGAGTAGTCCATCGGCACCTTCTTGGACCTTGGCGGCCATCTTGTCGAATAGCTCGAAGAAGGTGGTATCTCCAGACGTGACTCTTAGTCTCACTAGGTGTCTCTCCTTATCCGCTTTCTGGTGTGATGCGGCA
Source organism: Actinomycetota bacterium (assembly GCA_051001455.1). Classification (GTDB taxonomy): domain Bacteria; phylum Actinomycetota; class CADDZG01; order CADDZG01; family WHSQ01; genus JBPCNH01. Next base: position 31,977 of record JBPCNH010000036.1, read on the forward strand.
GGAAGACTAATCCCCTGGCTTGCTCAGCCGGGATGGGGGGGCTTCGAGGCGCGCCACAAGCGCAGATCGGGGCAATAGCTCGCCATGGGTCTAGGTAGCAAGCAGTAACGTCAGGATATGAAGGTGCGGGAGGCTGCCGGCGCACTCGCCGAGAGACCATTCCGCTACCAATTCCTCGCGTCTGCCACCTCCTTTCTCGGTGACAACATCGTCGCCGTTGCTCTTGCCTTTGCGGTGTTAGACCTGACCGGCTCGGCCACTGACCTCGGACTCGTTCTGGGAGCCCGGACCGTGATGCTTGTCATCTTCTTTCTCATCGGCGGCGTTTGGGCGGACCGGATCTCACGCCAGAAGCTGATGATGATCTCTGACCTGGGCCGTGCCTTCACCCAAGGGGCTCTCGGATTCCTGATAATCACAGGGATAGCCGAGCTATGGCACTTCATCGCGCTGGAAGCCTTGAACGGCGTCGCGTCGGCGTTCTTCTCCCCTGCAGCGACGGGTCTCACACCCAAGACCGTCAGCCGCCCTCGGCTCCAACAGGCGAACGCCCTCCTCTCGCTCACACACAGCAGCGCGGGGATTGCCGGACCAGTCATCGCCGGCATCCTCGTCGCCACAGCGGGGCCCGGCCCTGCATTGGTTGTGGACGCGCAACCTTCCTCGTTAGCGCCTTATTTCTCCTTCAGATCAAGCTGCCCGCCTCAGCGCAGAGACTCGAGCGTTCTACTTTCCTGACAGACCTCAAGCACGGTTGGGGGGAGGTGCGATCAAGGAAGTGGGTCTGGGTAAGCATCTTGAATTTCATGGTCTTCCAGCTACTCGCTCTTCCAGCCGTGTTCGTCCTCGGGCCTTTCATAGCGAACACCTCTCTCGGTGGAGCATCTGCCTGGGCCATGATCCTCGCCGCCGGCGGGGTTGGCGCAGTGGTGGGCGATATCGCTGCGATCAACATCGAGTTGGAGCGACCGCTGAAGACGGCCTACCTCACCATGCTCTTGGCCGTTCCACTTTTGCTAGCCCTCGCCCTTACGCCTCCCATGTGGGTGATATCTGCAGCCGCGTTCATGTGGGGTATCTCGATGACCTTCTTCAACACCTTCTGGTTCACGGTCTTGCAGGAACGAGTGCCGGATGAGTCGCTGTCCAGAGTTTCTTCCTACGACTGGGTTGGCTCTACGGCGCTCCGGCCACTTGGGTTCGCGCTGATCGCCCCGGTGGCCAAAGCCATTGGCTTCGCAGAGACGCTGATAGGGATAGCCGTCGTCGTTGCTTCCGTAGAACTGGTCACAGCGTTCACTCCCAGTGTTGCTGGTATCCGGAGGGCAGCAGCTGACGACCGGCCCGAGATAGAGATCAGAGCGTAGGTTGGTCGAGGGTGCGAAGACCTTCCAGCTCGATCTCGGCTTCCTGATCAGGCACCACATGGAACCTGGTCCACGGAGGGAAGTCGCCTGAGCAGGGGCACACATATCCTTGCCTGGTCGGGATGGGGGGACTTGAACCCCCGGCCTCTGCGTCCCGAACGCAGCGCGCTGCCAAACTGCGCCACATCCCGATGCCCCAATCTTACTCGTCTCGGGGTCTTCCCCTCCCGAGGGCTAACGCGGCGGCTTTAAGCCCCTGAGCTTGTTCAAGTTCCGTTCATGAACGGGATACGGGGATGACACCTGCTCTCGCTACCGTGATGCGGTATCCGAGCACCTGGGGGTTTCCGTGGTGCGCCCATAAAAGGAGGAACGCTTGATAAGTAGTTTGAACACGAAGCGCCTGCGGTTGTTGTCGCTGGTCGCTGCGGTCTCAGTTCTAGGGGTTGCATGTGCGGCGCCGAACATCGAACCCAGCTCTGGGGAAGAGGATGGGGGCAACCAGTCTGGTGAGATCGTTGTATCTGGATCATCTACCGTCGAGCCGATCACCGGCCTTGTAGCTGAGAAATTCCAGAGCGAGAACCCGAGTGTTGCGATCTCGGTCGACGGTCCGGGTACGGGAGATGGATTCGAGCTCTTCTGTAACGGCGAGACGGATATCTCTGATGCCTCCCGCGCGATCACGCCCGAAGAGGCTGAGGTCTGTGAGCAGAACAGTGTGGAGTTCATCGAGCTAAAGGTGGCGATCGACGGGCTGAGCGTCATCACTTCTCCCGAGAATGACCAAGTCGATTGTCTCGACTTCAAAGACCTGTACGCGCTACTTGGTCCCGAATCGCAGGGGTTCACGAAATGGTCGGACGCGAACGAACTGGGTGAGGAGATCGGCGCGGGCCACACTCCATATCCCGATGTGCCGCTTACCGTCACCGCCCCAGGCGAAGAATCGGGCACCTATGACAGCTTCGTAGAGATTGTCATAGAAGATCTGGCCGAGGAACGCGGCCAGAAAGCCGTATCGCGGCCCGACTACCAGGCTTCCCCGAACGACAACGTCATCATCGAGGGCATCACAGGGTCTCCTACCTCTCTGGGCTGGGTTGGTTTGGCCTTCTACGTACAGAACGAAGACGCCGTGAAAGCGCTGGAGGTCGAGGGGGGCGACGGCTGCGTCGCTCCTTCGGCGGATACGGTTTCTTCCGGTGAGTACCCCATCGCTCGTGATCTCTTCATCTACGTCAGTGCCGATCGTCTCGAAGGCAACGAGGCTCTGAGTTCCTTCGTCGATTTCTACATGTCCGACGACGGGTTGGCTTCGGTGAACGAGGTCGGGTATGTGGACCTGGCGGAGTCGGACATCGAGGCTACTCATGCCGTATGGGATTCCAAGGAGTTGGGCACTCGCGAGGGATAGGGCGCGAAATTGTGACAACGGGGGCCGCGAAACCGGCTCCCGTTTCACCTTGCAACCCGGTCGAAGGGACGTAGATTGCCAGATGACATGGCGCTAGGCACAGGTATGGAGCAGTTAGACATCGGCCTTCTTCAGGGAAGCCCGGCGCGCCGTCGCAAAGAAGCACTGATCAAGAACGCCTTCCTGGCGATGGCTTCGATCTCCATAGTGATCAGCGCGGCCATCGTCTTCTCTCTGTTCGGGGAGGCCCTGCGGTTCGTGCGCGAGGTCGATCTCTCTGCCCTGTGGTCCGCGGGCTGGTTCCCGCGCAGGGGCATCTACGACATCAAGACCGTTTTCGTGGGGACCATGCTGGTCTCTCTGATCGCGATGTTGGTCGCCGCGCCGCTGGGGCTCGGGGCGGCCGTGTACCTCTCTGAATACGCCCGGCCGCGGATCCGCAGATTGCTCAAACCGGTCCTCGAGATCCTTGCTGGGATACCTAGCGTGGTCCTCGGATTCTTCGCGCTGACATGGATCAGCCCCGAGGTGGTTCAGCGGTTCTTTCCGAGGGCAGCCTCGTTCAACATGGCCGCTGCCGGGATCGCCGTAGGCATCCTCGTGACTCCTCTGGTTGCCTCCATCGCTGAAGACGCCCTTAGGAGCGTCCCCATGGCGCTGCGTGAGGCGGCCTACGGCATAGGCGCGAAGAAACGCACCACCACCGTGAGCATCGTGATCCCCGCAGCGGTGTCAGGGATCGTGGCGGGATTCATCGTCGGCATCTCCCGAGCCGTCGGCGAAACGATGGTGGTCGCTATCGCCGCCGGGGCGACGGGTGGGGCGCTGTTCACTCTCGATCCGCTGCAACCGGGTCAGACGATGACCGCCGCGATGACGGCCTTGGCAACGGGCAGTGATCAGGTCAAAGGCGCAGCCAATACCTTCCAAAGCATGTTTTTCCTCGGGCTGTTGTTGTTCTTCATGACCCTGGTTCTGAACGTGATCAGTGAGAGATACGTCCGTCGGGTCAGGGCCAGATACTGATGGCTGCCGACTCGAGCTCGCTCAAAACGAGCGACATAGTCGCGCAGGGTTTGCGCGGGCGCCGGATGGATGTATCTGGGGTCGTCTTTCAAGGGCTGCTGCTGTTGGCTCTGCTGATCTCGTTGGCCTTCCTGGTCACGCTTTTGGCCGATGTCTTCAGGACGGGTTGGAGCGTGTTGGCCGACCGCGGGTGGGATTTCCTGAACAGTCCGGTCTCCTCGATCGCTGAGCGCGCCGGCGTCAGGCAAGGGATCGTCGGATCGATGCTTCTCATGACCTTCGTTGTGTTCCTTGCCTTTCCCATCGGGATCGGATCGGCCATCTACCTGGAGGAGTACGCGCCGAACACACGGCTCACCCGGTTCATCACCGTCAACATCCGGAACCTGGCCGGCGTGCCGTCGATCGTCTACGGACTGTTGGGACTTGCGATCTTCGTGAAGCTCCTGGTGGGCTACACCGGTGGCCGCAGTGTCATATCCGGTGGGATCACGATCGCCATCTTGGTGCTTCCCATCGTGATCATCACGGCGTCCGAAGCCTTGCGTGCGGTTCCCTCTAGCATCAGAGAGGCCGGATATGGGGTGGGGGCGACGAAGTGGGAAGTTGTCCGCAGCCACGTGCTGCCTGCGGCGGCTCCCGGGATCCTCACCGGCACGGTGTTATCTCTGTCTCGCGCTTTAGGGGAGACGGCCCCCCTGCTCTTGGTGGGAGCGACCACTGGCTTCTTGGCTACCGGTGGCCAGAGTCTCTATCATCAGCTCTACTCGAACTTCACGTCTCTACCTACGGTCGTGTTCTCATGGTCTCGTAATCCGAGTGGTGGCTTCAGAAGCGCGACCGCTGCAGCGATCATCGTCCTTCTGTTGCTAACCCTGACCGCCAACGCAGCGGCGATTATCCTGCGGAATCGATATGAGCGGAAGTGGTAACCGATGGATGTCAAAGTGAGGACGCGTGAGCCATCCGAGATGCAGATAGATACCCCGAGCCGCCCCGCTGATGGGCAGAACCGTGAATCGGTTTTCGAGCTGAAGAAACTGTCGGTTTATTACGGTGCTTTCCGGGCCGTTCAGGAGGTGGACCTGAACATCTCCGAGAGGCGAATCACCGCGCTCATCGGACCGTCTGGATGCGGCAAGACCACCGTTCTCCGCTGCCTGAACAGGATGAACGACCTCGTCGAGAGTGCGCGCATCGAAGGTCAGGTCATCTATCGAGGTATCGATCTCTATCATCCGAAGGTCGACGCGGTCGAGGTGCGCCGCCGCGTGGGGATGGTGTTCCAGAAACCTAATCCGTTTCCCAAGTCGATCTACGACAACATCGCTTTTGGTCCGAAGATCGCAGGGTTCAAGGGCGACATGGACCAGCTCGTCGAAGAGTCGCTCACTAGGGCGGCGCTGTGGGACGAGGTCAAAGATCGGTTGAAAGACTCGGCCATGGCTCTCTCCGGAGGTCAGCAGCAGCGGCTGTGCATAGCGCGCTGTGTGGCCGTGGAACCAGATGTCATCTTGATGGACGAGCCCTGTTCCGCTCTCGATCCGATCGCCACCGGTCGCATCGAAGACCTGATGGACGATCTCAAGAGTGATTACACCATCGTGATCGTGACCCACAACATGCAACAGGCCGCGCGCGTCAGCGATTCGACGGCGTTCTTTACCGCTGAGGTGCACGGCGAGCAGGATCGCCGCACCGGCGTCCTCGTAGAACACGATTCCACCGAGAAGATGTTCACCACCCCGTCCGATGAACGCACCGAGCAGTACGTGACCGGCCGCTTCGGCTAATCTGTGCCGAATCCGGGCCGCTCTGCGCCCCCAATTCTGTGCCGAATCCGGCCCGCTCTGCGCCCCTTTAAAGACACGGATTTTCCCCAGACTGTGCTCTAGACCACGGCGCGCCGAAGCTTCATGCGTTGGTCTGGCTCCCGTGGATAGAGAGAGGTCGGCGCGTGACCTCACGGCGCGCGCCGGGGCGCTCGACCTCACGCCGCGCGCCTCGGGTCTGGCTCTCGTCGATGCCGAGAAGGCGTGGTGGGAGCTCCTGGCGCGTCAGTTCGGTGTTGGGCGGGTTGGGCAGGCGAAGGCCCTGGGGGTTACTCCCTCCAAGCTGAAATGGTGGGTGAAAAAGGGCAGGCTGAAGAGCATCTGTAACGGCGTCGTCGCAGCTTCCGGCGCGCCGGAGACCTATCGTCGACGGCTGATGTTGGGCGTCCTCCTCGGTAGCTCCAGGGCTGTTGATGTCGGTGTGCGGGCTGCTATCTACGGCCTCACCGCCGCGATCCAGTTAGACCTGATCGAACGTCCCGAGAAGGATCATCCGATCGAGATCCTGTCGCAGCGAAGGATCGAGCGGCGCCGGGGCTATCGGTTCGTGTGGACCTCACGGTTGCCGAAAGACGAGATCGTCGTCGTCCGAGGCATCCCCACGACAGACGCACCCAGGACCTTCATCGATCTGTGTCACGAAGTCCCACATAGAGCCGTCTGGGCATACAGGCGAGGCCTTCGCAAAGGTTTGTTCACCCCGGAGAGTATCCGTCGGCGCCTCGACATCGAGTCGCGCCAAGGCAGGAGCGGGATCACTACGGCGCGCCGGATAGTCGAAGAGGCCAGCCCCACCGCGCAATTTGCCAAGTCAGCGCTCGAGGACAGGTTCTTCGAGCATCTTGTCGCGGCCGGATACCCACCACCGGCGCGGAATCATAAGGAGCCCGGATCGTTCGGGTTCGATTGGGAGATCGACCTCTACTGGCCTGCGATAAAGAAGGGCTTCGAGATCTCGCCATACGAGACACACGGGAGTCTCGAGGCACACGAGCGGGATGGAAGGAAGACACTCGATCTTGCTGCTAAGGGTATCTATGTCTATCCGGTCACCTATGAGATGTCTCGCGCCGAGTTCCTCCGGTTCGCTCGAGGAATCATCGGCGCGCCGTCTCAGTTTCCGGCACGAAAAAAGGCCGTAGAGCGACCTTGATCCGGCACGGAATTGGTCACGGGGTGAATTTGTAGCCGAGGCCCCTGATCGTTATCAGGTGTCGCGGTTCATGCGGAGTGGGCTCGACCTTTCCCCGCAGGCGCTTGATGTGTACATCGAGTGTTCGGGTGTCTCCGAAGTAGTCGGATCCCCAGACCTGGTCTAGGAGCGCCTCTCGTGTGAGAACTCGTCCGCTGTTCTCCATCAGAAACTCCAACAGTTCGAACTCCTTGCGGGGCATGTGCACTTCCTCACCCCTCACCGTCACCTCGAAGCGATCCGGATCGAGGCGTATGCCCCCTCCTTCGAGGACGCGCCTACTTGAAGATGCTCCTGTATCCGATCTCCTGAGGACGGCTCTGACCCGCGCGATCAGTTCTCTTGTGTTGAACGGTTTTGTGATGTAGTCATCCGCCCCCAGCTCCAAGCCGATGATCTTGTCTACGTCGGTGTCACGTGCCGTGAGCATGATGATCGGCACCCTCGACGCACGACGGATCTCCTTGCAGACATCCTCACCGCTCATCCCCGGAAGCATCAGATCGAGGAGCACCAGATCAGTCCCGGAAGTGTTGAACATCTCGAGAGCCGCCAGGCCGTCTGCGGCATGGTCTACGTCGTAGCCTTCCCGCCGCAACTGGTAAGCGAGACCCTCGGCCAGGCTGTCCTCGTCTTCAACCAGTAGCACTTTAGGCATCAGACGCCTTCTTTTCGTCCGGCGAGCCGGCTGGATACGATCCTGGTCTCCCCGGCGCTGGTTCGCCCGCCAGAGGCAAACGCACCGTGAATCTCGAGCCAGTTCCCAGTTCGCTGGTCAGGTCGATCTCTCCGCCGTGCAACTCGACCACGTGTTTGACGATGGCCAGTCCCAGACCCGTTCCACCGCGGTCACGCGAGCGCGCGCGGTCGACCCTATAGAAACGCTCGAAGATCCTCGGCTGCGCTTCCTTGGGGATCCCGATTCCGTCGTCTCGGACGACCAGCGTGATGGCATCCCTCTTCTGCTCGAGATCGATCCGCACGTTGCCCTTCTCTGTGGTGTACCTGATCGCGTTATCCAGAAGGTTTCTCACCATCGTTGCTAGCTGTCGGCGATCCCCCATCACCCGGCATCCGGGAGCGATGTCTGAAGCGAGGGTCAGATCGGTTTCCTGGGCGAGCCTCTCCGCATCGGCGATCTCTTTGCGGACGACAGAGGTCATGTCCACCGGTTCCTTCGCAAGCGTGGATTCCTCTTCCAAGCGTGAGAGGTCGAGCAGATCGGCGATCAGCTGCCCTAGCCGATCGGCTTCAGCGGAGAGCTTTGAGGCGAACGTGGCAGCGGCTTCCGGATCATCCTTGGCCGACTGCACGATCGCCTCGGACAGCACCTGCAAGCTGGCGACGGGGCTTTTCAGCTCATGCGAGGCATGGGCAACGAACTCACGCCTGATCTGCTGCGTTCGGACCTCTTCGGTAACGTCCTGCAGGACCACTAGCACGCCCTGGCCCTCTTTCAGATCGGCTGCCTGGACGGAGAGATCTAGTCGAGCGGGATACCAGACCGAAACGGTTCGGGAGGCAGTTCCCTCGGCTTGGCTTTCGGCGGCTACTTCTGTTACTTCGAGCGTCGGCAAGCGCGTGGGGAGGTGTCCGTCCCGGATCCCTAAGAGTTCCCGGGCCGGGTTGTTGATCACGACGGGTCTCAAGGACCCGTCCAACATCACCACGCCGGTAGGCATGCGCTCGATGAGTTCTCGGACGGCCTCGTCTCCTGCCGACGGGGACATCCCGAGTCGAGCGCGTGGCGGAGCATCTCTGTACTTGCGAGGGCGTCTAAAGATCATCTGTCTTGGGGTGGAGCGGGGGATGCCGACATGGAGTATCTGCTCGTGCGGGTCCCTGTGCGTGCACCACAGTGTAGAGGTGCGAAGTCCAAAACGAGAGAGATGACCGTGCCGCGGTTTTGATTTCTTCATGTGTTCAAGACAGGTTCACGCTCACTTCATGCGGCAGCACGATCGCCGATTGACCCGGCTAGTAGGGTGGGATGCATGATCAGAATTACTTTCACAGACGCTCTTCAGCAGGCCGAAACCAGCCTTTTGGCCGAGGGCCAACTCGCCCGCCAGCAATTGATCGCCGTTATGGAAGCGCTCGAAGATCGAGATGTTGAGGCCGCCGAACGGGTGATCCTGATGGATGACCGGGTCGATGGGGCCTACCTCGATACTCAAGCCCAGGTCCTCAACCTGCTTGCTCTGCAGGCACCGGTGGCAGGAGATCTCCGGCTGGTGAGCGCCATCCTGCATGCCAACGTCCATCTCGAGCGTATGGGCGATCTCTGCGTGAACATCGCCAAGTTCGTCCGCAACCGCGATCCCTATCCTGCTGATTCCCCGATGCTTTTCCGCATCAAGGAGATGGGGGAACGAGTGGCGGAGATGCTCGACCTTGCGCTTTCCGCCTTCGCGCAGCGGAGCGTTGAGCTTGCCGATGAGTTGCCGGTCAAGGATGAGTTCGTCGATCGCTTGAACCGCGGCATGGTGGGCGACCTCAAGGAGTACGCGCAGGATGAAGAGAGTTTCGAGTGGGCGAGCAAACTCCTGCTAGTCGCTCGTTACCTAGAGCGCATGGGCGACCACTGCGTCGATGTGGGAGAGCAGATCGCCTTCCTCGTGACCGGGGTGTTCCGTGAATTCACCGATGCATCGAACCCCGAGGTCGAGCAGGAGCATCTCGAGAACGTTAAGAACCCCTGAACGCGACTACGACTCAGGTCACTCGAAGTGACTAGAAGCGGCCGGTGGTGAACTTCCAGCCGTACCCTCCGCCGACGTTGCCGAGGCCGTCACGCACCGGTTTCACCTCCGCCCGATGGGTAGCCAACTTGCGCATGGGGAAGGACGGGTTGAACACCAACACGCGCGGAGCGACCTGCCGCAGTGTGCCCGAGAGCCGCTTGCTGCCTCGGTACAACCTCACCCTGTCGGCGGTGACGCTCGCCGAGGCGACGTTCTCGGAGAACCTGATCTCGATATTGACGCCTCGGCCCACACCTGTGCTCGAAGGGCGGGGCGTGACCGATACGACGCTCGGCCCGCGTGAGTCGGCGGTCTCTTGGGCCCTTAGCGACTCAAGGCCATACGCTCCGGTAGCGAACACCGGCACGATCACGTAGCGGTAAGTGGTGCCGTGCTTGGTGGAGTTATCGGAGAACGTGGTGATGTCCGGCGTGACCCGGGCGAGCTGGTCGTAACCGCGTTTTCCGATCGCGCGATAGACCACGTAGGAGGTCGCGTCGGCCACCGGATCCCAGCTGAGATTTATCATTCCGCCCCGGGCTCTGGTCGCGCTCGGCCGGCTAACCCGAGGGAACTCGCCGAGGATGAAACGGCCCCAGACGAAGCGGTGGTCGGAGTATTTGTGAAAACCCTCGCGCTTTGTTCCCGGCAGCGGACCCGCCCACCCGGGGTGATCGGTGCGTGCCTCGGCGACCGTGGCGCCCGATGAGAAGAGATAGTCGATGCGCGTCCGCCGGAAGTGAGAGGATCCGTTACAGGTCGTCGACGAAATCTTCTGCTCGTGCGTCCACTGGTTCTGGAGCGAGAGGTTGCGCGCGCGCCGGTCGGTCTTGACCGCGTCCGTGTAAACGCGTCCTCCATCAAGGGGAGTGATCAACGACGAGTACCACGGCATCGGTGTCGAGATCTCGTTGGGGTCGCATTCGTGCGGAGTCTCGACCGCCCGCTTGTTGAAGTCGCCTCCGATGAATACCGGTCCCGGATCGACGGCCAGTTCCTCGCGGAACCGCTCGATGTTCCGTTGATAGCAGTCGGTCTCGGTACTCGGGGAGGAGTTCTTCGGCATGTGGATCGCCGCGACCGTGAATGGTGTGTTGGTGGCGGTGTCTACGAACCGGCTCGCTTGATAGAAGCGCCCTTGCCGGTCCCCCGAGGCCTTGTCGCCCAGACAGACGTCCGGCCACAGCTCGGGCTCGGCCACGAGTTGGACCGTTTCGGGATTGTAGAGAGTCTGGGAAGCGGCATCTTCGGCGCCGGAGAACTGGTACCTGATCGAGAACCTCTGCCGCAAGATGTGCTCGAGGATCTCGGCGTTCGAGGGGCGCATCTCTTGCAGAAGCACGACATCAGGTGCGGTGACCGCGCCGTTGGATCCGCCGTCCCAAGCTTTCGGGCGCCGCCGGACCGCACGAGCTAGCTCGAACATGTCCTCGAACCGCTTCACCCCGAGCACCGCGTTCTGCCTGGCGTTGATCGTGAGGATCTTCACTTGTCCCGGCAACGACTTCTGCACGCGCGGCGCTTTCGCTGCAGCCGGGGGCGGCACGAGCGAGAGCGCGACAAGCAGGGCGAGTAGTAGAGGGGTGGTTCGCGTCCGCATAGCGCCAAGGACGTTATAAGAGGTCATCTTCCTACACAACGTGATCAAGCAACCGCGGCTCGCGTTGCTTGAGCCTTTCGGCTAAGGGACCAGCCGGTGACGGCGCCCAACGATCGGGCAGACGGAAGGATCCGTGTCGGGAAATGGTCGGTGGGGAACCTCAGACCGGCACGGAACCGGGGTGGAGGTGGAGGAGGGTGGCTGCGGGCCGGCAGAGGAAGCGGATCGGGGTGTATTTCGAGGTGCCCAAGCCCGGGCTCACGTGGAGATGCCCGCCGCCGACCGACGACAGCCCCATCGCCAGAGCCGCCGGTAGTGCCGAATTCGTCACTACGGCTCCGACGAGAGGGAGGCGCACCTGCCCGCCGTGGGTATGGCCGGCCAGCACCAGGTCGAACCCGTTCAACAGCCATTCGGAGACGACGTCGGGAGCGTGTGTGAGCCCGATCGCTAGATCCTCATCCGCCCTCCTCTCGATGTGGGCGGTCCGCTGCCGCCTGAGATAGGGGTCGTCTACCCCTGCGAGGCGGATGCGCCTGCCGGCATCCTCGATCACCTCGCTCCGGTTGGTGAGCGCCCCCCAGCCGAGGCTCTTCAACCCGGCCTCGAGTCGTTCGACGTCTGCAGGAGGGACGTCCGTAGGCGTGTCCGTGGAGCGGAAGTATTTCGTGGGCGCCTTGAAACGCGCTTGGTAGTAATCGTGGCTTCCGAGCACGTAGAAGAGGCCGAGACGTGCCCGGAGCGGCTCGAGGGAGGCCAGAAGCAGGTCGATCCCGCCGTCGTCCTCGATCATGTCTCCGGTGGCCAGGATCAGGTCGGGCGGGCGCGCCAGACGCTGTGGCAGGCCCGCGATGAAGTCGGCGCGCCGCCGATCCCGCTTCGTCAGATGGCTGTCGGCGAGGTGGAGGACCTGCAATCCCGGCGCGCCGGGCCGCACCGGGACATCGATCTCTTTCAGGTGGAGACGATGAGGTTCCCAGAGGGCATAGGCGCCGAGAGCGGCGATGGCGGCTGCCGTCGATGACCTCTTGATGGAGCTTGCCTTTCTTGTAGGTATCGGGGCGTCGTCGAGGATACTTGCGAGGTGCGGAATCGGTTAAGGCTGTCCCTCCGGTGGAAGATCGCCGGCGGGTTCGGCCTACTACTCATCCTGATCGGCCTTCTCGGCTGGGTCACAGTCTCCCTCTTCAACTCCACCCGGGCGGTGCAGCGGCAGGTCTTCGACCGCGCTCTCCCTCAGGTGATCGCCGTCGACGAGATCATCCGATCTTTCACGGCTCAGTCCGCTGCGATCCGCGGCTATGTGATCTCGACCGACCAGGATCTCCTTCGCCAGTATCTGCGTGAGGTGGACATCGCCACCGAGTGGGAGCAGCGCGCCCTGGCCCTCGATCCTCCCGAGGCGGAACGTCGTCAGTTCCTGGACCTGATCGCCGTGGGGGACGAGTTCCACAGCTTGGTGGAGGAACAGGTCCTCCCACTCGCCAGCGAGGGTCAGCGTGCCCAGGCTTTCCGGGTCATCGGGCAGGACGGCACGCCGCTGATCGACCGCGTCGAGAGGCTGGGTGAGAACCTACGGGCCGCGCAGGACCGGCTCGTGATGCGTACCGAACAAGAGGTGAGGGACCGTCAGAACCAGGTGGTGGCGATCCTCATCGTGGTCCTGCTGGGCGTCTTCATCATTGGCCTCGCCCTCGCGATCATCCTTCCTCGCCGTCTGGTGCGAGATCTAGACGTTCTCGTCCACGCGGCGCGAGGCATCGAGCGCGGTGACTTCGACCAGCGCATAGCGATCGATTCGGGCGACGAGCTCGAGGAGCTTGCTACGAGGTTCGAGTCGATGCAAGCGGGGTTGAAGCGCCTCCGGCAGCTCGCCCTGCAGGACCGGGAGCTAGAGATCGCCGCCAGCATCCAACGCAACCTCCTGCAGAGGCCGATCCCTCAGGTCCCCGAAGCTGTGGTGCTGCCGGTCCAGCGTCAGGCCAACCTCGTCGGAGGTGACTGGTACGACTTCGACCTCGCCCGCGGTGAGCTCACGGTCGTGATCGGAGATGCTTCCGGCAAGGGCATCGCGGCTGCCCTGATGTCGACGGTCACCCTCTCGGCTCTGCGCGCCGAGCACAACCTCGGCGCGCCGTCGGCCCAAGTGATCGCCAGCGCGAACCGGGCGCTCCTGGAGGCGACGGAGACGGATTCGTTCACCACCCTCACCTATCTCCGGGTCGACCTCGTCACCGGGATCGTCAGGTGGCTCAACATGGGTCACCTAGACCCCTATCTGATAAGGCGCGCGCCCGGTGACACGTTCACCGGGAGCTTTGTTGAAGGGCCCCGGAACAGGGCGCTCGGCTGGTTCGACGATCCGGGTTTCGACGAGCACACCTTGAAGCTCCATCCCGGCGACCGCCTGATCCTCTACACCGATGGATTCACCGAGGCGAAAGCGGCGGATGGCGAGCTCTTCGGAGAGGAGAGGCTCGGTGAATGCTTGCTCCGCCTGGCTCCTCTGGGCCCGGCCGAGCTGGGCGATGAGCTGGTCGGGGAGGTCGAACGATTCGCCGCGGGTAAGCTCGATGATGACCTGACGATGCTCCTATTGGAGTACACGGGCGGCGAGGGCTCGGAGGGCCCCTGAACCAGGGAGAAAGAAGGGTCTTTACCGCTGTCCGAGATGGGAAAGGGTGCTTGGTGGCACAACAGAAGATCGATATCGACGTGATCGACAAGGACGACTTCAAGGTCATCCAGCCTTCGGGGGATCTGGACGTCTATACCGTGGGATCGCTGCGGGATGCGATCGGAGCGATGATCGAAGAAGACACGACCAAGGTCGTCGTGGATCTCGACCATGTTCCGTTCATGGACTCTTCGGGGCTCGGTGCACTGATGGGAGGGGTCCGCCGGCTACGTGAGTCCGGTGGCGACCTAGCCATCGCCTGCACGCGCGAGCAGCATCTGAAGCTCTTCACCATCACCGGTTTCGGCGAAGGAGTGTCGATCGCTCCGACGGTAGAGGAAGCGGCCGCAGGCTTCCGTAGCTAGCCGTTTACCGAGCGCGACGCTCGCCGGGCGTCAGCTCTTCTTGCTCTCGTCCTCCGGGTCTTTCCTCCGGGCGCGGCTTACGGTTGCGACGAGCAACATCGCAAACACTGCGATGAGGGCGGAAGTCACGGAAACGAGGATCAGTTGCGACGAGGTCATGGGCTTCTAAGTATCGCAGCCCCCCACCCGCTGCGGGGGCGCGCCGGAAAGATCGTGTCGTGGGCATAGAGGAGCAGCTGCGGCAGATCTCGTTCGCTTTGCTGCGGTTCTCGGCCTTCAGCGCGCATGCCGTCATCTTCGGGATGCTGGTCATCCTCTTGTTGGTGCTGCGACCGGGCTTCTCTCCGCTCGGGAGCGCGTGGGATGCCGGGCGCGCCGCCCTGTCGGGACGTCTCGAAGGCTTGCTGCGTGCCTGTCTCCTCGTGTCCTTCGTCGCAACATCGCTCATCTTGTTGCTGCAGACCGCGTTGATCTCGGAGCTCGATGTGGGCGACATCGAAGGAGACTCGTTCTTCTCGGTGCTCGAGACGACCTTCGGTCAATACACCGCGTTGCGGATGCCGCTCCTGGCGGGGCTGGCCGTTCTGTTGCTCGGCCGCGTGAAGACGTGGGCGCTGACCCCGCGCACCGGCGGCAAAGGCCCGTCGGCGGCGTGGTGGGCGTCGTGGGGCCTCCTCGCGTTGGCCCTGCTTGCGACCTCGAGTTTCTCGGGGCACGCGCAGGTCGCCACTCCGCGCGCACTGTCGCTGTTCAACGACGTGGTCCATCTCGCCTCCGGCTCTGTTTGGTTCGCCGGCATCATCCTGCTGGCGGTGTTGCTACCCGACGGCTGGGTCGGGAAAGGACCGGTGGACAGGCTGGACCTGCTCGGACCCGTGGTCGTGCGCTTCTCCCATGTTGCGCTCGGAGCGATCAGCGTGGTGGCGGCGACGGGAACGCTCAACTCCTTCCTCCATCTCGAGCGATTCGCCGACCTGTGGAGAAGCAGCTACGGGCAGGCGCTGGCCTTGAAGATCCTGCTCTTCTTCGGCATCCTCGTCCTCGGTGGCGTGAACCACTTCTTCCTGCGGGATCGTCTCGCGGCGGCGCGCGCTCACGACAGCCCCGCGACCGAGGCACACAGGATCTTCAGGAAGACGATCGCCGCCGAGCTGGCGATAGCCATCGCGATCATGGCCGCGACCGGATTGTTGGTGGGCTTATCGAGAACCAAGAAGATCGAACGCCGCCCCACCCCCCAAGCCCACCTTCTTCCCCTCTTTGAGATTCCTATCGAGCCGTTTCCGCGGACAGAAACGGCGGCAGGCTCGTCGCAGTCAAAGCCGCTTTGAGAAGAGGCCTCTGCCGAGCGGCGTTAGACGTAGTCGCTCGCGGTGCAAGCGCCTTGCACTTCAGATGAGGAGCGTGCTCGCCGAGCCGAGCCGAACTGCGGCCGCTAGGAAAAGTTAAAGGTGTCCGTTCGCTCGGATGACGTAGCCGCCTGCCGTTCCGAGCATCATGCAGATGAGGAGCGCGATGAGCACGGTCTGACCTTCGACGGGTGGTAGTTCCGGCGCGCCGGCTGCGGCGATCTCGCGCGGGAGTGCATCGGTCGGTTCCTGGTGACCGTTGTTCTCACCGTTGCCGTTGCCGTTGCCGTTGCCGTTGCCGTTGCCGTTGCCGTTGCCGTTGCCCTTGCCGTTGCCGTTGCCGTTCATCGTGTGGCCGGACATCTCGCTTCCGTCGGCCATCGTGTGTGTGGAGGTGTGTCCGCCGGAGTTCCCGTCTGAGCCCGAATGGCCGCTTGACCCGCCGCCTTCGTGGCCTCCGCCTTGCCCGCCTCCGCCTTCGTGGCCCTCGTGCTCGTTACCCCCGCCGTTCTTCTTCCCGCCGCCGTGGCCTTCGTGGCCGCCCGCGCCGCACGGCTCACCGTTGGTCACTTCGAAATGGAAGTTGCCGATCCCGTCTCCTAGGGCCCCCGCCGGGGCGCGGACCTGCCAGCGGGCCTCGTAATGGCCGCTCGGGCTCTTGGCGATGCCGACCGAGATGCGATTACCGACGACGAAGATGTTCTTGTCGTCCACCCGGCGACCGCATTCGTCCACGACGCGCAGGATCGAGGATTGGTCGAGCGGCATGTCGAACATGATCCAGACCTCTGCGGGAGCGCTCGGTCGTTTCTCTCCGTTCTCCGGGCTCGAGGTCACGTAGCCGGGTCCCTGTTCTGCGGCGCGCGCCATCACGGGTGCGACGGCAAGCGAAGCCGCCATCGTGGCCATGATGATCCTGCGTAGCCGCATATCCATCTCCTGTGCTGCCTCGGGCGTCCCCGGCTCTCTTGGAAGGTTCTCCGCCCGCGAGTCCCCTCCTGTCCAATTCTGTGCCGAATCAGGGCCACTCTGCGGGCCTTTAAAGACACAGATTTGCGGGGACGGAGGCCCGCGGGCTCCGACCGAGGCTTGCTTAGCGGCGCTCTAGCGGAGGGTGATCTCGAGGATGTCGACCTCGTCCCGCCAGCGGCGCGCCGTGTCCTCCGGCGCGCCGGGGATGTTCAGTCGTTTCTCGGCGATCTTCTCGGCCACCTCGTCCCAGCGGGGTCCCGGCGGCAAGACCCGCACGCTCGCAGGCAGATCGGCGACCTGTGAATTCTTCCCCTTCCAGCGGAGGATGACGTCGCACTGCCGGATCTTCGTTGCTCCGGGGATGGTCTGCTGGCGCTCGCCGGACACGACGTAGATCTTGTCTTGTTGGTAGATGAACCACACGGGCATCGTGTTGGAATGACCTGCCTCGTTCGTCCAGCGCAGCCACAGGATCGTTGATTTCTTGAGAGCTTCCTGCACGGCCTTGTCCATCTCGGCCCCCGCACTCGCGAACGCGCTCTGCCGTTCGGTCCACCCGAGCTCCGGCGACACCTGGCACCTGACGTCGTCCCACTTCAGGTCGCATGCCGTTAGCGCATACCACCCGGCCATGTTGAAGAACGCTTCGACCGCAAGTGGAGCTTCGTGATGCTGTGTGTAATGGACGAGCTCGAAGTCGCCGTCGGGCCTCTCGCGGAAGGCGAAGACCCAACTTGCCGCCGTCGGAGAGACGTACGCTTCGACCCAATGCACCGCAGGCTCGGCGATCTCCATGTGGAGGCCGACCGAGTCACCCGGGATGTTGGCCTGGAACGGCGTCCAGTACACCTGGACGATGCGCTTGACGTTGCTCTCCAGCTCGACGCGCATAGCGGCCTTCGCCGCGGATACATCCCCCGTCTGTACGCCGAAGCGCTGCATGTGGCGCGCCACCTCGTCGAGGATCGGCTGCAGGCTGTTGCGCGCGAGTCGCTGTTCGGCTATGGCCATCTAGTTACTGCTCCTAACCGAACGGGGAGTGGTGGAAGGCCTGCACCAGCATGAAGGTGCCGGCCGGGATGAACGCTGCGAGAACCAGGACCAGCTGCACGTATGCGAAAGCCTTCTGCTTGAGAGCCAGCTGGGGCCAGAAGTCAAACAGCACGATCCGCATCCCGTTGAACGCGTGGAAGATCACCGCACCCACGAGCATCACCTCGAACGGAGCGAACCACCACTGCTTATAGAGCTGGATCGTCTTGTCGTAGAGCTCGGGCCCGAACCCGACGGCGAACGTGTCGACCACGTGGCCGATCAGGAACGCCATCACGCCGACTCCCGTGACCCGGTGCGCCACCCACGACCATTGCCCGATCCCACCTTTGTAGGCAGGACCCTTCTGGTGCTTCTTCAGGCGGAAGAGGTCGATAACGATGTAGAGCGCGAAAAGCCCGGCACTGGCCGTGAGTATGAAGACGAAGGCTTCGATGGCGTAAGCGGCGATCATCGACGTGAATCCTACCCGCCCGGCTCCTCCCCCCATCGCGTTTTGAGGACCGCAGACTCCCCTGGCGGGGGGTCTAGACCGCAGAGAAGATCGACGCGGAGCGCGTCCCGGGCAGAGCGGAGGTTCAGGAAGCGTCGATGAGCTGGTCTTTGATCGCGACCAGGCCCGGCAGGTCGACCGCTTCCTGGTCGAGGTACGGGACCCGGACCCATCGGTGCCGCGGGATCTTGCGCGCCAGCTGATCGAGGTTCTGCTCTTCCAGTCGTGCGACCTCCATGAAACGAGCCTCGTTCGTCAACAGCTTCGCCAGCAGCCGGGAGCGTTCGTCGCCCGCGGCCAACTTCTCGCGCTGCCTCTGTTTGGACTCGATCGGCTCGCCCCACCTCGGATGCACCCGGTTGACGACGAGCGCCCCGAAAGGCAACCTCGATTCGTTGAGGCGCGCCGCGAAGAAGGTCGCTTCGGTGACAGATTCGCTCGCCGGCGACGTGATGACGACGAAAGCGGTCTCCTTCGATTGCAGCAGATGGGCAACGTCGCGGGCGCGTTGTTTGAAGCCGTCGTACATGCCCTC
>JBPCNH010000037.1:0-22063 GCA_051001455.1 Actinomycetota bacterium
CCGGCAGGTCGAGCTCTGCGATGCGGATCGCCCACCCCGCCGCTCGCATCACAACCTCGCCGTCCGCTTGGAGCGACGCTTCGATCAGCGCGACCTTCTTGCCCGGTCGTACCACCGTTGTCGCTACCCTCAATGGCCGGAGCGGCACCGGCTTCAAGATGTCGAAGACGACGCGAACCACCTGCTTCTCCTCACCCGATGCACGCTCGATCGCGCGGCCGAGCAGAGCAGCGGGGGGGCTACCGTGCTGCGCAGCGCGGCTCCACGGACCGATGGTGAGGTCCGACGGCACGAAGACCGCTTCTTCGCTTGTGGTGAAGAAGGAATCGGGCATCGCCGGAGGTTAGAGCATGTCGTTCGTCGCGCCCATGTGCCGTCCCGCGCCCTTCGTCTCCGATCGCTCGCCCCAGCGCCTTTCGCAGCGCAATCAGCCACGAATGGTTTGCGATATTACGGCCGTGGGTACGTCACGTTCCGTAGGTGAGCTTGCTCTCCTATCTGGAAGAGAGTCGAGACGATTCGAGACTTCCAGAGATAGCCAGTAACCCGCGGTCAGATCCAACGTTGTAGTAGTTACGCATGTCATGCTCTTCCGTTGGAGGGGCGAGAGGCTCGAAATCGCTGCTGAGTGGCAGGAAGTGCCATCACAGCGGCGAAGTTACGAGGATTACAAGCACTGAAGTAGCCGCCGAACATAAGGGAGTTTCACGTGAAGAAAAAGACGATCCATCTGCGCTTCGCCGTTATCGCGGCAGTCGCCCTGATAGCGGGTTTGCTCACCGGGGTGCCTGTGGCGTCTGCCGGGCACACCGACGTGGTGAAGCCGACCCAAGCGGCAGAGCGAGCGCGTGGTTACGCATACGGCGCCAGCGTCCTCGGTACCGATGACCAGCCGGTGAACCCGCTGCCGGAAGCCGAGGCCGAGGTTCCTCCGTCGGGAGACCAGGAGCAGGTCAGAACGCATAACGACCAAGACGTTGCCCTCGACATACCCCTCATATCGGTCGGCACCGTTGAGGCTGATGCGTGTCTCGACCCCGGGGTCCCGGCGAGATTTCAGAAGATCATCAACGCAGCGCAGATCCTCTCCCACGGGCTCACCCCTGAACGCGATGCGGACAACGACTACGACGAATTCGACGATGACGGTGAAAACTTCGCAGAGCCCGACGAGGATCCGCGCCGGACAGAAGCGCGCTACCCCGAGGGTTTCCCCGGTACCGCTCGCTGTCTGACGCCCACCACCGCGGACCAGGCCCTGCATGAGCCGACGCGTACCACGGCTCCTCTCCCCGCCGACCAGCAGCCGCCGCGTCCTCCCAACTGTGAGAGCGGCTTCGAGACCGACCCCGCCGAAGAAGATTTCAGCGACGTATGTCTTGCAACGCTGCCGCTGTGGAACGGTCGCGGCTATGCCGAGGCATTCGAGGACGTGTTGCTGGGTGAGCACATCGAGGCGGAGGCGCTCGCGCGCTGCAACTCCGAGGGTGTCCTCGAGGTTGCTACCGGAGCGGCCTTTACCGATCCCGAGAGTCTCTTGATAGGCGACACTACGCAGCCCAACCAGCCCCTGGACGTCATCCTCGCGACCGTGTCGGCGGTCACGTTCTGGGAGACCAACTGGGACCCGGAAACGAATACGACGACCGATGGATCCGACACGGTGTGGGTCAACGGATTGCACATCATCACCTCGACGGGTGAAGACATCGTGCTCGCACGCGCCGAGGCAACCGCCGATTGCGTGAACGACCAGGACGGCGATGGCATCCCCGACGACAAGGACAACTGTCCGACGGTAAACAACCCTGATCAGAAGGACACCGACGGTGACGGCATCGGCGATGCATGTGACGACGATGACGACAACGACGGCATCCCCGACGACCAGGACAACTGCCCGACCGTGTTCAACCCTGATCAGAAGGACACCGACGGGGACGGCATAGGCGATGCCTGTGACGACACCCCGGGCGAAGAGCTTCCGCAGTGCAGCGACGGGCTCGACAATGATGGCGACGGTTTCATCGACATGGAGGACCCGAACTGCACCAGTCCCGAAGATGACGATGAGAGCGGTTTCGTCCCCAAGGCCTGCCGTGTGCAGCCGGGCCAGGAGCCGAGTGGTCGGGTCATCGTCGGTTCGGAGAACGCCGACGTGATCACGGGTACCGATCGTGACGACCTGATCTGCTCCAGAGGCGGCGATGACATCGTCGACGGCCTCGATGGCGACGACCTGATCGTGCTCGGTAAGGGTGATGATCAGGGCAGCGGTGGCGGTGGCAAGGACCAGATCCAGGGCGGCGCCGGGAACGACACCATCAACGGTGGCGGCCACAATGACATCATCACCGGTGGTGCCGGCAACGACCAGATCAAGGGCAACAAGGGCATCGACACGCTGCGCGGCGGCAAGGGCAAGGACACGCTGCAGGGCGGTAGCAACGATGACGTCCTGCGGGGTGGAAGCGGTGCCGATACCCTGCGTGGCTGGACCGGCAACGACATCCTCAACGGTGACGCCGGGAACGACAGCTGCATCGGAGGCGCCGGAAGAGACCAGTTCCGTAGTTGCGAACAGAGCGACCGAAATAGCCGTGATGCTTCTCGGCAGGGCGGTTTCCTCTTCTAAGACCACCAAGCCATAGCTACATCTAAGAAGGGGCTGGGAATCTTTCCAGCCCCTTCTGCTGTCCCCATCGAAAAGGCGCGGGAGCTGCCCTGGGCCCGCAGGATCGCCCTTACCATTGCGGAGGATCTCTCGCAGCGTCACAGGGAGACTGCCGGTAGCGCGGAGTATCAGGAGGGGCAGTGTTCGAGTTCGATACGTCGGTGGAGATCGATCGCCCCGTGGCCGAGGTCTTCTCCTATATGACCGACCCGGCCCACATGACGGAGTGGCAGTCAGGCGTCGAGGCCGCGCGCCATGTCGACAGCGGACCGACCAAGCTCGGATCGAGACTGGCGGAGGTCCGTAATTTCGCCGGCAAGCGCATCGAGACGATCGTGGAGGTGACCGCGTTCGAACCTGACCGCCGTTTCGAGATCGAGGTCGTGGAAGGGCCGATCGCATACAAGGTAGAGACGCTCTTTTCCGATCTCGGCGGACGGACCCGCGTCGACGCTCGCGGACGAGGGGAGCAAGGGCGATTGTTCAGGTTCGCCGGGCCGCTGGTCGCGAAGGTTGCCGAAAGCCAGCTGCGCAACGACGTCCATCGCTTGCGTGACGTGTTGGAAGCTGCGAGCGGTGATTCGGAACTGCCCGAGTAGGAGCAGCCGGGCCCAGGCGAAGGCGTACGCCCAGGGGAGGCCGAGGCAGGAGATAACCGTGTGGGGGCGAAGGCTTGTATTCGAGCCCTGAACCGGGCTCCCGTCGAGCTTGGAGGTATCGAGATGCGCCGAGTGTGGACCGTTTTGCTGGTTATCGGATTGATCGCGGCCACCATGGCAGCACCTGCCGAGGCCGGTAAGAAGAAGAAGAAGTCGAAGAAGCCTACGGTCCGGACTATCGAGGTTCGGTATGAGAATCCGGCGTTCGGAGTCGGTGGTGCCGGGGGCGGATGCTCCGGGTGCCCTCCGATCGCATTCGGCCCCGATGAAGCGTTCGCCGTGTTCATCATCGAAGACGATGTGAGCCCCAGTGGTTATGTCTCTCTCTCGTATGACTCCGATGGGGATGGGGTGGAGGAGCTAGGCGCCGGCCCGACGATCTGCGGTTCGACGGCTGAGCCTGTCGAGATCGAACCTGCAACGTCCTACACGGCCTGGCCTTGGGTGGCGGGCATCGATTGCCCGGGGTCGTCCTCATTCGCCGGGACGATCACAGTCTTGACTTCGAGCTCCGAGACAGCACTGACAAAGGCGATGGAAAAGCTCTAAACCATCACCAGGCGCTGATTCGACAGACCGACGGCGACGCGTCCGTCAGGCCATTGGCTTTGCCCCTGTTGTCGTTCCCTACGCCATAACCTAGCTTTGGGTGCGGATGCCCTCTACGGTTTGCTGCATGGGAAACAGTGCTACGGACATCCTGCTTCTAACGGGAACCATCGGGGCGGGGAAGACGACGCTGGCGGAAGCCATGTCCGAAGTGCTTCACGAGCGAGCAACGCGTCATGCCTTGATCGATCTTGATTGGCTCGGGCAGGTCTCCCCGCTCCCGGAGGGCCGCGATCCCTACGACTATCACTGCGCGGACGGGTGCTGTGGCTAGCCGCCACCGCTCGGTGATCACCTCCGAGGCCCTCGCTATGGGGCAGAACTGACCGTAGCTCGCCATAGGTCCGATCTTTGGACCAGCGGCCGAGCAAAGCAAGTCCATCTTCTGTTCTCGACCGGCCGGCCCGTGTAGAGCAAGCTGAGCGAAACGGCCCCAACCGACCCATGGAGGACGAAATGAGCGGCACCATCGAACAAGCGGCGATCTCGAAGTTCGAGGATTCCTTCACAGGAGAGGTCATCACCCCGGGGGGTCCCGCCTACGAAGCCGCCCGGCATGTGTGGAACGCCTCGATAGACAAGCGGCCTGCACTGATCGTCAGGCCGGGGACCACGGCCGATGTTGCCGCAGCGGTTCGCTTCGCGCGGGAGCAGGACCTGCTCCTCGCCGTGCGGGGAGGGGCGCACAGCGTTGCGGGCCACGGCACCTGCGACGGTGGGCTCGTCATCGACCTGTCGGGGATGAAGAGGGTCGACGTCGATGCTTCGGCGCGCCGGGCGCGGGTCCAGGGTGGATGCGTCTGGGGTGACGTCGATGCCGCCACCCAATCCTTCGGCCTCGCGACGACCGGCGGGCTCATCTCTTCGACCGGTGTCGGCGGATTCACGCTCGGCGGGGGCGTCGGGTGGATCCAGCGCAAGTATGGCCTCAGTTGCGACAATCTGATCTCGGTCGAGCTGGTGACGGCCAACGGCAACATCGTCGAAGCCTCCGACGACAACGAGCCCGAGCTCATGTGGGGACTGCGCGGTGGGGGAGGCAACTTCGGAATCGTGACCTCGTTCGAGTTCCAGTTGCACCCCGTCGGTCCCGAGATCATGGCGGGGATGATCCTCTTCCCCGGTGACCGTGCGCGCGACGTGCTCGAGTTCTACCGGGAGCAGGACACCGACGCCCCCGCGGAGATGGGGCTCGGCGCCGTGCTGCGTCTCGCTCCGGCCGCACCCTTCGTACCCGAGGACGTGCAGGGGACTCCGGTGGTCGCCCTCGCCGCGGTCCACTGCGGCTCTTTGGCCGACGGCGAGCGCGGCATGAAGCCGATCAAGGACCTCGGCGAGCCCATCGCCGACCTCATCACCGCGCGTCCCTATCTCGAGATGCAGAGGATGCTCGATGCAAGCTGGCTCGAGGGATTCCAGAACTACTGGAAGGCCGAGTTCATGACCGGCATACCCGATGCTGCGATCGACGCGTTGATCGAGTACCTGCAGACGATCACCTCGCCGCTCTCGGACTTCAAGTTCCCCCTTCTCGGCGGAGCGATAGCGCGGGTGGGCGAGGACGACACCGCCTATTCGCACCGCAGCGCGCCGTTCGTCATCAACATCAACTCTCGCTGGGCCGATCCAGACGACTCCGAACGGCACATCGCCTGGACTCGCTCGCTGTGGGACGCGATGCAACCCTTCTCAGATGGAGGCGTTTACTCGAACTTCATGGATGCCGATGAAGCCGGGCGGCTCGAGGATTCCTTCGGAGCGGCCAAGTTCGAGCGTCTCCGGGCCCTGAAACGCAAGTACGACCCGGCCAACCTCTTCCGCGTCAACCAGAACATCGAGCCCTAGGGGACAGCGAATAATTCGGTCGTCTGCTCCCAGGCGCCGGCACCTCCTCACCGCGGTGATACGAGCCACGGTTCTTCCAGATCGAAGTAGGTGAGATCGCCCTCGAGTAGTGTCGCCCACTCCTGCATCTCAGGCGGGGGGTCCTGCTCCATCACCTTCTCTGCCCGGCGTGCCTCCTCGAGTGAGCGGAAGTAAACGACATCCGTGAAATGGCCATCGTCGTAGGTGACGTTCAGTCCTCCGAGTATGTCCGGGCGCTGTGTCGGGAACTCCTCTTCCATCCGCTCGTTCAGCGCGCGGAAGGTATCGACATCCTTTACGCGTCCAAGCATCACCTGGACGAAGGCAGCATCATCGTCCCCGCCGCCCGTCATTCCAAGGAATCCTTCAGCGCCCGGCATCAACTCCTGTTGCCATCGCTGTTGTTCGGCTTCGAGGCCCTGCCGTTCCTTGACCTCGCCGTGGATGATCTGAACGAACATGCCCGC
Organism: Actinomycetota bacterium; assembly: GCA_051001455.1. Taxonomy (GTDB): domain Bacteria; phylum Actinomycetota; class CADDZG01; order CADDZG01; family WHSQ01; genus JBPCNH01. The sequence continues at coordinate 6,276 of JBPCNH010000037.1, forward strand.
GCCCTTTCTCCCTGAGTGCCGCAAGCGAATCCGAGGATACGTGGTCACCGTTGCGACATCGTTGTTGTCGCAGGGACCGACTTATTCTTTGAATAGCAAGAGTGGGTCTAATTAGTAGCCATCTAGCGCTGCAGCCTCCGAGCTAGATCGAGGAGACGACGTTGATCTTCGGGAGGAAGTGTGCTCACCAGAGCCAGTAGCTCCGCGATGGTTTCCTCCCTCGCCGGCTCGCTACCCTCCGCCGGCGGGGCCGAATATCGGGCCATATCAAGACTGGGCTTCGCTAAAGAGGCGGCCTCCATCGCATCTTCAGTGTGGAAGTGCCGGCGCTTGACCGAACTCCAGCCTCCCTGACCCTGTTCGATGTCCCGCGCCCGTTCCAGTAGCTCGGCTTCGGGGACCTCGAGGGCATTCGAGATCGCCAGCATCGCCACCGGCGACGGCGTCTTCTTTCCCGCCTCGATCTCAGACAGATACGGATAGGAGAGCCGGGTCCGCTCTTCGAGGGCCCGGCGGCTGAGGCCCAGTTCGGTGCGGATGACCCGGATGGCTCGCCCCAGGCCCCTTTTCTCAGTCTTTTCCATTTGTGTCGCACCCTAGCGTCAGAATGAAGGACAGATAGTGATGCTGAGTATTGACTATAGTGATGCTCAGCATCTATAGTGCTGCTCTAACCATAGGGGGAGATGAGGCTAGATGCAAGGACAGGAGCGGAGAGAGAGGGCCTACCGGGCAGGCGCCAGGATGGCCAAGGAGCGGATCCGCCGTGAGGCGCCCGAGGATGCCGCGGCTCTCGACCAGGTCGCCGCGTCTGACATTGTCGTGGTCCGGGGCTGCTACGACCACGTCGAGCAGGTGCTGGGCGCCCTCGAGATGCCCCACACGGTCATCTCGGACCACCAGCTTGCCGGGGTGGCGCTCCGGCCCGAGCAGCTCCTGGTCGTCAACTGCCCCGGCAACGTCGGGCGGGGAGCGGTCGGCCAGATCCGGGATTTCGTCGCCGCCGGCGGCAGCCTCTTCACCACCGACTGGGCCCTGAAGCACGTCGTCGAGCCAGCCTTCCCCGGTCTTGTCTCCTACAACGAGCACCCCACCCGGGACGACGTGGTGCGGATCGAGATCACCGATCACGACAATCCGTTCCTCAAAGGCGTGATCGACGGGGCGGATGACCCGCAGTGGTGGCTCGAAGGCTCGAGCTATCCGATCCGGGTCGATGACCCCGAGCGCGTGAAGGTGCTCATCAAGAGCCGCGACCTCGGTCAACGCTACGGGGAAGAGCCGGTCGCGATCCTCTTCGAGCACGGCGCCGGCGAGGTGTTCCACATGATCTCCCACTACTACCTGCAGCGCACCGAACTCCGCACCGAGCGCCACTCGATGGCGGCCTCCTCCTATTACGAGGAGAAGGGGATGTCGGTCCCCGATGGCGCAAACATCTCGAGTCTGTCTCTCGGCGACGTCGAAGCGGCGCAGACCTCGAGCCGGCTGTTCAGCAACGTGATCGCGAGCAAGAAGCGCAAGGAAGCGCAGAGGAAGGGGAGCAGATGAGAAACCACATCGAAGACGTGAAGGGATTGATCGCTGACCTGCAGCGCGGGGAGCCGAGCACGTCGGGAGCGTTGACGCTCGTGCCGCTGTTCGGAGCGCGCCCCGGGCCCGACTATCTCCTGGCAGGAGAAGCGGTGGGGGCAGGGTTGCTCATGATCGAAGAGATGGGCGACGGCGACGTTCCACAGCTACTCGCCGACAACAAGGGCGAGCACCCGGTGCTGATCGTCGACGGCGAGCATCTCGAGGGCGCCAAGCAGAACCGGATCCTCAACGTCTCCGTGCTGTTAGCCGCGGGACACAAGACCGTGCTGCCGGTGTCGTGTGTCGAGCAGGGGCGCTGGCACTACCAGGGCGGACAGCGCGACTTCTCCTCGTCCGACGATCACTCCTACGCGCGTCTCCGCAAGCTGCAGGCCGAAGCGGGGACGCGCGTGATGGCGGGCAAGCGGGCCCGTCCGTCGCAGGGTGAGGTGTGGCAGGAGGTCGCGGCCAAGCATCGCGAGATGAACGTGGCTAACTCGCCGAGCGGAGCCATGAAAGACGCCTTCATGCAGCATCGCGGCGAGCTCGACGCCATGCGCGCCACGTTCGCCGCACCGCAGGCCGAGCAGACCGGCGTGATCGCTTTTGTCTCGGGACATCCGGTGGCGATGGATCTCTTCGACCGCCCCGATACCCTCACCAAGATGTGGAGTCGCCTCGTCTCCGGCTATTCGATGGATGCGCTCGGCGTCCCGGCGAACGGCGGGTGGGAGAAGGGCGCGACGTTCCTTCGTTACGTGGCAGAGGCGCCGGCCACGATGCACGAGGGCCTCGGCCTCGGAATGGACGTGACGTTCGCGTCCGATCACATCGTCGGCAACGCCCTCACCCACGAGGGCGGCGTGATCCACATGGCGCTCTTCCCCCGCAGCGAGCAGCGCACCCCGCCGAGGGGCCCCGGTCGCAGCGCCGCACAGCGACGCGGCTCGTACTTCCACCAGGACTGAGCGTGCGTAGCACCGGTGATGTGGAGCGAGAGGGGGGAGTCGCAGCGACGATAGTCTTGTCAGGTACAAACCCTCCTGCTCATCTCACTACGAGTGGGGTCACTCCAGCCCTACCTCCGCTCCTGCAAGTAGCCTGTGATTACTGGACGGAACCAGCGCTGCCTCGAACCAGGCAACCGATAAGGAGGTGCCCATTTGGAGAAGGGTAATCGCTTGATGAACGACGCTCCAGATAGATGTGCCATGGGAGATGACTGCTATTACGAAGAAAGCGCCGCCTGCTTCACGGAGAAAGACGAAAAAGGAGACGATGCGGGTGACTGGGACAGGTCGAAAGACCATTACCCCAAACTGAAGTCTGTCGACGGAACCCTCCTGCCCGGGAACATGCGACTCATGCATGTCCATTGCAACAGGGTTGACTACTCAAGCCTCGTTCTTGAGGCGAGGCTTCTAACACTGGTGGATGAGGGCGGCCAATATCTCGCGGACGAGGCGATCGACGGCGCGATGGAATCGCATCTCCGCCTTCTTGACGGAAACAGAGGTCGAGTACCCAAAGGACACGGCAAGGCCTTGAAAACGGCGACGCGAACTGCCCTGACCATCAGCGCGGACTTGAAGTCAGGTGCGGAGCGGAGTGAAGGAACGCCTTTCCTGGACCGCTGGCGAGACCGCTCAACGGATGTCTTCCGTGCGAAAGCGAGAGTGTTTCGGATGAAGGGTGACCCGCCCTCCGCCGATTCCGCCACGTGGGACCTGTGGCAGAGATTTGTAGAGCAGGCGAAGTCCATCTCTGATGTCGACGGTAGGGGGAACGACTAAGCGAGTTCGCAGTATGTCTAGTGGCTATCCTGCCGGGATGGAACCAGAGATCTCAGCCAGATCGGTGCCGGATGGCGTCGAGCGGCACCATTTCGGCTACCACTGGGAGCAGCGGTTCCCCGAAGTCAGTGTCCTCAGGGTGGGCGAGGGGTTCTCCATCCATTCCGCTAAGGGTGAAGGTTCGTTCTGGCTCATCAATGACGAAGGAACGCTGGCCGACTTCCTGCCCGAAGGTGACCCGCTTCTCTCGCAGCTGGTGACCCTTAAGCGCTACGACGACCGAGGTCGATGGGAGCGAGCGGTTGAAATGGTGATCGCCGACGCGCGCCGCACCAATCCGAACTACGACGAGGATCTAGCGCGATGGCGCGAGTACTCCCGGTCTCCCGAGACGGAAACTGAATGAACGCCGGTGCCAGCATCGCGGGAGACTAGACCTATGAGTAGAGGTAGGTGAGGTCACGTCCCCCGCATTGGGAATGAGATACCTATAGGGACGAGCTAGCGACAGGGTTCTTGCTCTGGTGGATTGCATGCTATCCGTGCAAGCAGGTATAATCTTCGAGTGGGCAGGAATTTCGACTGATCAGGTCATTCGCCGACAAGGCAACCGAGGCCCTGTTCCATGGTGAAAGTGGAAAGGCGATCCGCCGAATACCTCCCGACGTTAGGGCCGGGGCTGAGAGAACGCTCGACCTTGTCAATGCCGCTCACGATCTGGACGACTTGAGGGTTCCACCCGGCAATCGGCTTGAAGCTCTAAAGGGAGAATCGAGAGGGAAGCACAGCATTCGGATTAACGATCAATGGAGGATCGTCTTCCGGTGGGAGAGCGGAGATGCCCATGATGTCGAGATCTATGACTATCACTAAGGAGTAGAGATGCTGCCGAAGAATCGAATCCCCACCCATCCTGGGGAGATACTTCTCGAGGAATTCCTTAAGCCGCTCGGGATCACGCAGGTCGCGCTGGCGGATCACCTAGCTATCCCGGTCCAGCGCGTAAACGAGCTCGTGCGGGCTAAGCGTGGGGTCACTCCTGAAACCGCTTGGCTGCTGGCGAGCGCGCTAGGAACCACCCCTGAGCTCTGGCTGAATCTGCAGGCCAATTTTGATCTGGCGCGCACCCGTCCCAAGAAGACCGTCCGTCAGTTAGCTGCGACCCGCTGAGGCCTTCGCTCGCCTCCCATTGCCGTTGTACGGCTATCTCATTGACACTGAGAGTCGGTGCGGGGCTGGCGTGAGCGAGAATGAATTTAGAGGGCTAATCTCAAGTTGAAGCGCTCTTACTTGAATCGAGGGCGCACGATCGCTCGGCGACTCCAAGGTCAAGTACCTCGGGTCGACAATTGAATTGCTGCGGCTAGTCTCTAGTAAATTTGAAATCACTGTTGGAAATTCAAGTTTTAGCGGAGTAAACTTGAATCTATGGACCTTGAGCGATTCGAGAATTCGCCTTTAGGCGACCTGGTCCCTATTTCAGGGAGCCACGAGGGCAAGCATTTCGATCATTTCGCTTTTCGACCGCATCCGCTGCCCTTCCAAATCGATCTTGATGCCACGACTTGGGCGGCCCTCGCAGAGGCAATGCATGCCCTTGGCCGCCTCGATAGCGCCGGGAAACGGCTTCCAAACCCTCGCTTGGTGACCCGTTCCGCGATTCGACGAGAGGCCGTGAGTACGTCGGCCTTGGAAGGTACATACACGACCCTGCCACAGGTTTTCGAGTCCGAGCTATTAGGGGATGAGCCGAAATCGCGAGATGTTGACGAGGTATTGCGCTTCGTTAGGACCGCAGAGCTCGGATTCGAGTTGATCCGTGAGAGACCGATTTCTCAAAGCTTGATCAAGACGCTTCACGCTCGGTTGATGGACGGGGATCCGCGCTGCCCAGATGACGAAAAGGGTGACTTCCGAAAGAGGCAGAACTTCATAGGGCCTCGTCGCGCTGGAATAGTCAATTCTTTCTTTGTCCCACCTCCCCCAGGCGACCCGGTTCAAGACGCCATGGACGACTGGGTCAGGTGGGTGCGTGAAACGGATCTGCCGGTGCTGGTTCGAAGCGCTGTAGGGCATTACCAGTTTGAAACTATTCACCCCTTCTTCGACGGCAATGGTCGGCTCGGGCGTCTTCTTATCGTCTTGCAGCTCCTGGAGGAAGAAAAGCTGTCGGAACCCATTCTCGAGATTTCGACTTTCTTGGAAGACCATAGGGATGAATACCAAGAGCTATTGCGCAGAGTTAGTTCGACGGGCGATTGGAACGTGTGGGTCGGATTTTTTTCCGAAGCCGTTCGATCTCAATCCGAGCAAGGCTTAGCGAAGGTGGACGCTCTACTGACCTATCGAGAAGAGATGATGGCGCTCTTGCACGAGAATCGAGTCCGTGGTGCCGCAGTTCAGTTGGCTGACGAACTGATTGGTTCCCCGGTGCAGGTTCCTGCTCGCGTTGCGGACCGGCTGGGGATTACGTATCAAGCAGCTCTCAACTCCCTTGAACGCCTCGCCGCGCTGGGCGTACTTAGGAGGGTGGACAGTTCGGGGCGCCGGCGTCTTTACATCGCGAGCGAGGTATTGACGATTCTTGAATGGTAGGAGCCCCTCTCATTGACAATGAGATTCGACCCCTGGGGTGGACTTCGGAATGATGTCGGGCGTCCGTGCAAGGATGGGACGGTCTTGAAAACCGTTCGGACGCGTCCATTTCCGGGTGCAGAGCAAGTCTTGTGAGCCAGCTTTGAAGTGGTGAGATGGACGGGGCATGACCGTCGTTAAGAAGCGTTTCTGTTGGCCCAGTTGGCTGCGCAAGATTGGCCTTGCGTCCTGATGCGCCGGGCACGCGGGAGCCACCCGGTAAACACAATGTGCAGCTGACCGCGGCCTCTTATCGATTCTGGTCTTTGCTCGATCCACCGTGTAGAACTAGAGAATGACGGGCTCTGATGACAGGTTCCGGTTAGCGGCTTTCAATTTCCTCGAGCATCAGGTCGACCTGCATGGGGACGTCCTTCCTCGGAAGATCCTTCAGGACGGATTCACATTTGAGGGCGCCCGGGTGCCGCTGATGGGACCCCAGGGGATCTTCAAGCCCGCTGTGATGCAAGACATGCCGCTAACGATTACGACGGTCCCGCTCGTTCCTGGAAAGGAACCTCCTTACCAAGACGAGATCGCCGAGGGCGGCCTCATCAGCTACAAGTACCGGGGGACCGATCCCCACCACCGGGAGAATGCTGGCTTGCGTCGAGCGATGCAGACCCAGACGCCGCTTATCTATCTCTTCGGTGTGATCCCTGGTTATTACATGCCGGTGTGGCCGGTGTTCATCGTCGGGGACGACCCGAAGAGTCTGTCTTTCACGGTGGCGGTCGATGAGGCTCACGCTTTGATCAAGTCGCAGGAACCTGCGGTCGTTACTGAGACGCGCCGTGAATACGTCACGAGACTGACTCGTCAACGGCTTCACCAGGCCGGCTTCAGAGAACGAGTTATCCACGCCTACCGAGAGGCTTGCTCAGTGTGCCGACTCCGGCATCATCAGCTCCTCGATGCAGCCCACATCCTGCCGGACGGACACCCGAAGGGTGAGCCGGTGGTTCCGAATGGCCTTGCGCTCTGCAAGCTCCACCATGCGGCCTTCGATAGCAACATCATTGGCGTGCGGCCCGACCTGGTTATCGAAGTCTCCCTGAAAGTCCTGGAGGAGATCGATGGACCGATGTTGTTGCATGGACTTCAGGGTTTCCATGGAAAGTCCCTGAACGTCCCTCGGCAGGACATTCTTAAGCCCAAGCAGGAGTTCTTAGAGGAGAGGTACGAGTCGTTCCGAGCGGCTGGCTAGAGCCCGAGGAGCGGCTCGAGGCCGTCGGTCTCCCGCATGAAGCGGAACATTCGGTTTCCGATCAAGACGTGGTCAATCAGCGGGAAACCTGTGTCGGCGCTACCTTCCAATAGATGTCGGTAGAGCCGGTCGTCTTCTGCGCTTGGTTCTAGGACTGAGCCTGTAGCTCGGGATCCGCACAAGATCCCAAACGTATCTGTTCGACGAGCGAGCTCGAAGAGCACCTCAGCCGACGGGAAGCCTTCGGCAAGGGAAAAGCAATCGCCGGGTCCCACGAACCCGTTGTGATCGACGGTAGAGACCAGGAGCACAGGCCTACCTTGCTCACTGAGGACATGGACCATTAGCTCAATGGCGTCCACCAGATCCACTCGTGCGCGCCATGGCAGATCCATGGCTCCATTTCAAAGTGGATTCCGTGACTCGGTTGTGGCGAACGCCACCTGCAGAACCATAGAAATCCTAGGCGGCGCTGTTGGGGCAGAGGGTGCGGAGGACCGGCGCCACCTCTTCCAGGCCCCTGCCTTTCTCTAGGTCCGCGTCGGCGCCCACGTCGTCCATAAGGTTTGCCTCGGAGCGAACGAGGTCGCTCGGTGGCGAAATTGGTTCGGGCGTAGACCAATCCAAGGAGTCAGTTGGCTTTGAAATAGGGACGAATGGTCCGTTTCTGATTGCCCCGCGATGCGCTCAGCTTCTTGTCGAGACTTGGTGGCGTAGACGCCGCAGCCACAGCGAGGGTCAGGGGCGCGATGTTCAGGCGGGCCCTGGCGCGGTCGAGGCCCGTAGGGCGTTCTCATGTGACTGCATGTCGCTACGAAAGCTTCGCCCGGGATCCATGCGGTGTGGTTGAGAGAGCGCAGCGGCGATCCGGGAATGCGGGGATCGACCCTCCAGATCCTCCAGCCTTCGATGGTCCCTGCGGCGTCGGGAGCCTTTATCAAGTTCGAGCGGGAACCGGGTCTGGCTCGTCGCGTCGAGGCTCAGGTGGAGAAGGTCTCCGCACCGGATCCTCGATCGGTTCGACCTCGATCACCTCGACCACTTTGCCGATGTCCACGGAGGACCTCCTCTCTCAGCGTCCTTCCAGTATGGCCCTTGCCTGCGACGCGAAAGCAAGACAAGGTGCTCTGAGAACGGGCGTAGGAGCAGACCGGCCCGCTCGGCAGGACTCATCCTTGGTCGCGGCGAAACTATGGGGATAAATCGCCCAAAGGAGACTCCCTTGCACAAGCACATCTCTGTCCTCGCCGCCCTCGTGCTGGCTGCTTCGGTGCTTACCGGGCAGGCCTCGGGTGGGCCCACCGCCGGCGGGCTTGCCACCGACAACATCGAGCACGTGAAGCACATCCCTCTCGCCCAGAACGGCGTTGGGGGGCGGCTGATCGGCAAGTACTTCTACATGAACGACCAGAACAAGGTCATGGTCTGGGACGTATCCGATCCGGAGAACCCCGAGATGATCGGGCAGGTCCTGATGCCCCAGGAATGGCAATTCTCCCGTGAGGACATCGACGGCAACGGCAAGATCCTCGTCGTTCCGAACACGCTGAGCGGCCAGAACGACGGCAACCCGCAGACCGCCTCGCCAGCTAATGCCGTCTACATCATCGACGTCGAGGACAAGACCAACCCGCAGATCATCTCGAAGCTCCCCGGCGCGGCGCAGCACACCGTCTCGTGCGTGCTGAACTGCAAGTGGGCCTACGGCTCGGGCGGCAACATCATCGATCTCCGCGATCCGGCCAAGCCGAAGCTGATGGAAAAGAAGTGGGGCGAGGGGACTCCCGGCGGAAGCTCGGGACACGACGTCGAGGAGGTTGCCCCGGGACTCGTCATGACCGCTACCGATCCGATGATGCTGCTTGATGCCCGCAAGGACCCGGCGAATCCGAAGGTCATCAGCGCGGCGGAGCGCGCCAACCAGTACCAGCACGGGATCCGCTGGCCTCGCAAGATGGGGGACCGCTTCCTGCTCGCGGCATCCGAGACCACCATGAATGGACGTTGCAGTGACCGCTCGGGCTCGTTCCAGACGTGGGACACGCGTGGCTGGAAGACCAAGGGCTTCCGCTTCATCGATGAGCATCGCCCGGTGAACGGGACCATCATCGACGGCAACCCGGTGGCGCAGCGCAACTGCACCGCGCACTGGATCGAGGAGCACCCGAAGTTCAAGAACGGAGGTTTTGTGGCGGCTGGGTTCTACGACCACGGCACCCGGTTCTTCGAGGTGACCAAGACCGGCGAGATCAAGGAGGCGGGCTACTTCATGGCCTACGCGGGCCAGGCGAGCGCCGCCTACTGGATCACTAACGAGATCGTCTACACCGTCGACTACAACCGGGGCCTCGACATCCTGCGCTTCAGTCCGCCGAAGGGCTAGCGGGCGGTTAGCCCGCGCTGTTAGGGCAGAGGGTGCGGAGGACCGGCGCTACCTCCTCGAGGCCGCCTCCTTTTTCTAGGTACGCGTCGGCCCCGATGTCGATTACAGATTGCCCCATAACGGCCTCTGAGAAACCGGACAGCACCAGGATCTTGGTGTCTGGGGATGTGCGCCGGATTCTGGGATCGCCTGCAGGCCGTCGGAAGCACGGCGCCAGCACTACGTGGGATAAATCGCCCAAGAAGGAGACCCTCTTGCGTAAGCACATCTCTAGAGGGTGGTCTCGCCAGCCTCCAGCGTCATGGCTACCATCCCGGCACCGGGAAGCATCCGTGGTAAGAGTTCCAGGGATGGAGATCACGGATGGGGTAGTTGACGAGCGGGGGGAGCTATTAACCCGGCTGTCGCCTGATGATTTCGGCATAGGGGTCCTCTTCGATTCGATCGCAGACGCGGTGATCGTCGGGGACGCGGAGAGCGAGCGCATCGTCCTCTGGAGCCGGGCCGCCGAGGAGATCTTCGGCTACGCGGCTTTTGAGATCGTCGGCAAGCCTATCCACACACTGATACCGGAGCGGTTGAGGGGTGTGCATCGCACGGGACTCGGCCACTACGCCCAGAGTGGTGAAGGATCGCTGATCGGTTCACGCGTTGCGGCAGACCTGCCTGGCGTCTGCAAGGATGGGCGCGAGATCGAGATCGCGCTCACCTTGACCCCGGTGGAGACCTCATCGGTAGGGGGACGGTTTGCGCTCGCTATCATCCGTGACATCACCCGCCGTCGCCAGCTCGAAGAGGAGCTGCGCGCGAACCAGCTGCGTTTGCAGACCGCGCTCGATCAATTGCGGGCACAGGAAGAGGTGCGCTCGGACTTCGTCCAGATGATGGTGCACGATCTGCGGGGTCCGACCACGGCCGTCATGGGCTTAGCGGGCTTACTGGGATCCCTTCCTGAATCGTGGGACGAAGCTGAGACCGCCGACATGCTGGAACGCATCCAATCGAACGCCTCACACCTCTCGCGCCTGATCGACGATCTGCTGATCGTCGCTCAGCTCGAGGGGAACGAGCTCGAATATGTGCTGGAGCCGTTCGATCTCGGCGCCCTCGTCGAGCGAGTGGTGGACGATTGCCGAGCGTCGGCACCCGAGCATCAGCTAGAGGTGGACATCCCAAAGTCCCTTCCCTCTGCGCTGGGGGACGAGCGACGTCAGCTCCAGATCTTGAACAACCTCATCTCCAACGCGGTCAAGTTCTCGCCGTCTGGGTCTGTCATCCGAGCCAGCGCCAAGCGAGATTCTGATTTCCTCGCCGTCTCGGTAGCCGACCAGGGACCTGGGATACCCGAGAAGGATCGCGCCACGGTCTTCGAGCGATTCTCCCGGCTCAAGCAGGCCCATCGCATCAGAGGAACGGGTCTCGGGCTATTCATCACCAGGCGGCTCGTCGAAGGCCAACAGGGGAGCATCTGGATCGACGGGTCCGGCCAGGGAACGACCTTCACCTACACCATTCCGGTCGCCCGCTGACGGGGACTCCGGTGAGAGCTCGCGCCACGATGTCCACGCCATCGACTACGACCGGGGCGTCGCCATCCTGAGTTTCAGTCCGCCGAAGGGTCAGGGCTCAACTAGGACGGGCGGAGTGATCACGGCCGGGGGGATCGGCAACGGCATAGGCTCAGCGCATGTCGAGCCGTATGATTGGGACGGCGGTTGTCGTGTCGGTCGCGGTTACTGCGTTCATTACTTCGACAACTATCTGAATGTGGCCGAGTATCCGCAGCCGGAGTGGATCACCGGCGGGACCGTGCTGCTGTCGTGGGTGTTCTTCACGCTGCTGGGGATCGCCGGCTATCTCCTCTACCGGGCGGGGCAGACTCTTGCTGCCGGTCTCTACCTGCTGGCCTATTCGCTCGCAGGCCTCACGAGTCCGGGGCATTACCTGCACGGCGCGCTCGAGGAGTTCTCGCTGAAGATGCATCTCGGCATCTGGGCCGATGCCGTTGTCGGTACGGCGGTAGCGGTGTGCGGGGTGCTGGTGCTCTTACAGGGTCGGGCGATCAGCCGCGCCGACTGAGAGAAACCGCCGCTCGCTGGAGCGGTCGAGGCCGCCACGCTGTCTGTGAACCAGTCCCGGGCTCTGGTGACGGCCGGATCCCGGTGCCTGGCTATCCGAGGTGTGAGATCCGGTCCCGTCCGGGGGACCGGCACGCGATCCTCGGGGGCCGGTGGGAACCTCGATCCGAACCTGCGCTGCGCGGAGGGGAAGTTGAGGAACGGGTCGGGTCCTCCAAGCGCGACTTGAGAACGGTTTGCGGAGAACGAGTTCGCTACGAGACGGGGGCTATCTCCCCCGGCTGCTCGAGAGACTCCTCGATCGAAACGGTCGGCAGGATGCGGTCCATCCACTCAGGCAGCCACCAGTTCCAGTCGCCCATGAGCCGCATCGTTGCCGGTACCAGCACTACCCGGATGAGGCTCGCGTCGACGAACACCGCCACCGCGAGCCCGAAGCCCATCGCTTTGATCGGGATCAGTGTCGTGAACGCGAAGGCGCCGAAGACCGTGATCATGATGAGAGCCGCCGAGGTGATTATGCGGGCGGTGTGCTCGAGGCCCCACCCGACCGCGGAGGTGTTGTCCCTGCTCCGCGTGTACTCCTCCTTGATGCGAGACAAGAGAAAGACCTCGTAATCCATCGAGAGCCCGAACAGGATGCAGAAGAGGAACAGAGGGATGAATGGATCGATGGCCCCGGTTTCGGCCTCGAAGCCGAGCAGCGAGGCACCGTAACCCTTCTGGAAAACGAGGACCAGGACGCCGTACGCCGCAGTCACAGAGGCTAGGTTGAGGAAGATCGCCTTGATCGGCAGCAGCAGACTGCGGAGGAACAGCAACAGCACGAAGAACGACAGCACCAGGACGAGGCCGACGACGTAAGGAAGCTTGCTCGATAGCTCGTTGGTGATGTCGACCTCGAGGCCCGGATCGCCACCGACGAGAACAGTCCCACGCTCGCCGAGTGTCTCCGGCAACTGCTTGCGCATGCGCCCCACGAAGTCGCCTGTCGAGACCCCCTGCGCGCCGTGACGGGTGACGGCGGACAGGATCGTGGTACGGCCGTCCCTGCCGACGATCGACTCGATGAAGGGAGCGGACTCGGCCATGGAGGCGGCTCCCTGAGCCGTCTCGATCGTCGCATCCGGCACAAGCGTTGCGATCGAATCCACCCGGATGACCTCGGGATCGGCGGCGAGGACCCGTGCGACCTCATAGACATCGGCGAAGCCACCTTCGGTCACAGGCTCGTCATGACGGATCAGTATCTGGGCAGGTGCCACCTGGCCCTCGCCAAACGCCTCGGCTGCGACCTCGGCTGCGACCCGCGGCTGCGAATCCTCGGGAAGGATGTTGAAGCCGGAAGATGCCATGCGGAGCTCGAGGGCAGGGGCCGTCAGCACCGCGATGATCAGCACCCCGATGATCATCGCCGGCCACGGCCGCCGCATGACGAACGTCGCCCACCGGTGCCACATCCCACTGCTTGCTCGTTCAGTGCGCCACGTCCTGAGCGCATTCACGCGCACGCCGATCATGGCGAGAAGTGCCGGTAGGAGCGTGAGCGCGGCAGCGACGGCAACCCCAACGGCTAGCATCGCCCCCATCCCCATCGAGCGGAACGCAGTCATGTTCACCAACAGCGTGCCCGACAGGGCGACCACGGTAGTCACCCCCGACACGAACACCGCCTTGCCGCTCGTTGCCAAGCTTTCTCCGAGTGCGACGTCGATCGCGCTGCCGGCCTTCAGCCGCTCTCTGAAACGCGTGATGATGAATAGCGAGAAGTCGATCCCCACACCGAGCCCGATCATCGAGGCGATGTTCTGGGTGAAGACGCTCACCACGGTCACGTCGGCAAGGAGCGAGATGAGCCCAAAGGCGACGGCCAATCCGAGCCCCGCCATGATCAACGGCATCCCGGCGGCGACCAGTGAGCCGAAGGCAACGATCAGGATCACGAGGCTGATCGGCAGTCCGATACGCTCCGCCGACTCGAGATCGTGCTGCGCGGTCTCCTGGAAGGCCCGGTAGAAGGGCGCAGCCCCGGTGATGTAGGCCTCTACCCGAGTGCCCTCGGCGGCAGCCGCGACGGCGGCCTCGAGCTCCTCGGAATGGTCCAGCGCTTGATCTTGGTCGTCGGTAAGTCCCACCCGGGCCGAGATGGTCCGCCCGTCCGGCGAGATCGACTGCTGCGGTGAGGCGTAGGGGTCGGAAACCGCGCCTACGCCCGGCGCGTCCAGGAGGGCGGTGCGAACGTCCTCGAAGACGGCTTGGAACTCGGCATGGTCGGCAGGAAGCTCGTCAGACGTGAGAACCAGAAGGTCGGAGAACTGGAACTGTCCGGTGAACTCCTCCTCGACGATCCTCGTGACCCCGTCGGACTGCGAGCCGGGCACCTCGAAACCGCCCGACGACATGCGGCCTCCGAGCGCCATGATCTGCGGAAGCAAGAGGACGAAAGCCGCCATCCAGGCGAGGACGATCCACCCACGCCGCCGGTGGCAGAAGAGGCCCACGCGATAGAGAAGGGACGGGTTGGCGGAGGGGCTCGGTCTGCTCATGCTCCGGCATCATCGGCCGGGTGAGGGGAATTAGCAAGGCCTCTTGTGAGCCTAAGGAGAATCGAACTCGCCACACTCGGAGATTCTTCGGAGATCTTTCGGAGATTGAGCCTGCGGGGCCCTTGTGCAGTCGGGCCCCAGCCCAAAGTTCGAAGAACCAGTCTGGGGTTTGCCCCGGCGACCAACGGATTATGAAGCTCCAATGTCAAGCAGCGAGCCGCAAGGTGGTCCAAGAATAGGGCGGTCCGAACGACGGATATAGGGCAACCGCCAGATGTCCGCCCGCACCCCTTATCCCTAGCGTGTCCTCCAGCAGACCGGATGCCGATCCGGCACGACGGAAGGAGAGGACGCATGAGGAAGATCGAGGTTTCGAGCCATCAGGCTCTCAAGGTCAGGGGTGCCTTGCTGGCGGCGATCGCCGCCGCAATGATTGGACGATTACCCGATGGTCAGGAGCTTTTGTGATCCAAATCATGATCGGGATGCTTCTTTGTGTTTGCCCTCAATGCGATGCTTTGGGCAGAGGGAACTCGAATTGGAGTAGCGGGATCGCCGGCAGAGCTGCTGACGAAAGGCTCCGCCGCGTTATCCCTTCCCACTCGCCATCTGGACGTGACCGCCACGTAGCCAATCTTCCACAGCTCCCGGCCGACGGCTGGCTTTGTCTAGCTCCTGCCGCTCCGGCGTCAAGGGCGCTGAAGGTGCTCGCTGCGCTCCCGGACTCGCGTCACTTCGTGATGGCTGCGCCACCCTTGACCCCCTCCCGCTGATGGCCGCCGTTCATCTTCATGGTTGCATTAGGGAGAGGGCTCAGGACATCCCGGGGGACGCGTGTCCTCCTTGATTCGGACAACGTCATCGAACGAGACGTTGCCGCCGGGTTCGCGTACTTCCCAGTAATACAGAACGTCCTCCTGCCAAATGAGACATCCTTCGCTGAGTTGCTTCGGTTGCTCCGGCGCGGAGGCTCTGGTGGCGACAATTACGACTATTACGAGAACAAGCAGAACGATTCCGGCGATGGCCATGTTCGCGTTTTTCACCCACGCTGCATCAGTCGACTTCAAGGTGTTTTTCAGGGGCTGCGTGGGGGGGGCCTGGTTTCCTTGCGGCGGTGGTGCAGTTCGAACCGTCGAATCAAAGTTGTAACCACAGTAGCGACAAACGCGAGCAGCGAATTTGATTTCCTCCGCGCACGCTGGGCACGTCTTGGTCTCGGGATCGGGTGCGGGGACTGCAGCTGGAGGCGGTTTCTCGCTCTTAGGCGCATCGGCTTGCAGTTGGTGGCCGCAGTATTGACAGGATGAGGCTTCCGCGAGAATTAAGGAGTGACACTTGGGGCACGAACGAGTCACGAACGGTGACCTAACGAGTCGATTCCCATAACCAGGAAGTAGATACCGATGACGGA
This sequence comes from Actinomycetota bacterium, assembly GCA_051001455.1. Taxonomy (GTDB): domain Bacteria; phylum Actinomycetota; class CADDZG01; order CADDZG01; family WHSQ01; genus JBPCNH01. Next base: position 21,906 of record JBPCNH010000037.1, read on the forward strand.
TGGGCCGACCATTTGCAAGAGTTTGAACCACCTGGCCTGACCCCCTGAAATCGGTCCACCGCTAATGAGAGTCTTGAAGCCCCTAACAGGGCGGAAGGAGGATCATGGCGGTGAAGAGACGAAAGCACACACCCGATCAGGTGGTGCGCAAGTTAAGG
>JBPCNH010000038.1:0-112579 GCA_051001455.1 Actinomycetota bacterium
CAGCCACACTGGGACTGAGACACGGCCCAGACTCCTACGGGAGGCAGCAGTAGGGAATCTTGCGCAATGGGCGAAAGCCTGACGCAGCGACGCCGCGTGAGGGATGAATGCCTTCGGGTTGTAAACCTCTTTCAGCAGGGACGAAGCCTTCGGGTGACGGTACCTGCAGAAGAAGCCCCGGCTAACTACGTGCCAGCAGCCGCGGTAATACGTAGGGGGCAAGCGTTATCCGGATTTATTGGGCGTAAAGAGCTCGTAGGCGGCCGATCACGTCGGATGTGAAAGCTCAGGGCTCAACCCTGAGAGGCCATTCGATACGGATCGGCTAGAGGTAGGTAGGGGAAAGTGGAATTCCTGGTGTAGCGGTGAAATGCGCAGATATCAGGAGGAACACCGGTGGCGAAGGCGGCTTTCTGGGCCTTACCTGACGCTGAGGAGCGAAAGCTGGGGGAGCAAACAGGATTAGCACATCTAGTCCTCTTGGGGAGTAATCCCCATGACAAAACCAGCTGTATCGGTGAAAGTCCTGTCACACCTTCTCGGTAAGTTGAGAGGTGATGGATAACGCCGAGGGAAGTTCGAGTTCGTGAACGGACTCACTTTCGAACAACGATCGGTCCTCGTTGGAACATTGCTCGGTGATGGGTGTCTTGCTAAGCACGGCAGATATCACCGGCTACATGTGAAGCACAAGGCAGCTCATCGAGAGTTGGTCGAATTCAAATACAAGGTGTTCAGAGACTTCGTCTCGATGCCCTTGCATGGATTCAATCAGAATCTCAAGGTGGGTTGTACCCATGCTTCCAGTTCGCAACGAGAACAAGTCCATGGCTTAGCGAATGGCATCCTCGCTTCTACCAGAGCAGGATGAAAGTCGTTCCTATGGACATTGTTGACCTGCTTAATCCGCTAGCACTCACCGTCTGGTTCATGGACGATGGCGCAGCGGATCATGCGGGCGTGACGTTTCAGACACACAACTTCACTTCTGTGGAAGTCGTGCGGCTGAACGAAGCGTTGAAAGAGAGATTCGATCTGGCGACGACGATCAGAAGCAATAGAGGTAGAGAAGTCATCTACATCAAAGCTTCGAGCATCGGCCGTCTAGAAGAGGTGCTTGCACCTCATCTTCTAAGGGGTTTCAGCTACAAGCTGAGATCTCGGCGAACCCGAACCCCGTAGAGACTGCACGCTGGCCCCTTCTTCACCAGAGGAAGGGTGATGACACAGTCCGACCTCACTGGTAACAGTGAGAGGTCGTCAGAAATGGCGATCCGCCATGGTCGAGAGATCTCGTCTCGTGGTCAGTAGCTTGGGAAGCATTACAAGCGAAGTAACAGAGGTGTAGATACCCTGGTAGTCCCAGCCGTAAACGTTGAGTGCTAGGTGTGGGGAGGTCTTCAACCCTCTCCGTGCCGACGCTAACGCATTAAGCACTCCGCCTGGGGAGTACGGTCGCAAGACTAAAACTCAAAGGAATTGACGGGGGCCCGCACAAGCGGCGGAGCATGTGGCTTAATTCGATGCAACGCGAAGAACCTTACCTAGGTTTGACATGCTAGTTAAAGCGGGTGAAAGCCCGTGTCCTTCGGGGGCTAGCACAGGTGCTGCATGGCTGTCGTCAGCTCGTGCCGTGAGGTGTTGGCTTAAGTGCCGCAACGAGCGCAACCCCTGCTTTTAGTTGCCAGCGGGTAATGCCGGGGACTCTAAAAGGACTGCCGGGGACAACTCGGAGGAAGGTGGGGATGACGTCAAGTCCGCATGGCCCTTATGCCTAGGGCTGCACACATGCTACATTGCGCGCTACAAAGGGCTGCGAACCCGCGAGGGGGAGCGAATCCCAAAAAGGCGCGCCTGGTTCGGATTGCAGTCTGCAACTCGACTGCATGAAGTCGGAGTCGCTAGTAATCGCAGATCAGCAACGCTGCGGTGAATACGTTCCCGGGCCTTGTACACACCGCCCGTCACACCACGAAAGTGGGTAACACCCGAAGCCGGTGGCCTAACCCCTCGGGGAAGGAGCCGTCGAAGGTGGGATCCGCGATTGGGGTGAAGTCGTAACAAGGTAGCCGTACCGGAAGGTGCGGCTGGATCACCTCCTTTCTAAGGAGCTTGACTCCTAGTTGAAGCCACTGATCTCTAAGTCGAGGTGAAACCTCGCGGGCACACTATCCAGCGCTCAAAGAGTGAAAAGGCGGTCCTTCGGGGCCGCCTTTTTTGGCTCCTGCCGAGAATTCGTGTCTGAGAACGGCATCTCGATATCCGGAAATCCCTAAAGCAGCGTGCCCATCCGGGTTTCTTGGGCTTGACAAAGAGTCCATTCGACCTCGGAGGGGCGCGTGACGGTTGCCAGTCTCGTACGAAGAACGCTCAGGCCCAGAACCATCGGGTCGTCAAGGTCATAAAGGGGCCGCGAGGCAACCCGCGGCCCCTTTCCCTTTAACGAAGTAGCTACGCCGTCGGTGGGGGCGTCGTGATCGGTGGCGGTGCGGCCGTCGTGGTGGTAGCGGTGTTGCCCTTCCACACCGTGTAGCCGATCCACGCCAGCGCGGCCCCGAACAGCGGGACGCCGATTAGGAAACCCCACTCGGTCGTCGTGCCGGCGTCGTCCTCGAAGAACGCTCCGGTGGCCATGTCGATGCCGATCGCGGCCACGATCGCCACCAGCATCAGGGCGGCTGCCGCCGTCGGCAGAACCTTGGCCTTGATCGTCCCGATCGCGAACAGCACGATGCCGATCGCGAATCCGAAGAAACCGATCATCCACAGGGCATCGATCACCCCTCCGCCTTCCTCGGGCGGGTCGCCGATCACTTCCCACGCGAGGTAGAAGAGCCCGAGCGCGACGACGATCGCGCCGCCGAAGCGCACCAGCAGGGCCCCCCAGCGACCCGCGGCCCCGTCGGCCGGCGCCTGGTAGGCATGGACGCCCGGGAGCCCATACACGAGCAGGGCGAAACCCAGGAGGATCCCCACCCACAGCCACTCGGCCGCGTTACTGCCCAGCGCTCCGATCGCGATCGCCAGTCCCGCGATGAATACGGCGAGGCCTGCCTTGTCGGTCCCGGCTCGCCCGGGCCCGGTCGTTGCGTCCATGCTTCACCCCTTTCATCCGTTGCTACCGCGTCGACGATACGCGCCGAAAGGGTCGGAAACCCGGTTCTCAGGGCACAAATTCGCCTGAGGAGCCCCTTTTTCCATGCGCCCTCTCTCTCTTCCGAGGCAGCTGGGTCCTGACGGTCGGCGTGCACACGGCGGGTAACGTGGGGACATGAGCGACAGAGAAAGCGGCAGGCCCAAGCGCGCCCCGCGTGGTGCCCCTGGTGGGAAGCGGAGCGGGTCCGGTGCACGCCGGGGTGGGGGCGCCGATTCCGGTAAAGGGCGACACGATCCTGGCGCCGCTAGGCGAGCAGGTGGGGGCGCACGTGGCACCGGGCGCGGTCAATCGTCCCGGCGAGAGAAGAGTGGGGCGAAGGAACCCGGCGAACCCAATGTCCACCTCTCGGATGACATCGTGCGGGAGTTGTCCGCGTCGTCGCGCCCCGGCAAGGCCGAGATCCTGGTCAAGGTTTTCGCCGATGCGGCCACCGCTCTCTCGGACGGAAAACTCGAAGAAGCGATCGAGCTCGGGGAGCAATCGAAGCACATGGCGCTGCGGTCCTCAACGATCCGGGAGTTCCTGGGACTCGCCTACTACGCCGCGGGCCGCTGGAAAGAAGCGGCTAGAGAGCTGACCACGTTCCGTCGCATAGCGGGATCGACCGAGCAGAACCCAGTTATCGCGGACTGCTACCGCGCCACCGGGAAGCCGGACAAAGCGCTCGAGTTCTGCGACGCGATCGACAAGGCTTCGGTGGGCGACGAGGTCTTCTATGAGGGTGAGATCGTGGCGGCCAGCGCCCTCGCCGACATGGGGAGGATCGACGAAGGGGTCGCCCGACTCGAACGATTGGATCTCGAACCGCCGGCCGCCGAGGAACATCACATCCGGGCGTGGTACGTGATGGGTGACCTGCTCGAGCGTAAGGGCCGCTTCACTCAAGCGCGGACCTGGTTCGAGGCCGTCCTAGGGGCGCAGCCCGATCTGACCGACGCCGAGGATCGCCTCCGGAAACTCTCCTAAGCGGCTACGCCTGTTCCTTCTTGTCGAAGTAACGCATGTAGCCCCACGTGTTCATCCAGTACGAAGTGGTGCGTTCCAGGCGATCCACGCCGTCCGGAGGCAGGGTCGGAAGGTCTTCCTCGACCGACGCACGCACCAGCTCCGTGGCGCTATCCAGATCCTTCGTTCGCGCCCGGGCCTGCTCGACGTACTCCGCCCATCGACGCAGTGCCTCGGCCGCGGAGTCGCACATCTCGTCGACGGGAACATCCTGAACACCGAAATGAGTGAGCGCCAATCGTTGAGGCCGCCGTTCCCTGATCTTCTGGATCGATGCAAGCGCTTCCTCGAGATTGAACTCCGGCGGGGGAGTCGCGGGACGCGTGACGGCGATGTCGGGCAACCGCACACCCAGAGCATCACCGGTGAACATGGTGCCGGTAACGTCGTCCAGCAGAGAGTGATGATGCCGAGCGTGGCCGGGCGTCTCCACGGCCGTGAGGGTTCGCCCGCCGAGGTCGATAGTGTCTCCGTCGTCCAAGATGTGGACGCGCTCTTGCGGGATCGGGTCCATGCTGCCCCAGAGGGATTCCATCTTGTCGCCATAGATACGAGCAGCGCTGGACCACAATTTGGACGGGTCTACGAGATGCGGGGCGCCTACGCGATGGACCGCGACCTTCGCTTCGGGGAAGCGTCGCGCCAAGGCTCCGGCACCCCCGGCGTGGTCTAGGTGGATGTGGGTGACAACGATCCAGTCGAGCCGGTCGACTCCTCGAGTAGCGAGACCTTCCATGACCGCGTCGATCGAGGTGCGAGGCCCGGCCTCGACCAGTGCAGTAGCTCGGCCTTCGACGAGGAAGACGGCCGTGACGCCGGGAGCTCCGTGCATCAGGGCATCGATGGTATCCACTTCAATAACCCGCTTTCTGAGTGTCTTCGGCCGGCGGAACGAGGCTAGCAGGGGAGGTGTCGGAGCGCGCTCTCGGGACGATAGCTTGTGGCGGTGATGGCGACTCCGAAGAAGAGATCGATCGTGGTGATCGCCAATCGCTATGCGGGGCGCTCGTCGGAATCGGCCCGCCAGGAAGTCATTGCGGACCTTGCCGATCGGTTCGATCCCGAGGTCGTCTGGACCGCAGGCAGAGACACCGGCACGGCGATCGCAGAGCAGGCATGCGACGCAGGGGCGGAGCTCGTGGTCGCCTATGGAGGCGACGGGCACGTCAATGAGGTGGTCAATGCTCTTGCCGGCACCGATGTTCCGCTGGGCATCATCCCGGGCGGAACCATGAACGTCTTCGCCAGGGCATTGGGGATACCCGGCAACGCGAGGGCGGCGGTGGAGCATCTGGTGAGCATCCGACGCCGGCCATCCCGGCGCGTGAACCTCGGCAAGATGGATGACCGCTTCTTCACCTTCTCGGCGGGGTGCGGCTTCGATGCCGAGGCTGCCGAGCTGGTCGAGAGCCACCTCGAAGGCAAGCGGAGGCTGGGGGAGCCCTTCTTCTATTGGAGCGCGCTTCGGGTCCTGGCAGGGTCATACCGCCATCGCAGCCCGACGATGACGATCGACGGAGCCTTCGGTAGCGTTCCGGTCTCGATGGCGATCGCCTGCAACGCGGGGCCCTATGCCTATCTCTTCGGCCGCCCCATCCGCCTGACGCCCGAGGTCGAGCTCGAAGGTGGACTGGATCTGTTCGCTCTGCGCAGGATGCGTCTCGAGGCGCTGCCGTGGTACGCGTGGGGTTCGGCCGTAAGCGGCGACATGTCCGGTCATCCCGACGCCTTCACCGTTCACGAAGCAGGGGAGTTCACGATCACTTCCTCTAAGTCTTTCCACCGACATGTAGATGGAGAGCCTCTGCCCACCGCGACGAAAACCTCTTTCTCGCTCCATCGAAACGCGCTAAGCGTTCTAGCATGAGCGTACTGCTGGTTGGGCTCGACGACGAGCTGGCCCTCGTTACGGCGCGCCGGCTACTCGCTCAGCAGGACGAGGTACGGGCAATCGTTACCGAGGAGAAGTCCGCGACCGCGCTCCGAGAGACGGGAGTTCACGTAGCGCGCGGAAAAGAAGTGGATGACCCGGATCTCATCGAGCGCGCCTGCCAGAACGTGCGCACCCTGGTGCTGGGCTCTTTGCCCCCGGAAGCCATCATCTACGTGCTCCAAGGCGCCTCCCTGGCGGGTGTCGGGCGCATCATCTACGTGGCCGTCCCTCGTGACGACGGCATCGACACGGTCGTCTCGGGTTCCCCTGAGTACGTCATCCTGAGGATCCCGTCCGGGGGCTTGTTCCGGAGAGAAACCTTCGACGCCGCCCTAGTGGCTGAAGCTATCGACGCTGCCGATGATCTGGACGGGACGATCCGGCTCGACCTGGACCTCTCGACCGAAACCGCATGGGCCGCGCTGAGTCTCGACGCGCCGAAACGTTGAGGTTACGCGGGAGCGCCGAGGTAGGCCTCACGCAGGCCTGCGTCGTCGAGGAGGTCGTCACCGGAGCTCTCCTGGACGATGGTGCCCTTCTCCATGACCAATGCACGGTCCGCGATGTTGAGGACGCCGGCGTTCTGTTCGACCATCAGAACGGTGGTGCCGTCTTGGTTGATGCGGTTGACGACCGAGAAGACCGTCTGGGTCAGCTTCGGCGACAGCCCGAGTGAGGACTCGTCGATGAGCAGCAGTTTGGGGCGCGCCATCAGACCACGGGCGATGGCAAGCATCTGCTGCTCTCCGCCGGATAACGTGCCGGCCACCTGGCTCCATCGTTCGCGCAGGCGAGGAAAATATTCAACGGCCTGATCCACTATGGCTTTCGTTCGTTCCTTATCGCGCCGGTAAGGCCACGATCCCATCCTCAGGTTCTGGGCAACCGTGAACTGCGGGAAAACGTGCCGCCCTTCCGGAACGAGCACGATGCCATCGGCGACCAGCTGGCGAGGATCCACCCCGGCGGTCTCCTTGCCGTCGAAGATGATGCTCCCGCCCCACGGTTTCAGCATCCCGGACAAGCAGAGGACGGTGGTGGTCTTTCCAGCGCCGTTCAAGCCGAGCAGCACGGCGGTTTCCCCTTCTTCCACACTGAACGAGATCCCCCCCAGCACGGGCAGCGAGCCGTAGCCGGCCGTCAGCTCCCTCACCTCAAGAAGTGACATCTGCGTCCTCCTGGTCCTCGTGCGTGACCTCCCCGGCGATCTCTCCGCCTAGATACGCAGCAACAACTTCTGGGTGCGATTTCACTTCTGCGGGCTTGCCTTCGGTGAGGACCTTTCCGAAGTTGAGGCAGTAGACGTAGTCGCAGACTTCGGTGACCAGGGGCACGTGATGCTCGATCATCAGCACGGTCAGGTTGAGTGTCTGACGAAGTTTAAGAAGCCTCTGACCGAAATCATGAGCTTCGTCGGGGCCCATACCCGAAGAAGGCTCGTCGAGCAGGATCACGTCCGGATCCGTCGCGAGGACCGTGCCGATCTCCAGCAGCTTCAAAGTCCCGTAGGGGAGGCCGTCCAAACGGCTGTGTGCCAGGTGTGCGAGGTCGAGGAAGTCCAGTACCTCCATGGCGTTGGCTTTCAACTTGCGTTCCTCGAAGAAGGTCTGGGGAAAACCGAAGATGGCGCTCATGGCGCCGTAGTTGATGCGGGTGTGTTGAGCGACTAGGAAATTCTCGAGAACCGTTAGCCCTCGAACCAGGCCGATGTTCTGCCACGTCCGGCCTATGTGCAAAGCAACCCGCCGGTGAGTCGGAAGGAGCGAGATGTCCTGCCCGCGGTAGGTCACGGTGCCGGTGTTGGGCTGATAGAGGCCCATCGCACAGTTGAATAGGGTCGTCTTGCCTGCCCCGTTGGGGCCGATCAATCCGACGATCTCCCACTCGGGAACGTCGATGTTGACGCCGTCGAGGGCCACCAGTCCTCCGAAGCGGATCCCCATGTCGCGGATCTCCAGAACCGCCATCTAGCGCTCCTCCTCGACGGCGGCGGGCAACTCACCGGTGGCGCCGTCGTCGTCGGTGGCGGTGTCGTCTCCGTCCTCTGTGGTCGAGGCCGGCCGCACCGTCACCCCCGAGGGTTCCACGCGAGCTTCGGATGACTCGGGGGAATCACTACCCGGCTTCTTTCGCCTCAGCTTGCCGGCGAGGCCGTGGCCTCCCTTGTGTGACTTCTGCTTCCCCTCGGGATGCATCGTGAACTTGTTCCCGGACAACCAACGGGTTATGGGGGATATCTGCTCGGCGATCCCCCCCGGGAAAGAGATGATCGTCAACAGCGCCAAAGCCGGTCCGATCATCAGGGTCAGCTCTTCGGGGTCCCGACCGAGTGTGTCCTCGATGAAATGGGCGAGCGGCGCGAAAACCGTAAGCAGGAACGGGAACAGCGCGAAGAACGCCGAACCGATGACCACACCGGTGCGGTTGCCCAACCCGCCTACTACGACCATCAGTACCCACAACAGCGCGATCGTGAAAGTGAAGTCGACGGCGACGACGATCTCGCGCCGGTGGGCGAACAACGCGCCGGCAAGTCCTGCGATGGCACCGGATAGACAGAACGCCAAGACCTTGTACATCGTCACGTTCACCGCATAGGTAGCCGCTACGGCCTCCGATTCCTTGACGGCGAGGATCGCTCGTCCGACCTTCGACTTCAGCAATCGCCAGTCGATGAAAAGGATGACTGCAAGCAGGAGCAGACAAAGAGTCATGTATCGATGGTCACTCGCGAACGCAGCCGGCCGGGGAGCAGGCATACCGGCGCCGCCACGGGTCAAGAATGGGATCTCGAAGATGGCGTTCACGGCCACGAATCCGTACGTAAGCGTGATCAGGGCCAGATAAAGGCCCTTGATACGCAGGGCGATCAGTCCCAGCACACCGGCGGAGATGATCCCGCTCAATGTCGCAAGCATGAAGCCGGTTGCGAAGGCCCCCATCGTGGTCTGGACGCATCCGGCTTCCGGGCTGCACCCGGCGCGCTCGGTCACGTAATAGGCGGACATGAACGCACCCAGACCTACGAAAGCGTGGTGCCCGAGGGACACCTGCCCGGTGTAGCCGAGGACGATATTCAAGGAGAGGCCGATGATGGCGTAGGTAGCGGCAAGCGCCACCCGGTCCGCCCAGAAGTCGGCTAGTCCTGCGAGGAGAACGGTGAGGCCTAGCGCCAGGGTGGCGATGACCCCCAGGCGGACCGCCCAGCCGCGGGCATCGGGCCGCCACCGATCGGGCGCGCCGGTTACGGCGGGAGCCTCGATGGTCGGAGCAGCCGTACTCACGTCTCCCTCCCGAGGAGCCCCGAGGGACGTGCGAGTAGAACTACCAGGAGAACGAGGAAGATCGTGACCTGCTCAACGCCGGGGATGATCTCTTGCAACGTCCGGGTCACATCGGCGTTCGTCGCTGCGTCGAAGCTTGTAACGGTGAAGTGTCCGCCGGCCCACAGTCCCACGGCTTGGACGACGCCGATCACTACGCCGCCCACGAAAGCTCCGGGCAAACTCGTCATCCCGCCTAGCACCGCTGCGGTGAAAGCCGGTATCAGGATGTTGGACGTCATCACCGCCGGTACCAAGGCACCGGTGAGCGGGACGTAAAGGATGCCGGCGATCGCTCCGAGAACCGCCGCGGCCCCCCAGATGAACCTCGACATCCGCTCGACGCCGATGCCGACGACGCGCGTCGCGAAGGCATCCTGAGAGGTGGCGAGAACGGCCAAGCCGAGATCCGTGCGGGAGAAGAAATAAGCCAGCAACCCGCCCAAGGCGATGAGAACCCCGAGGGCGACAAGCCGCTGCGGCTCGATGATCAGCCCGAAGAGATCGATACCTCGAGGATTACCGGCGGCGTCGAGCCCCTCGATCATCGGGGCCATCGACCGTGGCTCGGCCTTGAAGAAGATGATCTGGAATCCGATCGCCAGGAGCGCGAACGCGATGGTCGCGACGAGGAGGCTGATGCGGGGGGAGTTCATCAGAGGCCGGACGACCACCCTCTCGAAGGCAAGCCCGACCAACAGCGCCACCAGGATGGCGGCTATGACTGCAACGAAGTAAGGGAGATTGCGATTCAGGGCAAACACCACGATGAACGCTGCCAAGGTGCCGAATTCGCCCTGGGCGAAGTTGAAGACTCGGGTTCCCTTGTAGACGAGAACGAGGCCGAGAGCTACTAATCCGAACACAGCCCCGTTCACGATGCCTAGCACCACGAAGGGGTTGGGGCCGTTCTCTACGCCGTTGCCGAGGATCAGCAATAGGGCCAGGGCGGCAGCGAGTATCCCGGAGACGATCCCTGTTCTCATAAGTGGTCAGAAGGTAACCCAAGCGGAGCAACCGCTCGTCATCTAGAAGTCGCTCACGAAGGCTTGCTCTGTCACCCACCGCCCGTTCGGGCAATCCGCACGGTTCAGATGCATCTGACTGCCCCCGAAGTGATCGCTGGCCGTGAACGAAACGGGTGGGTAGACCCCCGTCTTCATGTTCCGGAGCTTCTCGTTAGCGAGGATGAGGCCTTCACGCGAGAGGTTTTTGCCGGCATTCTCGAACATCCCTCCGAGCACCTTCGAGACACCCCACAGCCCGAACTGGATGTCGTCATTACCGCCCGCCGTACGGAAGTCGGGATCGAACTGGTTCGAGTTGACGTAGGCGGGGAAGGGGTTCAGGAACCTGGCGTTAGCGATCGAGTTCGAGTTCTTGCAACCGACGCTGGCGACCGTGTCGATAGCCATCGAGAGCCCCACTCCCGTCCACTGCGGGCGATAGCCCTGCCCGGCCGCGGCGTTGGCCAGATAGAGGAAGAAAGTCGGCGAAGTGAGCACGTAGACGTTCTCGATACCTTGCTGGTTCAACTCTGTGGCGATCGTGGCTGCTTCCGACTGACCCGCCGTCTTGGGAACCGTGCGGTCGTACTGGACGGGCGCGCCCTTCTGTTTCATCCCCGCGATGAAGGCATCATGAGCATCCTGGAAGAGGGGAGTAGCAAAGCGGATCATGCCGTTCTTCTCGCTCTTGGCCCCGAGCTTGTCGACGAGCATGTCGGCAAGTAGCGGGCCTTGCTGCTTGTAACTCATCCACACGGCGAAGTAGTTGCGCAGGCCCTCAAGCCCGATCTCCGTCACACCGGCCGAGATATAGGGCACGCCGACGCTCGCGGCATAGCGCGCACACGCCTGGATCTGGTCCGTTCCCGCGATCCCGACAAGGAGGAAAACCTTCTCCTTCTCCACCATCTCCCGGCATCCGGAGACCGCCTGAGAAGGGTTGTAGTTGTCGTTCCTGAAGACGGTCTGGACGGTGCGGCCGTGGATCGACTTGTTATTGCTCTTGAGCCAGTTCCAGTACAGATCTTTGCCTCGTTGGAAGGAGGCGGACGGCACCGGGGCAGCCCCGGTGATGGGGGCGTGGATACCTATCTTGATCGTGCTGTCGGAGACGCCCGTAGTCGTACCCCCGCCGGAGGTGGCGGGATCCTCGCCGGGATCATCGCCGGGATCACTAGGATCATTCCCGGTGGCCCCGTCGTTTGTGCCCCCATCGCCGGTGATGCCGGTGGTGTCGCCTGTATCGCCGCCTGCGAGTGTGGGGCCCTCGGCCAGCTCTTCGGCCGTGGCAAGAACCTCTCCCGTATCAGAGTTGATCAGGTTTCCTTCGGCGTCGAGCTCGGTTCCTTCCGGAGGGACGAAGCCGGCACCCAGGGTGTTACCGGCGAGTTGGTTCACGCCGGGCTTCTGGCCACACGCGGCGGCAACGATAAGCAGCAGAGCGGCGACGGCTACGAACTTCAATCGCTTGTGAGGGAACAACGACTAGCCCTTCCTTTTGAACGGTAGTTTGCCGAAGAGACCGGAAGCCTTACCGGATAGCCCCTTCAGGCCCTCCATCACCGACGACAGTCTTCCCGCCGATCCGGCCGCGGCCACGTCTTCGAGAGCTACCCCTCGGCGGTCCGTATTGATCTCACGGATCTGGGCGAGCACTCCGTCGGGGCGGATGCCGTGAGCCTTCTCTAGAACTACCGAGCGAACCATAGCGAAGCCCATCAGGCCTGCCAGCAGGGCCAACCACACATAACCCGGAAGCGATTGAACTGGGGACTCGTCCGAGGTCGGTCCGGCGGCCAACGGCTCGCCAGCGTCTCCCGTTGCAGCAGCATCTCCGGCCTCGTCACCGGCCACGGCGGTGTCGGAGCCGGCATCGAAGCCGCCTGTGGTTCCACTGCCGAGGCTGTCCGAGCTTGAGCTACCCGAGAATCCGGGACTTTCGAAGCCCCCGCCGTCGAGGACCGGGTCTTCGAGGTCCCCGAGACCCGGCGTCTCGCCGGGCTGATAGACGACCGTGCCCCGGACCCCAGGCTGCTCTTCCTCGGCGCCTCCGACCAGTACGGTTCGCCAGTTGGAGTCCGAGGAGGGGTCGAAGTCCGACTCCTTCGGCTGGACCGGATAAAGCATCACGGCCGATACGGGTGCGCCCTCATCGATCCACTGGACCGCGAGTGGTGTGAGGTCGAAGGTGTACGCGAAGCGCTCTTCTTCCTCGCCCTCGGCGTTCTTGATCGTGACCGGCTTCCTCTTGGCGACAGGGGAGGACTCGTCGCAACTGTGTGCCGGCGCTTCGGAATACAGGCGAGCGTCTCCATCACCGAAGAAAGATTCGATGGGACAGGCCATGAGTTTCTTGTCCTCGGCATTGACGGGATCGGACTGCGGATCAGCTGCTTCGAGCAGGGTGACGGTCATCTTGCTAACCGTGGAGCCGAAGGGCACCAGCGAAAGGTCGAAGTTCAACGCCGAGATCTTGTTCGGCTCTTTGTAATCGGCGTTGCGGACCTCGACGGGTAGCCGTCCTTGGCGGCAAGAACCCTCGGCCGGAACGCCTCCTGCCGGCGTGGAAGGGCAGAAAGGATTGGGAGCTTCGACGGTTGCTACGTCAGCGCCGCTGGTCGGGTCGGTCACGGCTTGACTCTGCTGGTCCTCCCAGTACCACGCGGAGCCCGCCAGGCGGTCGATCTTGGCTTGCGCCGCCAAGGCAGGCGTAGCGGGAAGCATCGCCAATGCCAGAGCACTGATCACGCAAAGTGATGCGATCGTTCTAACGGAGCGCACTATGGCGACCTCCCCATATCCCTCGAGAACCGTTGTCGACCCAGAAAAGACCCGTATAGAAGGGATTCTGCCTGGAACGCCTAATCCCTGCCCCGGAACCCCCTGTAAGTCTGGGAAAACAGAGGGTAACAGAGCCTCTGCGCAATACTACGGGCCGGCCGCTTTGCTACGCTTGGAGCCACATGAGGAAACTGCGATCCATCTGGCAATCACTGACAGGCGAAACCGATCGCAAGGTCAGGGTCGGTCGTCTCACGGGACTACTCTTCGTAGCCGCAGGATTCGTCATAATCGGCAAAGCATGGGACGGCTCAGCGAACCTCAACTCCGTACCCGGACAGATGCCCTATCTCTTGTCGGGAGGCTTCATGGGCCTGGGTCTCATCATCACGGGTTCGGTCCTGCTGTTCCTTTCCAGCCTGCGCGCCGAGCGGGAGGTGATGGTCACCCGTTTCGATGAGATGACTCGCTTACTCAGCCGGAATCTGGGGCGGATGACGATCTCCTCGAACGGCAGCTCGTCCTCGGGAAAGATGGTCACCCTGGCACCGGCGGGAGGGGCCTATCACCGAGCCGGCTGCAAGGTCCTCGACGGGAAAGAAGGCCTGTCCACGGTGCCCGTAGAGGTAGCGATGATGGAGGGCTTGACGCCATGCCGTGCTTGTGACCCGCCCGTCGTCGAAGAGATGAAGGTCGATCCCGCTACCGCAGGGAGTGGAACACAAGCCCAGTAAGCGCTTTGGGCCAGAAATAGCTGGCTTTCTGCGGCATACGTTCACCGGAGCGAGCAACGTCCACTATCTGTGCCGCACTCAGCGGGCGGAGGAGGATCCCGGCATCCCAACCGGCGGCGACCAAACGACCAACCTCCTCGGGGTCCTTCGTGAATCCGAACTCGACCCCTCCATCGGGGATGAGGCGAGGCAGCAAGGCCTCGTGAAGCGCCACGACATCCAGATCCCGCCACGCTCGAGCCGCATCCCCAACGGCTTCGACCACTTCCTCATCCGAGATCTCGATCAAGAAGCGCTCGGTCGGCAGCACGAAAACGAATCGGTGAGCGGCGTCCTCCGATGCCAGAGCGGCGGGGACATCTCTTTCCTCGATCGGGGTGCCGCTGATGTCGAGTAGGCGCCGAGCAAGACCGTCGCCTACACCTCGAAGGACACGGTTGTAGGGCAGAACGACCAGATCCTCCGCGTCCGCGTCGACACACAGGGACAGGATCGAGTCGTGCTCACCGGGCTCGTCCTCATGGGCCCGGTGATACGCGAGCGCCGTCTCATACCGATGATGACCGTCCGCTATCACCAGTGGACCGTCCGCCACGGCTGCGGCGAGCATCTCTATCTCGGCCGGCGCCGAGATTATCCAGAGGCGATGAAGGATGCGTTCTTCGTCCGCGAACCTTGCGAACGGTGGCCGGTTCTCTAGTGAGTCGAAAAACGGTCCCAAGGCTCCGGCTCCGCGGTAGATGCCGTAGATGGGGGAGACGTTCGCACCGAGTGCTTCGAGAAGCGCCATCCTGTCCTTCTTCGGACCCTCCATCGTTCGTTCGTGGGGGAGGACCCCGGAGCGGTCGCCGAACTCTTCCAACCGGAGGGCTCCGATGACACCCGTCACCCGTCCGCGCTTGCCGTCCGGGGTCGTGAAGTCCTGTCGGTAGATGTAGAGACTGGGTGACGCCTCCGTCTCGAGAACGCCTTCGCTCATCCACTGTTGGAACGCGGCCGCGGCCCGTTCGTACCGGTCGCTCTGGCCGCGGCCCGGATCATCCGAGCTAGCGCTCTTCGCAAGCTCTATCCGGACGGCGTTGTTGGGATGGCGGTTCAGCAGTACCGACTCTTGCTCTGCCGAGATGATGTCGTAAGGGGGGCACACGAGATCCCCCATGTCGTCGGCGGACGCATAGCGGATCCCGAGGAACGGTCTGAGATCAGGCATCGGGGCAGATGATACGCGGCCTATACGGCGTTACCGAAGCTCCCACCGGCGATCCCATCTCGATCTCGGCGGGTGAGGCCTGCCTCCCAGAAGGAATATCCCGACGGCGCCGAACACAAATCCTCCGACATGTGCCATCCACGCAACCTCCGTGGCTCCCGAGATCTCCTGCGCGGCGATGATGAATTGGTAGACGAACCACAGGCCCAAGACCACCACGGCGGACATCTGAACGATGGTGAAGATAAAGAAGATGGGGACGAGCACATTCACGCGCGCGCGCGGATACAGCACGATGTAAGCGCCCATGACGGCGGCAACAGCTCCGGAGGCTCCGACGGCTGGAAGCACGGAGTCGAGATGGGTCAATACATGCGCGAAAGCAGCGATCACTCCGCCGGCCAGGTAAAAGAGCAAGAACTTCACGTGTCCTAGATGATCCTCGACGTTGTTGCCGAAGATCCACAGGAAGAGCATGTTGCCGCCGATATGCAGCAGCCCGGCGTGCAAGAAGATCGATAACAGAGTGGCCGCTAGGAAGGACGTCAGCGGACGTTCCGGGATGGCCACAGCTTGAGGTCCGATGACGCCAGCGGCGAATCCGGCCGGGCAGTCGGCGGGGATCTGACATGGGATCGGGGCGTTCTGGACGAAGTAACGTGTCGCAGCGGCCCCCGTGCCTAAATCGGGAGTTTGGAAGAAGAAATAGACGTTCGCAGCGATCAGCCCGAGGGTCACGAAAGGCTTCCGACGCGCGGGGTTGGCGTCCGAGATCGGGATGAGGCTCAACACCGGGCGAGTATAGGTTGGTGGTTCTCGCATCCGGGATCCGAGAAGGAGGAAGATCTTGCTAGAAGAGCTTCGCAGAGTGGCGATCGTGACTTCCGGAGTCGCGGAGCTCACACGCAATCGGGCCGAACAGGTAGCCAAGAATCTCGTCAAGGCTGGTGACGTGCGGAAGGACCAGACCTCCGTCCTCGTGCGAGAGCTTCTCCGCCGGAGCGCAGAGAACCGGAAAGAGCTCACCAATTTCGTCCGTTCTGAGATCAAGCACCAGATCGAAGGTCTCGGTCTCGCCAGCAAGAGGGACGTCGAGCGGTTGGAGAGACGGATAACCCGGCTGGAATCGGGAGGAAAGACATCCGCTGTTAAGAAGAAGTCTGCGGCCAAGAAGAGCACTCGTAAAACGTCCGCGGGTACTAAGACCAAGACTTAAGCCGGGAAGTCGGCCGGCTAGGAAGGTCCGAGAGCGCATGGATGAAAACAGAGAACCTCAGAAGGGCTCGTCGCCGTCCGACATCGTCACTAACGTGACGCGCGAGCTGGAGAGAGCCGCGGCGATGGACGATGCGACGCGTTTGCGGACACTGGAGGAGCTCTACCGCTCGATGGAGACCGAGCTTCAAAGGGACCTCGATCAAGCGGGTCCGCCTCGACACTGAGCTCGTCCGGCGACATTTGGCCGCGACGAGGAGCGAGGCACAGCGAGCGATCGAAGAAGGTGTAGTGATGGTTCGGGGCGTAACGACTCCGAAGCCCGCGTCGATGGTGTCCCCGGACGTACACATACAGATGCTCGGTTCCGCGCGCGCGTACGTTTCACGAGGCGGAGACAAGCTCGACGGCGCCCTCGCCCAACTCGACATCCGGGTCCAGGGACGGCGATGGCTGGATGCCGGCGCGTCAACGGGAGGGTTCACAGACCGTCTCTTGCAGGGCGGCGCGTCGGAGGTCGCCGCGGTCGACGTCGGCTATGGACAGCTCGACTGGTCTCTGCGTAACGACGACAGGGTGTTCGTTCTGGAAAGAACCAACGTTCGCAACCTAAAGATCACCGATCTACCTTGGCAGCCGGAGGCGGTGGTAGCAGACCTTTCCTTCATCTCCTTGCGGGTGGTTCTCCCGGCATTGATTCGAGTAGCCGTTCCCGATGCCGATCACTTGCTGATGGTCAAGCCTCAATTCGAGGTGGGAAGGGAGGCGGTCGGCAAGGGTGGCGTCGTCCGGGAACCCGATCTATGGCGCAGCGCCATCCTAGGCGTCGTGGGGCGAGCAGCGGAGTTGGGTTTGGCACTTGTGGGAGCGGCCCCATCCGACCTTCCCGGTCCATCGGGTAACCGAGAGTTCTTCGTCCATCTCGCCACCGGTCATCATTCTTCGATGGGCTCGATCGATGAAGCGATAGAGAAGGTGCAGGGGCAGTGAAGCTGACCAGGGTCGCGCTGGTCGTCCACGGCGGGAAGCCTGCAGCGTCGGATGTTCGCGCTCGGCTCGAGAGGCACCTGTCCGGCGCGGGCGCGGAGATCACCGAAGACGATCCGGATCTCGTCGTGTCCCTAGGGGGCGACGGCACGATGCTCCGGGCCGCGAGGCTGGCGCATTCCTCGGATGCCTTACTCCTCGGCGTGAACCTCGGAACCCTCGGATACCTGACCGAGACCGACGTCGACGGGGTCGAAGGTGCTCTAGAGCGCCTGGCAGCGGGCGACTTCTCGGTCGAGGAACGCGTGCTGCTCGAAGCCCGTCCATTACAAGGCCATCTGTTCGATCCCGAGATCGCGTTGAACGAAGTGCTGGTAGAGCGGACAGAAGGCCACCGGCTGGTGAGGCTCCGGGTCAAGATCGGGGGTGAGGAACTCGCCGCCTTCAATTCGGACGGGATCATCGTCGCTACGCCAACCGGTTCCACGGCCTATGCCTTGAGTGCCGGAGGACCCATAGTTTCACCGCGGGCAGACTGCCTCGTGGTCGTACCCGTCAGTCCGCACATGCTCTCATCGAGACCTTTCATCCTCCCGTCGGATGAGGTAGTGGAGGTCTTGGTCGACCGCGACCGCGCCTCGGCCTCGCTTTCGTTCGACGGTCGCTCGGGCGCGAAGTTGGCTCCCGGATCAGGGGTCAGCATCAGGCGGCACCCCCGGCCACTGCGGCTCGCACGCCTGTCCGGTCCCGGATTCATCGAGCGTCTCAGGACGAAGTTGGGGCTTCCCGGCTAGAGCTTCCAAAGCCACAGGCGGCATGGCCCCCCACCGTAGGATTCGGATGATGCTGAGAGAACTGGTCGTAGACGGCCTGGGCGTGATCGAGCGCGTCGAAACAGAGCTGGGCCCCGGAAGCGTGGCGCTCACCGGCGAGACCGGCGCCGGCAAGACCTTGGTCGTCGCGGCTTTGGGCTTGCTGTTGGGTGGCCGGGCAGACCGCTCACTGATCCGCTCCGGGTCGCCGGAGGCAAGGGTGGAGGGGCTGTTCGTGCTTCCTAACGATCACTCGGTGGTGCACACGCTCATCGACCACGGTGTGCTCGAGGAGACCCATAGTGAACTAGTCGAGCTTCTGATCTCGAGGTCGATCGGCTTACAAGCTTCTTCCAGCAAAGCTCGCATCAACGGCCGCCTCGTGACCGCCGGCTTGCTGGCAGAGTTGAGTGGTCGGCTGGTCGAGATCGCCGGTCAGCACGAACACCAGCGGCTCGGAGCGCCCGCCTACCAACGGGCAGTCCTCGATTCCTTCGCCGGACACGGAACCGTAGAGCTCGCCGGACGCCTGAGAGACATCTTTCGAACCACGACCGCGCTCGATAAAGAGCTAGAGGATCTCGAGTCGGGGGAGCGGGGACGGCTTCGAGAGTTGGACGCGCTGCGATCCGAGATCGAGCAGATAGAGCAGGTCGCACCGACCCCCGGGGAGCGCGATCGTCTCACGGGCGAAGCAGAACGGCTCGAGTACGCGGCAGCTATAGCTGAAGGCGTCGACGAAACCCTGGTGGTGTTGCGCGGCGAGGCCGGCATCGAGGAGTCGGCTAGCCGGGCCGAGGGACTGGTGCGCGCACTGTCCGACCACGATCCCGTGATGGGTGGCTTGGCCGACCGCATCGAGGCAACCCGCCACGAGCTTGCCGATGTAGCGGACGAGCTCCGGGGACGGGCCGTGGGCCCCGACCCGCACGCTTTGGAAGAGACCCGTGCGCGCCTCGATGAGCTGGCCAAACTGCGTCGCCGTTACGGAGATACCGAGGAGGAGATCCTGGCTCACCTCGAAACGTGCCGCAAGCGTAAGGAGACCATAGAGGGGATGGCGTTCAACGCTGAGTCCCTGCGCGAACGTCGCGACGCGGCCAGAGCCGAGGCGGGGCGGCTGGCCGAGGAACTATCCGCAGCGAGGTCGGCTGCCGCTCCCCAGCTCGCCGCAGAGGTTCAGCGGAGGATGAGCTCTCTGGCTCTTCCCGAGGCGAGCTTCAACGTTGCTCTCGAAGAGCAGGACCTCGCGGAGTCGGGCGCGGAGCGCGTGTCGTTCCTGTGGGCGGCTAACCCCGGCGAACCCTCCCGCCCGGTGGGTAAGGCTGCCTCCGGGGGTGAACTTTCTAGATTGGCCCTTGCCTTACACCTCGCTGCGTCGATGCAAGAGGTAACGCCGCCGACGATGGTGTTCGATGAGGTCGACGCGGGAGTAGGCGGAGAGGCAGCTCGAGCCGTGGGGCGGGCGCTCGCCGACTTGGCTCGGTCGAGTGGGGGACAGGTAGTGGTGGTTACCCACCTTCCCCAGGTAGCCGCGTTCGCAGACGTTCACTTGAAAGTGGAGAAATCGATCGAAGGGAACTCCACGCGCGCATCCGTCTCTTTGATCGACGGAGAAGAACGCGTATCGGAACTCTCTCGCATGCTGGCAGGACTGCCCGGCAGCGAGACCGCCCAAGAACACGCCCGGGAGCTACTCGATCTGGCGAGTTCCGAGATCCCCGTCGCGTGAGGATCCGCCGCGGATCCCGTAAAGGTTCTCGGGAGACCATTCCCGGAGAGCTAACCGGAACCGTCCGGGTGGACCGGCGAACGAAGGATCTCCTCGCTCGCGTCCAACCCGGAGAGATAGCGGTGATCGACCACGCAGACATCGACCGGGTTGCCGCCGAAGGATTGGTCCAGCGGCGCGTGAGAGCCATCATCAACGCCGGGCGGTCGACCACCGGCAAATACCCGAACGTGGGTCCATTGTTGATCACCTCGGCCGGGATCCCTCTCCTTGACGAATGCGGCCCCGCGGTGATGGATCTCCCGGAAGGCGCGCGCGTGGTCATCGATGGGACCAGGGTGCTGCGCTTGCGCGGCCACGATACGGAGGTCGTTGCCAAAGGGCATCTTCTCGATGTCGCTACCGTGGAGCGTGCTCTCAGCGACGCTAAGGTTTCCATCTCCACGGAGCTCGAGCGATTCGCCGAGAACACCATCGGTTACATCAAAGATGAGCGCGACGTGTTGCTCGAGGCATCGAGGCTGCCCGATGTAACTACCGAGTTCCACGGTCGTCACGTCCTGATCGTGGTGAGGGGGTACGACTACAAGGAAGACCTTGCCGCGTTGAGGTCGTACATACGCGAGGTCGATCCGGTTTGCGTCGCCGTAGATGGAGGCGCCGACGCGATGCTGGATTTCGGTATCAAGCCGGACATGATCATCGGCGACATGGACTCCGTCACCACCGAAGCTCTGTTATCGGGGGCTGAGCTGGTTGTACACGCTTATTCCGGAGGTTTCGCGCCGGGTCTCGAACGGATCGAAGCGCTGGGCATCAAGGATGCTGTCATCTTCGAAGCTACGGGAACGTCCGAAGACATCGCGATGTTGCTTGCGTTCGAACGTGGGGCGGAATTGATCGTAGCCGTCGGCACCCACGCGAACCTCATCGAGTTCCTCGACAAAGGACGCAAAGGTATGGCCTCCACTTTCCTCGTACGCCTGCGGGTAGGCCCGATCCTGGTGGACGCGAAAGGTGTTAGCCGTCTCTATCGGGGCAGGGTCCGCCGGAGCGATCTGGCGTTGTTGGTGGGTGCGGCCGTCTTCGTTCTGGTGATATCGGTCGCCCTGTCGGAGATCATGCGACTGGAACTTCAGCTCCTTTGGACGCAGGTGCAGTCGTGGTGGTTCGACATCAGGCAAGCTCTCTTCTCGTGATCGACTTCCGCTACCACCTCATATCGATCGTCGCCGTACTGCTTGCACTCAGCTCCGGCGTAGTTCTGGGGTCCGGTGTGCTGGGAGGCCCCCTGCTCGACGACGTGAGGCAGCGTACAGAAGATGTCCGTAAGACGAGCGAAGAGGTGCGAGAACTCGCCGACGAGCGGTTACAGGTCGTGGATCGATACAGAGCTTTCACCGAGTCGTCCATCCCTTACCTACTCGAGGGTGCACTCGCCGATGTCGACGTCGTAGTGATCACTTCGGACGGTACGGACCAGGACATCATCGAGTCGCTTGCCGATCTGATCGAAGCAGCCGGGGGTGAGCTCTCCGGCACGTTGCGTTTCGAGAACCGGTTTGTCCTCGACGACCAGATCCCGGCCGACCAGCTTGCGCTAGCGATCGGATCCGTAGATTCGGAACCGGAGCTGTTGAGAGCGGAAGCCGGCAGGGTGATAGGGGCCAGGTTGGGTGCGGCAGCCTCCGGTCAGGCCGGCGACCCGTCTCACCAGCGGCTGATGAGCCTCTTGGAATCACTTGCGGAGGCAGACTTCATCTCGGTTGACGCTCCGGACGAAGGGTTGGTGAGCGGAGAAAGCGTCTTCCTGGTCGTAGCAGGGGGCCCGGAGGATCCGCCTTTCCCTACGTCCAACCTCTTCACCTCCCTGGTACAGGCACTGTCGACGAGGGACGCCACCGTCATGGTGGGGGAGCCGGCGGGGAGCGCGTGGGCCATCCTCGGAGGTGACTCCGGAGGCGGAGACCTACGCCGTTCGGTTTCCACGGGAGGAGGTATCGAGGAGCTTCCCGGACAACTGGCCGCAGTACTCGGTTTGGCTCGCGCTATCACGGAAGGCCCCCTTCATGTGGGCCTCGGAGGTGACTCGGACATGATCTTGCCTTCACCTGCGCCGCCCACCCCCACCGATCCCGAACTTGAGCCCGAACCTGGATCTGAACGTGACTCCACCCCCTAACCGGTGAGCGAGAAGCCCGCTGCGATAGGACCGTCGGATCCTGGTAGCTCCCTCGGCAGAGGGGCGGCGATGATCACGCTGGCTACTGCGGTGTCCCGGATCACCGGATTCCTACGGGTGATGGCCGTCGCTTATGCGATGGGCGCTACCTACCTTGCAAACACTTACCAGACCGCGAACACGGCGCCGAATCTGATCTTCGAGCTTTTGGCAGCGGGTGTCTTGACTTCGGTCTTCGTACCTACGTTCGTTGAGTACCTCGTCAAAGGGGACAGGGAGGCCGGATGGCGAGCTGCAGATGCCTTGACCTCTGTCGCACTGGTCGCGCTGATGTTCGTGACGCTGATCGTTGCACTAGCGGCCCCCCTCATCATGAGGCTGCTATTGATCGGTGTATCCGATCCGATCCTCAAGGGGGATTCCATCGCGCTTGGAACTACCTTTCTGAGACTGTTCGCGCCCCAGATCCTCTTCTACGGTGCTGGGATGATCATGACGGGGGCCCTTCATGCTCATCGTCGGTTCGCGCTTCCGGCGATCGCCCCGATCTTCAACAACATCGTCGTGATCGGCGTCTACCTTCTATACGCGCGCATGCGCGGGGATGGTTCCGGTGACCCTTCGGAGGTGACCACAGCACAACAGTGGGTGTTGGGGGCTGGAACCACACTGGGGGTCGTGGCGATGACGGTTTGCCTGCTGCCTGGTTTACGACGTCTGGGGTGGCGATTCCGCTTCAGGTTCGAGCCGAGCCATCCTGCAGTCAAACGTGGAGCGCGACTCGGCGTATGGGCGCTCGGCTATGCCGGTGGATACCAAGCAGGTCTCATCGTCGTATTGCTTCTCGCCAACCGAGTCGAGGGTGGCGTGGCCGCTTATCAATGGGCCTATACGTTCTTCTACCTGCCACACGCGCTCTTCGGGGTTCCCATCTTCAATGTTCTCTTCACCGCCATGGCGGAGCACGTCGCCCGCGAAGAACACGGTTCGGTAGCGGGCCGCTTAGGTGACGGGGTGAGGATGCTGTTCTTCATCCTGACCCCGATCGCGGTGGCGCTCGCGTTGTTAGCGGGCCCACTGACCCGCCTAACGCTGGAGTACGGGCTGATGTCGGAAGCCGGAGCCGCGCTGGTAGGAAGGGTCCTGATCGCCTTCGCGATCGGTCTTCCTTCCTATTCACTCTTCTTGGTATTCACACGAGCCTTCTATGCGCTCGGCGACACCAAGACGCCGGCTCTCTTCAACGCCCTCACCGTCGCGATGGCCAGCATCTCGGGGGCCGTTCTCTTCTATGTCTTGCCGACTGATTGGTCCGTTGCGGGCCTGGCGTTCGGACACAGCCTGGCGTTCGCAATCGGCGCAGTCATCCTCGGCCACCGTCTGCTGTCCCGCCTGTCGGCCGACCTCGGGTCCGAGACTTCCGTTTCGCTCCGTAGGTCTTTGGCCGGCGCCGCAGCAGCCGCAGCGGTTATGAGCGTGGCTCGGTGGATACTTCCCGACCACAGCAAATGGCTAGCAGGGGCCGCCGTGCTGATCGTGGCCGTGGTCGGAGCGGTCACCTACGTGTGGGTGATGTCCCGGCTCAGGTCCGCCGAGTTGGCAGCACTCACCGAACTCGTCGGCTCGGCGGTCCGGCGCTCGTGAGCAGACCCAGAGTGAAGGTCCTGCAGGTCCTCGGGCGTTCGGCCGGAGGGATAGCTACGCACGTTTCCGACCTTGCCACGTCTATGGATCCGGCGGAGTTCGAGGTGATCGTTGCCGGGCCCTTGGGGCTCCCGGTGCCCTTGCCCGAAGCGATGGTGGAGTTGGACATACCCGACGGACCGTGGGGACACCGGGCCGCGGTGAAACGGCTGCGCGGCTTGATCGACGGTCTGGGAGCCGATGTCGTGCACGCCCACGGCTTGCGTGCGGGGATCGATGCCGGACGTGCTGCGGGCGGCGAGACCCCCGTGGTGGTTACCGTCCACAACCTCATACATCCCGCCATCGTGGGGCGAGCCAAAGCACTGTTGTACGGGGTAGCCGAGCGACTTGTCGTGCGGCATGCAGATCTCGTGCTGTGCGTCTCTCGCCAGATAGCAGACCATCTCGCAAAGAAGACACCCGATGCAGCTCGGAAACTCGAGGTCCTTTACCTAGGGGTGGATGAACCAGCCGTCGCGAAGAGAACCCGCTCCGACATCCGCTCATCGATCGGGTTATCCGACGAACGTCTCGTGGTAACTGCCTCGAGACTCTCTCCCCAGAAGCGGCTATCGGTGATGCTGAAAGCCATCTCCGACCTTCCCGAGGTTCATCTAGCGGTCCTCGGACAGGGCCCCCTGGAGGAAGAACTGCGCGCCCAAGCCACCGCTCTGGGCATCGGCCACCGCGTGCATCTCTTGGGCTTCAGACGGGACGCCGTGGATTTCATCCGCGCGGCCGACGCCTTCTGTCTGTCATCGGTATGGGAAGGCGTTCCTCTTGCGGCACAGGAAGCCATCCTTGCCGGCACCCCTATAGTCGCAACGGCGGTCGGGGGCATGCCGGAGCTCGTCGAGGATGGTCGCTCCGGGCGGCTCGTACCACCAGACGATCCCCGCTCCCTGAGCACGGCGCTGACAGAAGTGCTGGAACGGCCGGAGGTTGCGCGGATGTTTACCGAGCAAGCGATCAGCAGCTTCCGAGAGCGTTTCTCGCGCGATCGGATGCTCGCTCGTCTGTCCGAGGTCTACCGGGGGAAGCTGTGATGAAGAAGCTTTCGCTATGCATCTCCGTTGCGCTTCTGTGGCTTCTGCTTCCTGCAGCACAAGCCGGCGCGCAGTCGTCTTGTGAACGCGTTGTCATCTTCACGCTCCCGGGCATCACGTGGGAACGTGTCCAAGCGGTTCGGCCACCGAACATCCTCGACGCGGTCGAGCGCGGGGCTACAGGCGCGATATCCGTTCGGACGAACTCAAGCCGCACCTCCGTAGCTTCGGGATACGTGACGATCGGCGCTGGCACACGGGCGGATGGGGGGCGCACTACGGGTGGAACGGTGGACGAAGACAGCGGATCGCTGCTGAGGCCCGATGTGGAAGCAGCCGGCCTCTCGGAGCTTCGAACGGTGGCGGAGACGGCCGATTACCGCGCCGTCCCGGGCGCCCTCGCGACCGCCATGGCACCGACCCCCCTGATCCCGATAGGAAACGGAGACCCCGGCTTGGACCCGCCCAGTCCTCTAGGGCACGGCCGATGGCCCCTGCTGGCGGCGATGCGCACCGATGGTTCGGCTCCATACGCCGCGGTGGGCTCGGAGCTCTTGGAAGAGGACCCCGGGTCGCCCTTCGGCGTGTCGAGCGATGAAGAAGCTCTACGAGACGCGGTGGGTGCCGCACTGGATATCGATTGCTCGTCGCTCGTGATCGGACACGGTGATCTCATTCGAGCCGATAGGTGGGGAGTCACCGTCGGGGAGGATCCGGGCCCGGTCTTGGATTCCGCGCTCCTGGCCGCCGACGCTCTGCTGGGTCACGTCGTCGAGCGGCTCGATGCCGACAAGGATCTCCTCTTGGTCGTTTCTCCCACGTCGCCTTTCTGGGACCAAGACGTTCACCTCGGGGTCGCTGTGGCCGTCGGTCCGGGCTTCCCGGAAGGGACTCGTCTGCGATCTGCTTCGACGAGGAAAGCGCCGCTCGTCACCTTGCCCGATGTCGCACCCACTGTTCTGGCTCATCTCGACATACCCCGTCCGCCCTCGATGTTGGGACGCCCGTGGACCGCAACCGGTTCGCACCGTGGAGACGCCGTGGCGGCGATGGTCGACCTCGATCGTGAGTCCGTCTTTGCACACGCAACGCAGGCTGACGTGGCGACGTCGTTCGTCCTCTTCCAGATCGTTGTGTACGTCCTCGCCCTCTTGGCTCTTATGCGCAACGGCAGGCCGCGGCTCGTCGCGTCTTCGCGATTGATAGCGATGATCGAGCACTCGGTCCTTGCGATAGTCGCTTTCCCACTCGCCACCTATCTCGCGAGTCCCATCCCTGCGCACAGATTGGGGACGGCCGGTTATTTCGCTGCGTTGATCCTGATCGACGTGGCTCTCGTCTCCGCGTGCTGGCGTCTGCTGGACCAAAGACTCGATCGGCTACTCGCGATCACGGCCGCCACTCTCACTCTCTTCATGGTCGATCTCTCCCTCGGTGGCCCTCTGCAACTCAACGCCGTCTTCGGCAACGACCCCATCGTGGCCGGCAGGTTCTCCGGGCTCGGCAACATCGCTTATGCCGTGCTGGGGACGAGCAGTCTGATGACCGGGGCTTTGCTCGTGCATCGCTGGCCCGGACGTCGCTCCATCTACGTGCTTGTCGCGTTCCTTTTCGTTGCCACCGTGATCTTCGACGGCGCTCCGAATCTCGGAAGTGATGTAGGCGGAGTGATCTCTTTGGTGCCGGTTCTCGCGATCACCTACGCGCTTTTGCTCGGCAAACGCCCCGGCGTAAAGGTCGTTCTCGGAGCCGTAGTGGCGATGGTGATGGCCGTCGGCTTGTTCCTCGCTTGGGACCTGGCCCGTCCTCCCGGTTCCCGCACACACCTTGCCCGGCTCTTCGAGGACGTGCGGGGACGCGGGGGAGATGCTTTCTTCGAAGCTATCGAACGGAAGGTGCGAACGAACCTGAGGGTCTTTAGACGAACCATCTGGACCTATCTGGTTCCCCCATCGCTCGGCGTGATCGCCTATCTGCTTCTCCGGCCAACCGGCAGGTGGCAGTCGTTGGCTCGGACCTACCCGAAGCTGAGGGCGGGCCTGATCGGCGGACTTCTTCTGAGCGTCGTCGGCTTCGCGGTCAACGACTCCGGGATCGTGGTGCCTGCGATGGTGTTGTCGTTCCTCGTCCCGCTGACGGTGCTGCTCCACCTCAAGCTCGAAACCGAAGACCCTCCCCCCATGCCGGCATGAGCGGGCGCCAAGCCATGGTCGCGCTGCTCGTAGCGATGTCGAGCGGAGCACTGGCCGGCCTGATCGGTACCAAGCTCGTAGGAACGGCACCGGACCGCCTCCTCCGGACGAACGTGAGAGGTCGCCGGGTGCCGGCGATCTTGGGCCTCCCGGTGGCGGGCACCGGTCTGTTGGGCCTTCTCGCCCTGGCTTTGGCACCGTTGGGGGGGCCGGATGGCATCGTCTCCGCCCGGATGCTGCTCGCGACCGGTCTCATCATCGTGGTCATGACGGCTGCCGGGCTCATCGATGACCTGCGGGGTGACGAACAGCCGAGAGGCTTCAAAGGCCATCTGGGTGCGCTGCGGAAAGGCCGATTGACAGGAGGCATGGTGAAGCTCCTAGCCGGCGGGTTGGTCGGGCTCCTAGCCGGGGTCCTGATAGCCGGGGAAGGATCGCTCGAGCTGTTCCGCAGGCAGCTACTCGATTACGGGTCCGCAGGGTGGGGCGACCTGTGGCGGGTGGCCGAGGTGGGGTTGTTCGTTGCCCTCGGCGCCAATCTCGTCAACCTGCTCGATAGGGCGCCGGGGCGGGCCACGAAGTCCGTCTTCGTACTGGGCATCCCTTGCCTGCTGTGGTCGAGCGGGTCGTGGATCGTTGCTGCCGCTCCGCTTTTCGGCGGGCTTGCCGGAGTGTTCGCTCTCGACCTCAGGGAACGAGGAATGGCAGGAGATGCCGGAGTGAATCCCGTCGGTGGCATCCTCGGACTCGGCCTGGCGACGATACCGGCGCCGGGGCGAACGATCGTTTTAGTCGTCCTGCTGCTCCTGAACCTCGCGTCCGAGAAATGGTCTTTCTCCCGGGCCATCGAGTCTCGAGCCCTGCTGGCCAGATTCGATCGCTGCGGGCGGTTGCCCGACCGTGCGGATCCTTCGGATTTACCGAGATCTTGAGATTCACGCGTGCTAACGTGAGGAGACTCCCCTGGAACGAAAGCAGTGCAACCCGTTGTGGGGGCGTCACTCAGCCGAAGGATCTCCCCACCGGAGGTCCTAAGACATCGACCTAGTGGTCAGAAGCGGAACGGAGGGCTGGTGGCGAAGCACATATTCGTGACGGGTGGAGTGGTTTCCTCGCTCGGTAAAGGTCTTACGGCGGCCTCCGTCGGCCGTCTCCTGAAGTCCCGGGGCCTCAGAGTGATGATGCAGAAGCTCGATCCCTACATCAACGTCGATCCCGGCACGATGAACCCTTTCCAACATGGCGAGGTTTTCGTCACCGAAGACGGGGGCGAGACCGACCTCGATCTCGGTCATTACGAACGGTTCATCGACGAGAACCTCTTCAAGGCCTCGAATGTCACGACGGGCGCTATCTATCAGTCGGTGATCGCGAAAGAACGCCGCGGGGATTACCTCGGCGACACCGTTCAGGTCATCCCACACATCACGGAAGCCATAAAGGAACGGATCCGAGGTCTGGCAGAAGATTCAGGAGCCGACGTCCTTATCACGGAGATCGGCGGCACCGTCGGTGACATCGAGTCCTTGCCGTTCCTGGAAGCCATCCGTCAACTGAAAACCGAGCTCGGGCGGGACGACACTTGCTATATCCACGTGACGTTGGTCCCCTACATGGCGCCGGCAGAGGAGCTGAAGACCAAGCCGACGCAGCACTCGGTCCGGGAGCTTAGGAGTATCGGTATCCACCCGGACGCGATCGTGTGTCGCTCCGACCGGCCGATCAGCCCGGGGCTGAAGCGAAAGATCTCCCTTCTGTGCGACGTGCCCACAGACGCGATCGTGTCGGCGGTCGACTCCAACAACATCTACGAGATCCCTCTCGTGATGCAAGAAGAGGGACTCGACGACATCGTGATCGAACGGTTGCGGCTAGAGCCCCATCAGGCCCCCGACATGTCCGGGTGGAAAGGTCTCGTGAAGAAGATCGAGGCGTCCGAGGCAACGGTCCGGATCGGACTCATAGGCAAATACGTCACCCTGCCCGATGCCTATCTCTCTGTAGCCGAGAGTTTGAAGCATGCCGGATTCCACCACGGGCGCGATGTAGCCATCGAGTGGATCGCGTCCGATGATCTCGAGACGGCCGACCTGGAGGAGACCCTGGGCAGTCTCGACGGCATCCTCGTTCCCGGCGGGTTCGGTGTTCGTGGGATCGAAGGGAAGATCCGCGCGGTTCGCTTCGCCAGAGAGCGCGAGGTGCCGTTCTTCGGCATCTGCCTCGGGCTACAGTGCGCCGTTATCGAATTCGCGCGGCACGTCGCAGGCCTCGAAGGCGCCAACTCCGCAGAATTCGATGCTTCATCGCCCTATCCGGTCGTAGACGTTCTCGCAGGACAGGATCTCGGAGCGCTCGGGGGAACCATGCGGCTGGGGGCCTATCCGTGCAAGTTGACGGCAGGTTCCAAGGCAGCCGATGCCTACGATGCGGAGCTCATCTACGAGCGGCATCGCCACCGGTACGAGGTGAACCCTCGTCTCCGTAGAAAGCTCGAAGATGCAGGACTCGTTTGTTCAGGAGAATCACCGAACGGAACCCTCGTAGAGATCGTGGAGCTGCCGGATCACCCCTGGTTCGTCGCCGGTCAGTTCCATCCCGAGTTCAAGAGCCGGCCTGACAAGCCTCACCCACTCTTTCGAGACTTCGTAGGAGCGGCGATAAGCCGGCACGAGGCCGAGGCATCCGTGGGAGACCTCAGCCAAACTCGTATGTAATAGTGCCACCGATGATCGTCGGCGTCCCCAAAGAACTCAAAGACAATGAGTACCGCGTAGCGATCACTCCTGCGGGGGTCCGAGAGTTAGTCGTGCACGGCCACGCCGTCATCATCGAAACGGATGCCGGACGCGGTTCCAGCATCCTCGATGCCGAGTTCGAGCGAGCGGGCGCACGGATCCTCCCGACGGCAGACCATGTATTCGCCGAGGCCGACATGGTGCTCAAGGTGAAGGAGCCGGTACCGGAGGAATTCCACCGGCTCCGGGATGGACTGGTCCTGTTCACCTTTCTTCACCTTGCGGCGAGCGAGCCCGTTACGAAAGCCCTGATGGAGTCCCGCACTACGGGGGTCGCCTACGAGACGATCGAGTACCCCGATCGGTCTTTGCCGTTGTTGGCCCCGATGAGCGAGGTGGCAGGACGGATGGCCCCGCACGCGGGGGCGAACCTGCTCGAGAGGGGTCACGGAGGCAGAGGCATCCTATTGGGCGGTGTCTCCGGCGTACGGCCCGCCCGCGTGGTGGTTATCGGGGCAGGTATGTCGGGGATGAATGCCGCCTGGATCGCCCAGGGTATGGAGGCGGAAGTGATCGCCCTCGACAAGAACATCAACAAGCTCAGACAGATCGACCAGATCCATCAAGGAAAGATCCTGACCCTCGCTTCCAATCGCCTGGTGGTCGAGGAGACGGTCGTCTCGGCCGATCTCGTGATCGGAGCCGTTCTGGTCCCCGGAGCCAAGGCGCCAAAGATCGTGACCCGGGAGATGGTTGCGGCGATGCGGCCCGGCTCCGTGGTCGTCGATATCTCTATCGACCAAGGTGGCTGTTTCGAGACCTCGAGGATGACTACGCATTCGGATCCCACCTACGTTGTCGATGATGTGATCCATTACTGCGTAGGGAACATGCCGGGAGCCGTACCTCACACATCCACCTACGCCCTGACCAACGCCACGCTGCCGTATGTGATCGCGCTGGCCGAACAGGGTGTCGAAGAAGCGGCCAGACAGGACCCGGCTTTAGCTCTTGGGATCAACACCTACAAGGGCGAGATCGTCTACGCGCCGGTAGCAGAAGCGCACGGCCTGCCTTCGGCCAGCCTCGCCGAGATGCTCGGGTAAGTGCCGGGGGCGCCTTCTTCGGCCCGGCCCGGGAAGAGGATCGAGGAGCTCGACGGGTGGATCTCTGAATTCATCGGGTACGGCCGGTCGGAGAAAGGACTCGCGAGCAACACGATCGAGTCAT
The DNA here is from genome assembly GCA_051001455.1 of Actinomycetota bacterium. Classification (GTDB taxonomy): domain Bacteria; phylum Actinomycetota; class CADDZG01; order CADDZG01; family WHSQ01; genus JBPCNH01. The sequence continues at coordinate 30,968 of JBPCNH010000038.1, forward strand.
ACCGCCGAGATCTGCGTGCATGGCGCGCCTTCTGCATCGCTCGCAACCTCGATCCCGCGAAGGTGGACTCGCATGACGTGACCGCGTTCCTCGGCGCGCTACGAACTGGTACCCCTCCGGCCAAGAGGCCCTTCGCTCCTTCTTCGGTAGCGCGGATGATGGTGTCCCTTCGATCGTTCCATCGGTTCCTCGTTCGAGAGGGCTACCTGCCGGCAGACCCCACCGCGAAAGTTGGGGTCTCAAAGCAACCGCGCTCTATCCCTAAACCCATCTCCCTCGAAGACGTCACCAGGTTCCTCGAGCAACCCGCCGACGACCCCCTCGGACGGCGGGATCGGGCGATCTTGGAGACCCTGTACGGGGCCGGTCTCCGCATCTCGGAATTGGTGGGGCTGGACGTGGACGACATAGATCTGGAGGGGGGCGATCTTCTGGTGCGGTCGGGCAAGGGGTCCAAGGACCGGCGCGTGCCGATCGGCCGCCATGCCCGCGGGGCGCTGGCCGCCTACCTCACTTCGGTCAGGCCCGAGCTGGTGCGTCGCAGCTCTCAGGGCGTTTCCGGCGCGTTGTTCCTGAACGCTCGAGGAGGCCGGCTGACGAGACAGGGGTGCTGGAAACTGCTCAAGCGCTACGCTTACCAAGCCGAGCTCGGAGAGAAGGTTTCTCCTCATACGCTGCGACATTCCTTCGCTACCCATATGCTGGACGCTGGCGCCGACATCAGGGTGGTTCAGGAACTGCTGGGCCATGCGAGTCTGGCGACCACGCAGGTTTACACGCTTGTGAGCGACCAGCGCCTGAGGGAGGTGTATCTAGCCTCCCACCCCCGAGCACGAGGATGAGGGGCGCGGGCGGTCAGGGAACTATCAAGGGAGATCGATCTGAATGACTGGAGCCAAGTACGAGGGCATCCGCCAACTGCTCGAGGAAGAGCTGACCGCCGTGGAGCGCCAGCTGGGCGAGCACGGTGTGGCCGTCGATGGGGACAACGTCGAGGTCGAGGTCGAGGAAGGCTTCGCCGACTCCGCCCAGGCCACGACTGAGCGGGGAGAGGCCCTGGCCCTGGCCGAGCAACTCCGTAGCCATCGTGCCGAGGTGCTGGGAGCCCTGGCCCGCATGGATGCCGGGACCTACGGGAAATGTGAGAACTGCGGGCAAGAGATACCCGTCGAGCGGTTAGAAGCACTTCCGGCAGCTCGTCTCTGCGTCACCTGTAAGCAACAGGCAAGTTAAGTGCGCCGCCGAAAACGCCCTTGAGCGCATCGGCGGCGCCCCGCCTGCGCTCCGTCACCCTGATCGTTCTCGACTCCGCGGGCATCGGGGGTGCGCCGGATGCCGCGGACTTCGGTGACGAGGGCAGCGCGACCGTCCCTCACGTAGCAGCGGCGGTCGGGGGCCTGCACCTGCCGAACCTCGGCCGGCTCGGGCTGGGACGGTTGGCCGAGATCGAGGGCGTGGAGCCGCACCCTTCGCCGGCGGGAGGGTTCGGCGTGCTGACCGAGGAATCGCCGGGCAAAGACACCACGACGGGGCATTGGGAGCTCGCCGGGATCCGGCTCGACAAGGCCTTCCCGACCTATCCCCACGGATTCCCTCCCGAAGTGATCCGCAGCTTCGAGGAGGCCACCGGGACCGAAGTCATCGGTAACGAGGTGGCCTCCGGCACCGAGATCATCACCCGGCTGGGTGACGAGCACGTGCGGAGCGGCCAACCGATCGTCTACACGTCCGCAGACAGCGTCTTTCAGATAGCAGCACACACCGACGTGGTTCCCTTGCCCCGGCTGTACGAGCTCTGCAAGATCGCCCGCCGGGTAATGCGGGGGCGGCACGAGGTAGGCCGGGTGATAGCCAGACCCTTCGCCGGCACCGGCACCCCCGATGACCCCTTCGTCCGCACTCCCGACCGTCACGACTACTCGGTCATGCCCCCCTCGCCGATGGTCCTCGAGGAGATCGCCTCGGCGGGGCATGAGGTCAGGGGTATCGGGAAGATCTCGGACATCTTCGCGGGCAAGGGCCTCACTTCTTCACACCCGACCCGGTCCAATGACGACGGGATGAGCGCCCTGTTGGAGCACACAACCTCGGTTTCGTCCGGGTTGGTGTTCGCCAACCTGGTCGATTTCGATCAGAGTTTCGGGCACCGCAACGACCCCAAGGGGTACGCCGGAGCCTTGGAAGCCTTCGACAGATGGCTGCCCGAGCTGATCGCCATCCTGCAGCCGGACCAAGCCGCGATCATCACCGCCGACCACGGCAACGACCCGACCACCCCTTCGACCGACCACTCCCGGGAGCGGGTCCCGGTCCTAGTAGCGGGGGAGCGGATCGCGCCGTTCGACCTCGGTGTCCGGGCTAGCTTCGCCGACTGCGGAGCCACGATCACCGACCTACTGGGGGTCCCCACCGGCACCCCGGGATCGAGTTTCGCGGGGGGCATGCTGCTCCCCATCTGAGCGATCCGGGGCGTCGGCCCAGCCCCCGGCTGCTCGATCCCGTCACCTACCCCTTGCCCCCGAGGGCTGCTTGGGCTACTGTTCCCACCCCGTTGACTATTTGTAGACAAGTTTCTAAGTAGTCCGAAGCTGAGGAGGCCGTGTGGAACAAGACTCCCAAACGCCGGAGATCCGGCTTCCCGAGCATGCTTCGCCTCAGCCTTCTCCCCTTGCCGGCGACGGTGGAGAGGGTGGCCCTGTCGGCAGGGACGGGTTCTACGACCACCCCAACCAGAAGACCGCGCGGATAATCGCCCTCGCCAACCAGAAGGGCGGGGTAGGGAAGACCACCACGGCCATCAGTCTCGGGGCAGCCTTAGCGGAGATGGATCAGAGGGTCTTGCTGGTGGACTTCGATCCTCAGGGCGGATGCGCCCTCGGACTCGGGATAGAGCCGGGCGGGTTGGACCTGACCGTCTACAACGCCCTGCTGGACCGGAACGTCGACGTCGACGAGGTCGTGCAGAAGACGAGCGTCCACAACCTGGATCTCCTTCCGTCGAACATCGATCTCTCGGCCGCGGAGTTGATGCTGGTCCACGAAGTGGCGAGGGAGCAGTCCCTCCTCCGGGTCCTGGCGGGCCTAAGGGTCAAGTATGACTTTATGCTTATAGATTGCCCGCCTTCGCTCGGTCTTCTTACGATCAACGCTCTCACCGCCGCCGACGGAGTCATCATCCCGCTCGAGTGCGAGTACTACGCCCTTCGGGGGATGGCCCAGCTGATGGACTCGATCGAACGGATCCGGGAGCGGCTCAATCCCAGACTGCAGGTCGACGGCATCGTGCCGACCATGCTCGACTCCCGCACTCTGCATTCGAAGGAGGTCCTCGAACGGGTGAGGGAAGCGTTCGGATCACGGCTTTTCGACACGGTTATACGCAAGACGATCAGATTCGCAGAGGCTCCGGTAGCAGGGGAGTCGATCTTGACCTATGCACCCAACTCACAAGGAGCGGCGGCCTACAGGCAGCTCGCACAGGAGGTGATGGCACGTGTCTCGCAGAGCAAGCTTGCCCGGAGCTGACGAGCTCTTCCGGCGTACGACCGAGCGACCCGACGCCCGAGAGGCCGAGCAGAGTCCTCAAGTCACTAAGTCGACAAAGCTACAAGTAGCCACGACTCCGGAGGAGTCGGCGCCGGAGGTCCCTAAGAAAGCGCCCCGTCACGACGAGAAGATCACCTTCTACTGCACGTCCGACGACCTCATGGCGATCGAGAGCGCTCGCTTGACGATGCGAAGCAAGCATGGCGTAGCGGCCGATCGCGGGAAGATCGTTCGTGCAGCCCTGGCCTACGTCCTCGAGGACTTCGCCGCTAGGCGAGAGGACTCGATCCTCCTCCACCGACTCTCCGACTGATCCGCTCCACCCCCCCCCTCGACGAGACGGGAGCGCGGTCTCTCGCCCCGCGCGTCCCTGTCCTCGAAAGAGACCTTCGTAGGTACCACCATAGGGCGAGAGCTAACTCTTGACTTGAGGTTTAGATGCTCGACTTAAGGTACAGATGATTGGCTCATCCGGGCGATCGCAACTCGGCCCTTAAGGTTGCTTCGCCGCGATGAACAGAGCCGCGATGAACAGAGCAGGGGCGACAAGCTACGGGTGCCGAAGCGTGCCAAAGACTAGAGACCCCCAGGAGCCCGCCCGGTCGGTCCTATGGGAGCTCTCCCCTCGCCATAGGCGTCGCGGGTACTCGGGTACCCAGGGAGGGCATGCGCCCGCCGATAAGTCTATTTATCACCTTGTAGAGTTGATGCTTTAACGATGGGTTTAGGGCGTCGCTAAGTCGACAAGTGGATGGGATCGAATGGGGGATGACCCCGGAACGGTGCCGAATAGATAAGTAGACTTGGATGCAAATATCCTAATCGCCTAATAGATAGATCGATCGATCTACTTGATTACATAGTGACTACAGGGACCCCTCACTTTCGACCCTCGGGCCCCCGGCCCCGAGAACCCTCCGGGACCGGCTCCGACCATCCGCACCCATAAGCCCCTGCTGCCACCGGGGCGGTGAGGACACCGCAGGTAGCGCATCGGGCGGGGCGGCCGCGGGTGCATCCTGCCGCTCGGGTCGACCTAGGTGGCCCCTCGGAGGGACCTGCTCGACGACCGGATCGAACTCGACAGCCTTAACCCTACAGCTAACCTTGAGGTTTCTATAGGACGCCGGCGAGCCTTAGAACGAAACCTCCTATAACCCGGATCAGCGGCGTTATGAAGCGCAGCCCACCGAAGAAGACCAACGCGAGCAGTACGAGGAAGCCGTAGCGATCCAACCAGAAGATCACCTGCTGCTTGTTGGGTGGAAGGAAGATCGTCAGGAGGCGCGAGCCGTCGAGAGGGGGGAGCGGCAACAGGTTGAACACGGCGAGCAGGATATTGATGCTTATGAACACCTCTAGGAAGCTGAATACCTGCCCGGTGAAACCCTCGCCAAAGCGGGCTGCGGGAACCGCCCGGTCGACCATCCCCAGCGCCACCGCGGCCACGAACGCCAGCACTAGATTCATCAAGGGCCCGGCCAGTGCCACAAAGGCGGCGCCGAACCGCTGCGATGCCAGCGCCTGCCGCCTGAACTCCACCGGCTTTCCCCATCCGAAGCCAACCAGGAAGATGAACAGGGTCCCCAGCGGATCGAGGTGCTTGGCCGGGTTGAGGGTGAGGCGGCCCATAGCCCGGGGGAGACGATCCCCCTGAAGGTCGGCTGCCAGGGCGTGAGCGTACTCGTGCAGAGCGATCGCACCCAACAACGCCACGGCCAGAAGGACGAATGCCAAGGGGTCCGTTTGAAGCAAGCCGAGAAGGCCGAGGTTGCTCACGGGACGGTATTGTAGGCCCGCATCCCGGTGAGGCGGAGCTACCGCCCGTCCGAACTACTCTCAAGTTGAGGTTGATGGTTACGCGCAAGAAAGTATTCAGCGGCATCCAGCCGACCGGTGAGCTCCACCTGGGGAACTATCTCGGCGCGGTACAGAATTGGGTTCATCAGCAAGACGAGCACGACGCCCACTTCTGTATCGTCGACCTCCACGCGCTGACTTTGCCCTGGGACCCAGCCGAACTGCGGATGCGGAGCCTCTCTACCGCCGCTCTATTGATGGCCTGCGGGGTCGATCCCGGCCGCGCGGTGCTCTTCGTCCAGTCTCACGTCCCCCAGCACACCGAGCTCGCCTGGATCTTCTCGTGCATTGCCCGGATGGGGGAGTTGCGCCGCATGGTCCAGTTCAAAGAGAAGTCCAAGGGCGAGACCGAATCCGTGGGCGTCGGACTGTTCACTTACCCGGTGCTTCAGGCGGCCGACGTCCTGCTGTATCAAGCGCACGGCGTCCCCGTGGGAGAGGATCAGCGCCAGCACATCGAACTCATGCGGGATGTCGGAGGGCGTTTCAACTCGACCTTCGGGGAGACCTTCGTCCTGCCCGAGGCATGGATACCTCCCTCGGGAGCCCGCATCATGTCGCTCGACGACCCCACTCAGAAGATGAGCAAATCCGCGGCCCGGCCGAACTCGAGCATCCTCCTGCTCGACCCTCCGGAGAAGATCGTCAAGAAATTCAAGATCGCGGTCACCGATTCGGGCAGGGAGATCTCGGCGACACCGGACAAGCCAGCGATCGCCAACCTGCTGACGATCCTGGCGCTGGTCGAATCGACCTCGATCGGGAAGCTAGAGGAACGCTTCGCCGGCTCGGGGTACGGCGACTTGAAGGCCGCCCTCGGCGAGGCGGTCGTAGAGAGGCTGCGGCCGGTCAGGGAGCGCCATACCGAGCTGCTCGGCGACCCCGGCGAGATGGCTCGGGTGCTAGAGGAAGGCGCCGCTCGGGCGACGGCCGTCGCGGAGACGACCATGCAACTAGTCAGGGAGCGTGTAGGCCTGAGATGACGCCCGGAAAGCCGGACCACCGGGGGGCCCGGCCGATAGGCTGGCCGCTGGAAGTTCAGAGTCCCAGATGTAGATATGTCGACAGATCGATAAGGAGATAAGGATGCCTCACGAGGTCACCCTGGCGGTGTTCCAAGGCCCTATCGATCTCTTACTCCACCTCATCACGAGGCAACGGGTGGACATCTACGACGTCTCGATAGCGACGATCACCGACGAATACCTGCGGGCGATGGCGTCGTTGGAGGAGACCGATCTAGAGACGGCCACGGGATTCCTCGTCGTTGCTGCGACGCTCCTCGAGTTGAAGTCCGTTCGGCTCCTGCCTTCGAGGAACAACGCCGACGAGGGAGACCTCCGGCTCCTGGAGGAGCGAGATCTTTTGCTGGCGAGGTTGGTGGAATGTGCGACCTTCCGGGACGCCGGACGCTCGATCCAGGTGGCGCTCGAGCGGGGTCGAGGTTTCCATCCGAGGAGCGTCTCCCTCGAACAGGAGTACGCCGATCTCCTCCCGGACGTCGAGTTGAAGCTGTCCACCAGCGATCTCGTCGCTGCCGCTCTACGGGTCCTCGTCCCCAAGCCTCTACGTGAGCTTGATGTTTCCCACGTCTCTCCGATCACGGCCTCCGTACGGGACGCCATCATCGAGATGACCGAGCTCCTCACTAGCCGGGAGGCGGTTTCCTTCGTCGAACTGTGCAGGGGAGCGCGCGAGCGGATCGAGGTGGTCGTCCGCTTCCTGGGGCTACTCGAGATGTTCAAGGCCGGAGCCATCGAGCTCTCTCAGGATGACCGTTTCGGTGCGATCGAAGCCCGCTGGACGGGGGATACGGCGGCCACCGAGGTACTCGAAGACGTCGAGGAATACACGTTCCAGGAGGAGGGGGCCTGATGAGCCAGGACCGCAAGATCATGGAAGCCATCCTGCTTCTAGCCGACGAGCCCATCCCCGCCTCCCAGATCGGCGAGGTGCTCGAGCGACCCCGGCGTGAGGTCGAGGAGCAGCTCGAGACCATGGCGAGGGATTACCTGGCCGAGGAGCGAGGATTCGTCCTGCGCGAGGTGGCCGGAGGGTGGCGCTTCTACACCAGCCCAGACTGTGGACCCTGGCTCGAGAGGTTCGTCACGGGCCACTCCTACTCGCGGCTCAGCAGCGCGTCATTGGAGGTGCTGGCGATCGTCGCCTACAAGGGACCGCTGTCTCGCACACAGATCTCCGAGATAAGAGGGGTCGAATCGGACGGCGTGGTCAAAACCCTGCTGCAGCGGGGTCTCTTGAGTGAGGCCGGCCGCAGCGGGGGGGCGAGCGGACCCGTGCTGTTCACGGTAAGCAACGACCTATTGGAGCACCTAGGGCTGCGATCTCTCGACGAGCTCCCCCCTCTGACGTCCTTCATGCCCGACGCCGAAGCGGTGGAGGACATGGAGGCGAAGCTGTCTCCGGGCATCTGACGGGGCGCTCGATGAACGGTACCGAGGGAGAACGGCTGCAGAAGGTTCTTGCCCATGCCGGGCTGGCCTCCCGGCGGGTCGTCGAGGACATGATCGAGCAAGGCCGGATAAAAGTGAACGGTGCTCCCGCGCGGCTGGGACAACGTATCGATGCGGCAAAGGATAAAGTAGAAGTTGATGGTTCTCTCTGGCCCCTGGCGACCGATACGGTCTATTACCTGATGAACAAGCCTGCCGGTGTCGTGACCACCTCTTCTGATCCGGAGGGACGCGCCACCGTGCTCGACCTGCTCGACGTCGGTATCCGGGTGTGGCCCGTGGGGCGCCTCGACTTCGCTACCGAGGGAGCTCTAGTGCTCACGAACGACGGGGATCTGACCCAGCAGCTGACCCACCCGAGCTTCGGCATCTCCAAGACGTACCTCGCCGACGTCGAGGGCTCGGTGGGGCCGAAGGCGGTGCGCAAGCTGGAGCGAGGCGTGACGCTCGACGACGGCCCCAGCGCACCGGCGGGGGCGCGGATAGTCGAGCGGACCCCCACCACCACTATGCTCGAGATCGTCATCTCGGAGGGTCGGAACCGTCAGGTGCGCCGCATGATGGAGGCGGTGGGGCATCCCGTCAGGCGCCTGGTGCGCACCGGAATCGGGCCCCTGCAGGTCGGACGCCTCAAGCCGGGGCAATTCCGGCGACTCGCCCCCCAGGAGGTCCAGGCCCTATACGGGGCGGTCGACGAGCACCGTACCGAGACGAGGCACCGTACCGATAAGTCGACAAGTTGACCGATAGACAAGTAGATAGGTGGACGACGGGTGGCTGAAGGCCGACTCAGGGCGCTCAGAGGGGCCACGAGCGTTGCAGGCAACGAGGCGGGCGCCATAGTCGATGCCACCACCGAGCTACTGGAAGAGCTGGTGCGGGTCAACGGGGTCGATCTCGAGGACATCGTAAGCATCGTCTTCACCTCGACAACAGATCTCGACGCAGCGTTCCCCGCCGAAGGTGCCCGGCGAGCAGGTCTCGGCGGGATCCCTCTCCTGTGCGCGGCCGAGATCGACGTTCCCGGGGCGCTGCCGCGCTGCGTGCGGGTCTTGATGCACCTTTACTCGGAGCGCGACTACGCTAGCCTTCAACACGTCTACCTAGGGGAAGCTCGGCGATTGCGGATGGATCTCCCCGGTTAACCCTCAAGGAGAGATCTAGTCTTGTCACGTTCAGAGGTCGCCATTCTCGGGATGGGGCTCATCGGGGGATCCATCGCGCTCGGCTTGCGGCGCGCCGACCCGAGCGCCACGATCGTGGGCTACGACGTGGACCCCGGCGCACTCGAGGGGGCGAGGCGTCGCTCTGCCGTGACATCGACGGCGACGAGCGCTGCAGCGGCCGTGGCGGGAGCGGACCTCGTCGTTCTCGCCATGCCGGTCGACCGGATGTTTCCGGTGCTGGCCGCCATCGCCGCGGCGCTCCGGGCCGACAGCGTAGTGACCGACGTCGGCAGCTCCAAGGCGGAGATCGTGGCTTGCGGCCAGGACCTCTGTGGAGGACGTTTCATCGGGGGGCACCCGATGGCGGGCTCCGAGCGCCGCGGGATCGCGGCCGCCGACGCAGAGCTGTTCCAAGGAGCTCAGTGGTTACTTACTCCCACCGCCTCCACGGAGGAGCGGGCGTACCGGACCGTTGCGGAGCTGGCGGCCCGGCTGGGGGCCGGCTCGGTCGCCCTCGGGCCATACGAGCACGATCGCCTCCTTGCTCACGTGAGCCATCTCCCGCAGCTAGCGGCCAGCGCCTTGGTCAGCCGGGCCGCCGAAGCCGAAGAGCAGGCTGCCTTGCTGGGTCTCGCCGCCGGTGGCTTCCGTGACACCACTCGGATCGCCGCCGGAGATCCAGACATGTGGATCGGGGTCCTGCGTACGAACCGTCTAGCCATCATCGAGGCTTTGGAAGGCCTGGCGACGAGCTGGGGGGAACTGAGCCGGTGGCTCCAAGAGGAGCGATGGGACCTGCTTCACGGATTCTTCTCCCGAGCGAGCGAGCAGCGCAAGAATCTCTTCGTCAAACCGACCGGGGAAGGCACACCCGTGACGCTGACATTGCTGATCCCCGACCATCCCGGAGTGCTGGCCGAGGTCACCACCGCCGCCGGCCGCTTGGGAGCGAACATCGAAGACCTTCAGATCTTTCATTCCACCGAGGGAGGACGAGGCCGCCTCGAAGTGGTCATCGCGGGAGAGAGCCCTGCCGCCGCCCTATCCCACGAACTCGAAGAGCTCGGCTACCACGTCCAGCGAGGATTGCCGACATGACTTCAAATCGATCTATCGACAAAGAGACATATCTATGACCAAACCGATACGGGGCTCGGTCCGGCTCCCGGGGGACAAATCGATCTCCCACCGGGCGTTGATCTGCGCCGCGATGGCTGCCGGCGATTCCCGGCTGACCGGCCTCGGCCGAGGTACGGACGTGGGCGCGACGACGGCGTGCTTATCTCGCCTCGGAGCAACGCTCGAGCTGTCGGACGATCGGTCCGCCGCGCGCGTGTCGGGGGTGGGCGAGAGGTGGTTCCGGGAACCAGCCCAAGCGCTCGATTGCGGTAACTCCGGCACCGCCATGAGGCTGCTCGCCGGCGTCGCGGCGTCGGTGGAGGGACTTTCGATCCTGACGGGTGACGAAAGCCTTGCTCGCCGCCCCATGGGCCGGGTGACGGACCCTCTGCGGGCCATGGGCGCTGCTATAGACGGCCGGGACGGGGGCCGGCTGCCGCCACTGGTCGTCAGAGGCGGACGACTCACAGGTATCAACCATCGGTTGAGGGTTCCTAGTGCTCAGGTCAAGTCGGCGTTGATACTTGCCGGTCTACGCGCCGAAGGGCGGACCACCATCACTGAGCCATTGCCCAGCCGGGATCACACCGAACGGATGCTCACCGCCGCGGGCGTCGAGGTCGTCACGGGGGAGGACTCGGTCGCCGTGATCGGCGGGGGGAGGCCGGAGCCGATGGATCTATCCATCCCCGGAGACATCTCTTCGGCTTTCTTCCTCATCGCCGCAGCCGTAACGGTGCCGCGCTCGGACCTCGAGATCCTCGACGTCGGACTGAATCCGGGCCGCATCGGTGGACTGGAGGTCCTGGCGCGGATGGGAGCCGAGATCACCTGGGCGATTACGGGCACTACCGGCGGAGAGCCGCTCGGATCGGTCTCGGCCAGGACGAGTGACCTGGCGGGAGTCGAGATCCCGGCCGCAGCCGTCCCGGGGGCGATCGATGAGCTTCCGATGCTCGCCGTGCTGGCAACTCAGGCGACGGGCACCACGACCATCCGGGGGGCGGCGGAGCTGAGGGTGAAAGAATCCGACCGGATACAAGCCGTCACCGAAGGTCTCCGGATCCTCGGAGCCAGGGTGGAAGAGACATCCGACGGGATGAGCATCAGCGGCCCCTGTCGGTTGACCGGGGGACAGGTTGATGCACACGGTGACCACCGAGTGGCGATGGCCTTCGCGGTGGCGAACCTGATCGCGAAGGGGGAGGTCCGTATCAAGGGCTGGAGTTCCGTGGAGACGTCCTTCCCCGAATTCCTCGATCTCCTGGGCCGAGCACGAGGGAACCGATGAGCGTCATCGCCATCGACGGACCCGCGGGGGCAGGGAAGTCCACAGTGGCAAAACGGGTCGCGGAGCGCCTCGGATGGCATCACCTCGACACTGGAGCGATGTACCGGTCGCTCGCGCTCGCGGTCCTGCAGGCGGGCGGAGACCCCGAAGAACCCGCCGACGTGGCGCGCGTAGCAACGAAACTCGACGCCACGTTGCAAGGGGGGCGGGTGCTACTGGAGGGTGTCGACGTGACCGAACGAATCCGGGACCAGGATGTGACGCTGGCCGTGGCTCAGGTGGCCGTGCATCCGGCGGCCCGCCTGGGACTGGTGAAGTTGCAGCGTCGGGCCGCCGAGAACCTCGACGTGGTCATGGAAGGACGCGACATCGGCACCGCAGTCTTCCCGGACGCGGAGCTGAAGATATATCTCACCGCCTCACTCGCAGAGAGAGCGCGCCGCCGGTGGAGCGAAACCGACGCTCCGCAAGAGACGCGGGTACAGATACAACGCGAGATAGAGCGACGCGACGTCGCCGATTCGACGAGAGAGACTTCACCACTGCGTCGAGCTCCGGATGCCGTCGAGATCGACAGCAGTGAACGCTCTATAGATGAAGTTGTCGAGATCGTCGTGGACGCAGCGCGCGCGAAGGACCTTGTTGGGAAAGGGCAGTGACGGTGGACCAGCGCCTCCCCGTGGTAGCGGTGGTGGGACGCCCTAACGTCGGGAAGTCCTCCCTCGTCAATCGCATCATCGGACGGCGCGAGGCGATCGTCGAAGAACGACCCGGGGTCACCCGTGACCGCAGATCCTTCGAGAGCGAATGGGCAGGACGGCGGTTCGAGCTGATCGATACCGGCGGCCTCGAACCTGGTGCGCGCGGGCTGGATATGCGCATCGCGGAGCAAGCCGGCGTGGCCATCGAACTAGCCGACCTCATCCTCATGGTCGTAGACGGCACGACGGGCCCGACCCAAGACGACCTCGAGGTAGCCACGCGACTGCAGCGGTCACGTAAGCCCGTGATACTCGTCGTGAACAAGGTCGACCGGGGTGACGACGTCGTGGCTACGGCCGATTTCTACAGCTTGGGACTGGGAGACCCCCAACCGGTGTCCGCCTTGCACGGCGTCGGATCGGGCGATCTGCTCGAGAAGCTGGCGAGCCGTCTACCCCAGGTCACCGAAGGGGGGAGAGACTCGTGGGCATCCGTTGCATTGGTGGGGCGGCCGAACGTCGGTAAGTCCTCCATCCTCAACTCACTTCTGGGGGAAGCGCGCTCCATAGTGGACGCCACTCCGGGCACGACCCGCGATCCGATCGACTCCTACATGGAGTTGGACCAAGGACGCGTTCTGCGCGTGGTGGATACGGCTGGGATGCGGCGCCAGGTCCAGATCAAGGACCCGGTGGAGTACTTCAGCTGGTTACGCTCCCGAGGGACCCTCGAGAAGGTCGACGCGGCGCTGCTGGTCGTCGACGCCCATGAGGGGGTAACCGGCCATGACCAGAGGATCGCCAACGAGATCGTGGACGCGGGGCGAGCCTGCGTCGTAGCACTGAACAAATGGGATCTCTTGAAAGGTGACCTCGATACTGATCGAGAGCGCGTCGAGCGAGACATCCAAAAGAACCTGCGATTCCTGCCGTGGGCGGTCACGAGGAGGACTTCGGCCGTCACCAAGAGGGGAGTGGACAAACTCCTGCCGGCGATCGAAAGCGCAGTTGCTTCCCACCGCCACCGACTTCCTACCGCCGTCGTGAATCGCCTCATCCGCGACGCTCAAGCGGCGCGCCCTCACCCGCGCACCGGAGGCCGTGCCATAAGGGTGCTGTACGCCGTCCAGGCGAGGGTGGCGCCGCCGACGATCCTCCTGTTCACCAACGGCCGGCTCGACGCGGCCTACCTCCGTTTCTTGGAGAACCGTGTGCGAGAGCTCGAACCTTTCGACGGAAGCCCGCTCCGCATGCAGGTCCGCATCAAAACCAGACCTGAGGTTTAGGGTTATACTTCGCTATACGCCGTGGCGTGATCGAGCCATGGAGGATGAGCGCCACGAGCCCGCGGCGACTCGGGTCGCTCCGGGACGGGGTGACCCCGGACCACATATCTCCTTGGAGAGATGTCTCCTTATAGATCTATCGATAGGTCTACATGTCGTCGCTTCTGGGGGAGGGAGTCGGCATATGATGCCCCGCAGCAACGGGACGTGGCGCAGCTTGGTTAGCGCACTGGTCTGGGGGACCAGGGGTCGCCGGTTCGAATCCGGCCGTCCCGACTTCAAGCTTGGATGCCAGCCCACGAGGAGCTCGTTGACCCCCTCATGCTCACCAACATCCCCGAAGCAGCCCCGGAAGAGCCGGGTACGGACCGAGTGCTCACCCTCCCCAACGTCATCTCGCTGGCACGCCTCGCTTCGGTGCCCCTTTTCGTATGGCTGTTCGTGTCGGGTCGCGAGAACCTCGCCGTGACCATCTATGCGGTGGGGGCCTTGACCGACTTCTTCGACGGTTACATCGCGAGACGGACCAACTCCGTTTCGGAGCTGGGGAAGCTGCTGGATCCTCTGGCGGATCGCATCTTCATCGTGGCGCTGGCGGTCGCGCTCGTTGCACGTCATGCGCTTCCACTGTGGTTGGCCGTCATCGTGATCGCCCGAGATCTCTTGCTGGTGTCCCTCTTCCCACTGCTGGATCGCCGCGGGATCGAAAGGATCCGGGTGAATCTCGTAGGTAAGTCGGCGACTGCCGCGTTGCTGTTCGGCCTCACCTGGCTCGCGATATCCGAGACCAGCTTCTTCCTTGCCGACATCGGGGACGAGGTCGGTTTGGCCATGACGTCGCTGGGAGCTCTCCTCTACTGGGTTGCTACCTTTATGTACGCGCAGCAAGCTCGGGCGCGTCTCAGGGATCTTCGTGGCGCCCGGGACCGCAGCGACTCGGGCGCGCCGTCGAGTGGGGAGATCTAGGCATACGTCGCGATGGTGTACGAAGTGACTCATCACGGGGCCGCGGAGGAGGTCCCCGAGGTATCGATCAATTGACCTATCCACTTGTCTACAAATCGACGCGAGAGGAGCAGTAGTGGCCGAGCTGCCTAAGGACAGGGGCTACACGAAGGAACATGAATGGGCGCTGGAGCAAGATGGGCGCGTCCTGGTCGGTATCACCGAGTATGCGCAGGACCAGTTGGGAGATGTGGTCTTCGTGCAGTTGCCCGAAGCGGGAACCGAGGTCCAGGCGGGCCAACCGTTGGGCGAGGTCGAGTCCACCAAATCGGTGTCGGACATCTACAGCCCCTTGTCGGGCAAGGTGCTCGAGAAGAACACGGAGGTCGAGACGGATCCGGAGCTGATCAACAAGGATCCCTACGGCGCCGGGTGGCTGGTGGCTCTGGAATCGACGGGAGGCACTCCCGACCTCATGTCCGCGGCCGAGTATCAAGCTTTCATCGATGCGGACAACGGATGATGCGGCGAGGCTTGACCAACCCTAAACCTTCGCTATAGGGTCACTCTCATGTTCTGTACTAATTGCGGACACAAGAATCCGGAAGGCTCGAACTTCTGCTCGTCGTGCGGCCGTCCATTGAGCGAGGGCCCGAGCGACAGCAACACCACGACGTTCTCCTTCCAGACCGGTGATCTCGAAGCGGACCTCGAGGAGGAGGTTCACATCTCTCCCGAAGAGCTCGAAGGGGGCCGTGCCGTCCTGATCGTTAAGCGGGGCCCGAACGCAGGAAGCAAGTTCTTCCTCGATGCGGACAAGACGACGGTCGGCAGGCATCCAGACAGCGACATCTTCCTCGACGACATCACGGTCTCCCGCCGCCATGCCGAGCTCCGGCGTACGCAAGAGACGTACTCGTTGCACGACGTCGGGAGCCTCAACGGGACATATATCAACCGGGACCGGGTGGAGGAAGCCGAGCTACATTCCGGCGACGAGATCCAGATCGGTAAGTTCAAGCTCGTCTTCCTGAGCGGAGCTTAGCTCGTGCCGCTATCCCGATCACGCGACTACCTGAGCATCGGAGAGGTCCTCGACGGGCTCAAGGGCGATTTCCCGGACGTCAGCATCTCGAAGATCCGCTTCCTCGAGTCAGAAGGCTTGATCCGGCCGGAGCGGACCCCTTCCGGCTACAGGAAGTTCTACGACGGGGACGTCGAGCAATTGCGCCACGTCCTGTCCCTCCAGAAGGACCACTTCATGCCCCTGAAGGTCATCAAGGAGCGGTTGAAGGATCCCACCGGGCTCCGGGCGAAGCGCCCCGCGCCGGGCCGCGGAGCGGCGCGCACGGCTCCTGCTGGAGTCACCGATGTGCAACTCGACCGGGCAGGACTGCTGAAAGCAAGCGGCCTGACAGACGACCAACTCCGTGACCTCGAAGAGTTCGGGATCATCCCTTCGGACAAAGACTCCTACGACGGCAACGCTCTGATGGTGGCCAAGGCGGCCGCCGGGTTCCTGTCCCACGGGGTAGAGGCTCGGCATCTTCGGATGTACCGCCAGGCCGTGGAGAGAGAGATGTCTTTCTTCGAGCAGATCGTGACCCCGGTGCGCCGGCGGAAGGACCCCGAAGGCGAGAAGGTCGCCACCGAGACCATCCGGCAGCTAGAGGACCTCTCCCGCTCCATGCGTGACGCACTGCTCCGCTCCAGCGTGACCGATCTCCTGTAAATCATCCACTTGTGTATGTGTCGATAAGTCGACTCCTAGTCGTTCTCTTGTGCGCGGGGCTCCTGTGGCCCTCACCGGCCCACCCCGGAGCCGGGAACGGCCCGCTCCGATCGCTGCAGGTGGACTGCCGGACCTGTTTCCTCGTGGACGACAAAGGCCGCGTCTTGTTCGCTCGCGGGGCGGGACGCCCCTATCCCAATGCGAGCACGACCAAGATGGTGACCGCCCTGGTTGTCGCCGAGCGCACGCAGGGGGACGAGAAGGTCGTTGTTTCCGCCACCGCAGAAGAGGTTCCCGGGGGAAAGCTCTCCCTCTACGCGGGGGAGGAGTGGTCGGTGGATGAGCTCTTGAAAGCGCTGCTGATGAGTTCGTCCAACGACGCCGCGGTCGCTTTGGCGGAGCACGTGGCTGGCACCGAGCGGGCCTTCGTCGAGCTGATGAACGAGAAGGCCGCATCGCTCGGCGCCCTCCAGAGCTCTTTCGTTACCAGCCACGGCCTCGACCAGCCCGGGCACCACGCGAGCGCCCGAGACCTGGCACTGTTCGCGGACGAGCTTCTGGCGCAGGAACGCCTCGCCCCGATCGTGGGCTCTCGAACGGCGGTGATCGCCTCGCCTCCACGGCGCGAGCGCCTCGAGAACACTAATCTTCTACTCGAGGGTTATAGGGGAGCCACCGGCGTGAAGACCGGCTTCACGGCGTTGGCGGGCAACGTCCTCGTAGCCTCGGCGGAACGGCAGGGCCGCCGGCTGATCGCCGTAGCCATGGGGTCGCCCGATCCATTGGCCGACTCGAGGGAGCTTCTCGATGCCGGTTTCGCATCGCTGCGCCGGACGGTGCTCCTGGGCGCGGACGAGATCCTCGGTGCGCTCGTCTCCGGCACGGGCGCCTCGGTCACGGTCGCGGCGGCCCTGGATGTACGAGGCATGACCGACCCCGATCGGATCGTCACTCGCTTCGAGCCGGGCGACGTAACTCTTCCCGTCCGCACCGGAGACAGCGTCGGCCATGTCGAGGTGCTGGCCGACGGCACATTGATCGCGTCCGTACCGGCGGTCGCGCGCTCGAACGCCGCGGCGTCGGCCGCCCCCGGGTGGATCGCGGAGATGCTGGCGACCGTACTCCGGAGCGCAGCAGATCTCATTCCGGGAGAAGATGGACCTCAGTGACCGAACCCGTGCGAGACGACGAACTCCAACCCCTTTTCGCCGCGGCCGAGTTGCGGACGCGGGTCGCCGAGCTCGGAGCCGCTATCGGTGAGACCTACACCGAGGCGCCCGATCCACCGGTCCTGGTAGGGATCCTCAAGGGATGCGCCGTTTTCCTTGCCGACCTTGCCCGCGCCATCCCACTCGACATCGATCTGGATTTCATGGCGATCTCGTCCTACAACCAGGACGCCGATTCTTCAGGCGTGGTGCGCATCGTGATGGACGTAGAGACCGACGTAGCCAACCGTGACGTCGTGATCGTCGAGGACATCGTCGACACCGGCTTGACCCTCAATTTCCTGCGACAGACGCTGCTCACCCGCCGTCCTCGCACCTTGCGTGTAGTCACCTTGCTGGACAAGAAGGCACGACGGATCCTGCCGATAGAGGTGGATTGGAGCGGGTTCGAGATAGGGGATCTGTACGTTTTGGGGTACGGCATCGACCACCAAGGCAGGTACAGGAACCTCGATCATCTGGTCTCGGTGACCGACCTCAAGTTGCTTGCGAGCGAGGAAGACAGGTATGTCCCTGCCTTGTTTCCCGTCGCCGGGGTAAGCAGATAGCGGTGTTAGCGTTGCGCCATGGTTGAGCTGTCGCTCGTAGGCGTACGGATAGAACTTCCCTCCAACACGCCGATCGTCCTGCTCAAGGAAGCAACGGGGGACCGCTATCTGCCGATCTGGATAGGCCAACACGAGGCCACCGCGATCGCGTTCGCCTTGCAGGGCATACAGACACCCCGCCCGATGACGCACGATCTCGTAAGGGACATCCTCAATGAGACGAGCGTCCAGGTCGAGCGGATCGTCATCAACGATCTAGTGGACCAGACCTTCTTCGCCACGATCCGGATGAGCAGCAACGGCTCTACCGTGGAGGTCTCCTCCCGTCCCAGCGACGCCATCGCCCTTGCCGTTCGACTTGGATCACCCATCTTCAGTGCCGAAGAGGTCCTCGATCAGGCCGGTATCAAGCTCGAGAACGACGAGGAAGACGAGGTCGAGAAGTTCCGCGAGTTCCTCGACCAGGTGACCCCCGAAGATTTCGCCAACGAAGGCTGAATGGCCCACCCCTCAAGCTGACCTTCAAGGTTGTCGTTGACACGCGCGCGCGGCGGGACTACGCTTGCCAAGCTCGTAACTACGTCGATGTGACTTCGGACACGCTCCCGGCGACATGCACCGGGAGGGGAGGACCGCATGGAAGAGACGGGATACAGGGGTCCGCAGACCTGCAAGATCGTCGGCATCTCCTATCGTCAGCTCGATTACTGGACGCGCACCGGCTTGGTGGCCCCTTCCCTGCAGGCAGCCCAGGGATCCGGTACCCAGCGCCTCTACTCCTTCAACGATCTGCTCCAACTCAAGGTGATCAAGAGCCTTACCGATGCGGGTGCGAGTCTCCAGAAGGTCAGACAAGCGATCGACTACGTCCGGGACCATCTCGACGATGACTGGGCGAAGGTCACGATCCTCGCGGACGGATCCGGCGTCTATGCCTGCACGTCGGATGCAGAAGTGGTCGACCTCATCCGTTCCGGCCAGGGTGTCTTCGGAGCCGTCGTGGCCGTGGGGAAGGTACGGGATCAACTTCAAGGCGACCTGCGGGAACTCCGGCCCGAAACACCTGAGCCCGGGTACATTGAAGCTGGCGACGGAAGGCGAGTCGAGGAGGCGTAGGTCATCCCCAGCACGACGGACGACAACGGGGCACAGCTCGTCGCCGACGAACGCCCCCTGCACGAGCTGGTTCCTTTCGCCCACAACAGCGAGCGGCAGTTCGCTAGATTGCTCGATTTCTATCTGATCCGGTGGGAGTACGAGCCGACCACCTTCGACATCGAATGGGACCGGAAGGGTTGTCCCACCCAGCGCTTCTCTCCCGACTTCTACCTAACGGACTTCGATCTCTACATCGAGATCACCACCCTGAACCAGAAGCTTGTGACCAAGAAGAACCGCAAGGCTCGGCGACTCCAAGAGCTCTACCCGGGGATCCGCTGCAAGGTCCTCTACCAACGCGACTACCTCAACCTGCTCGTGAAGTACGGCCTCGAGGAACCCTCACAGAAGGCCCTGATCCCCAAGAGAACGCACTCCGAGGGCGACCTCGACACCCTCCTCGCCGGCTGATCCCGGCCGTTTTCCGGCACTCGATACGTGACCGCTCGGCGCCCGGCAGGCTGATAGACATACGTCCATGCCGACCGTGGCCAAGGCGACACCCCTTCTCGAACTGCACCAGGAGCTCGGAGCGAAGCTCACGGAGTTCGGTGGCTGGGACATGCCGCTGCAGTACGAGGGCACGGTGTCCGAACATCATGCCGTTCGCGAACGCGCCGGGCTGTTCGACGTGTCCCATCTGGGAAAGCTGCTGCTGGAGGGCCCCGGGGCCGAGGGCGCCCTACAACGAGCGCTCACTTGTGACGTCGCTGCGATCGAAGTCGGAGCGGCAAAGTACGCGCTGGTACTGAACGATGACGCGGGATGCATAGACGACGTTTTCCTCTACCGTCTCGCGGGCGATTCGTGGCTGGTCGTTCCCAATGCCTCCAACACAGACGCAGTGGCCGACGCCATACGGGAAGCAGGTGGTGAGCCGGTGGACGTGTGGGACAGGTGGGCGATCCTCGCTCTTCAGGGTCCGCGATCGTTCGACGTATTCACGACGGTCTGGCCCGATAGCGATGCGCCGTCGTTGGCGCTTCACCGGTGGGCGCCCCTGGACCTATCCGGCGGGGACGGGATCGTGGCCCGCACGGGTTACACGGGGGAGCGGGGCTTCGAGATCTACGCACCGGCGGCCGTGGCGGTCGAGGTCGCTCGTAAGCTCCTCGATGCAGGAGCGGCCCCGGTGGGGCTCGGTGCCCGGGACACACTGCGTCTCGAGATGGGCTACGCGCTCTACGGGCACGAGATAGACGCGGCCACAGATCCGTTATCAGCCGGACTCGGCTGGGCCGTCTCGTGGGAGCAACCCTTCAGGGGGCGAGATGCTCTCGCGAAGATCAAAGCCGACGGGCCGTCGAAACGGCTCTTCGGCTTCAAAGCGACCGACAGGGGGGTCCCTCGGCAGGGCTACGAGGTCACGCAGGGGGATGCCGTCATAGGCCGCGTGGTTAGCGGTAACTTCTCCCCGTCACTGCAAACGGGTATAGCCATCGCCTTCGCTCCGGCCGACCGGTGGCCGGAGCAGGGGAGTGAGGTGGCGGTGCAAGCACGAGGCCGTTCCGTCGCAGGGGTAGTGGTACGTCCGCCGTTCGTCGAACGTGGGAAGAAGAGAAACTGATCGACTTGTCGATAAATCGAGAAATACACGACTGATGGATTTCATCCCCCACACCGACGCCGACCGGGCAGCCATGCTCGAGTCGATCGGCGTTGCGTCGATGGACGAGCTGTTCGCATCGATCCCCACGGACGTCCGCTTCAGCGGTGACCTCGAGGTTCCGCAGGAGCTCAACGAGGTGGATCTGGTCGACCACGTCACCCGCTTGGCCCAACGCAACCGACCGCTCACATGCTTCGCCGGGGGAGGGACCTACGAGCACCACGTGCCCGCGGTCGTGAGGGCGCTTGCTTCGAGGGGCGAGTTCGCCACTTCCTACACCCCCTACCAACCCGAGCTCTCGCAAGGCGTGCTGCAAGCGGTCTATGAGTTCCAGACCATGGTGTGTGAGCTCTACGGGATGGATGTCGCTAATGCCTCCCTGTACGACGGAGCCAGCGCGCTGGTGGAAGCCGTCAACCTGGCCGTCCGGGTGACCACGAGGGAGCGTATCGTCCTTGCAGGCACGATCCACCCCCACCACCTCGCGGTGCTGAGGACCTATACCTCAGGTTTAGGGTTTGACCTCGCCCACCTTCCCGTCGGCGAAGACGGGGTGACGGACTGGGCGGCTGCGGACGTAGGCGACGCCGCCGCGGTCGTATGTCCCTATCCCAACTTCTTCGGACGGCTCGAGGATCTCGCCGCCGCGTCTGCCAGGGCTCACGACGCGGGGGCATTGTCGGTCGCGATGGTCGATCCGACCGCCATGGGGGTCTTGAAGAGCCCGAGCGAGCTCGGCGCCGACGTCGCGGTCGGGGAGGGGGCGATGCTCGGTAACGCGATGAGTTACGGAGGTCCCTATGTCGGATTCTTCGCCACCAAGCTGGCCCACGTTCGCCAGGTTCCGGGCCGCATCGCCGGAGAGACGCTGGACGCCGATGGGAGGCGCGCTTACGTGCTCACCCTCCAGGCACGCGAGCAACACATCCGCCGCGCCAAGGCAACATCCAATGTCTGCACCAATCAAACGCTGATGGCCATCGCAGCCACCATCCATCTCGGATGGCTGGGACCGGTCGGTTTGAGACGGATGGGTGAGATATGTATCCGCCGCACGGCTTTCGCTGCCCAGAGGCTCGCTGATATCCCGGGCTGCCGGGTCCGTTTCGCCGGCCCGCACTTCAAGGAGTTCGTGCTGGAGACGCCCGCAGCCGGGGCCGATCTCGTTGCCGCCCTCGGTCGACGTGGCTTCCTTTGTGGACCTCACCTGGGTCGGTGGTTCCCAGAGCTCGATCGATGTCTGCTCATCGCCGTTACAGAGCGCCGCACTCGTGACGACATCACCGCTCTGGCCGAAGCGATCGAGAAGGAGCTGACCGAGAGATGAGCGCCAACGACGCGCCGGCCGGTCGACCCCTGGAGGCCTCTGCAGGCACGCGCCCTGGGGACGGCTTCCCTCTCGTGTTCGAACTATCGGCGCCCGAGCGGAGAGCCTGGTCGCTTCCGGACGATGGGGTAGATGCCCCCGAGGTGGCAGATCTGATCCCCGAAGCTCACCTCCGGAGCGCTCCACCGGCGCTACCCGAGCTCAGCGAACGAGACCTGGTTCGCCACTACACGCGCCTGTCCCAGCGCAACTGGGCGATCGATGTCGGCGCCTATCCGCTCGGTTCGTGCACGATGAAGTACAACCCCAAGGTCTCCGACGAACTGGCGGGCTTGCCCGGGTTCGCAGGTCTTCATCCCTTCTCGTCCGACGATCTCTGCAGCGGTGCTCTCGAACTACTCGGCACGCTCGAGAGGGCCTTGTGCGCCGCCACCGGCATGGCC
Source organism: Actinomycetota bacterium (assembly GCA_051001455.1). Classification (GTDB taxonomy): domain Bacteria; phylum Actinomycetota; class CADDZG01; order CADDZG01; family WHSQ01; genus JBPCNH01. The sequence continues at coordinate 53,402 of JBPCNH010000038.1, forward strand.
CGTCTGACCTTTCAACCCGCGGCAGGCGCCCAGGGTGAGTTGACCGGCTTGCTGATCATGCGGGCGTTCCACGAAGCTAACGGCGATTCCCGCAAGAGGGTGATCATCCCGGATTCAGCGCACGGGACCAATCCCGCAAGCGTCACGCTCGCTGGCTACAAAGCCCAAGAGGTTCCCTCCGACGATCGGGGGCTGGTTGATCTCGACGCCCTGCGAGCGGCTCTCGACGATGACGTCGCCGGATTGATGCTGACGAACCCGAACACGTTGGGACTCTTCGAGAAAGACATCAAAGCCATCGCGAAAGCCATCCACGAGGTCGGGGGGCTGCTCTATTACGACGGCGCCAACTTCAATTCGATCGTTGGGTTGGTCCGGCCGGGAGACATGGGATTCGACATCGTCCATCTGAACCTTCACAAGACCTTCGCCACACCCCATGGCGGCGGAGGACCGGGCTCCGGACCTCTCGCGGTATCGGCCAGGCTCGAGAGATTCCTCCCATCACCCGTGCTCAGCTTCGACGAGGGTGCGGAACGGTGGGTGTGGGACGAGGACCGACCGGATTCGATAGGACGCATCCACTCGTTCCACGGGAACTTCGGCATCAACGTCCGGGCCTACGCGTACCTCCGTTCACTCGGCCCGGCCGGGTTGAAGCGGGTAGCAGAGCATGCCGTGCTGAATGCGAATTACCTGCGCGTGCTCGTCGAAGATGCATTTCCCACCGCTTTCCCGGGCGTATGCATGCATGAGTTCGTGGCGACCGCAAAACCTCTGAAGAAGCACGGCGTCAAGGGCATGGACGTGGCCAAGCGTCTGATCGACTTCGGCTATCACCCGCCCACGGTTTACTTCCCGTTGGTCGTTGAAGAGGCTCTCATGGTCGAGCCGACCGAGACTGAATCCAAAGAGACGATCGACGGGCTTGCCGCCGCGATGCGGCAGATCGCCGAGGAAGCGGGGTCCTCGCCCGAACTGCTGCGGGACGCCCCGCGAACCACCCCCGTACGGAGGCCCGACGAGGCTAGAGCGGCGCGCGACCTGAAGGTGCGCTGGACACCCGAGTGATCGGCTCGCTCATCCGGGGACCAGACCTAGAAGAACCAGGCGCCTTTCGTGTAGACGACGGCGCCCAACGTCGCGAACCCCACGAAAGCAGCTAGCGCATAGTCGTGAGGGATGCGCCGGGCCGTCGCCATGAAGAGAGCGATGGGGAAGAAGCTGAGCATCATGCGGGGGATGCTGAAATACCACGTGCTGGTCAACAAAGCGGCAAGGGACAGACCCATATAGGTGGCGTAACCCCATTCGCGCCGATGCCACGCCCAGCCCACCGCCAGTAGCCCGAGCAAGGCCGCGATGATCTCGAGTCGCCACACCATCATCCAGTTAGTAGCAGTGGCGTCGTTCCACGTTCTCCACGTGAGGAGGAACGAGGCACGTGGGTCCGTGAAGGAACGCCCCCAGCCTTCCTCCTGCATCTGGAAGTAATAGAAGAGGTTCCCCGTACGTTGCTGCAGGTAGATGAAGTAGGCGACCAGTGGAAGGAACCCTGCAACCAACGCGGTCGCGGCATCCCGCACCTTGTCGCGGGCGAACTCCCTCTGCGCGAGAAACTCCACCGCCAACCCTGCCAACAGGAACACGCCCGCTGCGCGGGTCCCAACGGCGATCGCGGCAGGAAGGGCAACCAGCAACCAGCGCTTCTGTTTAGCGAAGTAGAAGGCGGCGGTTGCGCCTGCGATGAACATCGCTTCGGTGTACGGGGCGACGAGGAACAGCGCGGTAGGGAAGAAAGCAAGGTAAACCACCGCGCGCCGTCCCGAACCGACCTGCTCCATCTCGCTTAGCCCGTAGAGATAACGTCCGGCGACGACGGCGGCTACTCCCGAGACGATCATCCCGGCCACCACCGGCTCTCCAAGGACCCTCAGCAGCAGGCCCGTGACCATGGGAAAGAGCGGGAAGAAGGCCGCGGCGTGAGCGTCGCTCTCCGGGGCGAAGTAACCGTGCTGGGCGATCGTCAGGAGGTGCGAGGCATCCCACTTGTTCCAGATCCCGAGCGCCCCTTCACGGAACGGTCCGGAACCGTCAGCCAGCAACCACGCGGCGAGGTAAGCAACCGAGATCAGAACGGCCCGCGCCGCCACGGCGGCCGTAGCAGCGCTCCGCCAGGCGGCCGACGCCGGGGGCAACGATCGGGAGACCTGCACGTCGACGCCGTCGTCGGGCATCGCAGGGGGATCCGAGCCGAGCTGGACCTGTTCGGAAGCGGGCAGCCCGGGGCCCGGTTCGTTTCCGAGGAGGGGAGTAGCGGTCGTCATACGTCCCTCTCTCGTTCCCGGCTCAGACATGGCAGTCATGGTGCCACTTCCGGGCCTAACCCCGTCACCGAACCGCGTCGGGCAAAAGACAACTGAGGGTCGCGCCCGGTCCGCCCTCGGCGATCCACAGATCGCCTCCCATGGTCGTCATCAACGCTCGCGAGATGAACAGTCCTAACCCGATCCCGGACCCGCCTTCCTCGAGCCTCGTGAACTTCTCGAAAACTGCATCCCGTCGCTCGGGGGGGATGCCCGGTCCGCGATCGGTGACAGAGATGATTACTCCGTCCTGCGATCGCTCGGCCGTGACGGTTATGGGCTCCTTCGCCGGCGAGAACTTCGCCGCGTTGACCACAAGGTTGGTGAGGACCTGGCGGAGGCGCATCATGTCGACATTGACGGCCGGCAGGCTGGGAGCTACCTCGATCTCGAGCGGATGACCCCTGGAGAGATCCATCAGCTCGTCCCGCAGCGCCTCCATCAGTGGATCGATCTCTTCTACCGCAGGGACGAAGGGATACTCGCCCGATTCCAGCTTCCGCATGAACATCAGGTTGTTCACGACGGTGTTCAGATACCGGGCTCGCTCGGTCATCCGGCGCACGGAATCGAGTTTCAGCTCGTCGGTCATCGTGTCCCAGCGGTTACTCAACTCGGTACCGAACCCTTGGATCACCGCGAGTGGATTACGGATCTCATGAGCAACGAGAGACATCATCTCCTCGGCGGAGATGTCCTGAAGTGTGGCCGTGCCCGAGAGATGCGGCGGAGCCGGCGCAGGAACGGGCGGAACGCGTTCATCCCGGTTCCCATCGACGACGTCCAGCAGCTCCGTGATCAGCAGGGCCGGCGGGACACCTTTCTCTATATACGCGGCTGCGCCGATCTCGAGAGCAGACTTCGCGAGCCGTTCGGCCTCGAAACCTGAAAGCACGACAACCTTCGTTCGGGGTGAGACCGCCCGGATGCGGGGGAGAGCCTCCATCCCGTCCATGACCGGCATCGAGATATCGAGCAGCAATATGTCCGGTTCGTGCTCTTCGGCCAACGCGATCGCCTCGGTTCCGTCGGCGGCCTCACCGAGGACGGTGAAGCGGGCGCTCCAGTGGAGAATCTGACGCAGGAGGCGGCGTAGCTCGGGGACGTCGTCCGCCAGGACGACCGTGTAGGTGCGAGGGGGCTCGTCGCTCGTCCGGCGCCCGGCGCTCGACCCCCGGCTCGCATTCCGTCTCCGGTCGTGAGAACGCCTGTCGTCGTTCATCCGGCGGCCCCCACCGAGCAGCGATCGGCGATGGCCTGAGGCGGGGCCGGGGAGTGCCGCCCTGGCGTGTGCCTCGCTCTAGTTGACATAAGATATATTCCCGGCTCTTTAGGGGAGAGAGCCCGGCCGCGGGTCACCGCCGCTTGCGGAGCTGGTTCCAGCGGTCCCTCACCCCCCACATCGTTACGTGCGCCAGTGCCTCTACGACGATCCGCTTCGACATCTTCGACGTTCCCGAAGCGCGTTCGGTGAACGTGATCGGCACCTCGAGTATCCGCCCGCCGTCCTGGTACACCCTCCGGGCCATCTCTATCTGGAAGGCGTATCCCTGGGATGCCACGGTGGCCAGCTCTTGCACCTGCAGCGCCCCCGTGCGGAACGCCCTGAAGCCGCTCGTAGAGTCACCCACACCGAAACCGAGCCACAGCGCCGCGTAGAGGTTGCCGAGCCGGGACAGCAGCCGCCGGAGCGCCCCCCAGTTCTCGATCCGTCCCCCCGGGACGTAACGGGATCCGATCACCAGATCCGCTTTGCCAAGTCCTTCCAGTAAGGTCGGGACGACGGCGGGATCGTGGGAGAGGTCGGCATCCATCTCCACCACGGCGACGTAGCCCCTCTCGATCGCCCACTCGAAGCCGGCGAGATAAGCGGCGCCCAATCCCTGCTTGGATGTCCGCTCGAGGAGGTGTATCCGGTCGTCGCCTGCGGCTATGTCCCGGACGACCTCTGCGGTCCCATCGGGCGATCCGTCGTCCACGACCAGGAGGTCGACATCCCGATCGACGGCCGCGAAGAGCCTCCGGACGACCTCCGGGATCGTGGCGCGCTCGTTATAGGTCGGGACGATCACGAGGGCTCGCCCGCCCAACCGTTCGGCGGTATCCATCACGCAGAGCCTTGCACTTCCGGGCGCCTCCTGGTGACGACCACACCGAGACCCACGATCGTGACCACCAGGCATCCCCAGGGCAGCCAGTCCCCTGTCCGGGCATACAAGGACACATCGGTGGCGAACCTGAGCTCTTGCACCATCACCGAGGCGTTCCAGAGAGCGGTGCGTTCGATGATCTCGCCGCTCGGTTCGATGAAGGCAGAGATCCCGCTCAAGGCGGCATGCACAACGGGCACCCCATTCTCGGCAGCACGCACCTGGCTCATGGCCAGGTGCTGAGCCGACGCCCACGAGAACCCCCACGTGGATGTATTCGTCGCGACGACGAGGAGGCGGCCGCCGGCCTTGATGCGTCCGCGCACAAGCGAACCGAAATCTCCTTCAAAAGAGATCACCGGTGCGATCCGGCCCCCGGCAACATCGAAGACCTTCGGATCGACTCCCGGTATCGCGTCGCGCGGAACCTGTTCGAGGGCAGGGATCCAGTCGAGATAGCGGCGCTGCGGCACGAACTCGCCGAAGGGAACCAGATGGGTCTTCTGATACCTATCGACGATCTCGCCGGCCTCGGAAACCAAGAAAGCCATCACCTTGTAACGGTCCTCCGGCAGATCCTCATTGCCGCCGATGATCATCGGCGCGCCGGCGGCTTTGGCTGCGGAGCTGATCTCATCCATGACTTCCGGATCCCGGTTCGGATCGATGCCTACCGAGCTCTCCGGCCACACGACCAGGTCGACGTCGTGAGGGAGCTCGGTCGTGAGGTGCGCGTGGCTGCCGAGTATCGTGCGCTCCTTCTCGTACGAGACGGGCATATCCATCGGGACGTTGCCCTGCACGATCGCCACCTCGATGGGCGCGCCGCCTGCCGCCGGAGTGGGAACGAGTACGGGCAACCCTAGGGCGACGATCGCCGAGGCGGCCGCCGCCCCGGCGACCCTCGGCCGTCTCTTCACCGCCGCCACGACGCACATCGCGACCAAAGCATTGACAAGAACGAGCAAGAAGGCCGTCCCCCAGCCTCCGGCCACCCCCGCGCCTTTCAACAGAAAGGGCACGTTGTGCTGGCTTTGGGCCAATTGCCCCCAGGTAAAGCCTCGCAGCGGAACGATGGAGCGGAAGAATTCGACCAGCCCAACCCACACGACCGCCGGGACCAGAGTCCGGGCGGGGAGCGAGCGCCATCGGGTGGTCCCGGCCGCCACCGCCGCCCCGAATGCAGTTACGAAGAGCGTCTGGAGCAGCACGAGGAAGATCCAAGCGAGCACGCCCACTATCGAGATCCAATACAGGAGCACGGCGAAGAAACCCAAACCGAACGCCGCGCCGAGCGCTGCGCCTCGCCGGGGACCGGCGCCATCGAGCAGCCATAACAGTGGGGCTATGGCGACCCACGCTAGTGGGGCCACATCAGGTTCCGGGAAGGCGAACGCCAGGACGGCGCCCGAGGAGACGCCGACCAGAAGCGCCGGACCCCGCCTCATCGGATGGCTAGGCGCAGTCGCGGCAGAATTGGCGCTCGGGGTCGGCGAGCTGAGAGCGTTTCTTCACGAGGAAGCAGCGCTTGCAGACGAATTCCTGGTTGTCTTTGATCGGGATGAGCTTGCCCGGAACGGGATCGATCGGATCGATCGTGGCGATGATATCCGGTTCGGGAGGGAACACCAGATCGTCCTCATCCTCGTCGTCGCTGGTGGCGCGCCGTGGAGATCGCTGGGCGAGGATCTCATCGAGACTAGCCTCCCCCTCCTCCTCGTCCTCATCGTCAGCGTCGTCGTCATCTTCCTCGTCGTCGTCGCCCGCTACCGTGGGACCGGCAACGTCATCATCGTCGTCGTCGTCATCGAGCAGGTCGTCGTCGTCAAGGTCGTCGTCGTCAAGGTCGTCGTCGTCAAGGTCTAGCTCGTCCTCGTCGAGGTCGGCGAGATTCTCGTCGTCGTCGAGGTCGTCTTCTTCCTCCTCGACCTCCTCGACCTCCACGAGCTCATCCTTCTTGCGAACCACCTGCAGCGCTCCCCTTCTGTGAAGATCCAGCGGCAACCCTAGCCAGAAACTTGCTCTGGGGGCTACCTATTCCCCACTCCTGCCGCCCAAACATGCAAATTCTTTGACCCGGTCGGTGGGGGGAGCGGCGCGCCCGGGACGCGGAAAGACCCGGGACCGGAGGGGACCGCTGTTTAGCCGTCGTGCGGTTATCGCAGCGTTGTCCCTCCGACACCCGGGTCTACCGAGATCAAAGGTCCCAAGCAACCTACGGGTCACGATCCACCTGTAGCGATCTCACCGGGCCTTCCCCAGGCGAACCTGGTTCGTACCCCGTGCCTCGGCCGACCCGAAGCGATCGTCCCGGCGAACCGGGCCGGTCTCCTCGTGGAGGACCAAGGTCGGTGGGCGCTTCGCCGGTCCGAGAACCGGCTGGACCTTCGATCGACGCCGGCTCTCGCCTGCGTGTCACTCGATCCCACCGTCTTTCACTCCACCCGTTCTCCTGGCTCGCTCGCATCCTTAAGACACTCGCGCTCCCGGAGCTCCGGGTCCAACAACCCTTCAGCGGTCCGCATCCCCTCTCCAGAGCCGAAGCCCCTTCGAGGTTGCTGCGGTGCTGGTGACGGTTCTGCCGGCCGAGACCGACTCGCCCCGCCACCTCCGTCGGCCGCTCGAAGCGCTCCGACGGTCCCGGGCTGCTGGTCGGGACCCCCCTTTCGGACGATCCCCGGCGGTACTGCTTGCCGTTTGCTGCTTGGGACTTGGCGAACACTAGAGAGGCCGACAGCACGCGTCAACGGGAAAAACAGAAGTAACCGAGGGAGCGCGAAAGTTTGGACGTTCTCCCCAGGCTGTCCACAGAAAGTGTGAATAACCCGGGCTGAATATCCGGTTGCGACACTCCATTAGCATGCGTGGCATGCACACGCACGAGGTCGAGTGGTCAACCCAAACGACCGAGAGGTTCGGCTTCGTCGACATCACCGACGATCTCCAGGAGCTCGTTCGGGCCTCAGGACTGACCGGAGGACGGGCGACCGTCTTCTCCCCCAGCGATACATGTCCGATCCTTGTGAACGAGCGGGAGTCGGGGCTGCTTAGGGATATCAGACGAGCCGTCGACAAGGTAGCCGGGAGCGGGGACCACTCCCCTCCTACTACTCTCGGTGCGAAGAGCGTGGTTTTCCCCGTCGTGGACGGGAGACTGCGTCTCGGTATGTGGCAAAGGATCCTCTTGTTCGAACTTGACGACCCCAGGGAGCGAGCAGTGATCGTGCAGATAGTCGGTGACAGAGATGAGTAAGCCCTCCAAGCTCCCCAAACAAAGTGAAGACTTCCCGGCTTGGTACAACCAGGTCGTGCGTCAGGCTGGCATGGCCGAGAACGGATCCGCGCGCGGCTCGATGATCATCAAGCCCCACGGTTACGCGATCTGGGAGGCGATCCAACGGGCTCTTGACGACCGCTTCAAGGCAACGGGTCATGAGAATGTCTACTTCCCTCTGCTGATCCCGATGAAGACCTTCGAGGCCGAAGCCGCGCATGTCGAGGGATTCGCTCCCGAGGTCGCCGTCGTGACTCACGGTGGAGGCGAGAAACTCGAAGAGCCTCTCGCTATCCGCCCGACCTCTGAAGCCGTCATCTGGGACACCTACTCGCGCTGGGTGCAGAGCTACCGCGACCTACCGCTGCTCTATAACCAATGGTGCAACGTCCTTCGGTGGGAGATGCGAACCCGGCTCTTCCTCAGGACCAGCGAATTCTTGTGGCAGGAAGGCCACACCGCCCACGCGACCAGCGACGAGGCATGGGCCGAGACCCGTCAGATGCTGGAGATCTATCGTCAGGTCATCGAGGATGTCTGCGCGATCCCGGTGATCCAAGGACGCAAGACTCCCTCTGAGAGATTCGCCGGCGCGGATGAGACCTTCACGCTCGAGGCCATGATGCGCGACACGAAAGCTCTCCAATCGGCAACCTCCCATTTCCTCGGACAGAACTTCGCCAAGGCCTACGACGTCAAGTTCCTGAACGATTCGGGGACCCAGGAATACGTGTGGGGAACATCGTGGGGTTTGTCGACGCGCTCGGTGGGCGGCATCGTGATGACCCATGGAGACGACAATGGGCTGCGCCTCCCCCATACCGTGGCTCCGATCCAGGTGATGATCATCCCGATCTACCGGAACGACGAAGAGGCCGCGACCGTGCTGGAACGTGCGGATCACATCAAGAAGGCTCTCGTAGGGAGCAGCATCAGGGTCCGGGTCGACGACAGGGACCAGCACCGCCCCGGTTTCAAGTTCTCCGAAGCCGAGCTCAAGGGGGTTCCGATCCGCCTAGAGATCGGACCTCGAGACGTCGCTGCAGATCAGGTCGTGATCGCCGACCGCGCCACCGGCGAGAAAAGCACGCGTTCCACCGGAGATGCAGTGACCGGCATGGCCGCTCTCCTGCAAGCGTCCTGGGACGCGCTGTATGACGACGCGAAGAGGTTCATGGCCGCGAATACCCACGAAGCCGGATCCAAAGACGAGCTGTTCGAGGGCATCACAGCCGAAGGGGGTTTCTGGTGGGGAGCTTGGTGCGGGGACGAGACCTGCGAACAAGAGGCCACCGGCAAGACGAAAGCCACTATCCGAGCCCTGCCCTTAGAGAAGGAAGATCCCGGGGCGGGATGCACGGTATGCGGGAAGCCCGGAATCGAGCGAGCCGTGTGGGGCCGGGCTTACTAAATGAGGCTCTCCTGACATCGATGTAGGTCAAACCGCGGCCTTCTCGTGAGGTAGAGCTAACTCGATCGGCCCGCACGCGAGCATCACGAGCGCGATGGCGGCCTCGGCTGAGTGGAAGCCATAGGCGCGCCGGATGATGTTCCGCACTTTCGTGTTGAGTCATAACGAGTTGGTCACCGAGCGCAAGCGTTTCGAGGAGTTCCAGAGATACCTCGAGCAGCTCGAGCGGACCCACTTCGATCTGTTTTGTCCTTGGATCGCCCTACTTGAGGAACGGCGTAACGGCGTCCAGGACCACATCTTTGGCAATGGGCGTCTCGGTCACTCCTAGAAAAACGCCCCCCTCTACCGGGAGGCCAAGCAGATCCCCGACCACGGCAGCATGGCGTGCCTCCACACCGAAGATGCCGGCGGCGGCCTGCAAGATCGCCTTGTCTTCGATGAATCCGGCGGCGCCGAGGTAGGCCCCAACCCCGGTGTTCTCCAAGGTGTGGCTCAGCTCCAGGTAGCTCTTCCGGTTCTTGAAGGCGCCGCTGAAATCGACCTTAGGAGCCTTCACCGGCTCCCCCCCGAGATCCTTGATCGTCTGGGAGAGCGTCTTTACGTGCGCGTCCTCGTCGGCTCCGATCTGGTTCAGGAGTTTCGCTTCAGCATCGTCGGGGAGGAGGTTCTTTCCATTGCCCTGCTTGTAGAACTCGGACTCGAGGTACTCCAGCGTCAAGGCGAAGTTAAGGACCTCAACATCGTTCTCGAAATCCGCCCCCTGCGCGAAGGCCCAGCGACCCCCCAGCATCTGCAGCGCGACGGCTGCCGGGATGGTTGCGGCGGTCCCCTTCAGGAAGACGCGCCGATCGAATGAATTAAGTGTCACTTCGAACCCCTTCCTAGCTCTCGATGAAAGGCTCGGCAGCCTTCAGGACGGCATCCATGGACTTCGTTTCTTCGATCTGACCCGGAAATGGCTCGCCGCCGATCAACCTGGCGATGACCGCCGCATGGCGAGACTCGACCCCTGCGATCGATGCGGCTGCGGCCAGAAGATCCGGAGTCTTGATGTTCGTCACCTGACCGTAATAGGCAGTCACGCCTAGCTCTTCGAAGGTCGAGGCGGTCTCGAGGAACGTCTTCCGGTCGTTGAACGTTCCATCCGGGTACTTGAACTCCGGCGCCGTGACCGGTTCGCCCCCGAGATCCAGGATCGTCTGCGTGAGGACTTCTGCGTGAGCGGCCTCATGAGCACCGATGACTTCTACGATCTGGAGCTCTCGTCCCGAGACAACCTTTTGGTTGATGCCTCGTTCGTAGAAATCGGCTTCGAGCGCCTCTAGCGTCAGCGCAAAGTTGAGGATGTCTATGTCGCTCGCAGGAACCTGCGGGCCTTCATCCGGGCTTTGCGTGGCTGCCGTCGGAGAGGCCGTGGCGCCGTTTCCGGCGCTCGGTGTGTCTTCAGTGTTGCAAGCGACACCTGCCACCACAAGGGCGCCCCCCATACCCATCTTTGCGGCCGTCCGGAAAAAGTCGCGCCGGTGGTTCGGCTCTTCGAACTCGATAACGAGTTTTCCCTCGGAGAGATCCTGCTCCGTCTGACTCATATAAGCCCCTTTCTCGAGCCCTCGAGCCAGTTCCAGGCGGTAATACCCAGAACCTGGCCATTTACCATAGTCAGCGCAGTCGACGCCGTCGGATGTGCGCCTCTGATGGATTTGGAGCCGGAAGGGCTTTTGGATTGGTCTTACGCCGGGTTTCTGGCCGATAAAGGACGTTCGTTGCCTGCCAGGAGAGCAAGCCCTCACGCAGCGGGTTCGAGCCACAACGTGTTGTAAGCGAAGCGAGAGTACGAGGGGCGGGCCTGATCGCGTCTGATACGTAGAGATACGTATACGTGGGGGGGCCTGCCGAGGTCGAACGACACCGCGCTGAGCTGAGCGCAGCGTTTCTCACCCAGGTCATCGAAGAACTTCGAGGCTGCCTTTGCGTCCTTGCCTTTGGCTCCACATACGACCTTGCCGGAGCGGTGATCGGTCACCAGCGTGAGGTACTTGTGGCGCTTGCGCCACGCGATCTCGTCCATGCCGATCTCGAAGAGGTCGCTCAGACGATCGGGGTCGAGTTCGTCGGCGACGACCCGGAAGATGATGGCCCCGACGGTGCGCCAGGCGATCCGCAGCAGACGCTCGATCGAGCTCTTGTCGGTCTTGACCGCGAGCCACGCGGCCAGGCACTCGAAGTCGCGCGTGAACCCTGAGTTGTGGCGGGCGAACGGCACCCCTTCGCGCACCCCGTGAGAGGGGCAGCGGAGTCGGCGTAGACGAGCCTTGATCACCAGGCGCCAGCAGCCGAGGTCGAGATGACGCCACACCGAGTGGACGACCTGGTCGTTGTGGCGCGCCCTGGTGGAGTGATCGCACAGCGGACACACCAACCTTCTCCTCCTCAGGGCAACGGTCACCACGACGCGGTCGGCGAGGAACTCGACCGCCCGGACATTCATGCCGGGCAGAGCCAGAAGATGCTTGAATGCTGTAGTGACACGCATGGGCACGACCTCCAGGTCCGGTTGGTTTTGTCACCCCGAACCTAGGGGCGTGCCCTGCGTGCATCTTGGATTTGCGGCCTCGTGTCACCTTTCCCTTGCGGAGCAAGGCTTCCAGTCTCAATCGCGCTGAATCTCAGCTACATCCATGTCAGGTGGCCCCTAAATGAACCCTGCCGCACCTGATGATCTTCACCCGTTGAAGCGCTAACCCGTCGGGGTCGGAGTCGGCACATCCGCAGGGACCGGCGCAGGCTCCTCATCGACTGCGTCCTCCGAACCGGGTGGGACCAGGGGGCCCGGGTCGATCAACGAGCGGCGCGACACTTCGAAGTTGCCGCCGAGTCCACTGAATCGGATGTAGTCGATGGCTATGGCGCGCCCGCCCGAGAAATAGACGACCTCGGCTTCGTAATCTAGGTCCACCTCTTGGGTGAAAGTCTTCAGTCCGCTGGCACCGGTGGAGCCGACCGCGAGCAGACGGGTTCCACGGTCGTGTTCATCGATGGCCCGATGGTAGTGACCCGAGAGGATCAAGGGAACGAGACCGAAGGACGCTTCCGCCACGCGGTGGTCGTGAACGACCAGCACGTCCGGCGCTTCTTCTACGACGGCGGCGGCGACCTCATCCCCCTCTGCGAGACGGATCTCAGCCGCCTCACCAGGCGGCAACAGGTTCCAATTCGTGTAGGTCGGGTCGGGCCAGCCGAGGAACCTGATGCCTTCTATCTCTACGACCTGGCGCGATACCAGCTCTGCGTTAGGCAGGGCCTCCACCGCGCGCCGCACCTCAGCGGAGTCATGGTTACCCGGTACGAAGTAGTACGGGACGGGCATCCTTCTCAGCTGATCGACAATCCTGGTTTCGAGATCGACCCCGAAATTAGTCAGGTCCCCGGTGTCCACGATGGCATCCACCTCGAAACGCCGGGCAAGCTGCCGCGCTATCTCCACCCCGACGGGATTGGAATGGATGTCACTGACGTGAAGGATGGCCGTGCTGTCGATGCGCGGGTCGACGTTCGGTCTCGCCAACAAGCCCATCACATCGGATAGCCGGTCCGCCGCCGTGGTGAACCGGGACGTAACTTCCGGAAGAGAGAAGGTGCCACGATTCAAGGCCGCTATGACTACCGGAGCGCGGGTCAACTCGCCGGTGAAACGCGGCTCCTCGAAAGCAGCGACGTTGAACGTCACCGCCGTTACCGCCAGCACTATCGCAACCGCCGCTCCCCCTCCGGCGGCGGCGCTCATCACGTAAGGCCAGCGGCGGCGCGGAAGTACCGCCGTCGCAACGGCTCCCAAGAAGATGCCCCCGATCAAAACCCGGACGCCCAGCTCGATCCCCAATCGGCGTAAGCCCTTTTCGATCTGCCCTCTGAGTACCCGCGTCCCACCGGGCTGCGACAGTCCGTCGGTCAATTCCGTAACGTCGACCTCGGTGAGTGATACCTCCAACGTCATGGGGACCCAGTGCGTCCGAGCCGTGATGGTGCCGAGAGGTGGCACTAGCATGCGCGTTCCGGAGTTACCCGCGGTGACTCGAGCAGAAAGAGCTGCCGGACCTATCGTCTGCCGGACCGGCGGCACCAGACCGATCGCCGCCAGCGCAACGAAGGCACCTACGAGGGCGGCTATGACGAAAAGGCCCGGCTTCTTCAGCTTGTCAAGACGAGGGCGTTTCATCTCCTTAGCCTGCCATCGTCTTGAAGTGTCTCGGCTACCCTTCGCGGCGTGAGCAAGATCCTCGTCTCCGTGGACGGTCCCAGGGCCGACTTGCGTCTGAACCGCCCCGAGACGCTGAACGCCATGGACTTCGACGTCTTCGACGGCCTTGTCGCGTCGATCCAGGAGATCGCCGTAAAGGAGGACGTGCGGGTCCTTGTCGTATCCGGCCGGGGCGGCTCGTTTTCGAGCGGGATCGACGTCTCTTCCTTTGGAGGCATCGCGGAGGGACCGGGCGCGATGATCGCGCGGGCGCAAGCCGGGTACCGGGCCTTGACGGCCCTCCCCATCCCCACGATCGCGAAGGTCGAGGGGCACGCACTCGGCGCCGGACTACAGCTCGCCTTGGCTTGCGACCTGCGGATCGTGGCGGCCGACGCTCGGATGGGCTTGCTCGAGACCAACTATGGCTTGATCCCCGATCTCGGCGGTTCGACGCTTCTTCCCCGCCTCGTTGGACCCAGCCGCGCCAAGAAGATGATCTGGTTGGCCGAACAGGTGGACGGCGAAGAAGCCCACCGGATCGGATTGGCGGACATGGTCGTTCCGGCAGACCAGTTGCGCGCAGCCGTTGACGATCTAGCCGCCGCCCTGTTGGATCGGCCGGCAACGGCAACGCGGGCCGTTAAGTCGGTTGTCGACGCCGCCCACCAAGGAGACGTCGCCGCCGGGATGGACAGAGAAGCCGTTGCCCAGGAACGGTGTATGACGGCTCCGGATTTCGCAGAGACGATGATGCGGGGACTGCAGCGACGAAAGGAACGCTACTCGGGTTAGCCGTTCCCGAAGCATTCGAGAAGGGCCGCATGATTGTCGATCACGCACTCGGCCTCGGTAGCGCTCGATCTGTCATCGTGGACACCTTTGAATCGAACGGCATGCATGCCGATGTCATGGGCTCCTGCGATATCGGTGCGTTTGAGATCGCCGACATGACAAGCCTCGGGAGGCCTGACCCCCAGCTCTGCCAGCGCTTTGGCGAATATCTCGTTGCCGGGCTTGGGTACGCCCACCTCGTCCGAGAAACAGAAGACCTCGATGTGTTCGGCCAAACCCGCGTCCTCCAGCAACCGGCGAACGACGCGTCCGCTTGAGAATCCCGTATCGCACACGAGGCCGATCCCCAAACCGCGTGTACGGATCTCCTGCAACACCTCGACTGCTCCCTCGACGGCCTCTACCCCGCCCTCGAGCGAGGCTTCCTCGAATGCGCGGCTCAACTCTTCTATAGAAGCGTCGTCGGAGATCCCGTGCGCTTCGAGACAGTACGCAGCCATCCTGCCGGGACCGAACGTTTCGATCTGCTTCCAGGCATCTTCATGCCGCGTCCATGCTTCGTCGAGAAGGTTCTCTAGGGCCGCGTCATCCAGGTCCAAGAAACGACTAAGGGCGCTCTTCCGAAGTTGGTGAGCGCCCTTAGGGTCTCTATCTTTGAGCAATGTGCCCCAGCAGTCGTAGGTCACCGCCCGGATGCCGTCCAGTCTTTTCACAGGCACCATCCTCCTCGCAAGATGCTCGATCCACGTTGGAAGCAGGGGCCCAGCCTAACCATCCTCAGGGAGGGATGTAACCCGGTCGAGAGAAAGACCCGGCCGTCTCAGTCGCCGGACCGACGAACCCGTTCCAGCGGGATGACGCAGGTCCCTGTGGCTCGCGCCACGATCTCCGGCTCGTCCACAACCTCGGCAGCGGAATCGGCGATGTCTGGCCGGGGGATGATGTAACGACGCGCCTCGAAACGCATCTCCCTGGAGGTGTTGCCCGAGCGAATGATCGCTCCGTGGATCTCCAGGAAGTCCCCGGCTCGGACCGGCGCGAGGAACTCGACCTCGGAATAGCCGGCGAAGAGACCTTCATCACCGTCGGAGCGGATACAGAGCTCGGTGGCGACATCTCCGAAGAGCTCCATCACGTGCGCTCCGTCCACCAGGCCTCCGCCGTAATGAGCATCAGAGGAAGCGATCCGGACCCTCAGCGTCGCCGCGATAGTCACGTGCTCACCACCGGATGACCCGTAGAACGCCGGACCACGGCGTGAGTCAAGTAGGCAGCCACGTCGGACGGCGTCGTCCCCCTGCCGAATATGCGGTCGTAACCGAGCTCGACGCTCTGCTCGGGGCTGAAACGAGGCCCCCCGCCCACCAAGATGACACGATCCCTTGATCCCGCCTCGATCAACGCGTCCCGAACCTCGGTCAGATGGAGGATATGAGCGTCACGTTGCGTGACTACCTGGGAGACGAGGACCGCATCAGCCTTCTCGGCAGCCACCACCTCGACGATATCCGCCGGGTCGACCTGAGATCCCATGTTGAGCACTCGCATCTCCGAGAAGTATTCAAGACCGTGATCCCCCGCGAAACCTTTCATCGAGAGGATCGCATCCAGTCCCACCGTGTGGGCGTCCGTCCCGGTGCAAGCACCGACCACCACGAGCTGTCGCTTCAGATTCTCGCGGATCAGATGATTCACTTCCTGGTAGGTAAGCTCGGGCCACTCGCTCTCTGCAACAACTAGATCGTCCGTCTGGACCGAATACCTGGTGGAGCCATAGATCACGAAGAAAGTGAACCCGGATCCGACCGGCGTCATGTGGACCACCAGGGCCTTGTCGAAGCCCATCTTGCCGGCGAGGTCCAAGGCTGCCTGGCGGGCGCGCTCCGATGCCTCGATGGGGAGCGTGAAAGAGAGCTGCACCTTGCCGTCGCCGGTCCAATCCCCATATGGCTTGATAACCGGCATCAGTTGAGACCCAACCGGACGGTCAAGCCATCGACGATCGGATTGACGTAGCCGTCGGCCTTCTCCACCACCCCGTCGAGACCCTTTCCGCCATCCCGAGGTCGGGCGGTATCCGCGAACATCCCCGCCTCGATGGCGGCGAACATCCCGATATCCGCGACCTTGCGCAGCATCTGCCGGCACTCCTCGAGCACCTGGGACGCCCGCCGCTCGACCGAACCACCCTTCTCGAAGACCAACTCCCCCGCCAGAGCGCGGGCTCCGCGGAACACGTAGTTGGCATTGTTCAACGCCAGATCCCTATCCGATAGGAAAGGCGTGTGCACGCCTTCGGAGAGCATGCCGAGAAGCATGATGTCCTGTCCGGTGAGTGCGCCTATCAGGTTGAACATTCCGTCGAGCAAGAATCCTTGGAAGATGTCACCGGTCATGTGCTTGGTCGGAGGCATGTACTTGAGCGGAGCATCGGGGAAACATTCGCGGATCAATTGTGCGTGCGCCAGCTCGAGCATGATCTGATCCTCGACGGCAGGGTCTATCTCGAACGCATGGCCCAGTCCCATCTGTTCGCGCGGCAGACCCGCGGCAAGAGCCGAACGCTCGTTCAGGAGCTGGGACGCCAGAACCGTATGAGCGGCGTCAACCGCGTCGGCAGTGGTCAAATAGTTGTCCTCGCCGGTGTTGATGATGATTCCGGCGAGAGAATGGATCATCCGCGAGAAATGCTGATCGATGAACGTCCTCTGCATGTTGATATCGCGGAAGATGATCCCGTACATACAGTCGTTCAACATCATGTCGAGGCGCTCTAACGCAGCCATCGCGGCGATCTCCGGCATGCATAGCCCGCTGGCATAGTTCGTGAGCCTGATATAGCGGCCCACCTCCTCACCAACCTCGTCCAGGGCCCGCCGCATCAGGCGGAAGTTCTCCTGGGTCGCGAAGGTTCCGGCGAAACCATCCTCGGTGTCCCCGTACGGGACATAGTCGAGAAGCGACTGGCCGGTAGAACGGATCACGGCGATGATGTCTGCGCCGTTGCGTGCGGCCGACTGCGCCTGGGGGATGTCCTCATGGATATTCCCCGTAGCGACTATCAGGTAGCGCCACGGTTTCGGCGCTTCACCGGTTCGAGCTATGGCTTCGGAACGCAAGCGAGAAGCAGACGCGATGTTGTCGATCGCGTCGGAAGCCTCACGTTTCGCTCGCTCGTGGGCGATGGCGAGATCTGGGCCCTCAGGCCACTCGGGCCGTTGCTCGCCGGCCGCGATCGCAGCCGCAGCCGAACGGACGTCACCGCACCCAGATTCAACGGCGTGGAAGAAAGGGATCGCCACGCCTCGGTCGAGACCGACGGCCGCCTTTACCTCGTCCACGACGCGGTTCGGGATGGGCACGGCGTCGGTTCCCGTACCCTGCACGCCGTCCACGCCGACGAGCCGCAAACATGCCCGCTCTATGGAAACCGTCGAGTGACTACGGGCGAGGATCTCGATCGGTTCTGAGATCTCCTGCGCCAGCATCCGACACTCGTGCAGAGCGTCTTCGTCGATCGCCAGGCGGCCAACCGGCCTGGTGAATCCCACGGGACGACTCATGAGACTTCCGCCTCGGCGACCGGCCACACCCTCCGGCCGGCGATCCACGTACCGAGCACCTCGGTAGCGAGGAGTTCCTCATCCGAGCATCTGAGGGGATCTCGATCGACGTGGACCAGGTCGGCAACCGCGCCCTGTTCGAGAGATCCATCGAGACCCGGACCGTAGGCCAATGCGCGTGAGCCGAGCGTATGCAGCTTTAGAGCCATGATCTTGCCCGTTGCCTCGTCCTCAACGTGATGCGATCGCAGAGAGACCATCTGCAAGAACGGATCCAGAGGCGTAACGGTTGAGTCCGATCCCGCGCCGACCATGAGGCCTGCCTCTAGCATCGACGCGAAGCGATTCATGCCGAGAGCCCTATCAACACCGATGCGCGATGCATACAGACCCTCTTCTCCGCCCCAGAATCGGTCGAACGCGGGCTGAACGCTCACGCGCAGGCGTAGATCCGCGGCGCGGGCGATCAGATCGTCGGTCCCGCATTCGAAATGTTCGATCCGATGTCCCAACGAGCGCACCTTCGCCAGTCCCACCTCGGCAGCAACCTTCTCCCACGTTCCGATCGCTTGCTCGATGGCTGCGTCGCCGATGGCATGGACGCCTACCTGCAGATCGGCTTCTTGCGCCTCCCGGAAGAATTCGAAGAGGGCGTCGTCATCTCGGTAAGAGATCCCCGACGCCGGGGAACCAGCCGGAGGCGGGTCGGTGTAAGGCTCTTTCATCCACGCGGTGTGCGAGCCGAATGAACCGTCGAGGAAATAGTCGCCGCCGATCCGATGGAAACCCATATCCGACACCCGCTGCACGTCGGTAGCTGCGATGTAGGGCACGACCCAAAGGGCCATGTCCGCGACCGCTTCCGTCAACACATCGAAGGCCTCCCATCCTCGCCATTCGACGATGTGCATCTCGTGGACGGAAGCGACACCTTTCGAGTAGGCCAACCTGACGGCCGCACGGATCGCTTCGATGGCTTCTTGGCGCGGCAGGTTCCCCTCGAACCAGGACCAAGCGGCCGCGGCCGCTTGCTCACGCAGGTAACCCGTCGGGCGCCCTTCTGCATCGACGTCGACCCCCTCGAGGCCGGACACATCGAGACCATCCAGCAAGGTGCTGGAAACGACGCATGAATGCATATCCGCGCGCGCCACCAAAGCAGGTCGCGCCCCGACAGCATGATCGAGCTTGTTCCTATCGAGTGGCTCGTCCAGAGGATCCTCGAAGTTGCCTCCGAATAGCGGTCCTTCGGACCGCGCCGCCCTCTCTGCCAGACGCCCCAGGATGGAAGCGGTCTTCTTCTCCCCACGCAGATCCAGCCCGGCCGCGTACAAGCCGGTAGCGGGAAGGTGCACGTGTGCGTCCACGAACGCCGGATGGACGATCCCTCCGTCCAGGTCGACCGTGCGATCCGCGGTGGGACGGTCTTCACCCGCCCCTAGAGCCGAGATCTTGCCCCCCTCGACCAGCAGCCAATCCGCGTACGTCCTGGACGGGACCCTCAGGAATCGCGCTCCCCGAAAGAGCGTCTTCACGTCTTGAACCTGTTGAGGAGCGCGGCATCGCTGCGAACGAGATCGAGTGCGAGCCGGGCGTGACCCGGTACGAATCCGTTGCCGATCGTCATCTCGCACGCCTTCCCGAGGCCCTCGGCGGTCAGCGCAGCGGAGGTGAACGAAGTCGCCATCGAGAAGAAGACCACTCGTCCCGAATCCGCGCAGGCGAGGATCGCTCCGCCTTCGCAACCCGGGACGTTCGCACACACGATCACCAGATCGGCCGCGCCTCCTTGGAAGAAATCACTCACGACCTCTGCCACCGCGAGCGGACGTGTGCAATCGACCACCGCGCCATGAGCCCCCGCTGCCAGAGCCGCCGGCAGGCTGTCCTCGGGCCAGCAGAGCCCGAGGACGCGACCGTCAGGACCGACGCTTCGGACGGCCTGAGCACAGGCGAGCGACCCCGATTTCCCGCCCGCCCCCACGACCACGACGTCCATGCCGGGACCGGCAAGCCGCGCCGTCCAGGCAGGAGCACCACAAACATCCAGCACACCGAGAACGACGTCGTCCGGAAGGTCTTCGGGGACCTCTGCATAGTTGCCCGAGCCGAACAGGATCGCCCGGCCCTTCACACCCACCTTCTCGGAACCTGGATCCAGAGAGGTGATCGCATCCAGGACGAGCGGCGTCAACGTAAGAGAAACAAGGGTCGCTATGCGTGTCCCCACGGGTGGTTCGTTCCTGTGAGACCCGAGCTCGGCAACGGTTCCGACGAGCATGCCTCCCGAGCCGGTCGCGGGATTGTGCATCTTGCCCGCCGACTTCACTATCCCGAGTATCCGCTCGGCCATAGCGTCGGCCGACCCTCCCGCAGCGGCTCTCAGCTGATGCCACGATGCAGAATCGATATTCAGCATCTCGACGTCGATCGCGATCTCGTCTTCCTGCAGTGGAGAGGTGGCATCGAGCACGTTTGCCTGCTGAGGCAAGACGCCGACCGGCTCCAGCGAGCGATGGGTCCCCAATCGTTTCATCCGGACTCCTTCACGCCGACCGGCGTTTCGCGATCTCCTTGCGCCAGTGCTGCTGACCTTCCGGAGGCAGCGTGTAGATCGGGTCGTGATACGCGTAACGTTTCCGAAGTGCATCCGGGTCGTCGAACTCGATACCGGTGCGGTAGTTCTTGGTCCAATAACTGATGCCTTTGACTCGATCGTATTCGTCGACCTGATGGACCCATCGTTTCCCCACATAAGGAACATCGCACACGATGCGAGGGGTGGCGAATCCCGGCAGGTAGCCCATGATGGCGTGTTGCAGCTCCTGAGCTTCGTGCACGGATAGGCGCCAGTGCTCGGAGTTCGGAATCATGTCGCACATGTAGAAGTAGTACGGGAGGATCTTCGCGTGGTCCTGCAGCATGAAGGACAGATCCAGCAGGGCCTTCGGTGAGTCGTTAACCCCCCGGAGCAATACCCCCTGGTTACGTACGTCGCGGAACCCCATGGCATGCATCTTCTTAGCCGCTTGAGCCACGAGAGGGGTCACCGACCGGGCGTGGTTGATGTGGACATGGATAGCGAGGTCGACGTCGTGTTCGAGGGCCTTCGCGGCGATGCGATCCAACCCGAAGAGAACGTCATCCTGCAAGAAATGTTGCGGCAGACCCATCAGACCTTTGGTAGCCAGACGAACGTCCCGGATATTGGGGATCGCAACCAACCGGGTGAGGAAATCTTCGAGCTGGTGGATCGGGAGGTTTGCGATGTCGCCGCCCGAGACGACCACATCGCGAACCGAGGGTGTCACGCGGAGATATCCGAGGATGGCTTCATAGCGTTCCTTGTTCCTCATCTCGAAACGATGCTTCAAGACCTGCGGGACGTTATTGCCGACGAGGTCCATGCGCGTGCAGTGTCCGCAGTACTGCGGACAGGTAGCGAGAAGCTCGGCAAGCACCTTTGTGGGATAACGATGCGTTAAGCCCTCGACGGCCCACATGTCGGCCTCGTGAAGGGAATCCCGTTGGGCCAGCGGATGGCTCGGGAAGTCCACCGCCCTGTCGGAGAACATCGGGATCATGTAGCGGCGTATCGGATCGCCCACGAAATCCGTCTCGTCGATGGTGTTCAACATCTGCGGGGGAACGAGCATCGACATGGTGGCCCGCTCGTGCTGATCGCGCGCGATGTCCTGGTACACCGACTCGGGGAGGAGACCGGCGTACACCTTCTTCAGCTGGTCGAGGTTCTTGACGGTGTTCTGCCGCTGCCACTTGGCGGAGGTCCACTGTGCCTGTGTCACGCCGGCGAATCCGGACAGGCGGGTCCAGTCCGGCTCCACGAGCTCGAGGCACGGTGGATACGCGTACGGTTGGGGTCCGGCATGAGCTCTGAGGGCACGCAAGGTAGAGGTCTCGGGCACTGCTTGAGGCGAACTCACGACGATCCCTCCCCCGCTCCGATCCGGTCCTGGACTTTCCCACCTTAGCCGAATATCATTCGGATACCAAGCCATTCAAGGGAAGGATATTCGGCCTGATGGACGACCGGGACAAAACCATCCTTGCCTGTCTCGAGCGGAACGCGCGCCTCACCTACGCTCAGATCGCCACCGAAGCGGGTATCTCGCCCTCGGCGGTCCACGACCGGGTGAGGAAGATGGAGAAAGCCGGGATCATCAAGGGATACAAGGCCCGGCTCGACTACGACAAGGCAGGCTTCCCGATCACCGCCTTCGTGAGTCTCGCCCTCTCCCCCTCCTCTCCACCGAACATCCCTCAACTGATAGCCGAGTTCGACCTCGTGGAGTCCTGTTACTCGATCGCCGGCGACAATTCCTACGCGGCGGTCATCCGCGCGCCTTCGACCAGGGACCTCGAGGAGCTGGTGGATGCTCTCCGGGGGAAACTCGAGGTGACGACCCGAACCACGATCACCCTCTCTATCCCGTTCGAGGGCCGGCCGATCGTCTAGGAGCCCCGCCCCGCCTCCGGCGCGTCGCTTAAAGATCTCACCTTGAACAACTTCACCTTCCCTACCCCCTTCAGGTGCTGGCTGGGGATCGTGGCCACGTCGGCTATCCCGTCGGGGAGCCGGAGCAGCAACGCCTTCGTGATCAATGTCGTCCCCGGCCGCGCGAATGCCGTCGCCCGGGCCGCCACGTTCGCCGGGCGGCCGAAGTAATCACCCCCGAGAGGGACCAGCTCACCGGCATCTAGTCCGGCCCTGGCCTCCGGAAGCACCTCATCTGAGTCGACCGCCTGCACGATCGTAAGCGCGCATCTCACGGTGGCCACCGGGTCAGGTGACACGAACATGACCGCATCCCCGATGCTCTTGACCATCCGAACGTCGTATTCGGTGCAGATCTCGACGACGCGCGCCTCGAATCGCTCGACGAACTCCCCTAGGTCCCCTCCGGCGAGATCATCCGAGATCTTGGAGAAATCTACGAGGTCCACGAATCCGACCGTGAGATCGGATGCTCCTTCTGAGCTCGACTCGGCCGTGAGTTGCTCGAGAGCGACGTCGAGATGGCGGCGGTGAACGTATTGCAGAGGCCGTTGCAGCAGCTCGAGTAGGGCATCGACCTGAGGGCGCAACTCCTCGACGATCTCGTCGGTGCTGGCTCCCGACCGCGTCAACGGGTCGACGAAGTGCTTCCGGAAAACGCGCGTCTCGGCGTCCGCCACCCGGCTCATCGCCCGGCCGTACGCCCGCGACACGGCCAGGAGGTCCTCGAACGGCACCCCTGCGGCGGTGATCTGCTTTAAGACCTCGAGGACCTCGATGACCTCATCGTCGAACTGCGGCTCGTCGTCGGGAGCCTCCGGCAGACCCAGGGCACGCCGAATCTTCTTGGCGGAGTCGAGGTCGAATCCGGCTCGCGCCGCTGCCTCGATGGCGCTGATCGTGGATGGTGGACTGAAACTGAGCTCGGCCACAGGCGATGACGCTACTACCGCCGCTGCGACCTCACGCCCATGGGCCCACGCCGCTCACCTTCTTCGGGGTGATCCTCGTCGTGAATCCCTGAGGTGGGTCGTCCATGGCAGGGAACTTGACTCCGGGGCCGATGTAGGTCTCCGCCAGGCGCTGGAGCAGCTCGGGGGCGCCTCCCTCGGTAACTTCCGCGGAGCCCGACACGATGAGGTACTCCCGCAGGCCCCAGTCGTTGGTCCGGTCGGTCTGGAACGACAGAGATACGCGCGGATCGCGCCGCATGTTCCGCAGCTTCCGCTGGTCCCCCAACGTCCCGATCACGAGCTGCGATCCCTCTACACCGACCCACGCGCACGTCACATGAGGCGAACCATCCTCATTGATGGTCGCGAGGTGCCCGAGCGCCCCTGCAGTGACCACTTCGATAGCGCTGGACGGGAGTTCCATCGTTCCTCCTTATTCGATCTGCAACGCCTCAGCCTGGACGATGCCACCGGTGGCCGCAAGGGTCTGCCCCGAGATGGTTGGCGTGTTCTTCGCCGGGCGGGAGGTATAAGTCTGGGGAGGGAAAGGAGGCCGCGTGGAGATCACGCATGTGGACGTGTTCTTGAGGGTCCTGGGGGCCGCCGTCTTCGGCGGCTTGATCGGATTCGAACGGGAGTTCTCTGACCAACCTGCCGGCTTCAGGACCCACATGCTGGTGTGCCTGGGAGCAGCTCTGTTCAGCCTTGCCGGGGCTTACGGCGTCGACATGACGGGGGGAACGACGATAGATCCGACCCGGGTGGCGGCCCAGGTGGTCACCGGCATCGGTTTCCTCGGCGCCGGAGCGATCATGCGGCAGGGCTTCTCGGTGCGGGGGCTGACCACCGCGGCAGCGCTGTGGGTGACCGCGGCGATCGGGGTGGCGGTCGGGTTGGGGCATTGGCCCTCGGCGAGCATCGTCACTTTGGTCACCCTTCTGGCTCTCTTCGGTCTGAAGCCGGTTGAGAAGAACCTCTTCGCCCGGATGGGACTGCGCCGCAGCACCTTCGTGCTCGTCACCCGGCCGGGCTTCTCCATGGCCGCCCTAGAGGAGCGTCTGATGACTTACGCGTCGAAGATCAGATCAGTTGAGATGGAAGAGGCGGAGGAAGGCGGTCAGAGGGTGACGATCTCGGTCGATCTCGGCCGGCGCGCTAGTGCTGCCGAGGTGACCCAAAGCATCAGTTCTCTGGAGGGTGTAACCGACGCCGAGTGGAGGGACTAGCCGACGGTTAGTTTCCGGCCGATCACCAGACGTTGGATCTGGTTCGTACCTTCGACGATCTGGAGCCCCTTGGCCTCTCGCATCAGTCGCTCGACGGGATACTCCGTGATGTATCCGTACCCACCATGTAGCTGCACAGCATCGGTGGTCACCTTCATCGCTACGTCCGAGCAGAAGAGTTTGGCCTGAGCGGCCTCGAGCGCGTAATCATGGCCCGCGTCTCGCAACCGGGCCGCATGCCGGTAAAGGGCGCGTCCGGCCGCGATCTGGGTAGCCATGTCCGCCATCATGAACTGTAAGCCTTGATTCTTGTTGACGGGTTGTCCGAACTGTTCGCGGTCCGCGGTGAACGCTAGAGCCTCGTCCAGGGCGCGCTGGGCCAGCCCGATCGAACATGCGGCTATCCCGAGGCGCCCCGAATCCAATGACGCGAGCGCGATCTTGAAGCCTTCGCCTTCAGCCCCCACCCTGCGGCCCTCGGGCACGGGCGTATCTTCGAAACCGAGCATCCACGTGGGCGAGGAGCGCCAACCCATCTTGTCTTCCTTCTTCGTGCCCTCGAAACCCTGGGACCCCTTCTCGACGACGAACGCGCTGATCCCCTTGGCGCCGGCGTCGCCGGTGCGCGCCATCACGAGTACCAGGTCCGCTTCCGCTCCCCGCGTGCAGAAGACCTTTGATCCGGCGAGTGAATATCCCTCCGCAGACCGAACCGCTTTCGTAGATAGGGCCGCGGCATCCGAGCCCGAGTGCGGCTCGGAGAGCGAGTACGCGCCGAACCACTCGCCGGTGGTGAGCCGGGTCAGGACATCTTCCTTCAGTGCATCGCTCCCGAAGCTGTTGACGGCGAAAGAGCACAGGGAGTGAACCGAGATACCGATCGCGAATCCCAGATAGGCACGGGCCAGCTCTTCGACGACGAGCAGATAGGTACCGTACGGCTGGCCGCCGCCGCCGTAGGTTTCGGGATAGGGAAGGCCAGCAAGCCCGAGGTCGGCCGCCTGTTTGTACAGCGCTACCGGATCTTCGGCCTTCTCCTCGAAACCCGGAGCTGCGGGGAGAAGCACCTCGTCGGCGAACTCACGCACCATCCCCATCAGATCGCGCTCGAGGTCTCCGGCGAGCCTCAGGTCCATCGGCATGCCAGGAGGATAGCCCGTGACCGGCATCAGATCGCCCGGTGGTCGTGGCCCTGTCGTCCCGTAACATCGGTGTCATGAAGATCGAGGGCCGCTCCGGAGAATCGCAAGCCGAAACGACCGTGACCGTCACCGACGAAGAGCTGATCGACCTGCTCCAGGGACTCGCCGACGTGATCGAAGGCGACCGGCCCCACCTTCACTTCGCTCAGGTGGGAGGGCCCCAGCTCGTGATCCGGCGCGCCGCGGAAGAGGAGGAGGACCCGCTGGGACGCCAGATGGACTGGTGGCTGGGCCCAGCGGTTCTGCTGGGCGCACTCTTCATAGTGATCGGGCTGATCACCGTCGTGAGGTGGGCAGTGGGGCTCGCCACGTGAGCGGGCTCGGACAGAGAGACGGCGCCCTCACCCGCCTGGCAGAGCGCTCGGGGGAACCTTTCGACATCCTCGTCGTGGGCGGAGGGATCACCGGGGCCGGGATCGCTCTTGATGCCGCCGCGCGTGGGCTGAGCGTCGCGCTCGTCGAACGCGCCGACTTCGCGTCGGGAACTTCGAGCAAGTCGTCCAAGCTCGTTCACGGAGGACTGCGATACCTCGAACAACGTGAATTCTCGCTGATGCGAGAAGCCGCTCAGGAACGCGACCTCCTTCGGGTTCTTGCTCCCCAACTGGTGGAACCCACACCTTTCGTGCTTCCGGTCTCGGACAACTGGGGGCGCGCCAAGTTCGGTATCGGGCTGTGGGCCTACGACGCTCTAGCCTCTTTCAAGAATCTCGCCGTCCATCGATACCTCGGTGTAGATGAAACGGAGACGGCCGTGCCTCCGCTCCCCAACGGGAAGATCAAGGGGGGCTTCCTCTTCTACGACTGCAAGAACGATGACGTTCGCTTAGTTATGGAGGTACTCGTCCAGGCGGTTCGTTACGGAGCAACAGTCGCGAACTACACGCGCGTTGTAGACCTCTCGGGTTCGGAGAAAGTCTGTTCCGCGACCGTTCAAGACGAGCTCGCGGGTGACACGTTCGAGATACAAGCGAAACGCGTGGTAGTAGCAGCGGGCGTCTGGGGAGACAAGGTGGAGGCGTTGGCTAATGCCGGGGCCGAACAGCGCTTACGCCCTTCCAAAGGAGTCCATCTCTGCTTCAGGAAAGACAAGCTCCCGATGGGAGACGCGGCAGCGTTCATCCCCGACGCCGAACGCAAGAGGATGCTGTTCGTGATCCCGTGGCTCGATGCAGTCATCGTGGGCACGACGGACACCTCGTACGAGGGCGACCTCGACCATCCCGGGGTCGAAGTCGAGGACCGGCGCTATTGCATCGAAGCGCTCAATTCCGTTTTCGACCTGGAATTGACCGACGCCGATGTCGCCGGAGCCTGGGCCGGGTTGCGACCGCTCATCGTGGGCAAGGCGGGAAGTACTGCCGACCTTTCCCGGAAGCACTCTGTTTACGACATCGCCCCCGGCATCATGGGAATAACCGGAGGGAAACTCACGACCTACAGGCGGATGGCGAAAGACGCCGTCGATCGAGTGGCCGAGCAATTGGACAACAGCGCCCGTTGCAAGACGGGGTGGATCCGGCTCGGCTGCACGGACCTACGTGCCTTGACGTCGGCCGTGGATCGCCGGGCTACGCGGCTGGGCATCGACAAAGCTCGCGCGCTGAACCTCGTGCGGTGTTACGGCGACCGCGCCCTCGACGTGCTCGACGTAGCCGAGGAAGAAGGCCGCGCCGAGCCCATGGCTCCCGGATTGCAACCCCTCGTAGCAGAAGCTGCGTACACCGCCCGCTCGGAGATGGTTGTGCATCTAGGCGATCTACTGGAGCGCCGGACGCGGCTTGCCTTGACGGACCCCGCAGGCGGCATCGGCGCGGGCGCCGTTGGAGCACGCGTGCTGGGCCACGAGCTCGGTTGGTCGGAGTCGCGACTAGACGCCGAGCTAGCCGCCTATGAGCATGAGGTGGAAACCGAACGAGGGCTGCCCTTGCGTCGGCGTCCCTCCCCAGACCGGCGCGATCACGCCGCCGGAGCAGGGTGAGCCGGCTGGGATCGAGGACCGACATGGTGAGGTCCTTCGACGGGACCTTCATCGCCTATCAGGACATGGGAGCTCCCAGCGGAGAGCCTCCTCTGTTGTTGGTCAATGGGATCGGTGCCGGGCTCGAGATGTGGAGGCGGGCCCTCTACAGCATCTCGGAACGACGTCGGATAGTTACCTGGGATCACCGCGGGTTGCACTCGTCGGGTTTGCCGGCCACGGACCGACTCGATCCCGGAGCTCATGCGCACGACGGGCTGGCCGTGATGGACGCTCTCGGGATAGACCGTTTCATCATCGCGGCGTGGAGCACCGGGGGAAGGATCGCCCTCGAGTTAGCGCACTCGCAACCCGAGCGCGTGATCGGGATGGCAACGGTCTGCGCGGGATACGGGCAGCGCGCCCGAGACGTGGTCCGCCTCCAACCGCTTGCCCTTCTCCCCCGTGCGGCGGGGATAGCCAAGCATTTCGGACGTCCTCTGCAGGGTGTCCTTCAGAGATTCGCAGGACGGCCGGAGATCGCCGGGCTGATCCGGCAATCGGGCATGACCGCCGCCACGGCCGACACCGCGGCACTCGTCGAGTTCGTGCGCGGGATGGCGTCGTGTGATCTGAATCTCTTGCTCGCGAATTACCAAGCAGTTGCCGGAGATGCCGCGCCGGAACTGTTACCGGACATCACCTGCCCTGTCCTCCTGATCGCCGGAGAACACGACCAGTTCACTCCCCGTTCGATGACCGAAGAGATGGCAGCGTCTCTCCCCGATGCCCGGTTAGAGATCTATGAGAACGCTACGCACTACCTCCCGATCGAGTATCCGGATCGCTTGGGGCAGGATCTAGACGAGTTCTTCACTTCTCTCGCGTCGGTCTAGGACGGTGATGCGCTAACGGGGTCAGCGTCGGGGCGAGCGCGACCACTCGGCCACGGATGGGCTCGGTCCCACTTCCGGAAGAAGCTCTGGATCGGATTCCGACTCGCCGGCCGCGGTGAACAGCGGTAGTACGCCGGCCCACACCGGGAGATTGCGATCCTCACCATCGTCTTTGACTCCGCCGGTGCGAACCTTTGCGGAGGCTTCGTTGAGGTCGAGCCCAACCACTTTGGTGATCCTCAACTCGCGCTCGTTCGGCCACCGGCATTCCTCCCAGCGCCCCGGTGCGACGTGTTCGACCACGGCCTCTAGGACGGCCATCTTCTCGTCTTTGTCCATGACCTCGGATCCCGAACCGAGGACGAGCGCCGAGCGGTAGTTCATCGAATGGTGCAGCGCCGAGCGAGCGAACACGATGCCATCGAGGATGGTCGCGGTGACACAGATCTCGTCGGCAGCATGGGCGGTTCGCAACATCCTGCTGGCCGGCGAACCGTGCAGATAGAGGCGGTCGCCGATCCGCGTATGGATCGTGGGGATGACGAAAGGCGCTCCCCCGTCGACGAATCCGACGTGGCAGATCAGCGCCTCATCGAGGATCGAGTACACGAGCTCGCGGTCGTACGAACCACGATCGGCCATGCGCCGCGCCTTCGTGCGGTCGGTAGAAGGAAGATCCATGGCGACAAACTAACGCCCTACACCTTGAGGTTCAGGATGTCCTTCAAGACCTCGAACCGAGCCGGAGTGTGCCCGAGCACCTCTCCGTCGGCCTCGACCAACAGAGGAGATGCCGACTCGATGGATACACGTACGCGTTTTGACTCTTCGATGTCTGGATGAGGGACGTGCTCGCCTTTGTAGATCTTCGGCATGATCGCTATCGCCTCGCGCTTGCGGGCGTGCTCGATCTGGATGTCGAGAAGCCCGTCGGTGGGAGCCGCCTTGGGAGCGATCTTCATGCCCCCTCCGAAGAACTGCCCATTCGCCACGACGAGATTGTTCATCGGCCCCTCGTAGGTCCGGTCGACCAGGTCGACCTTCACGTCGGCCGAACGATGACTGCGCAGGGTCAGCCAGAAAGCGAAGAAATAGATGGTGGGCCCGAGGAACCCAGGTAGTCGATTGGCCCTGTCGACGGTCGCTGCCCCTATCCCAACCTCGGCGACGTTGGCGAAATACCTCGTCTTGGTGGTGCCCGCGTGCTGGTAGGTCACCTTCCCGATGTCGATAGGGAACGATTCACCGCCGTCTAGGTGAGCCGCCGCGTGTCCAGGCATGCCGGGGATGCCGAACGTTCGGATGAAATCGCACCCCGTTCCGGCTCCCACCACTCCGAATACCGCATCGGGAGCCACCGCCTGATCACCTGCGATCATCCCATTGACGACTTCTTGGACCGTGCCGTCGCCTCCGACCGCGACCAGGAAGCGTGAACCGCCGGCCAACGCGTCGCGGGCGATCTCGGTCGCGTGGCCCGCCCGTTCCGTAACGCGCAACTCATAAGCGAGATCGCGGGCGTCGAGTGCGGAGGTGAGTTCGGGCAGAGCCTTACTGACCGATCCCCGTCCGGCGCGGCCGTTCGCGATCAGAACCATGGGACCGAAAGGCGAGCTCATAAGCCGAGAGCTCCAGGGTTCATGATGCCTTTCGGATCGATCGCGGACTTGACTGCTTTCAACACGGGCCACCAGCCCCCCAGCTCGTCTTCCAGATGTGATGCCTTCACGCGCCCGATCCCGTGGTGATGACTGATGGCGCCTCCCTTCTCTATGCACTCTTGCAATCCAACCTGCCACCATCTATCGAGAGTGACGCGCGCTGCGTCGTCATCATCCGTTGCAGACGCCATCGTGAAGTAGAGGCACGCACCGTCTGGGTAAACGTGTGACAGATGACACCCAACCAGATCGGCAACAGCACCCAGCTCGGTCTTAAGCCCGTGATACAACCCCCGCAGTCCGCTCCACGTTCCGGCGACCTCGAAGGTGTCCACGACGCCGTGAGGGCCGAGCAGCCCCTCCCCCGCCATCAAGCGACGGAATGCCTCAACGGCATCGTTGCGATGTCCCCACCAGTGGTCCACCAGCGCCTCGTTACCCGGCTTCCCCTCGGCGAGTCGCACGGCGTCGTCGGCGCGCTGCTCTGCTCCTTCACCCGAGAACGACAGCAGCAACAGCGGGCCCTGAGTTTCGTCCGGGTAGCTCATGAGGAAGATCGACGCGTCCTCCCGGTCGTAGAGCCGCGCCACGTCCGGGTGCAGGGATGACTGCGCGATGCGGCGACAAGCCGCCACCCCGTCGGCCATGTGGTCGAAGCGGATGCAACGGTTCGCTCGCCCTTCCGGAGGCCGGGTCACACGGAGAGTCACCTCGGTAACGATCCCCAGGGTGCCTTCCGAGCCGATCATCAGAGCGGCCACGTCCGGCCCCGCCACCCGCCGCGGGGTTACCTTCGAGCGAACCACGTCGCCCGTAGGGAGGACGGCTTCCAAACCGGCAACGAGGTCCTCTATCCCCCCGAAGCCCGCCGAGAGTTGACCGCATGCCTTCGTAGCTATCCACCCGCCGACGGTCGAGATGGCAAGGGACTGAGGTTCATGTCCGAGGAACCAGCCGTCGGCCGCAAGACGCTCGGTCAGCGCCGGGCCCGTCACCCCGGCCTGGACCTTCACGAGTCTGGCGACCTCGTCGACGGGCTCGATCACGTCCAACCGGCCCAGATCGATCACAACGGTGGCCGGATCCGGCGCGATGGCCCGGCACACGCCCGAACCGCCGCCGAACGGCACCACCGGGGTGGCGGTGGTGTTGGCCCACCGGAGCACCGCGGATACCTCGTTCGCATCGGTGGGACGTACGACGCACTTCGGAAGCACCAGCGGGCCCCCGGTGCGCTCGTGCAAGAGCGAGAACGGCGACCAATCCCGGGCGTGCGCCCTGAGGTCGCTCTCATCGGTGGAGATGGCACCTGCCGGCAGAACACCGGCGAGCGAGTCCACGGCTTCAGACCCGTTCAATGACCGTAGCGATCCCTTGACCGACCCCGATACACATCGTCGCGAGGCCGTAGCGTGATTCCCGGCGCTTCATCTCGTGGACCAAAGACGTCAGGATCCGCGCTCCCGAGCAGCCAAGGGGATGCCCGAGGGCGATCGCTCCCCCATTGACGTTCACCTTGTCCGTATCGAGACCCAATTCCTTGACGCAACTGAGCGACTGAGCGGCGAATGCTTCGTTCAGTTCGATCAGATCGATGTCGTCGAGGGAAAGTCCGGCTCGATCGAGGGCTTTGCGCGTGGCGAAGACGGGACCTACCCCCATCGTGCGCGGCTCCACGCCGGCGACGGCCGAGGTGACTATGCGCGCCAAAGGTGTCCATCCGTTAGCTTCGACGGCGTCGGCAGAGGCCAACAACACGGCGGCCGCACCATCGTTGATACCCGAGGAGTTGCCCGCCGTCACCGTCCCTCCCGCCTCGAAGACGGGCTTCAGCCGCTCCAACTTCTCCATGTTGGTGTCGGGGCGAGGTGTCTCGTCGGCATCAACGACTACGGGGTCGCCTTTCCGTTGCGGGATCTCGAGCGGCACGATCTCGTCCTTGAACCGTCCTTCGTCGCGTGCTGCACAGGCGCGCCGATGGCTCTCCAGTGCGAAGGCATCCTGCTCGGCGCGACCGACCTGGTAATCCCGTCCGTTGATCTCGGCAGTCTCACCCATCTGATGAGCCCCGTAGCGCTCCTCCAAGCGGGGATTCACGAAGCGCCATCCCATCGTCGTGTCGTAGACCTCGGGCTTCCGATCGAACGCGGTGGTGGCTTTAGCCATAACGAAAGGAGCGCGGGACATGCTCTCCGAACCACCCGCGATGATCAGATCCGCTTCGTCCGCCGCGATCTCGCGGTAGCCACAGTTGACCGCCTCCAAGCCCGACCCACAGAGACGATTGACGGTCGCCCCCGGCACCTCGACCGGCAGCCCTGCGAGCAGGAGCGCCATACGAGCGACGTTGCGATTGTCCTCACCCGCCTGGTTGGCGGCGCCCCACACGACGTCGTCAACCCGGTCACCATCGATCGAGTTTCGATCGACGAGAGCAGCAATGACATGAGCAGCGAGGTCATCCGGTCTGACGCTCGACAGTGCGCCGGCGAAGCGACCCATAGGGGTCCGGACCGCGTCGATGATGAAGGTCTCCCTCATGGTCTAGATACTCCCACGGGCTAGTCGCTCTCGGCTCGCCACGCAACGATCACTTCTAACAATGCAGGGAGGGAGTCGATCGTCGCGTCTGCCGTCACCTCGAAATCCGGAACCAACCGATTGGGACGATGGACCGCGCGCATACCCGCGCGTTTGGCGCCGAAGATATCGTCCCATGGTCTATCTCCGACGAAAACGGCCCGGGCGGGATCGTCGACGCCCAGCGCAGCGAGCGTTTGGAGGAAAGCCTCCGGGTGGGGCTTCGTCACGTCCATGTCGCTCGTATACATGCGGCAGTCGATCAGATCGCTCAGCCCATCGCGGTCGAGGAAAGCTTCATGGAACGAAGTCGGCCACAGCGTGTTGGAGAGAAGGCCCACCTTCAGCCCGGTCGCCCGCAGATCCCGCAACACCGGAGCGGCGTCGGAATCGTGCACGATGTGTGGAGATAGCTCGTCGAGATGGAGCAGAACCGCCTCCTCCAGGATCGATTCCGCAACATCCAGCCCAAGCTCCTCTACGGCGGACGCCACGAGGCGGAACAGGTGGGCACTTTTCTGCGATGTCCTCGAGAGCTCCCATAGTTGTGCCTCAACCGCTCCGAGGCGCTCGATCAGCTCGTCGGCCCGGTCCTTATCGAGATGCCGTGCTGCTTTGCTCCAGGTATCGATGTCGTAGATGACTTCGATGGGATGCGTAAGGGTGCCACCCCAGTCGAAGACCACCGCTTCGATGTCCGCCATCAGATCTCTACGGAGGAGTACGCGACGATCCCTCGGTTGATCGCGGTCACGGCGCCGAAGATCTGGTCTCCAAAGTCGCCTGGTGGGACGACCTCCTCTACCTGGCGCAACAGATCGATCAGCTGCTTCATCGAGCGTACGAAGTCACCCGGGGCGTCCTCATCGTCCATCACCTTCTCGAGGTCTCTCCCCTGGGCCCACCGGTAGGTCTTCGTAGCGAAGCCCGGGTCGGGCTCACGGGTCAGGTCGAGCTGGCGTCCTTCTTCCTCGGCCCGCACGCGGCGCCATACCTTCATCAAGCCTCGCCACACCTCGCCGGCCCGCTTCGTCGGAAGATCGATACGCAGTGGCCCCTCCGGTCCACGCGTCTCGTAGACGAGCGTGGAGAAGATGGCGGCGGTCTCGGGTATGTCGAGACCTTCGAACAGGCCGCTCTCGAGCGATTCCACAACCAGCAGGTCCGATTCGTTGTAGATGCCACTCAGGGTCGTGCCTTTACGCGTCAGGGTCCAGTCGCGCACGTACCCCATGCTCTCCAGCACGGCCAGGACCTGGTCGAAACGACGCGCCAACGTTCCCGAGGTCCGAGAGATCCGTTTCTCAACGGACCGGATCTCTCGCTCGAGACGCCGGGCGCGCTCGATGAAGTGCAGATGACGACCGAGCTCGGGACATTTCGCCACCGGATGCCGGCGCAGAGCGTTTCGCAGGACGTCGGCCTCGTCCTGGTAGCCGCCGGAGTCTCCCTCGGATTGCTCGCTGGGCGGCGTGAACCCCCTCAATTCCTCTGCCAGGGCGGCGCGGCCGGCCGGATCACCGACGTTATGGCGCGGGCCGATGACGAGAGCACCGATGCGCTCCGGCTCGTCGGGAAGGTCCGCAGGACCGAGGCGGATCATAGACCCGTCACGATCGAGCGCCAGCATCCGAGGCCGGCGTTCCGAGCGACGTTGAAGGATCTCGATCACCACGTATCGTCCCCGGCGCCGGCCGTTCTTGACCTCGATGAGATCGCCCGGAGAAAGGCCCGCGATCGTTTCGCTCACGCGCTTCACTCGCGAGCGCACCGCCCCCTTCTTGCCTTCGATCTTGTACAACCTGCGCGTCAGGTCGGTGTACTCGTCGACATCGCCCAGCTCACAGCGAGATCGCTCCCGGTATGACGCCAGGTACGCCTCGAGACTCTCGCGGCTGCGTTCGAGCTGGACTACCCCCCGATCGGTCTGGAACTGAGCGAACGAAGAGTTCACGAGGTGCTCGGCCTCCGCAAGGTCGTAGTTCCTGATCAGGTTCACAGCCATGTTGTAGGACGGCTGGAAAGAAGAACGCAGTGGGTACGTACGCGTGGACGCCAAGCGTGTGATCGCCTCGAATTGGGTGAAGCGCTGCTTCAAGACGACCGCATGCCCCAACTCGTCCTTACCCCGGCGCCCGGCTCGTCCGGAGAGTTGTGTGAACTGTCCCGGAGTGATGAGCTCGTGCTTCTCTCCCGTGAACTTCATCAGACTCTCGATCACAACGGTGCGGGCAGGCATGTTGATGCCCAGAGCGAGG
Source organism: Actinomycetota bacterium (assembly GCA_051001455.1). Lineage (GTDB taxonomy): Bacteria > Actinomycetota > CADDZG01 > CADDZG01 > WHSQ01 > JBPCNH01. The sequence continues at coordinate 88,453 of JBPCNH010000038.1, forward strand.
GTCTCGGTGGCGAAAACGACCTTGACCAGGCCGGCGGCGAACATCTCTTCCACGATCTCCTTGAACGGCGGGATCATCCCCGCATGGTGAGACGCGATCCCGCGCTCTAGACCAGATATCCAGTCGGCGTAACCAAGGATCTGTAGATCCGACGGAGACAACTCGCGCACCCGAGCCTCCGCGGCGTCACGGATGACACGGCGTTGGTCAGGTGTCGTCAGAACGATGGACTCACGCAGGCATTGCCGTACGGCCTCGGTACAGCCCTTGCGAGAGAAGATGAAATAGATGGCCGGGAGCATCTTCTCGCCGTAGAGACGATCGACCACGTCGGTCCTCCATGGGATCTTGGCCCGGCCGCCATCGTTGCGGTGGCCCCCTTTGGGGGGTCGAGGACCCCGTGAAGAGCTCTTCCGGCGATCCAGAGCTAGCCCGCGCGGATTAGGCGCGACATCCGATCCCTTGCGAACGAACATCGGGAGCAATTCCTCACCTGCCATGTACCAGTGCCGGATCTCCACAGGACGCTTCTCTTCGATGATCACTTCCGTGCGCCCGCGCAGGGTCTGCAGCCACTCGGCGAATTCCTCCGCATTGGATACGGTGGCCGACAACGAGATGATCTGGACGTCCACGGGCAGGTGGATGAGGATCTCCTCCCACACGGCCCCTCGGTACCGGTCCTGTAAGTAATGCACTTCGTCCAGCACCACGTACCGCAGACCCACCAGGGCGTCGGAATCTTCGTAGATCATGTTGCGGAGGACCTCTGTCGTCATGACGACGGTCGCGGCATTCCCGTTGATCGAGTTATCTCCGGTCAGCAGGCCCGTCGTACCCGCTCCATGCGCGGCGACGAAGTCAGAGTACTTCTGATTAGAGAGCGCCTTTATCGGAGTGGTGTAGAAGGTCTTGCCCCCACCGCGCAGAGCCAGCCACGCCGCGAATTCTCCGACCACCGTTTTACCTGCGCCCGTCGGCGCGGCCACGAGGACCGAGGACCCCCCGAGCAATGCCTTACATGCTCGGCGCTGGAAATCGTCGAAAGGGAACGAATAAGGGGCTTCGAACTCTTGGACGGTTCGGTCATCTGCGGTTCCGGTCGATGACGGTTGTGAGGTCATCGCTAGAACGAACGAACGGGAAGGTCCCGGAGGCTACTCGTCCTCCGCCCCGTCGTTCCCACCGTCTCCAGCATCTCCCCCGCCGCCCTCTTCCTCCGCGCCTCCCTCTACCGGGATCTCGATCTCTTCGCCCGCAGGTACTTCCATCGACCCGGCCGGCGGCCCTGCGGGGGGCAACAGCCCGGAAGCAGGCATATCCCTGTCCGCTCGCATCCGGTTGAGAACCCCGATCGCGGTCTCGAAGAGGGCCGAAGCGGTGTCGCGCTGAACGGCTGCTCGGGTGAAGATCTGGTCTCGCAGATTACCGCGCGCCTCGGGCACTAAGGCGAAGGTGTCGGCCGCCGCGGAGTAGAGAGCGAGAGCTTCGTTGAAGAGCTGGTTGACCTCGATAACCTGGGGATCGGGAAGGATCTGAGCGAGGCTTCCCTGTACCTGTTGAAGGTCGGTCTTCCATCCCTCGGCGTCCTCCGCGAGCGTCTCGCGCACTTCTTCGGACGGTTCGGTGACGGCCACCATCTCCCGGATGGGATCGTTCGCCTGGGACAGGAGCGCCCCGACCTGATCGGAATACTGCTCCAGAGCCGCTCGCTCCGCGTCCAACTCCTGCGAGCGCTCGCGTGCGCTTCCTATGAGCCAAGCGATCACGCCTAGGAAGACGAGGACGAAGATCCCGATGATGAGCATCCCGTCGCGGGTCTTGAAGAATGGTGTGTGCCGCCGGGACCTAGCAGGAGTGGGCGGAGGTGCAGAAGCAGGTCGGCGGGTACCCTGGCTGCCGCGGCTCTGAGACTTCTTCTTTCCTTTGATAGCCATCGGGTCAGGATACCCAAGGCGCGGAGTGCCCCCGCACTAGGCCTTCCCGGAGCGCCGTTTACGCACCAGCCGCAATCCAAGGATGGCGAGCTCGTAAAAGAGATACAAAGGAAGCGCCATAGCGAGCATGGTGTAAGGGTCCTGACTGGGCGTCACGACCGCGGCGAGCAGAGTGACCCCCACGATCACCATCCGTCTCGCTCCCATCAATTGGTCCACATCGACGACGCCGGCAAGCCCGAGGAAGAACACCAACAATGGAAGCTCAAAGACGACCCCGAACACGATGATGACGAGAGAGACGAAGTTCAGGTACTCCTGCGCGGTGAAGATCGGGGTGAGGTTCTCGCCACCGAATCCGACGAGGAAGTTGAGCGCCGCAGACAGCGTCAGGTAGGCAAAGGTGGTTCCGGTAAGGAACAGGAGCAACGAAGAGGCCACGAACGGAAAGGCGTACCGCTTCTCCTTGGGGGTTAGCCCCGGCACCACGAAAGCCCATAGTTGATACAGCCACAGAGGCGCAGAGAACATGATCCCGGCGACCGCCGTGACCTTCAGTCGCACTGAGATGGGGTCCATCGCGCTGGTGAAGAACAGTCCGCAGCCGTTCTCTCCCAGCTTCTCGGGAGGCAGACTACAGAGGGGCCTCAGCAAGAAGTCGGTGATCGGCTCGAAGAAGATGAACGCTACGACCGACACGGCTAGAAAGCCGAGGAACGACACGAAAAGGCGTCGTCGCAGCTCCGATAGGTGCTCCATCATCGACATGGTGGGAGCGACCTTCCGTTTGCGCCCGATACGAGGCAGCGAGAATCTCCTCCTGCGCTTTACGGGCGCGGAGTGAGTGTCTGGAGACATCACTCAGACAGATCTGCCGGCGGGGGTTCGCGGTCGCCGGCATCCTCTGGGGTGTCAGCAGGCTCAACCCCTTCTGCCGTGGGGAGAGGTTTTGGATCAGGTGCGTGTACGACCGGTTTCGGCTCGGACGACACCTCGGCTGCATCATCGTCGTCCTCGAAGGTGGACTCGAATTCGGACCTGATATCACTTGCCTGCCGACGGAATTCGTTCAAGGCGCGTCCGAAGCTCCGGGCTATATGCGGAAGACGCTCGGGACCGAAGACGAGGAGCGCTATGACGGCGACAACTACTATCTCTAGCGGACCTATGGACGGCATACGACCAGTCTACGCAGCCTCACGGCGCAAACGGAGGTAACGGGCAGGCGAAGGCCGCCAGAGTTTCCGCCGGCGGGAAGGGCGCGGATTAAAAGCCGCTCCGAACTAGGACTGCTGATGTCCCGCGAGCTGCGCGAACCAGTCGTCTTGCTTGAGCAATTCGTGGAAAGCCAACAGATCGTCGTGGTTGATCGGCGGTCCGGCCCGGAACTCCAGCGCTTCCGCCGGAACGTGATTCAGCACGGGCATGACACCGCCCGACAAGAGGAGACGCACGATGCGCTCGTCGGCGTTCTTCTCGACATATTCGCCGCACGTGGGGCAATCGAAGCCATAACTGTTGCTCGAAGAGACCGATCCGATCCGAAGAATGATGTCGTCGGACATCAAACTGATCTCGCCACAGTCTGGACACGTCGCCTTGATGGTCGTCATCGTTGCCTCTCGATCGTTCCTGGTTTCCTTTGAGGGTTATCGGCCCCCAGGAGCGCGGGTTTAGCTCTCCACTGGAAAAACAACCCTCTAGCGCTCAATACGGCCCCCTGCAGGCCGATGACATCTGCATGGCAGTCTTCTCGCGCCCCAAAAAGGACGACGACCGGGCTGAGGGAGCGCGACGAGCTTTAGAAGCCGCCTTGCAGGTCTCGGAGGTCACATCGTCCACGCGCCCCCTCCCCGAAGCGATGCGATCCGCCCTCAGCACGACGATGAACACCCTGGGAGCCGACCAGAGTTGCCTGATGCTTCTGGATGAAACTGGTGATGAACTGGTCCTTGCCGCCGCAGCAGGGGTGCCGAAGGGAGTTCCCCTCGGACACCGCATCCCGGCCGGTGACGGGTTCGCCGGACGAGTCCCGGCTACCGGACGCCCGTGGGGGCCGGACGAGACCGGCGGGGATCGTTCCATCGTGGCCCCCCACGAGCCCATCTCCTCGAGCCTGGTGGTCCCTCTGCTGGCAGAAGGCAAGCCGATCGGGATCCTTAACGTGGGCTTCGCCGATGGCCAACACACATTTACCGCCGCTGACCGGAGGCTCGCCCAGTTGTTCGCCGAACAGGTCGCAGATCTCATCCACAGGACGCGGTTGCAGGATGAAGCTGAAAGGCGCTCCTCGGACCTGACGGCGCTGATGGAAGCCGGCAAGGGTCTGTTCACAGCGGACGGTCTCGACCCGACCCTGCAAGCCGTCCTCGACGGAGCCACCCGTCTCGTCGGCAAGCAACACGGCTTCGTTTGCCTCCTCGACCCCCAAAGCGGGGCCGTAGCACGCGGGGTTTTCCGAGGGATCGACAAGTCTCGTATCGGAGCGATCCTGAGCATCCCCGAGGTTGTAGCTGCCGTCGATACAGAAGATCCCGCTCTCATCGATGTGGAAGGGGTGCACTATCTTGCCGCCGGCTTCCAAACCCCGGAAGGAACACGCGGATTGATCGTCCTGACGTGCGAGCAGAGCGTCCCTCAGGCCCATCGCTACCTCATGAAAGCATTCGCTCAACAGAGCGGGGCGGCCATAGGGGCAGCCGAGCTCTACTCGATGTTGCAACGCAAAGAGTCGGAGTTTGGCTCGATCATCCAAAGCGTGGCCAACCCCATCATCGTGGCCGACGCACACCGCAGATTGGTCACCCTGAACCCATCGGCCGAGGCCTTGTTCGGCATCTCGTCCTCTTTCTGCGAGGGCACCGACGTCGCCGGCTCTCTGGGACATCCCGAGGTCGAACGGATACTCCTCGGGAGCGGACCAGTGGTTGGGGAGGTCGAGGTGGGGGTCCCCGCCCATTACTTCAAGGTACGCGCGACGGATGTGCGCGTGCCGGGGGCTCCTGTCGGCCGGCTGCTGGTGATGGACGACGTGACGAACGAACGGGAGATGAGACAGACCCAACATGATTTCGTGGCGATGATCGGGCACGAGCTGCGAACCCCGCTGACGATCGTCAAGGGATACACCAAGATGCTCCTCAAGAAGTTGGAGGGCATCACCAAAGAAGACGCCGCCGATGCCCTCACCACCATCGACGCGAGGGCGAACCAGCTCGAGAGGCTGCTCGAGGACCTGCTGTACGTCTCGAAGATCGAGTCCCACGCGGCGAAGCTCAGAATGGACACGACCAACTTGCATCAGGTGGTCCATCTAGTGATGAGCGAGATACTTGCCGAATATCCGGATGCCGACGTGAAAGTAGAGATCCCTCAGGAATTGACCTGGGCTTGCGACGAGACGAAGGTCGGCTTGGTGCTCCGCCACCTCATCGAGAACGCGGTGAAGTACTCGGAGACGCCTGCTGATGTGCTGATCAGGACGACCGAGAAGGACGAGGAGCTCCACGTCGACGTCATCGATCGTGGAGCAGGGATCGTCTCGAGCGATATCCCCCACATCTTCGAGAGATTCCGTCAGCTCGACGCGTCCTCCACGAGGGTGCACGGAGGCATGGGGGTCGGTCTGTACCTCTGCGCCCAGCTCGTAAAGGTGCACGGGGGACGCATCTGGGTGGACTCGACCTGGGGCAAAGGGTCGACTTTCTCGTTCTCGCTACCGCGTCAGACGCCGGCCTATAACGTCACCGTCTTGGGCGAGACCGCCGCCTCTCGCACGGCTTGAGGCACTAGGACCGGTACGCCTGGGCGATATCCCTCGCCAGGTCCTGCGCGGCTGAGGCCATAGCGGCCGGTTCTACCGCGCGCGCACTATCTCCGAGCCGCAAGAGCAAAGACGCCGCCCATCGCTCTCCGCCGACTATGAGCTCCACCCTCCGCCACCCGTCGGCGAGATCCTCGGCGTGTTGGACCGGGTAGTAGTCCTCGAACCAGCGGGCCACCTGGGCAGAGATCTCTAGGGTCATCGTTTGCTGGCCGGAGCCACCCCTGAAAGCCCCCTGATACCGCTGCGGGTCGAAGTCTTCGGGTACTTCGGCCGTTTCTTCGATGAGATCCATGGTCTTGATCCGGTCGAGACGGAACATCCGCTCATCGCCCGCCCCCCGGTCGAAGGCGATCAGATACCAATGACCGCGCGCTGCGACCAGTCCCCATGGATCCACGACCCGAGAGGTCAGCTCACCCTTACCCGCCGACAGATACTCGAGCTCGAGGCGCCGGCGCTCCCTCAGTGCGGAGCGGATCTTCAACAGGTGATCTTCCGCACCCGGCTCGACGAGGACGTTCACCCCTCGATCGGGAGCATCGTCGGCGAGCCCGAGCGCCCTGCCGAGCTTGTCGAGTGCCCTCTTCAACGCGTCGGCCTCATCCAGTTCCGGAAGCGCCGCGAGTGTCTGGGCTCCTGCATACAAGGTGAGGGCTTCCCCAGGGGTGAGTCTCAAAGGCGACCCGAAGTAGTCGGCCATCCTCACGTAAACCTTGTCGTCCTCGATCGTCACGTCGATCAGATCCCCGGGCCCGTACCCCGGGAGACCGCACATAAATACGAGGTTGAGGTCGGACAAGAGATCCTCTTTCCCGACACCGAATTTCCGAGAGAGCTCGTCGACGGTGACGCCCGGATGCTTGATCGCATAAGGCAACATGACAAGGATCCGCTTCAGTCGCCGTCCCAACCGGCCGTCGGCGCCCTGGGTCAAGATGTGCCTCCCAGATGACGTTCGAGATGGGCGAGCAGCGCGGTGCGCGCTTGTTCCGGCTCGAGCACCTCCGCGTCCGCGCCGAACCCGATCACCCACGAGATCAGTGCATCGACGTTACCCACAGGGACCTGCACGGAGACCGAACCGTCGTCCTCCCGGGTTACGGCGGCTTGTGACATGTTCTGGTCGACCCACCACCTCAACGTGGGCGAGAACCGGATCGTGGCGGTATCGGCCGCCTCGGCTCCGATCTCGTACGCCTCCTTGGGGAGGTGCTCGGCTGCGTTACTCCCTTCAGGGATCTCGTACCGTCCCTCCAACCGGACGATGTCGGAGCGGATACGCGACAAACGGAACGCTCTCATCGCGTCACGATCCTGGTCCTTCCCAACGGCGTACCAGTTCCCGCGCTGGTGAACGAGCCCGTGCATCTCTACCTGTCTTCTGCCGGTCCCTCCGGAGGCCGTCTCGTAGTCAAACCCGACCGGGGATCGCTCGAGGAGTGCACCATATATAGCGGGAAGAAGAGGCTCCTCGGCCGCGATGTCCGCCCCCCACCGGATCGCCGGTCCCGCGGTCAACGGCGCCGGAGCGTCCACGGAGAGCTTCAGCAAGCCGCTGTGAGCTTCCTCCCCCGCACCGATGACGGCGTCTGCTGCGAAACGAAGGGCGGTCAGCTCATCCGGCTCCAGGTCCAACTCGGGGAGGTAGTACTTGTCCTTGGGGATGATGTAGGCGTCGGCCTGCTCGGAGAAAGCATCCTCCATCCGCGGTACGACCTCCACCGGGATGCCCATCGCGCGGAGCGCCTCTTTGTCCCGCTCGAACGCACGCCGGAAGGCCTCGTGGTTGGCTTGGTCGTAGCCGGCGATCTCGGTCCTGATGTCCTCGGCGGTCATCGGCCGGCTCGTGTCGAGCAGCGCCGCGATGAGGTTGATCAGCCGCTCTATCCGTCTCATGGAATGAGGGTACAGGGCAGGGCAAGGCGCCCTATAAGAGGCTCGCCGCGAACGCTCCTGCCGCGGAGGCGGCCACGAACAGCTCCGGATCGGCGTCGATGGAGCGCCCCATGGTGCTGGGGCGCAACCCTTTGGACCCAAGGAGCCGTAGTCCCGGTCCCCCGTCGTGGACGACCACCTGATGCCGGTCGGTGATACCCGCTTCCCTCAACTGCTCCTCGACGGCCGACCCCCGCTCGGGAGGTAGCGCCGGTACTACGACGGTGGTCGCCTCGCGCGCGGCAACGGTGAGCGCCGTGAGGGTGTGGTGACTCACTCCGAGATGACGGACACGTTCATCCGCGAACGAGATCCGCAATGCGGCTATCGATCGACCGGCTACGGCGGTTACCGCGTCCAGCACCTGTCCTTGCTCCATCGCGGAGAAGCCGAGAGCTGTTCCCGTGCCGACGACGCCCGGGCCCATGGCGACCACGATCACCTCCGCCCCTCCTGCATATCGCAATGCCAACAGGCCCGTGTAGACATTGATGCACTCGAGATCTCCCCCGAAAGAGTGTCCGCACGTTGCAGTCACGTCAATGAGATCCTCATCCCGCAAGCGGCGGATGCTGCGGCTCCACGCGAGAGGAAGGGCTCCGCCGTCCGTCATGAGGTAACCCACACGAACATCGGGCCGAGCTCCCTTGATGCCTGCAACGGCAGCGGCGACCTGCGAATGGAGTCCACAGACCACGACCGGTGTTCCATCGAGCTCGCGAGCGGTCTCGAGAGGACCGCGATGCTCACTCTCGGGCGCTTCAGCGGCTAGGACGTTGAGCTGCCACGGGGTGTATCGCATCTTGACGATGTGTCCGGGGCCGGCCTCGACACCATCATCACCGTCGAGGTTCCACAGGATGAAGCCTTGCCCTCCCGTCCCCAGATCAAGATCGAGACCCGTCGTATTCACGACGACCCTGTGACCGACCTCCAGGGCACCCGGGAGCATCGAGGGAAACCCAACGGCCTCAACGATCTCCTCCCCAACCGTTACGGCGACGGTGACGAGATCTGAACGTTCCTCGATGATCTCGGCGATCGTTCCGGTTCGGAACACCGCCATCAGAGGGAGGCGATCAGTTTCGCGACCCGGTCATCCTGTGAGCGGAAAGGGTCTTTGCACAAGACGGTTCGCTGCGCCTGATCGTTGAGTTTCAGGTGCACCCAGTCGACGGTGTAGTCCCGTCGCTTGCGCTTGGCGGCGCGGATGAACTCGCCCCGCAGCTTCGCTCGGGTCGTGTGGGGTGGCTCGTGCTTCGCCTTCTCGATATCGGCCTCATCACACATACGTTCGGCGAGTCCCCGTCTTTCGAGGATGTAATAGAGACCTCGTTTGCGATTGACGTCGTGGTAGGCGAGATCCATCAAGGCGACGCGAGGATGCGTGAGAGGGATGTTGTGCTTGGTGCGGTAGTCCTCGATCAGCCTGCGCTTGGCTATCCAGTCGACCTGTCCGGCGAGGCGTTCGGGATCCTCCTCGAGCGACACGAGGGCGTGCTCCCACATGCCCGCGATCTGTTTCGTAACGTGGTCGTCGCGCTTGTCCACCCAATTCAACGCTTTGTCCAGGTACTCCTTCTGCATATCGAGAGCCGACAGTTCTCGTCCATTCGACAGACGAACCCGACGCTTGCATTCCGTGTCCCTCGAGATATCCCGGATCGCCCGGATGGGATTCTCGAGCGTCATATCTCTGATCTGTACGCCTTCCTCGACCATCTGCAACAGGATCGCGGTCGCACCGACCTTCAGGTAGGAAGCCCACTCGTTCATATTGGAATCGCCGACGATCACATGTAAACGGCGATACTTCTCTGCGTCGGCGTGTGGTTCGTCCCTCGTGTTGATGATCGGACGCGAGCGCGTCGTCGCCGACGAAACTCCTTCCCATATGTGCTCCGCGCGTTGCGCGATACAGAAGAGTGCTCCGCGGGCGGTCTGTAAGACCTTCCCTGCGCCCGCATAGATCTGCCGCGACACGAAGAACGGGATCATGACCTCGGAGAGACGGCCGAATTCCCCGTAACGCGAGACCAGGTAGTTCTCGTGGCTGCCGTAGGAGTTGCCGGCAGAGTCGGTGTTGTTCTTGAACAGGTAGATATCGCCGGAGATGCCCTCCTCCCGGAGACGCGCCTCCGCGGCTCGCAACAGGTCTTCGAGGATCCTCTCTCCAGCCTTGTCGTGGACGACGAGGTCGTATACCGAATCGCATTCCGGGGTGGCGTACTCGGGATGTGAGCCGACGTCGAGATAGAGCCTCGCACCGTTCTCGAGGAAGACGTTCGACGAGCGGCCCCACGAGACGACCCTGCGGAAGAGGTAGCGAGCGACCTCGTCCGGGGACAGACGCCGCTGCCCGCGGAAGGTACAGGTGACCCCGTACTCGTTCTCGGTGCCGAATATGCGCCGCTCCACCCCTAGAGGATAGGTCGACCTGAGCCGGGGCGGTGGCTTACCGGCGCTTAACCGGTCGGTTCTTGGGGCGGAGGCGTATCGTCCGGTTCGCCGGCCGAGGACGGCTCGTCCGGTTCGCTGGCCGAGGACGGCTCGTCCGGTTCGCCGGCCGGGGACGGCTCGTCCGTTTTCCCGGTGCCGGCGAGAGGACCGCCCTCCTGGTCCTCTGCCGCCTTTTCCCATTCCGACTTGTCGGCCGATTCCTCCTCATCCTCGAGCGCTTCGGAGGTCGGCTCGTCTACCAGAGACTCCCCCGGACCATCGGCTTTCGAACGGTTCTCCTTCTCGTCCATGCATCCCCCTCTAGAGCGAGTTCTTCAATTCCTTTGCGTTGAATCTCTTGAACTTACGTCGTCCCAACGTCCTGTCGAGCACTGCGGCTTCCAGGTTCTCGGCAGGGACCTTGCGTCCTTCGACCGACTCGAGAGCCTCGTGTCCCAGCTTCAGCGCCGCGGTGAGATCCGGGGTGCTCTTCGGATACTTGCCCGTGAGATACGTACCGAGCGCTTCGGCCTGTCCTCCCATAGCGACCCATCCCTGGCGGTCGGTCACCGAGCCGTCGAACAAGATGTGGAACAGCTCATTGGTCGCGGTTGTCTCGCCAACCGCTGCGACCAGGATCTCGCACTCATACGGTTTGGCAGCCTCTGTGAAGATCGTCCCCAGCGTCTGCGAGTACGCGTTGGCAAGTGCTTTCGCCGTCACATCCTCGCGCGAGTAGGAATAGCCCTTCACGTCAACGAGCCTGATGCCTCCGATCCTCAATTGCTCGAACTCGTTGAACTTGCCGACCCCGGCGAATGCGATCCGGTCGTATATCTCGGAGATCTTATGGAGGGTCACCGACGGATTCTCTGCAAGGAAGGCGATGCCCTCGGTGTACTCGAGCACGAGAACGGACTTGCCTCGGGAGATCCCTTTACGGGCGAAATCACCCTTATCTTTCATCGCCTGTTCGGGCGACACGTAGAACGGCATCGCCATCAGGCGTCCTCCTTGGGAGGTCGGCGCACACCAACGGTGTGTGTAGCCGGCTGAGTCATCTGTTCGCGCCGTTCGGCGATCAGCTCCTCGAACAGGTGCCGCACCTCGTCCTCTTGGATCTCGGTAGTGCCCTCGGCAGCGATCACCGCGACCGTAGGGAAGATCCCGCGCATCAGGTCGGGTCCACCCGTTCCGACGTCCTCGTCGGCAGCGTCGAACAGCGCCTCTATCGCGATCTTGATCGCCTCGTCGCGCGTCAATCCCGGGCGGTAACGCTTCTTGAGCGACGAGCGGGCATCCTTCCCACCCGATCCCGTGGCGTGATAATCGTCCTCTTCGTAGCGTCCACCGGTCACGTCGTACTTGAAGATGCGACCGGCACCCCGCCGCTCGTCGAAGCCGGCGAATAACGGCACCACGACGAGCCCTTGCATCGCCGCCGGGAGATTGGCTCGGATCATCTGCGACAGCTTGTTCGCCTTACCTTCGAGGCTGAGGCGCTCGCCTTCCACCTTCTCGTAATGCTCGAGCTCGGTCTGGAGCAGACGCACCATCTCGACCGCGGGCCCGGCCGCTCCGGCGATCGCCACCGCCGACATGTCATCTGCCGCGAACACCTTCTCGATCGAACGGTGCGCGATCTGGAAGCCTTCCGTCGCTCTGCGGTCTCCCGCCACGATCACCCCGTCGCCGAAACGCACGGCCAGGACCGTGGTGCCCTCGGGGGCGTGGATCGGCCCGGTCATCTCGGCCCTGTTGAGGGTCTCCGGCGCGGTGGCCCGCAGCACCTCGGTGAAGGACGACCCCGGCCCATGGATCGGCAGCCGCAGGTAATCGGTGAGTCCGGGCTCAGCCCCCTGTCGCTCCATGGCTCAGAAGATAAGCGATAGCCGCCTCCAGTACCGACGGCTCATCATCGAAGCGACCCAAGGCGCCGCTACAGTTGAAGCACAACAACCCACGCACCTCCCTATCTCCATAGGAAGGCGCGGTGCGATCGGGTCTGCTTTCGTGACGATCGTCTTCATGTTGTCCGGGATCACGACCTTGAAGGTCCCACCGAAGAACGACCAGGCGGCCTCGCAACCAGCGATCACCGATGACAGGTCTTGGCGGAACGTGAGCCACACGAACATGTGGCGCGAATAGACCGCAGTGAAGATGAGGGCATGGACAACCCTGCGGCGCTCCGATTCGAGATCAAAGATGAGGCCCATGCGCCCGAAGTCGACCTGGAGCTCGACACCGGGCTCGCAGTCGGCGATCCGCACAGTGGAGCGATCCCGGCCGTAGCCGAGCTCGGTCACGCAGAAGCGGTGCAGCGTCGAATAGGGGAGGTCGTGACCGGTGTGGCGATGCAGCTGGTTATGGATCTTGACGAGGGTCAGCTTGTCCTTCATGCGCTTCTCGATGAAAGCCTTGTGCTCGCGGAGCAGCTCCCACGAACTCCCGTGATCACGACCCGATCTCATCAGTGGTTGGGTATTTCTCTCGGGATTTGGCTCACGACGTCAGACGCAATACAGCATGACGGCGATCCAACGAGACGTGGCAGTCGGTTACCCGGATCGCTACCTACGCGCAACCCGCGCTGCTGGAACCTTCACTTCCGTAGTACAGCGTTAATGTTCCGCCGGTTGCAGCGACTTCCTCACCGGTTCTCGACCTCCATTCGACGCTGAAAGTTCGCAGCGACGCGATGTCCGGCGCTAAGAACGTCCAGTGGAAGACGCGCGAGCGGCTGGCAGGCGGCACCGCAACCTTCTGCGGTCTGAAGCGGACGCGGCTTCCTGAGGTGTTCGTCCCGATAACGCGGATTGCTGCCGCGCCTCCCTTAAGACTGATGCTCACCGCCGCACTTGCGCCGAGTTCTCCGTCACAGATTTCCAGGCCAGCTAGTCCCTCGACTTCGGCGAACCGTTCCGACCTGGTGCTCGTTCCGCGAGCGAGCCAAACGAATGCCTGCCTATCCGCGTAGCCGTACCTCGCGAACCCCTCTGCTGGCTCAGCCTCTGCACCCGCCGCCGCGTCCGACTTGTCGGGACGGCTTGTCTGTGCTGCGGGTTTTCCCTTTGGTCCCCCCTCATCACTACATGCCGACAAAGGAGCAAGAACGATCAACGCCGCGACGAGCGACACGAGTCGCCCCCATGTCATCCCCGTGCAGTGTCTAGTACGCATTTACGAGCGTGTGCTTATCGTGCGTCTCGAGCGTTCTCCAGTACGCTTTTCCGGAGGGAATCGTAGGACACATCGTCTCCTTGGGCGTGTCTGTGCAATGCGTCCCACTCTCGAGGAAGTGCCCGCTCCATCCTGTTGCGTGCCCGAACTCGTGTGTCGCTATAGCCTCGACATCGAATTTGTCGGACGGCGGAGGCGTCGCATCCCCCGTGTACCACGCTTCAGCCTCATCGAACTTTATCTGAGCACTGTACAGCTCACTTGTACCGGAAAACTTGCACTTATACGTCCTCGCCAACGTGTTATCTGAACTCGGCGTTCCGTCGATGCTTCCGATGTGGATCCCGTTCTTCTGATACGTACTGGGGCATTCCAGAGCGTTGAAATCGTTCACCTGTGATTGTTTGACGAAGTACATTCCGGCACCGATTGCGTTCCACGGCCCGTCTGCCTCTTTGACTCGGTCCCTCCACGCGCCAGTCGGAAACGTGTCGGTGAACATCCAGTTGACAGAAGTGTCTCTGATCCACGTGAGGTTGTGGAACTTAGTTCCGTCGTGGGAGCGAGCTGGCGCGGCAAGCGCTCCAACCGCAACGCTTATCAACACCACGGCACCGAGCGTGTACAGTCTATCGCTGCGCGTAATTCGTCCACTCCCCATGAAGTCAGGATTCAGCAATCAGTCGGTAGCAGGCGGCAAAGTCGAGCATCTTCCATCCGCCGTTAGCGCTTTCCTCCACGTAAGCTGTAGCAACCCTCGCCGGTCCTCTTTCGAGCACAAGTTGGACAGCGTGCGGGGCGTCGGATGTCGCCGCCCTCTCTGCTGCTCGCCTGAACGCGTCGGCATCAAGGGAGATGTTTTCCTGCCCGAAGAAGGCACGCAGAGCGGCAGCAGGCGTCGCGGGAGGCGAAGACCCGTCAGTCGGCGGCGGCTTGGATTCGGGGTTGTCTTCGGCCTCTGCTGGCAGGCCAGGGTCGACGCCGGCGATGAGGTCCGTGACGATCAAGATCAACTCCGTAGCCTCACAGTCCAACGTTGCCGACGCCGACTCTGAGTGTTTGGGCTCGGTCGATTCCGTCGACTCCTGCGCACGGCTCCCTTGCGTCACGAGAACGAAACTCAGGAAGACGATGGACAGAAGAAAGGCAATCCGCGGCACGCTGCTGCCCCAGATCAGGTTCCCCACCTCCACTCAAAGTTCTATATCGTTCAACGACCGTATCGGGTGATGATGTTTTCCGTCAATAGTGACTCTGAATCAGCGTCGGCAAGGCATCCCGGATATCCTTCGACCGATGGTCCGCGGAAGAACGATTACTGATGCGGATTACACCGCCCTCCTCGCCTTCCGCACTGGCCTTCGGCGCTTCTTGCAGTGGAGCAAGACGGGTTGAGCGCGCTTTGGTGGGCCTGGCGGAAGCGGGCGACGGTGGTGTGGTCGGGGACGTGGTTGGCGGTGATCACGCGGCACGCGACGTCTTCTTGGCAGCGGCGCTCGATCTTGCGAGAGCTGCGCTCGCCGATGCAGTAGTTATAGAGCAGCAGCGCGGTCATCATCTTGGGATCGAACGCCGCCCGCCCCAGCCATCGCTGCGGTGACCGGCGTAGAAAGCCGACAGGTCCATCTCTTCCACCACATCAAGGATGAAGCGAGCGAGGTGGTCTTCGGGTAGCCACTCGATGATGCTGGGCGGCATGAGGAAGTGCTGCTCTCGGTCACAGGTGATGAAGTTGTAGGACATAGGGGGAGCCTCCGGGATGTTGAGTGATTGCCTACCGATGATTCTCCCGGAAACGGTTCCCCATCGCGAGCCTATCCAGAGGGTTTATGCAACAGGCTCTCGGGTGCGCGAATTGTGACACGGCTTACAGTAAGTAGCCCGCCCTGAACGCGTCGAACGGCTGCGAGGGAAGTCCCCGAGGATCTTCGTCTTCTTGCAATCAAGACAGCGCTTCATCCGACTCTCCTTTCATCGGATCGAGGCGCGGACTCGATTCTGCGGCGTACTACGCGATACCTAAGTGACCATCACCGTACGAGATCAAGAAATACAGGGGCGGCGACCGCAAATATTACGTAAACCTGACCGCCTTTCTGTATGAACGAGCGGACGAATTCTTCACTGTTGGTCTCCAGCACCGAGTCGATCTCGTCGAGAAGATCGTCGACCTCCTTGGTGGAGGGACTCTCGGTCGCGGTCGCCTCGGCCTGAGAAGCTTCCTCCTCTTTCTTCGGCTTCGGTTTCTTACTCTGCTCGCCTGATGCCATAGGTCACCTCACTGGGTTGATGCTACGGAGGTCATTCTACGCCGGACGTGGAACGGAACAGGGGAACCTCCGACTGCATACGGATGAAGATCCCGTCAGGCGGACAGGTTCTGGAGCAGCGTAGGGACGTCGGGAGAACGGTCGAGCAGCTCCTGCACACGCTCCTTCGTCCCGCGCAGCGGCTCCATCGTTGGGACCTTGCTAAGCGGTTCATCTCCGGCATCGAAGATCAACGCGTCCCATGAAGCCGCGACGATCTCGGGTGAGAACCGTCGGAGACATTCACCGCGGAAGTAAGCGCGTGTGTCTTCCGGCGGATGATCGACCGCGAATGCCACTTCGTCTTCAGAAACCAGAGTTTGGATGCGTCCCCGCTGCGCCAGTTTGTAATAGAGACCGTGGGAGGGGCGCACGTCGTGATACTGGAGGTCGAGCTGGCGCAGCTTCGCCGCATCCCACTCCAATCCGTCGCGTTCGCGGTAGGTCTCGAGCAGCTCGAGCTTGGCGACCCAGTCGAGCCGGTCGGCGAGACGCATCGGGTCGACCTCGAGGTCCTCGAGTGTTTTCTCCCAACGCTCGATCACGTCGTCGGTGACGTCGTCGGTTCCGTTGTCCTGCACGTACTTCTTGGCGAGACGCAGGTACTCCCACTGCAGGTCCACCGCCGTGATACTCCGACCATCTGTCAACTCGATCGTCGCCCTGCAGGTCCGGTCATGGGAAACGGTCCGCATAGACCTGACAGGTTCCTTGAGCGTTAGGTCGTCGGTGATGAAATCGTCCTCGATCATCTTCAGCACGACCGACGTCGTGCCGGCTTTGAGATAGGTCGATATCTCCGACATGTTGGCGTCGCCTACGATCACATGAAGACGGCGGTAGAGCTCGGGGTCGGCATGAGGTTCGTCGCGGGTGTTGATGATCGGGCGTTTGAAAGTGGTCTCTAGCCCCACCTCCACCTCGAAGAAGTCGGCACGCTGTGAGATCTGGAAATCGCACTCCGGCGCACCGTTCTCGGATCCCACCTTGCCTGCCCCCGTGAATACCTGACGTGTCACGAAGAACGGCATCAGGTGCTTGACGATGGATGGGAACGGAGTGTTGCGATCGACCAGGTAGTTCTCGTGGCAGCCGTAGGAGTTGCCCTTGCCGTCTGAGTTGTTCTTATAGATCAGCACCTGTTGTCCATCAGGGACCAACGTCTGGGCGGCCTTCACGGACGCTTCGAGGATGCGCTCCCCTGCCTTGTCCCAGATCACCAGGTCGCGCGGATTCGAGCATTCCGGCGACGAATACTCAGGGTGCGCGTGATCGACGTAGTAGCGAGATCCGTTGGGAAGGATCACATTCACCAGACCGGAATCGTCCTCGACCGGACCGTCCGGCGCCGCCTTGTCGAAACCGCGCGCGTCGCGCAGCGGGTTCTCTTCCTCGTAGTCCCATTTGACCCGCCGGAACGCCGGTTGGGCGTAGGCGTTGATCAACAGCGACGAGGTCATTATGGGGTTGAAGTCACTCGACTCGCGGATCGAGATCCCGTACTCCGTCTCGATCCCGCAAACCTTCGGTAGAGCCATGTGACCAGGGTAGTCGCTAAGCAGCCGGATGTTCCGCTAGGCGAGTAGAGCCGCTGCTATAGGTACTGACCGGTCTGCATCCGCTCGACCTGGCGGTTGCCCTCGCCCTCGCGATCGGAATGCTCGCCGACCAAGGTGCGGATATAGACGATCCGCTCGCCTTTCTTGCCGGAGATGCGAGCCCAGTCGTCCGGGTTCGTGGTGTTGGGCAGGTCCTCGTTCTCCTTGTACTCCTGGTGGATGGCGGAGAGCAGATCCTCGGTGTTGATGCCCCGCGCCTCACCCTTGATCGTCCGCTTGATCGCGGTCTTCTTAGCGCGGCGCACGATGTTCTCGATCATCGCACCCGATGCGAAGTCCTTGAAGTACAGCTCTTCCTTCTCGCCGTTCGCATAGGTGACCTCGAGAAACCGATTGTTGGGATCTTCGGCGTACATGTTCTCGACCGTCACATCGATCATGGCCTTGACAGCGCCTTCAGCAGAGCCGTGCTCCTCGACGACACTGTCGGCAAGGGGCAGATCAGGGGTCAGGTACTTGGCATAGATGGCCTTTGCTGCCTTCTCGGTCGGCCTCTCGATCTTGATCTTCACATCGAGCCGCCCGGGACGGAGGATGGCCGGGTCGATGAGGTCCTCCCGGTTCGACGCGCCGACAACGATGACGTTCTTCAAGGCCTCCACACCGTCGATCTCGGCGAGAAGCTGCGGCACGATCGTCGACTCGATATCGCTCGAGATCCCCGAACCTCGGGTACGGAAAAGAGACTCCATCTCGTCGAAGAACACGATGATCGGGACGCCTTCCTCGGACTTCTCCTTGGCTCGTTGGAAGATCTGGCGGATCTGTCGCTCGGTCTCGCCCACATATTTGTTCAGTAACTCGGGACCCTTGACGTTCAGGAAATAGGGGCGGCGCTCTTCTTGGCCGAGTTTCGCCGCCACCTGTTTGGCAAGCGAGTTCGCTACCGCCTTCGCGACCAAGGTCTTACCGCAACCGGGGGGGCCGTAGAGCAGGATGCCCTTGGGGGGCTCGAGCGCATGCTCGCGGAAGAGCTCCGCATGCAGGAACGGCAACTCGACGGCATCGCGGATCTCTTCGATCTGCAAGTCGAGACCCCCGATGTCTTCATACGAGATATCCGGAACCTCTTCGAGGATGAGCTCCTCTACCTCGGGCTTGGGCAGCTTCTCGAGGATATGACCCGACTTGGGCTCGAGGAGCAGGGTGTCGCCGGAGCGGAGGGTCTCGTCCAGGAGGGGAGCCGCCAACTCGACCGCGCGCTCTTCGTCGGTCCGACCGATCACCAGCGCCCGCCCATTATCGAGCATCTCCTTCAGTGTCACGACCTCGCCCTGGATCTCGAAGTCCGTGACTCCGATGATGTTGAGAGCCTCATTGAGGATGACCTGCTGGCCGCGCTGTACCTTTTCGAACTCCACGTCCGGGGAGGCGCTCACCCGGAGCTTGCGGCCGTTCGTGAAGACATCCACGCTGCCGTCGTCGTACAGCTCGAGGAAGATTCCGTAGCTGTTGGGCGGCTGCGTGAGCTTCTCGACCTCTTCCTTGAGAGCCACGAGTTGCTCGCGCGCATCCCGAAGTGTCGAGGCGAGGAGTTCGTTGTTCTCCTGGGCCCGGGACAGTTCGCTGTTGGTATCGGCCAGCTTCCTCTCGAGGCTCAAGATCTGGCGGGGAGCAACCTCGAGCTTGTGGCGCAGAATACCCAGCTCATCCTCCAGCAGCTTGACTTGACCACGCAGATCCTGCACCTCGCGGTCGTACTCTGCTATCCGAGGATCGAGTTCGTCGTCTCGAACCGCCATCACCTCCTGCCTGAGGATGCTACTCCCTAGCTACCTGTAACGGCCGTTTTCCGCCGAAGTTGCGATCTTTCGGCCCGTCATGATGAAACCGGTGTGAGCCACCATGCGATGGTCCGGCCTTACCGACTGCCCATCCACGTTCCAGGTCCGCACCAAGGACTCCATCGTGCTGAGGAAACCAAAGCCTCCCCGCCGCATCGCCTCTACGGTCTGCGATACCTGGGGGATCGTGGGGACGTAGCAACACAAGATGCCTCCGGGTGCCAGGGAATCAGTTGCGGGTCCTATCGCTCGCCACGGCTCCGGCATGTCTAGAACCATCCGGTCTGCGTCCCGTTCGGGGATCCCGTCGAATATGTCACCCAACCTCAGCTCGAGATTATCGGGCGGCTCACCGAGTCCTTCGTACCAGGTGGCGATGTTGGCGGCGGCCTGGTCATGGTGGTCGGCCCGCACCTCGTAGGAGATGACCCTGCCGGTGGGACCTACCGCCCGGGCCAGGGCCAACGTAAGAGATGCAGACCCCGAGCCTGCCTCGATCACGGTAGCTCCCGGAGCGATGTCGGCGAAGACCAAGATCATCCCGACGTCCTTCGGATACACGACCTGGGCTCCGCGCTTCATCTTCAGGACGAAGTCGCTGAGCGTGGGTCTGAAAGCGGTGTAGAGGGAGCCTCCGGTGGTCCGCAGGATCGTTCCCTCCGGCGCGCCGATCAGATCGTTGTGCGCCAGGATCCCGAGATGAGAATGGAACTCTTTGTCCTCCGCCAGCTTGAGCATGTATCGCCGCTGCCGAGAGTCGATCAGGAGGACGCGCTCGCCCGTCTTGAAGACCCCGTGCTGCATCTAGCGAACACCCTGTTGCTTGCGTTTCCGCGCGGGGGTCGTCGACCCGGAGGCGCGTCGTTTCTCGGCGAGCGACTTGGTCTTGCAGAAGGAGCAAACCGGGGGTGCACCATCGTCCCACTGCACCGTCGGAGCCCCGCATGATGAACACGCGACCACGTTCGTAGCGTCGTTCTCTTCCTTGAAGTGGCGGGCCGCCTTCTTCAAGAACCCGAAATACATCTGGTGCTTCGTTCCGGGAGATGATTCCTCGAGGAGCGTCAGCGCTTCTTTATAGCGATGTTGCGTATTGCCCTCGACCATCGGGCATTCTTCGACGATGTAATCGATCCCCTTCATAACCGCGTACGCAGCGGTCTCTCGCTCCGCTATCCGCACGAGCGGTTTCACCTTCCGCACGAGCACGGTGCGCTCCTCACCCTCGGCACCGAGGATCCTCTCTTCAAGCACCGGTGCCTGGCGACCCAACATGTCGGTCTGCCAGTGAAGCACGTTGCCGAACAGGGTGGCCACTTCGTCGTCCAGGTTGTGACCGGTCACGAGAACGCTGAAGCCCTCCTCGAGAGCGGCGCGATTGAACTCGTAACGCTTGTTGAGCCCGCATCCCGAGCAGGGCACCCTGCCGGTGAGGCGCGACAGCTCCGGAACGGTGAAACCGTGCTCTTCGTTAAGCGAACGGATCAGGAGCTTGGCGTTCTTCGATGCGGCGAACGCGATGCTCGCCTCTTTCGACCGGGTTGAGTACCCGCCTATACCGAGGTCGAGATAGAAGCCCGTGGCGTCGTAACCGAGATCGAGCAGGATGTCCCACACCGCAAGGGAGTCTTTCCCTCCCGAAACCGCGACCAGGAGCCGGTCATCCGGGTCGAACATCTTGAATTCCTTGATCCCCTTGGCGACCTGGTTCTGCATGTGCTCGATGAAATGGGGAGGGCAGAATCCGGCGTTATGCCGCCGGATATCG
Source organism: Actinomycetota bacterium (assembly GCA_051001455.1). Taxonomy (GTDB): domain Bacteria; phylum Actinomycetota; class CADDZG01; order CADDZG01; family WHSQ01; genus JBPCNH01. The sequence goes on from JBPCNH010000038.1 coordinate 109,253, forward strand.
ACCACCGCGTGCTCGCGGCATACCTTGCACTTCATCTAGCTCCTCCGCTCAACACGGGACGAACCTCGAGCTCGTCGTCCTCGGTCAAAGCCTCGTCCCGTGTGAGCAACGTCGCGTCCCTGATCACCAGGACGGCCTCCGGCACGATCTCGAGGTGCGCCAGCAGCTGAAGAACGTTCTTGGGGCCCGAGACGTCCACAACCCGATCCGGATTCCGGAGCTTCACCTTCATGCTCCCAGGGTAGCCCTCGCCCGTGGTTGCGCTACCGGACCTACTCGATCGTCACCGGCCGGCTACCGAGCTTGACGTCCAAGGTGATCTCCTCACCCTCTCGCAGCACCACGATCGGGATCGTCTCGTCGGGATCGTGCGCCGTCAGTGCCTCGGTGAGATCCTCGGCGGATGCGAGCCCCTCTCCCGCCACCTCGATGATCACGTCGCCGGCTTCTACGCCGCCGGCGGCCGCAGGGCCGTCGGGGAACAGCCCGACGATGAAGGCTCCGCGCACCGAGCTCGGCAGGCCGAGTTGGTTCGCCACCGCAGCGGAGTTGACCGATTGGATCTGCACGCCTAACCACGCTCGATCTTCGGCCGGCTCGTCGAGGATCTCGCCCACCACGGTAGTGACGATGTCGATGGGGATGGCGAAACCTATGTTCTCGGCGCTGGCGGCTTGAGCCGCAGCCGTATTGATACCGATGAGGTTCCCGGACACATCCACTAATGCACCGCCTGAGTTCCCCGGATTGATGGCGGCATCGGTCTGCAACAGCCCCTCGAGACGCGACACGCCGTTCGAACTGCCCCCAACTTCGATCGTACGATCGACCGCCGAAACGATCCCTTTCGTCACCGTGGTCCCGCCGAGGCCGAGTGGGAAGCCCAGTGCGACAACGTCGTCGCCAAGACGCAGAGAGGAGGATCGCCCGAGTTCTATGGGTGTGAGATCGTCGGCGTCCACCTTGATAACGGCGAGATCTTTCTCGGGCGCCGTCCCCAACACGGTTCCGGTCATCGTTCCTCTCTCGTCCGTAAAGATGACTTCGACCTCGGTAGCCCCCGCGACCACATGATTGTTCGTGACGATGACACCGGATTCGTCGATCACCACACCGGAGCCTTGTCCTCTGCCCACCTGGGGCTCGCCGAAATCGTCGAACTGGATCGCCTCGATACGGACGTTGACCACGGTCGGCAGCACCTCCTCGATCATGTCGGCAAGGTCCGAATGCGGGGCTCGCGAATCGTTCTGATCGAGCTCGATGTCGGCCACCGCGTCTCGGGTGGGGTCGGGCGAACGTTCGCTCCCGCGCGGGATCGATTCGAGCTCGCAAGCGGTCAGGGATAAGCCGAGACAGAGACAGGCGACTAGTAACTTGATCCGCATGAGCTTCGTACCGAAGAGAACGGCGGCTATGCCGCGCTCTCTTCGGACACCTCCACAACCTCTACGGGGAACTCGCCGCCACTGCCCCGGCCGAGGCTGAACACGATCGCGTACGATCCCGGCTCGAGTGCTATGGGATCGGTGACCGTGTCGGTGAATTCGGTGAGTGACTGGAGGCCCCAGACGAGCTCTTCCCGCACGGGTCCCTCGAACAGGACCTCACGGGACTTGGGGTCGATCAGATAGAAGGTCTCGCGGTACGTGCCTTCCGGCGCCGACCACGACCTCGTGACGACGAAAGGCAACGTCTTGGAATCACGGACGGCGATGCCCTGCGCACCGTGGGCTTGGCTCGCCGGGCTCACCGAAGACGCCACCACTTTTCTCTGAGTACCGCTGATATCTGCTTCCATGTCACCGAGGATAGCAACGCCGCTCGCTAATCGGGCCGGGAGCGGACTCCCCTGGCTGCCTCTCCCTAGTCTTCCAGGATGCTCAGATCGATGATCTTCGGCTGGCCTCCACGCTCGGCCCAGACGGAGGCAACCGTCACGATCGAGTCGGCCCCGCGGTAGCCGATCGCGACCGTCATGCTGTCGTCTTCGGCAGACACCGAGGTGATCTCTGCTGCAGTGAGCGGCTTCGGTAGTTGGGACATCACCTCGCCGGCCTTCTTCATCACGGCGCCGTCTAGGTCTGCTCCGGCGGCGCGAAGGTCGCCCGAGACCACCGCGTCGCCGTGTGCCTGCGCACGCTCCTTCACAACGGACTCGTCCATCTCGCTCCTCTCCTAGGCCAGGGATCGCTCGAGGATATCGTCGTAGATCCCGGGCTCGTCCTCGTCCACGATGGGATACCCGCCCTGCCCGAAATCGTCGGTTTTGTGCATCGTGATACCAGGATTGTGGATGCCGGTTCCATCAGGGAGGAACAGGTGCGGGCTGCCCTGCACGTCCGTACTCTCGGCCTCTTCCTTGTCTGCGAAGACGCTCGCCCGATAACGGCCACTTCGCAAGGCGTCCTCGAGAGCAGCCGCGTCGAGGCCCTCCACCCGGCCGGCTACCTCGCAGATCACGTGATGCAAGGAGATGCATTCCGAGTCCCTGAACAACGCGAGACGCAGAGCAAGGTCGAGCCGGTCCGCAAGCCCCATCCCCTGCTCCTTCGCGGCCATTATCGCTTCGAGCGCCAGCAGGGTGGTCACCGGGTAAGCATCCACCCGCCCGCTCCAGAGACTCATGCCGATATCCGGCTCCAAGCCGCCGACCACGGGTATCTCGGCGTCGAGGATCAGACGGGGAGTCGGTTGGTCGTTGAGCAACTCGAGCGGGAAGGCCCTGATATCGAAGACCAGCCGATCCTCGGCGCCGGCCGCGCGGCGAGCCCTGTGCAACCTGTAGAGGGCCAGCGTCGCCCACGGACAACCGGGATCGGCCCACACGGTGATAGTCCTGGTCGCGTCCACGACCCAAGCCATACCCCCGAGGATTACTCTCACTCACCGTGTGCATCTTCTGTGAGGTCGTAGAAGGGACCACGGCGGCAGAGATCGTCCTCGAGGACGAGGTTGCGATCGCGTTCCTGGATCACCGCCCGATCTTCCCCGGTCACACCTTGCTGATACCGCGCGCCCACCACGAGACGCTGACCGACCTGCCGGCCGACCTCTTGGAGCCCCTCTTCCGCGATGCCCGGATCCTCGCGGCTGCGGTGCGCGACGCGATGGGCGCCACGGGTACCTTCGTAGCCATGAACAACAAGGTCTCTCAAAGCGTGCCCCACCTCCACGTCCACGTGGTGCCCCGGAATCCCAAGGACGGCCTGCGCGGGTTCTTCTGGCCGCGCACCCAGTACTCCGGAGACGACGAGATGACGGCCACCGCAGGGAAGGTCCGGAGCGCGAGTGGAGCAGCGGGGCGGGACACACTAACGAGAAGCT
>JBPCNH010000039.1:0-108116 GCA_051001455.1 Actinomycetota bacterium
CTACTCACCGGGTCGCCGGGGTCCGGCAAGACGATGCTGGCGCGCCGGTTACCCGGGATCCTGCCCGAGATGACGCTGGACGAGGCTTTCGAGGTCACCCGTATCCGCTCCGTCGCGGGGCTGCTCCCCGAGCGCGCGTCACTCGTCACCACCCGGCCGTTCCGCGTGCCGCATCATCACGTCTCGCTGGCGGGACTGGTCGGTGGCGGAACGGGGATAGCTCGTCCCGGCGAGGTGACCCTCGCTCACAACGGAGTCCTATTTCTAGACGAGCTCACCCTCTACTCCAAAGCGGTGCTCGAGAGCTTGCGCGCGCCGCTAGAGGACGAGGTGGTGCGAATCGCGAGAAGCGGCGGCTCGGTCACCTATCCGTGCCGCTTCTCGCTGGTCGCGGCGATGAACCCCTGCCCGTGTGGCTATGAGGGCGACCCCCGGCGCGCCTGCCGCTGCGAGGACTATCGCAAGGAGATCTATCGCGCCCGGCTCTCGGGGCCGTTGCTCGACCGGTTCGACATGCAGGTGTCGATGCAGCGTCTCACCGGCAAAGAGTTGATGTCGGCTCCCGACGGCGAGGACAGCGCGACGGTGCGCGCCCGGGTCGAGGCGGCGCGGGCGATCCAGGCGCGCCGTTATGGCTCCTCACTCACCACCAACGCCAGCGTCCGCACGAGCGTGCTGCGCGAGGAGATCGCGCTGTCGGTCCCGGCACACGATTTCGCTCGGCGCGCCGTGGACCAGAGTTTGCTGACCGGACGTGGACTCGACCGCCTGATGCGTGTCGCCCGCACGATCGCCGATCTCGACGGGCTCCCGATGGTGGACGAGGTGCACATCGGCCGGGCGCTGCAGCTGCGGACCGACATCGCGGCGCCGGTGATGGCGTGAAGACCGAGGAGCTGATGCCCTCGTCCCCTGGCTGGCCCGTGGCACTCGACGAGATCGCGGCGCTCGGGCGGGTCGAGAAGCTGTTCGTCGCAGGCGCGCCGCTGCCCCCGATGGAAGAAGCGATAGCCATAGTCGGCACCCGGCGTCCTACGGTGGCCGGGCTCGATGCGGCGCGCCTTATCGCAACGGGGCTGGCCGAGGCCGGTTTCACTATCGTCTCGGGTCTGGCGCTCGGCATCGACACCGCCGCGCACCGCTCCGCCCTCGATGCTGGCGGCCGGACGGTGGCGGTGCTCGGTTGCGGGATCGACGTTGCCTACCCCGGTCGGAACGTGCGCCTCAAGGAACAGATCGCGCAGGACGGCACCGTCGTGAGCGAGTACCCCGCCGGGACTCAGCCCCAGAAGGGATATTTCCCGGCGCGCAACCGCCTCATCGCGGGCCTCGCAACAGCGACGGTTGTCATCGAAGGCGGTCTCGCCAGCGGCGCGTTGATCACGGCCCGGCTGGCCCTTGACGCCAACCGCAGCGTGTTCGCGGTGCCGGGAAGCATCCGCAACCCGATGGCGGCCGGTCCGAACGACCTCATAAAGCGCTCGCTTGCCACCGCCGTCACCGGAGTCCAGGACATCCTCGACGAGTTGGCTCCGGGAACCCTCTGGACCGAACCGGTGGGCGCGCTCCGCAACGTCCCGCAGCTGGAAGATGAAGAGCTTCTCCTGTTGAGCCTGCTCGACGACGCACCGGTGGGGACCGAGAAGCTCACCGCCGAAAGCGGGCTCAGCGTCGGTCGAGCAGCGCTGGGTCTCTCGAGGCTCGAGGTGCTCGGCTACTTGGTTAAGAGAGGGGCGACCTTCTGCATCACCTCCGCGGGATGCCGGGTGAGGTCTTCGCTCGCGTCCGATCAGACTTTAACTTCAGTGCCTTAGGCCGTTCCAGCCTGCCGGCTCCGGGCATACGTGGGCTCTCATGCCGCGAGGGGGTCGCAGGTCATGCACGGGAAGAAGGCGCCGTTCGAGCTCAATCAGCGCGTTCGGCACCCTCAGTGGAACGAAGGTTCGGTCGTTCGTTATGAGGGAGACAAGGTCGTTGTTCTGTTCGATGCCGAGGGATACAAGTCCCTTGCACTTGCACTGGTTGAAGAACGAGGGCTCGTCGAACCTGCCTGAGACTCGTTGACAGCGCGCGCGCGGGCCCCCATCCTGAAACAGGCTGGTTCGGGAGGATGGGAAGAGGATGGGCAAGAACGACACGATCCAGGGCGTCGCAGAGGGGTTCCTCCGCGCCTGCGCTGCCGAGCGTGATCTCTCTCCGGCCACGATCGTCGCTTACCGCAACGATCTCGAGCGCTTCAGGCTTTGGGCCGAGAGATCGGGGATCACGTATGTCGGCCAGATCGACCGGGTGGCGCTGCGTCGTTTCGTCGCGTCGCTCACCGAACAGCGTTATGCCCGTCGTTCCGTAGCTCGCAAGGTGAGCGCGGTGAGGTCGCTACTGAAGTGGGCGCTCTTGCATAACTACATCTCGTCGGACCCGACGGGGGACCTCTCCGCTCCGAAACTGGACAAGCCTCTGCCGCGCGTGATGAAAGCCGTCGATGTCACCACGCTGCTGGGACTGCCTCCGACGGATGATCCGATCGGTCTGAGGGATAGGGCGATCCTCGAGCTTCTCTACGGCTCAGGTCTGCGCGTTGCCGAACTGTGTGGTCTTGATGTGGATGAATTGGATCTGCGCGCCGCTTCGGTAACGGTTACGGGCAAGGGTCGCAAGGAACGTCGGGTGCCCATATCGGAGCCGGCAGGAGCCGCTCTCGTCACCTATCTTCGAGACGCGCGTCCCCATCTCATGGTCCCGGCTCCGGGCAAGGAGGCCGCCGCTGTATTCCTGGGGGCACGCGGGGGGCGGCTCGGCGCTCGGGGGGTCAGGGCGATGATCGCGCGGTACATGAAGGCCGAGGGGACCAAGCCGGTCGGGCCGCATACACTTAGGCACTCATTTGCAACACATCTTCTGGATGGAGGAGCGGATCTGCGGGCGGTGCAGGAATTGCTGGGACACGAAAACCTTTCGACTACGCAGATATACACCCACGTCTCCACGGAGCGCCTAAAAGCCGTTTATGAAATGAGCCACCCCCGTGCCTAAGGCCGTCGACCGAACAGCCCTGATCGACGAGGGAGTTGTGGACCCTGTCATCGATGCTTGGGATGAGTACAAAGCGTCGGGGGCGGCAGAAGCTCGGGACCACTTGATCCTGAATTACTCACCCTTGGTGAAGTACGTCGCGGGGCGTGTCGCTGTGGGTCTGCCAGCCAACATCGACCAGGCCGATCTCATCTCCTACGGGATCTTCGGGCTGATCGACGCCATTGACAAGTACGACCGCTCTCGCAACATCAAGTTCGAGACCTACGCCATCAACCGCATCCGTGGCGCGATCATCGACGAGCTTCGTGCCATCGACTGGGTGCCGCGCTCCGTTCGCTCCAAAGCGCGCCAGGTAGAGAAGGCGTACTCGGCGCTCGAGAACAAGTTGAAACGTCCTCCTTCCGACGCGGAGATCGCCGAAGAGATGGACATCTCGGTCGATGACCTGAACGCGATCTATACACAGCTGTCGACCGTGTCTCTCGTGGCACTGGATGAGCTGATGTCGGTGGACGGCGACAAGGGAGACACGCTGTCCCTCGTCGAGACCCTCGAAGACACCAAAACGGTCGGTCCCACCGAGGCCTTCGAGTCCGAAGAGATGAAGACGATCCTGGCCGGGGCCATCAACCGGCTCCCGGAGAGGGAGAAGGTGGTGGTCACCCTGTACTACTTCGAGGGTCTCACGCTGTCGCAGATCGGCGACGTTTTGGGCGTGACCGAGTCCCGCATCTGCCAGATGCACACCAAGGCAGTGCTTGCCTTGAAGGGCAAGATCTCGGAGGCGACCGGGGGAGACTGAAGCCCTAGGAGGCGGGGCAGTCCCGATCCCGGGCGGGTGTTAGCCTTGTGCCCGCACCAAAATTCGCACGCTCATCATCCCGGGTGGTTCGTCGTCCGGGACTTCGGTCCCCGCCTCTAGGTGGGGTCGATGGGCGGAGGGAGTCCGGCACCGAGCCGGCATAACCGAGGGAGGTATCACCCATGCCTGTCGTCACTACGCGGCAGCTCTTAGAAGCAGGTGTCCATTTCGGGCATCAGACCCGCCGTTGGAACCCGAAGATGAAGCGCTTCATCTTCACCGAGCGCAACGGCATCTACATCCTGGACCTCAAGCAAACGGTCAGTGGGATCGAGCGCGCTTACGGCTTCACCCGTGACCTAGTCGCGGGAGGCGGGACCATCTTGTTCGTCGCCACCAAGAAGCAGCTCCAGGATGCCGTCAAGGATCAAGCCGAGCGTTCCGGCATGCCCTACGTCAACTTCCGGTGGCTGGGTGGGATGCTCACGAACTTCCGCACTATGCACGACCGCATCAAGCGTATGCGTGAGCTCGAGGAGATGATCGAGACCGGGTCGATCGAGTCGTTCTCCAAGAAAGAACAGCTCAAGCTGACCCGACAGTACGCCAAGCTCGAACGCAACCTTGGGGGATTGAAGAACCTCAGTAAGGCTCCGGATGCGGTCTTCATCCTCGATACCAAGAAGGAAGAGATCGCCGTTCGTGAGGCCAAGAAACTCGGCGTCCCCGTCGTCGCCGTGCTGGATACCAATAGTGATCCCGACGATGCCGATTTCGGCATCCCCGGTAACGACGACGCGATCCGGTCGGGCATGCTCTTGACCCGCATCATCGCCGACGCCGTCATCGAAGGGATGTCGATGCGTCCTTCGACGGGCACAGAGGAGAAACCAGAAGCGCCTGCGGCCAAGCCTGCCGAGGTGCTCCCGGGTGCCGCGGCGGAGCCCAAGGCCGAGTGGGAGCTCCAGCTCGAGGCCGAAGAGGCGGCCGAACAGGCGAAGAAGGCTCCCGAGCCGAGCCAGAGCGAGACCCCGGGTGTGGTCGAGGGACCCGACGCCAAGGGCGATGAGCCCGGCGATCTGTCCCATCCGACGCCGAAGCCCGACGACACCTCCACCGCGTCCCAAGCCGACGGTGCGGAGGACACGAAACTGACCACAAAAGAAGCCTCGGAGTCGACGGCTTCCTGACGACGATCTATCCAACGCAAGGAGAAGCAGATCGATGGCGGAGATTAGCGCTAAAGACGTGAAGGCACTGCGCGAGGCGACCGGTGCCCCGATGATGGATTGCAAGAAGGCTCTGACCGAGTCGGGTGGAGATCTCGAGGCGGCAAAGAGGCTTTTGCGCGAGAAGGGTCTCGCCGCGGCCGCCAAGAAGACGGGTCGTACCGCCTCCGAGGGGATCGTGTACTCCTACATGCACAAGCCACAGCCCGATTACCCGGCAAAGCTCGGCGTCCTCCTCGAGCTCAACTGCGAGACGGACTTCGTCGCCAAGACCGAGGGTTTCGAGCGCCTGGCGAAAGACATCGCCATGCACATCTCTTTCGCAGACCCGCGCTGGACCACCCGGGATGAGGTCCCTCAGGACATCCTCGATGAGGAGTCCGCGATCTACGCCAAGCAGGCTAAGGATTCCGGCAAGCCCGACAAGGTTATCGAGAAGATGGTCCAGGGCAAGCTCGAAGGGTTCTACAAGGAAAATGTCTTGCTCGATCAGGAGTGGATTCAGGACAAGAGCAAGTCCATAGGCATATTGGTCGACGAAGCACGAGCTTCGATGGGCGAGAACGTCGGGATAGGTCGCTTCAGCCGCATCCGAGTCGGCGAGTCTTAGGCTCTAGATGGCGGACGGCAACGGCGCTGCTCCCAGGAGATTCAACCGGGTCTTACTGAAGCTGTCGGGCGAAGCTTTCGCCGACCCTCAGCATGGTTTCGGTATCGACCCGCGCATCGTTGCCTCGATCGCGAGACAGATAGCCGAGGCGAAAGAGACCGCTACAGAGCTCGCTCTCGTGATCGGTGGCGGGAACATCATCCGCGGATTGTCCGCTTCCGCTCAGGGGACGGATCGGACCACGGCCGATTACATGGGCATGCTGTCGACCGTTATAAACGCCTTGGCGATGCAGGATGCTCTCGAGAAGGAGGGTGTGCAGACCCGGGTGCAGACTGCGATCTGGATGCAAGAGCTCGCCGAGCCTTACATCCGCCGGCGGGCGATGAGGCATCTCGAGAAGGGGCGCGTCGTCATCTTCGCGGGCGGGACCGGTAATCCCTACTTCTCCACCGATACGACCGCGGCGCTGAGAGCACTCGAGATAAATGCCGATGCGATCCTGAAAGGGACCCGCGTTGACGGCGTGTACGACTCGGATCCGATGGTGAACTCGGACGCGAAGCTGTACGACTCCATCTCATACCTGGACGTTCTGCAACAAGGTTTGAAGGTGATGGACTCGACGGCGATCACGCTGTGCATGGACAATCGCCTTCCCATCTTGGTTTTCAACCTCAAGGCTGGAAACATCGTGCGCATACTTTCTGGTGAAGACGTCGGAACGCTCGTCCACTCGGAAAGCTAGGAGGACTGGTGGCTGAGACCAAAGAAGAGGTACTGAAGGAAGCCGAATCCAAGATGCAGAAAGCGGTTGCGCACAACCGCGAGGAACTCGGGAACATCAGGACCGGCCGGGCATCTCCTACGCTCCTCAACCGGATCACCGTCGATTATTACGGTACGCCTACGCCCTTGAACCAGGTGGCGAACATCTCGGTGCCCGAGCCGCGGCTGCTGGTGATCTCGCCCTACGACCCGAGCTCCATCTCGGCGATCGAGAAGGCGATCCTCACCTCTGATCTAGGTGTGAATCCCAACAACGATGGACAGGTCGTTCGCTTGGCGTTCCCAGATCTGACCGAAGAGAGACGTAAAGAGATGACCAAGGTCGCTCACGTTCGCGCCGAAGAGGGCCGGATCGGGGTCCGCGGCGTGCGTCAGCACGCGAAACAGGAGCTCCAGCGTATGAAGAAGGACGGGGTTCTCTCCGAAGACGAGGAGCGAGCAGCCGAAGGCCAGCTGCAGAAGATCACCGACAAGTACATCGAAGAGGTCGACGAGAACCTGAAGCGCAAGGAAGCAGAGCTCTCCGAGGTCTAGCGCATCCGGCAGGGGCTTCCACGACCCGCCGCGCTGCGACGCCTACGACTCCGATGCCGAACACTTCGAGGACTCCAGAAGGATCGCTTCCCTCACCCGGGCGCTCGCTCGCGCAAGCCGTGATCACTGCCCTGATCCTGCTTGGGTTGATCGTCGTCTTCAACCTCTTGGGAGAAACGGCGTTCTTCTTCCTGGTGGTCGCGGTGGTGACCACCGCTCAGTTCGAGCTCTACGACGGCTTGACCCAGACGGGTCGCGCTCCTGCTACGTGGTTCGGCCTCGTCGCGGGGGTGGCGTTGATGGCGACGGCTTTTCTGCAACGCCCGGGCTGGCTCATCGCGGTTCTGGGGATCGCGGTTTACGGGTCGTTGCTCATCTCGCTGCGCAAGGATCGTGGGCGGACACCGGCCAGCGACGCTGCCTGGACGTTCTTAGGTGTCGGGTGGATCGCCGGGGGCGGGGCAGCTGCAGCAGCGATGTTGAAACTGTCCGAAGACGGGGCGCTGGTGCTTACGGCCTTCATCCTGATCACAGCACTCGACGATATCGGTGGGTATTTCGCAGGCACGCGCTTTGGGCGTCACAAGATGGCGCCCTCGATATCTCCGGCTAAGTCGTGGGAAGGGCTCGCCGGCGGGATCGTTGCGTCGCTGGCAGGAGGAGCTCTGTTCGGTGTGCTTCTCCATGACCTCACCGTCGCGCATGGGTTGGGGCTCGCCCTTATCGCTTCGGTGCTGGCGCCGATCGGCGACCTCACGGAATCGCTGACGAAGCGAGAGATCGGCATCAAGGACTCTGGGCGCCTGCTCCCCGGCCACGGGGGTCTTCTCGACCGATTGGACGCGATCGTCTTCTGCGCCCCGGTCGCCTATCTATACCTCCGCCTTGTCGTTTTCTAAGCACGTGGCTCATAGGCCGGGGCACATCGACGCTTTGCGCAAGGGCCGTGGGAGAATCGCCCGGTGAGTGAGAGCACCCGGGTCCGGGTCGTCGTGCTCGGTTCGACCGGGTCCATTGGTCGGCAAGCGATCGACGTCATCCGTACTTATGCAGACAGGTTCACCGTCGTCGGTCTCGTCGCGGGATCGGACGCCGCCGCCCTCGAGCAGCAGGCGATCGCACTCGATGTGAAGCGAACCGGGTTGGGACGAGAGGCCGCGGTCGAGATGGCTGCGTTGGAGGAAGCGGACGTCGTCCTCAACGCCGTCGTCGGGGCGGCGGGCTTGGAAGCTTCGGTTACCGCGCTGCGAGCAGGCAAGCGGCTCGCTCTCGCCAACAAGGAAAGTCTCGTGGCGGGGGGCGAGGTCTGTCTCGCCGCTGCAGATGAGGGAGGGGGCTCGATCCTCCCGGTTGACTCCGAGCATGCCGCCATCGCGCAATGCCTCGAGTCCGCGGTGCCCGGAACGGTCGAAGGCGTGACCCTGACGGCGTCCGGCGGTCCCTTCCGGGAGAGAACCGACCTCAGCGAGGTGACGCCGTCCGAGGCGCTGCGTCATCCGACCTGGTCGATGGGCCCGAAGATCACGATCGACTCGGCGACGCTCATGAACAAGGGGCTCGAGGTCATCGAAGCTCACTGGCTGTTCGGATTCGACTTCGATCGGATCCGCACGGTGGTGCATCCTCAATCGGTTGTTCACGGCATGGTCCACCTGCGGGACGGGTCGACGGTGATGCAGGCGGCGACCGCGGATATGCGTATCCCCATAGCGGCCGCTCTGTCGTATCCGGACCGGCTGGATACGAGCTACGAACGGATCGACGTCGCGACGGTGGGACAACTGGATTTCCTCGAACCCGACACGCTCCGCTTCCCCGCGCTCGACCTCGCATACGAGGCCGGTCGTGCGGGAGCTTCTTATCCGGCTGCACTCAACGCTGCCAACGAGATCGCCGTAGCCGCGTTCCTCGACGGCCGCATCTCCTTCCGGGGGATCACCGACGTCGTGGACGCCGTGCTCGACAAGCATGAGGCGCAAGAGGTCACCGAGCTGGGTGCGGTGCTCGAGGTAGACGAGCGAGAGCGTTCGGCGGCAGAGGAAGTCGTGGACCGTCTACAGAGAGCGCCGGCGCAGAGGGTGGAAGCCTGATGGGTGTCTGGATATTCATCGCGGCGATCTTGATCGTCGTGATGATCCACGAGTCGGGGCACTTCTTCGTCGCTAAGGCATTCAATTTCAAAGCTACGAAGTATTTCGTCGGGTTCGGACCCACTCTGTGGTCCACGACCAAGGGGGAAACGGAGTACGGCGTCAAGCTGCTCCCCCTCGGCGGTTTCGTGAAGATCGTCGGGATGAATCCTTACGAAGAGATCCCGGCGGAGGACGTTCCGCGTTCATATGCCAAGAAACCACGCTGGCAGCGCGCCCTCGTCATCGTTGCCGGCTCGGCCACTCACTTCGTGGTGGCGTTCGTGATCCTTTTCGTCACTACGATGACGATCGGCTTTCCGACCCAGGAAGCGAGCAATGTCGTCGCTGCCGTGACCACGCAGGTCGAGGGTGAACCGACCGCGGCGGCCGACCTGGCTCTTGCACCCGGTGACAAGATCGTTGCCGCTGGCTCCATCCAGGATCCGTCGTGGGAAGAGATCTCCGACTACATCAGGAGCCGGGGCGGTGAGAGCGCGACATTCGAGATTGAGAGTGACGGCGGCACACGCACGGAATCCGTGGTCCTCGGGCGCGCGATCTTCAGCGAGGACGGAGAGGTGCTCGAGTACGCCGCGCCGAGCGAAGAGCTGCGGTCGCCGCAGCCCGGTGAGGAAGTGCACGGATTCCTCGGGGTAGGTCCGGAGCCCATCTTCGAGAAGAAAGGACCGGTAGGCGCGGCGGGTGATGCGGCGTCGCGCACCTGGGAGGTCACGCAGCTCTCCGTCAAGGGGATCGGCGAAACGTTCAAGATGGTGTTCGGTGGAGAGTTGTGGCGCGCTCTGACCGGTTCTGGCGAACGTCAGATCGACGAGGGCCCGCTGGGGATCATCGGCGCAGGGCGCATCGCCAGTGAGAGTGTCGAGACGGGACAGACCCTCAACCTGATCGGACTGATCGTCGGGTTCACCGTGTTCGTGGGGCTGATGAACCTCCTTCCACTGCCGCCGCTCGACGGCGGTCATCTAGCGGTGCTGGCCTACGAGTCGATCTTCAAACGAGAGGTAGACGTCCGCAAGTTGGTGCCTCTCGCAGCGGCGGTCATCTCGTTCTTCGTGATCCTATTCATAGCGGTCCTCTATCTAGATCTAGCGCGCCCCGTAAGGGTTCCCTTCTGATCGGTACTTCGTCCGAACCGGAGTCCACCCGCCCACCCAAACTCATATAAGGCTTCTGCTGAAAGCGTATGAGGGTTCCGGAGCGACTGCGCCAGAGGTTGTCGAGACGCTGGATCGCTGGTCTGCGGGCGGGCGGACGGATGTGTGTCCTGACGAAGTACCCTTCTGCCCGATAGAGGTGCTGATTCCATACACTGAAGCCATGTTCGAGAGACGTAAGTCCCGGCAGGTGAAGGTCGGCTCGGTCGCCGTAGGTGGCGGCGCGCCGATATCGATCCAGTCCATGACGACCACCAAGACCGACGATGCTGAGGCGACGGTCATCCAGGTCCACGAGCTCGCCACCCAGGGAGCGGACATCGTGAGGGTTGCCGTCCCTCACGAAGGTGACGCTAAAGCGTTGCCTTTCATCGTGAAGGAGGGCGGTGTCCCGATCATCGCCGATATCCATTTCTCGGTCCGTCTGGCGCTCCTGTCGATCGAGGCCGGCGTCCACGGCCTGCGACTGAATCCCGGCAACATGAGGAATCCCAAGCACATCAAGGAAGTGGCCGATGCAGCTAGGGAGCGAGGCATCCCGATCCGCATCGGCGTGAATGCCGGCTCCCTCGACAAGAAGTTGGTTGCCAAGTATGGCCGTCCGACGGCCGACGCCCTGGTCGAGAGCGCTCTCTACGAGATTGGTCTCCTCGAAGAGCACGGTTTTACCGACGTGAAGGTCTCGGTCAAGCATCAGAACGTGCCCGAGATGATCGCCGCCTATCGCAAGTTGGCCACACTGACCGACGTGCCTCTTCATCTCGGCGTCACCGAAGCCGGGACGCCGAAACAGGGGACGATCAAGTCGGCGATCGGGCTCGGCACCCTTCTCGCCGAAGGCATCGGGGACACGATCCGGGTATCGTTGACCGCCGATCCGGTCGAGGAAGTGAAGCTCGGCAAGCAGATCCTGCAGACCCTCGGCATCAGGGATGACTCCTTCGATTTCGTTGCCTGCCCCTCCTGTGGGCGCGCCGAGCTGGATGTTTTCGCTCTGGCCAACGAGGTCGAGGCCGCGATCGAGAAAATGGACCTCCCGCCGATGCAGATTGCCGTGATGGGCTGTGAGGTGAACGGGCCCGGCGAGGCTAAGGACGCCGATATCGGTATCGCTGCCGGACCCGGCCGAGGGCTGTTGTTCTCCAAGGGCAAACAGATCGGATGGGTGCCTCACGACAAGCTCGTGGAGGCGCTGCTCGAAGAGACCGAACGCGTGGCCGCCGAGATCAGGGCGGCCGGTGGTGACCAGACCGGGGAGGTAAAGGTCCAGAAGGGAGCGGGTCGCCGCGTCCCCGTGATGTCGATCGGGATGGGACCCGACGCGTAACCCGTTACCCTGGAGCCTTACAACCACTATCAAGGAGCGGATCCATGGCCAAGAAGGGACGCAAGCGCCGCGCTAGGCGTAAGAACAAGGCGAACCACGGCAAGAGGCCCAACGCAGGGCGCAAGTAGGCTCGACGCCTGCCCCGACAGGCAGGTTTTTCCCCACAGGTGGTACCCTTAGGAGCCTGCCGCGAGCAGGAGTAGGACTGAAAAGACAGCCGGAAACCACCGAACGTTAGCAGCGAAGCCCCTTCTCGGAGGGGCTTCATTTACGTCCGATAGGTCCAGGGAAGGGGTGAGCATGAGCGCTCTCGAGGAGGTCAGGGATCTGGCCGAATCGATAACGCGTCGCCGCTCGCTTCGTCTCTGGGATGTCGAGATGGGTGGGCAGCCGGGCCGTGCCACCGTGAGGATCCTGATCGACGGCGAGAAAGAGGGGATCGATCTGGACACCGTGGCCGAGGTCGCCGAAGAACTTTCGAGGGCTCTCGACCTCAGGGATCCGATCCAAGGTAGATACACCCTCGAGGTGTCCTCGCCGGGACTCGAACGCAATCTCAAGTCACCGGAGCATTTCAAGTCCTCGGTCGGCAAGCATGTCGTCGTGAAGACGAAGGAAAAGATCGTCGGGGATAGCCACAGGGTCGAAGGGGTCGTATCCGAGGCTCTGGACGACGAGGTTCAGCTTCAGGCGGAGGCCGGTCACAACGTGGTCATCCCCTATGAGGCGATCAAGACGGCAAGGACGGTTTTCGAATGGAAGTAATGGTCGAACAGAACGGAGTGAGACGTTGAAGATCCCAATCGATGCGATGCGCGAGCTCGAGCGCGAGCGTGGGATCTCCTTCGAGACCCTCGTGGAGGCGATCGAGCGGGCGCTGGCTTCGGCTTACCTGAAGGTGACCGGAGCCGACGAGACGCGCCAGGCGCGCGCGGTGCTGGATACCGAGACCGGCGACTTCGTCGTCTATGCGCAAGAGGTCGAGATCGATCCGGAGACCGAAGAGGTGACGATCCTCAAGGAATGGGAGGACACGCCCGAGGACCTGGGGCGCATCGCGGCTCAGACGGCGAAGCAGGTCATCCTGCAGCGCTTGCGCGACGCCGAGCGCGACATCACCTTCGGTGAGTACGAAGGCCGGGTCGGCGACATCGTCACGGGCATCGTCGAGCAGCAGGACCACCGCTACACGATCCTCAACCTTGGAAAGACCGAGGCTTTGATGCCGCCGCAGGAGCAGATCCCGCACGAGCGCTACGAGCACGCCGCTCGGCTCAAGGCGTACATCGTGGACGTGCGGAAGTCGGCCCGCGGTCCGCAGATCATCGTGTCGCGCACCCACCCGAACCTCATCAAGCGCCTCTTCGAGCTCGAGGTTCCCGAGATCATGGACAAGGTGGTCGACATCAAGGGCGTAGCCCGGGAGCCCGGACACCGGTCGAAGATCGCCGTGACTTCCAACGACCGCAACGTTGACCCTGTCGGTGCTTGCGTCGGAGCGAAGGGCGCGCGGGTGCGCATGGTCATGAACGAGCTTCGCGGCGAGAAGATCGACATCATCAAGTGGACCGAGGATCCGTCAGATTTCGTGGCCAACGCTCTGTCGCCCGCCAAGGTGACCGAGGTCCGGCTCCTCGACGACGGTGAAACGGCCCTCGTCGTAGTGCCCGACTACCAGTTGTCTCTGGCGATCGGGAAAGAAGGGCAGAACGCTCGACTGGCGGCGCGGTTGACCGGGTTGAGGGTGGATATCAAGAGCGAGTCTCAGCTGCGCAAGGAAGAAGAAGAGGCAAGTGCAGCTGCGGAGCCCGTCGCCGAGGAGGAGCCGGAAGCCGAGATAGCCGAGGCGCCCGAACCCGGCGCGCCGGAGGCAGATGCGGCTCCGGCCGCGCCCGAGACCGAGGAGGAGCAAGCCAGCGAATAGGATGGATGACGGTCCGGTCCGGACCTGTGCAGGGTGTCGCCGGAGGCGGCCCCAGGCCGAGATGCTCCGGATCGCCCGGCTCCCCGACGGCACGATCGAAGCCGGTGGCAGGGGAGCAGGCCGAGGCGCTTACCTCTGTCCCGGGATCCGATGCATAGATGCGGGACTCAAAGGTGGTCTCAAGAGGACCTTGAAGACCGGGTCTCTGCCTGATGGTTTGCGAGAGACGCTGGTCCACATGATCGGTTCCACCGGTGATGACGGAAGGTCTGCCGGGGGAGTGACGAAGGGAAACGATGGCGAAGCCAAGGGTTCATGAAGTAGCCAAAGACATAGGGGTCACCTCGAAAGAGGTCCTGGCCCACCTCGAGAAGATCGGCGAGCCGGTCAAGAGCCACGCGTCGACGATCGACGAGTCGCTCGCCGAGAGGGTGCGCTCGGAGATGTCCGACGGCGCCGCTGCTCCGAAGAAGAGCGCCGCCAAGCCGACCACCGCGAAGAAGAGCGCCGCGAAGAAGAGCGCCGCGAAGCCGACAACCGCGAAGACGACCACCGCGAAGCCGACCACCGCGAAGCCGGACGCTCCGACTCCCGCAAAGACTCCGGCTAAGGCTCCGGCTAAGGCTCCGGCTGCAGCGGCTCCCCCTGCGAAGCCCGCTGCTAAACCCGAGCCGAAAGCGGCACCCGTTCCCGAGCCCAAAGCTGCTCCCGCTCCGGCGGAACCAGAACCTGCCGTCGCCCCCGTCGCCCCCGCCGCGTCGATCAAGGTGCACCGCGGCATCACGGTCAAGGACTTCGCAGAGAAGGTCGATCGTCCGGCCGCCGAGATCGTGAAGCTCCTGATCGGATTCGGGGAGATGGTCACCGTCACCCAGTCGATGAGCGACGAGGCCGTGAGTCTCATCGCCGAAGAGATCGGCGCGCCGGTCGAGGTTGTCGACCCGGGCATGGATCTCGTGGACGAAGAAGAGCTTGAAGACGAAGACGTCGACGAAGCCGACATGATCGACCGGCCTCCGGTCGTCACGGTGATGGGTCATGTCGATCACGGGAAGACCGCCATCCTCGACGCGATCCGTCGAGCGAACGTGGCCGAGGGAGAAGCCGGTGGGATCACCCAGCACATCGGCGCGTATCAGGTTCACGTGAACGACCGAGACATCACGTTCATCGACACTCCCGGGCACGCCGCGTTCACGGCCATGCGTGCGCGTGGTGCTCAAGCCACCGACATCGCGGTTCTCGTCGTTGCGGCCGATGACGGCGTTATGCCTCAGACGGTGGAAGCTCTCGACCACGCCAAGGCCGCCAACGTTCCGATCGTCGTCGCGGTCAACAAGATCGACAAGCCCGAGGCTGACCCCGCGCGCGTGCGGCAACAACTATCCGATCACGACCTCCTTCCCGAGGAATGGGGTGGTGAGACCGTGTTCGTCGATGTCTCGGCGAAGGCGCGCACCAACCTCGACGGTTTGCTCGAGATGATCCTGCTGACCTCCGACGTGCAGCTCGATCTGAAAGCGAACGCGAACACCGACGCTCGCGGAGTCGTCATCGAGGGTCATCTCGACAAAGGGCGCGGGCCGGTGGCTACCGTCCTCGTGAATCGAGGGACGCTCTATGCCGGTGATCCTCTGCTCGCGGGAGCAGCGTGGGGCCGGGTGCGCGCCATGCAGGATCACGAGGGCAGACCCGTTGATCAAGCGACGCCGGGCCAGCCCGTGCAGATCCTCGGTTGGCAGTCGGTACCGGAAGCGGGTGACGAGTTCCGCGTCGTGGTCGACGAGCGGGAGGCCCGCGACCTTGCTGGCCAGAGGGGTCATCACATCCGCGAGGCCGAGATCGTGGCGCAGCGGGGGGTCTCCCTGCAGGCGTTGCTGGCCGCCACGCAAGGTGAGGGCGAAGCCGCCCCCGAATTGAACGTGTTGGTAAAAGCTGACGCCCAAGGGTCGGTAGAAGCACTGGCCGACCAGCTGTCGCAGCTGGACCAGAGCCTGGTCAAGGTGAACATCCTCCGCAAGGGCGTAGGTGGGATCACCGAGAACGACGTGACCCTGGCCCAGGCATCGAACGCCATCGTGATCGGCTACAACGTGGTGGGGAATCCGCAAGCCACCTCGGTAGCCGATGAGGCCGGGGTGGACATCAGGACGTATCGCGTGATCTACCAGGCGGTGCAGGACATCGAGAACGCCGCCCGAGGACTTCTTGGCCCCGAGAAACGCGAGGTATCTCTCGGACAGGCCGAGGTGCGTGCCACCTTCCGTGTCCCGAAGCTGGGCGTGATCGCCGGTTGCATGGTGCTGGACGGGAAGATCACCAGGAACGCATCGGCGCGCTTGGTGCGTGATGGCACGGTCGTCTACGAGACCGGTCTCGCTTCCCTTCGTCGTTTCAAAGACGACGTGCGCGAGGTCGCTGCCGGCTATGAGTGCGGTATCGGTCTCGAGGGTTTCCAGGACATCAAGGAAGGCGACATCATCCAGGCATACGAGATCCAAGAGGTCGCGCGCTAGAGCCGGGACATGTTCATAGGGGTGGCGCGTTACGAACTCTTTATCCCGGCGGCGCAGTCCCTCAAGGACAAGCGCCAGGTCTTGCGTTCGATCACAGCCAACGTCCGGAACAAGTTCGTCGTATCCATCGCAGAGGTCGATCACCAAGATCTATGGCAGCGAACCGCTCTCGGGGTTGCATGCGTTGCCGAGGGAGGAGCTCACTGCCGCAAGGTGTTGCAGGAAGTAGAGAAGACGATCAGCCGAGCAGTCATCGGGGCGGCGGAGATTGTCGGTCGGGAGATAGAGGTCGTAGCGATGGAGGATCTGTGAGCCAGAGGACCGAGAAGGTTCAGAAGCTCGCGCGCGAGGTGCTTGGACAAGCGATCCAGGGCCTGAAAGATCCGCGCGTGGGATTCGCGACGGTGACCGCCGTCCGGATATCGCGCGACCTGCGGCATGCACGGGTACATGTCAGTGTGCTCGGGAGTGACGACGAGAAGAAGGACACGATGGCCGGTCTCGACCGGGCCAAGTCCCATCTGCGCGCCGTGCTCGGCAACGAGGTGCGCATGAAGTACACCCCCGAGCTGGTCTTCGAGCTAGACGAGCAGGCCGAGGAGGCCGAGCACCTCGAGGAGATCTTCCGGCGCCTCCATGAGGAGCCTGCCACTCCCGACGAGACGCCCTCTCCCGAGGAATCCGCATGACGATCCCCAAGCCCGATGGATGGTCCGACGCCCTCGAGGCGCTCCGGCGCGCCGAGAAGATCAACGTCGCCTGTCATGTGAACCCCGACGGAGACGCGCTCGGTTCTTTGTTCGGATCGGGGCTCGCCCTGAAGAAGATGGGCAAGGAAGTGGCCGTTTCGTGGGCTGCCACCCCGCTGGAGGTCCCCTTCGGCTACACGTTCCTCCCCGGTCAGGACCTCCTGACCCCTCCCGACGAGCTCCCGGAAGCGGACCTTTTCCTTGCGCTCGATTGCGGAGCGGCCGATCGCCTGGGAGAGCTCGAAGAACGGGCCAAAGCCACCGAGACGTCGATCAACATCGATCACCATCCCGGCAACGACGATTTCGGAACGATCAATCTGGTCGTTACGACTGCTTCCTCGACGGCCGAGCTAGTTGCTCTACTGTTGGACGACCTCGGGGTCGAGATGGATCGTGACATCGCTACGTGTCTCTACACCGGCATCTTCACGGATACCGGCAGTTTCCAGTACACCAACTCCACGCCCGACACGTTGAGGCTTGCCGCCTCCTTGCTCGAGCACGATGTTCCCAAGAGCGCTATCGCTCAAGAGGTGTTCGAGACATCACCCTTCGGCTATCTGCAGCTCGTTGCCGCCGTCCTCGGTCGCGCGCGTTTGTTCGAGGAGGAACGCTTCATCTATTCGACCGTGACCCACGACGATCTGAGGCCCACCGGGGTCCTGATGGAGGAGACCGACAAACTGATCGACCTTCTTCGCTCGACGAGAGATGCCGATGTGGCTGCCATCTTCAAGGAGCAGGGCGACGGAAGCTTCAGGGTCAGCTTGCGCTCGAAGGGTCCTGCAAGCGTAGGGGCGATCGCGCGAGCACACGGCGGCGGTGGGCACGATCTGGCCGCGGGGTTCACCACCGAGGACGTCGATGCGACCGTAAAGGCGATCCTTGCCGAGCTCGGCGCCAAGTGATGGACGGCGTTCTCGTGATCGATAAGCCGTCCGGGGTTACTTCGCACGATGTGGTGGACGCCATCCGGAAGAAGCTCGGGATGAAGCGGGTGGGCCATGGGGGAACGCTCGATCCGGACGCTACCGGCGTCCTCTTGTTAGGCGTCGGTAAAGCCACGAGGTTCCTGTCCTACGCCCAGGCGGCACCGAAGCGATACACCGCGGTGGTCAGCTTCGGGTCGGCCACGTCCACCCTCGATGCTTCCGGCGAAGTGCTGGCGAGCGCCCCTGTGGACTTCTCCGAGTCGGATCTCAACGCCGCTCTGGAGCGTTTCCGCGGTGATATCGAGCAGGTGCCTCCGATGGTTTCCGCGATCAAGATCGGTGGAGAGCGCCTTCATGCGAAGGCGCGCCGGGGAGAAGAGATCGACCGTCCGCCCCGCGCGGTGACGATCTACGAGCTTCAGCTGGTGAGCTTCACCGCCGGCGGCGAGACCGAGGCGACGCTCGACGTGCGCTGCTCGGGAGGCACCTATATCCGCAGCTTGGCTCACGACCTGGGGCAGGCGCTGGGCTCCGGTGCGCACCTGAAGACGCTTCGGCGCACGGAGGCGGGGGGTTTCTCCATCTCTGACGCGCTGTCGATCGACGAGGCGGACGCGTCGGCCCTACGGCCCTTGCATGAGGCAGTACGACTCTTGCCCCGGGTTGAGGTGGGCCCGGAAGATGCGCGGCTCGTTGCGAACGGCAGACCTCTCCGCCTGGATGTCGACATCGAAGAAGGCGCGTCCGCGGCGGTCGTTGCCGGGGGAGAGTTGCTGGCCGTTTACAAGCGCGAGGGCGCTCGCATCCTCCCCGAGCGAGTCGTTCCGCGGTGAAGTCGCTCGTAGGGCTCGAGTCCCTGACTCCACCCGAGGAAGGTTGCGCTCTGACGATCGGTACCTTCGACGGGGTCCACTTGGGACATCGTGCCTTGATCGCGGCGGCCGGTGAGGCCGCCGAGGCTCTGGGAGCCATGACCGCTGCGCTGACCTGGGATCGACATCCGGCGGCGACGTTGCGCCCCGACCGAGCTCCGCTCTTGCTTACCTCGACGGCGCGCAAAACCGAATTATTGGCGGAAGCAGGTGTCGAATCTCTGGCGCTCCTGCCCTTCGACGAGGAGTTGTCGCAGGTGACGGCCGAGGATTTCGTAACGGATGTGCTGGTGGCGGGGCTGGGTGCGCGGTCGGTATTCGTCGGTCACAACTGGCGGTTCGGCCGCGATCGGGCGGGGGACGTCGGGTTGTTGATGAAGATGGGCGCCGACCTCGGATTCGAGGTGCACGGCGCGCCGTTGATCGAGGTCGCGGGGGAGCCGGTGTCGAGCAGCAGGATCCGGCGCGCCGTAGCGGCAGGGGACATGGCCGAGGCTCGGGCGCTGCTAGGCCGGCCGTTCGACGTCGATGGCGTGGTGATGCCGGGTCGATCGAGGGGCCGCGAGCTGGGTTACCCGACCGCCAACCTCGAGCTCGAGCCCCACCTATCCCGCCCTCCGGTAGGGGTGTACGCAGGAGTCGCGACGATCGCCGAGGTGAGGCGCCCCGCCGCGATCAATATCGGTACGAGCCCCACCTTCGCGTCCGATGGTGCTCCTGAGGTGCGTGTAGAGGCGTTCGTCCTCGATTTCGACGGCGATATCTACGGGACGACCGTGCGGCTCGAGTTCTGGGAGCGCCTGCGGGACGAGGTGCGCTTCGATTCGGTCGAGGCATTGGTCGCTCAGATGGGAGACGACGTCGAGCAGACCAGGCGGGTGACCTCTGCATAGGGGCCATACGCCCAAGGGGAACGAGTGTTACCATGAGAGTCCTGTCCCACGGGCGGGGATGCCGCCGTGCCCAGCACCACACCCGGGGCCGGCAAGAGAAATCGAGCAGAAGAGGACCTGAGAAGCGCGCATGGCTTTACTTAAAGACGATAAGCAGCAGATCATCACGGACAACGCTCGCACCGATGGCGACACCGGTTCACCTGAGGTCCAAGTGGCGCTCCTCACCCGCCGCATCCAGGAGTTGACCGAGCACTCGAGGACCCATCCCAAGGATCATCACTCCCGGCGCGGGCTGTTGCTTCTGGTCGGACGGCGTCGTCGTTTGCTCGATTACCTGAGGCGCGAGGACATCGAGCGCTACCGAGCGATCATCGCCAAGCTCGGCCTTCGTCGATAAAGGATCGACCCAGCATGCGCTCCACTTACGTCCGTGGACACGCCTGCGAGGAAGGGGCCGCCTAGAGCCGTAACCCGCAACACCGAGGGGAGCCGGTCTGGTTATGCCGGTTATCAGTCGCAAGCTCGTCGCTCCGAGCGGCGGTCTTACGACTGACAATCGGCCCGGCTGGCTTTCCTCCTAGAAATCTAATGACCGCGGTTTGAGCCGCGGGTGTCGTCCGCAAGAAGAGCGGAGGACCACATCCTTAGGAGGGATATATGAAACCAGAGCCAAAGGTCGTCGAGAGAAAGATCGGCGACGTCGTATTCCGTTTCGAGGCCGGTCACGTTGCCGGACTTGCGAACGGAGCAGTCATGGCACGTTCCGGAGAGACCACCGTACTGACCACCGCCACTTCGTCGGCACCGCGCGGCGAGGCGGATTTCTTCCCGCTCACCGTAGATGTAGAAGAGCGGATGTATGCCGCCGGCAAGATCCCCGGCAGCTTCTTTCGTCGTGAAGGTCGCGCTTCGGAGAACGGCATCCTGCTGTGCCGCTTGATCGACCGTCCCTTGCGTCCGTCGTTCCCCGACGGTTTCCGCAACGAGGTACACGTCGTGGCCACGGCACTTTCTATAGATGAAGTTAATCCGATGGACATAATCACGGTGAACGCAGCCTCTGCGGCGCTCGCTATCTCGGACATCCCCTTCGAGGGACCCGTTGGAGCCATCCGTCTGTCGCACGTCAACGGCGAGTGGGTCGCGAACCCCAGCTACGAGCAGCAGGAGGACGCAACGATCGAGCTGGTCGTCGCCGGGCGCGTCAATCCCGCCAGCGAGGTCGACATCATGATGATCGAGGCCGGGGCATCGCCCAGGGTCATGGATCTCATCGAGGAAGGTGACCGGCGACCCGACGAGGATCTGCTGGCCGAGGGTATCGAGGCCTCCAAGGCTTACATCGCCGACGTCATCGCACTTCAGAACGAGCTCGTCGAGCTGGTCGGGAAGCCGAAGTCCGAAACCGGTGAAGGCACCGAATACCCGATATTCGTCGAGTACTCCGACGAGATCTTCGAGCAGGTCCGTGGCGACGCCGAATCGGCAACTGCCGAGGCAACCACGATCTCGACGAAGTCCGATCGCCGCGCTCGTCTCAAGGAGATCGGGGCTTCGCTCGTCGAGAAGTTCGGCAACGAAGATCCCGACACCATCAAGCAGGTAAAAGCGGCGGCGCGCTCTCTCGCGAAGAAGCTGATGCGTAAGCGCGTGATCGAAGAAGGAGTACGCCTAGACGGCCGTGCTACCGACGAGGTACGTCCGATCTGGGTGGACCTCAACCCGGTCCCGCGGGTTCACGGCTCTGCCATCTTCACCCGCGGCGAGACCCAGGCCTTGTCGATCGCAACGCTGGGTATGCAGCGCATGGAGCAGATGGTCGACGACCTTTCTCCCGACGACCGCAAGCGCTACATGCACCACTACAACTTCCCGCCTTACTCGACCGGAGAAGCTGGCTTCATGCGTGGGCCGAAGCGCCGCGAGATCGGTCACGGCGCGCTCGCGGAGAAGGCGCTTCTTCCGGTGATCCCTTCTCCCGAAGAGTTCCCTTACGCGATCCGAGTGGTCAGCGAGGTTCTCGCCTCTAACGGATCCACTTCCATGGCGAGCGTCTGTGGTTCTTCGCTCAGCCTTATGACGGCCGGTGTTCCTCTTCGTGGGGGCAAGCACGTCGGTGGAGTGGCCATGGGCCTCGTCAACGAGGGTGACAAATTCGTCCCGCTGACCGACATCCTTGGTGACGAGGATGCACTCGGTGACATGGACTTCAAGGTCGCAGGAACCGAGGACATGGTCACGGCTCTGCAGCTAGACACCAAGATCTCCGGCGTTCCTGCCGAGGTGCTGAAGGAAGCGCTCATGGCTGCACGCAAAGCGCGCCTTCACATCATCGGCGAGATGAACAAAGAGATCTCGTCGCCTTGTGAGGACCTCGCGGAGCTGGCCCCACGGGTGATCGCGCTGAAGGTCCCCGTCGACAAGATCGGCGAGGTCATCGGCCCCAAGGGCAAGAACATCAACATGATCACCGCGACAACGGGCGTCGAGATCGACATCGACGACGACGGCACGATCCGCATCGGGTCGGCCGATCAGGAGTCGGGCGAGGCTGCGGCCAAGCTGATCGAGGACACGGTCAACCCCCGTTTGCCCGAGATCGGTGAGCGCATCCTCGGTACCGTCGTCAAGACCACGACCTTCGGCGCCTTCGTGAACATCGCTCCGAACCGTGATGGTCTCGTGCACATCTCGAAGCTCGGCGAGGGCCGCATCGAGAGGGTCGAGGACGCGGTCAAGGAAGGCGACTCCCTCGAGGTCGAGGTGACGGACCTGGACAGTCAGGGACGTCTCTCGCTAACGCCGGTCGACTGGCTCAACCGTCAGGTTGCGTCGGGTATCTCGATCGAAGAGGCCCGGGAGAAGGCCAAGGCCGGTGGCGGCGGAGGTCGCGGCGGAGACCGTGACCGAGGCGGCCGTGGTGGAGACCGCGGTGGCCGCGGCGGAGAGCGCGGCCGCGGAGGCGGCGGCGGTGGAGATCGAGGCCCGCGCCGCGAGCGAGCACCTCGCCGGGACGACGTCTAGGCCGACGGCCATAAACCGGGAGGACATAGCCACATGAAGTTTGAACGGACGACGCTCGATTCGGGCGTCACCGTTGTGACCGAGAAGATGGCCGAGGTCAGATCGATCTCGGCCGGCTTCTGGTTCGACGTCGGGGCTCGGGATGAGCCCTCCTCGCTGGCGGGAAGCTCACACTTCCTCGAGCATCTCTTGTTCAAAGGAACATTGACGCGCTCCGCCAAGGACATCGCCGATACGTTCGACGCGGTGGGCGGAGACGTCAATGCCTTTACCGGCAAGGAGTACACCTGTTACTACTCGCGCGTTCTGGACCAGGACATCGACATGGCGCTCGACGTGCTCGCCGACATGATTACGAATTCCGTGATCGATCCGACGGAGCTGGAATCGGAGCGCAAGGTCATCCTCGAAGAGATCGCTATGCACGAGGACTCGCCGGACGAACTGGTTCACGACCTGTTCTTCAGAGCGATGTGGGGCGACCATCCGCTAGGCCGCCCGGTCCTCGGCTACCAGGACACGGTCGGGGCGGTGAAGCGCGACGAGATCGCTCACTACTGGCGCGAACGCTACTCACCCGCGAACCTCGTACTCGCTGCCGCCGGCAATGTGGACCACGACAAGCTCGTCCATCGGGTCGAGGCGATCAGGTTCGCGTCTCCGGGCAAGCGCACCCTTCGGGGTGACGAAGCTCCTGCACCGGTCCCGGGCGTCGAGGTACACAAGCGTCCGACGGAACAAGCACACATAGTGATCGGCATGCCCGGGCTACCGCGGGGACACGAGGACCGCCACGCGTTGTCACTCTTGGATACCGTGATGGGCGGCGGGATGTCCTCTCGCCTCTTTCAGGAGATCCGTGAGAAGCGCGGGCTCGCTTACTCGGTCTTTTCTTACCGGTCGATGTTCGCCGACGCCGGCACCTGGGCCGTCTACGTCGGTACGACTCCGCAGAACGCCGAGACCGTCATCGACATCGTCCAGACCGAGCTCGATTCGGTCCTGAACGAGGGGCTTACCGATGCCGAGTTCGCCCGGGCCAAGGGTCATCTCAAGGGCTCGCTCGTCCTGTCGGCTGAAGATCCCGGCAGCCGGATGTCGCGACTGGGCAAAGCTCAGCTGACTACCGGTGAGATCCTGTCGATCGACGAACTGATCGACAAGGTCGAGCGTCTCGAGATGGACGACATCCGCCGGGTGGCCGCCACCGTTCTCGGTGGCACGCCCAAGCGCGTGACGGTGGTGGGCCCGTTCGAAGAGGACGCGTTCGACCGTTACGCGGCCTAGGACCGGCATGCTGAAGGTAGGAGTCATAGGGGCCGAGGGCCGGATGGGCTCCGAGGCTTGCCGCGCGATCACATCCGACGATTCTCTCGAGCTCGTAGCGCGGGTGGGGCGGGATGACTCTCTGTCCGAGGCGCTCGACGGCGGGCCCGATGTCATGGTCGAGCTCACGATGCCGGACAGCGTCCTCGTCAATACGCGCGCGTGTATCGACGGCGGGGCCCACGTCGTTGTAGGTGCGACCGGATTGAAGGACGCCGATCTCGAAGCACTCGACGCGGCAGCGAAAGAGGCAGGTCTTGGCGTGTTCGTGGCTCCGAACTTCGCGCTGGGTGCCGTGCTGATGATGCGGTTCGCTGCAGAGGCGGCTCGTTTCTATGCCGCGGCCGAGATCATCGAACGCCATCACGAGAAGAAGGTCGACTCTCCTTCGGGAACCTCTCTCCGCACCGCCGAACTGATGCGGGATGCGCGCGGGGCAGTCTTTGATGCCGTAGCGACGGACGACGATGCGCGCGGACACGACGCCTCCGGGATCAGGATCCATTCCGTTCGGTTGCCGGGATCGATCGCCCATCAAGAGGTGCTCTTCGGCGCGCCGGGCGAGACGTTGACGCTCCGGCACGATTCCCTGGACAGGGCCTCGTTCATGCCCGGGGTGCTGCTGGCTGTGAAGAAGGTGCCCGAGCTCCGTGGTGTCACGGTGGGACTCGAACACCTGCTCGACCTCTAGCGCCCATGACGAAGATCGTTGTTCTCTGCGTCGTGGCCCTGTTGGCATCCGTCGGGTGCGTCCGCGACCAGTCCGGTCTCACCAGCGACGGTCTAGGCAAGCCCGAGCTGTCTCTGGCTTTCCCGGCTGAAGTAGAAGCAGGAACGACCCACGTCGCGCAACTCGACGTGACCAATCCCGGGCCTGGTGACCTGAGTGTGCTGTCGGTGACGTTCGTGCTCGTGGGTCCGGGCCCGAACCAGAATGAGCTCCCTCGCCCTTTGATACTCGGGGGGGCGAACGACTCCACGGGAGAGATCGTTTCGGTCACCCCCGAGCCTCGATCCGTGTCGAGTGACGGCCTCGTGTATTCCTTCGCGGGTTTGGACGAAGGGGAGTCGACCGAGATCTCTTTTGAGATCCGGGTCCCTCATATCCCGGGAACGTTCGCGAATTCGGTACAGGTTCACGATGGGCAGGATCTAGACCGACTGACCGGTGTTCGACTCGACACCGTCGTAGAGGGGTAGCGTGTTGATGATGTCCCAATCGCCAGCTAGATCTTGGAGGAGACGATGATGACCCCACGCTGGGGCGAGGTGATCACCGCAATGGTGACGCCCTTCGCCGGCGACGGCTCGCTCGATGCAGCGGCAGCCAAAGCGCTGGCCGCTCATCTCGTGGATAACGGTTCCGACGGCCTCGTCGTATGCGGGACGACGGGGGAATCCCCCACGCTGTCACACGAGGAGAAGCTGGCATTGTTCCAAGCAGTGATCGAAGAGGTCGGGGACAGGGCCTCGGTGATCGCCGGTACGGGCACCTATGACACTGCCGAGACCGTCGAGCTGACCAAGGAGGCCGCGTCACTCGGTGTCGACGCATGTCTCATCGTCACCCCTTACTACTCGCGGCCCCCCCAGAATGGATTGCTGGCGCACTTCAGCCACGTTGCGGACGCCTCGTCGGTCCCGCTGATGATCTACGACATCCCCGGCCGGACCGGCCGCCGCGTGGAGCGGCCCACGATGCTCACCCTCGCCGCCCACGAGCGGATCGTTGCGGTGAAAGACGCCGTCGGCGACCCGCTCGAGACGGCCAAACTGCGCGCCGAGCTCGACGCCGCGGGTCACGAGGATTTCCAGATCTACTCGGGGGACGACGGTCTGTTGCTCCCGCATCTTGCGTCGGGGGCGGTGGGGATAGTTTCCGTTTGCTCGCATCTGATCGGGAAGCAGTTGAAAGAGCTCATCGGCTCGTGGAACAACGGCAAGACCGATGATGCGCTGGCCGCGTTCTCCCGTTACACCCCGCTGATGAGCACGATCATGGGTGTCACGTCGAGCCCGATCCCGGTGAAGACCGCCGCCGCGATGATGGGACTCAAGGTAGGGGAACCGCGTCTTCCTCTGGTACCGGCTACCGACGAGGAGTCGTCCCTCATCAGGGAAGCTCTGCAGGACGCCGGGCTCCTGTGAGGCTACGTCTAACCTTTTCGAGATGTCCTGATAATCCGTATCGCAGCATGATCGCAGTGGAAGAGGTGGTGTTATGAGCTCTCCCCTGAGGATCATCTTTCTCGGTGGACTGGGCGAAGTAGGGCGCAACATGATCGCGCTCGAGGAAGACGACTCCATGATCGTCATCGATTCGGGGCTGTCATTCCCGAACGACGAGATGCTCGGTGTGGATCTCGTGCTGCCGGACTTCACCTACATCTCCGAGCGCGCGCAGAAGGTCAAGGGGATCGTTCTCACTCATGGACACGAGGATCACGTCGGCGCTCTGTCGTGGTTGCTGCGCGATGTGGATGCGCCTGTGTACGGAACGCCGCTCACTCTGGGGATCGCCCGCAGGAGACTCGACGAGTTCGGGGTCAAGGCGGACATGCACACGATCACTGCTCCTGGCTCGCTGGAACTTGGTCCTTTCCAGCTGGGTTTCCTGGCCAACGCACATTCGATCCCCGACACGGTGTCGGTGTCGGTGCGTACGCGCAATGGCCATCTCATCTACACCAGCGATTACAAGTTTGACGAGACACCGATCGACGGTCGTCACACCGATATCGCCGGGCTGCGTCATCTCGGGGACGAAGGTATCGACCTTCTCCTGTCGGACTCGACGAACGCGGAACGGCCGGGGCGTACCCCCTCGGAGCGCGTCGTGGGAGACACCCTTAGGCAGATCTTCCTCGCTGCCGACAAGCGCATCATCGCCGCCTGTTTCGCGTCGAACATGCACCGCGTCCAGCAGATCCTCGAGATCGCCCAAGAGATGGAGCGACGCGTTGCCTTCGTCGGCCGCTCGATGGTCAACAACCTCGAGGTAGGGCGTGAGCTCGGTTACCTCACGGTCAGCGACGAGACCATCCTGCCGATCGACGATCTCCAGAAGCTCGCTCCCGAGGACACCGTCATCGTGTGCACGGGTTCTCAAGGCGAACCGCTTGCAGCGCTATCCCTGATAGCGGCTGGCAACCACAAACTGATCAGTATCGAGCCGGGGGACACCGTGATCCTGTCGGCGAGTCCGATCCCGGGTAACGAGTCGGCGGTGCACCGCGTGCTGAACGGTTTGTACAAAGCAGGCGCCGACGTCTACCACTCGGGTACGAGTGCCGTGCACGTCTCGGGTCACGGCGCCGCCGACGAGCTCGGCCAGATGATCGATCTGATCCGGCCGAAGCACTTCGTGCCGGTCCACGGTGAATACCGGCAACTCGCGACCCACGCGAAGATCGCGGCCGGCCGGGGGATCCATCAGAACTCCATCACGATCGTCGAAGACGGCGACGTCCTCGAGATGACGGACGGCAAAGTGAAGCGCGGCGATAAGGTCTCGGCGGGCATGATCCTCGTGGATGGCTTAGGCGTCGGGGATGTCGGGCCGGTGGTGCTCCGGGACAGACGTCATCTCGCGCAGGACGGAGTCATCATCTGCGTGCTCACGATCGAGGCTCACACCGGCGAGATCATGGCGGGCCCCGATCTCATCACCCGGGGATTCGTCTTCGAAGAGGAATCTCGTGACCTCCTCGACGAGGCTGCGGATCTAGTTCTCGACGCGCTCGACCACATGGAAGAGGATCACGTCACCGACTGGGGAGCGATAAAGAAGACCTGCCGGCGCGCCCTCGGCAAATTCGTGTGGGAGCGCACCCGCCGTCGGCCGATGATCCTCCCCATAATCATGGAGGTCTAACGGTTTTGATCGATTGCGGCCACGAAATACGTGGCCGCTGAGGGTCAGAAGCCTGAGCTAGAGAGCAGATCTGGGGCGGCTCGGCTGAGCTGTGCCTTGATGTCCCTGATCACCCTGGAGGATTCATGCTGGATCTCCCTGCGCGTGAATCGGAGCACAGTCCATCCAAGGAGAGCCAGTTGCCGGTCGCGCCGCTTATCTCGCTCTGCGTCGGCCTCCGAGTCATGGAACGAATGAGTGTCCGCCTCGATGTCTATCCGAGCGGATGGGTAGGCAAAATCTGCGATCGCAACGAGCCTGCCGTTGGACCAGATTTCGTGGTCGACCTCGGCGACCGGCAGCCGGAACCCGTCGAAGAAAGGCAGCATCTCGTTCTCGGACTCGCCCCTTACTTGTTCATGGCGTCTGTCTCGGCTCTCGATGAGGATGCGTGTACGTGTGATTCCGTTCCGCCCTTGGATGGCGACCTCTTCGACATAGGTGCTCAAGGTATCGAGCGTCGTCATTCGTCGACGCAGAGCGTCGTCGAGCGCTATACCCGCTCGCCTCACCCCCATGGTGGCGGCCAGTCGGACGATAGTCATCTCAACCGAGGCACAGGGAACACCCTCGATAAGCAAGGGATGCAATTCGAAGGTCGGCCCTAGCCTCGCTAGCGTGACACCCGGCGGATCTTGCAGATCTCTAGTAACCGCGATCTCGAGTGGGCCGGGGAGGAAGGACCGCAGCGTATGGAGCGCGGCGGCCGAGGAACCGGTTGCTATTCCGCCTTTAGACCATAGATGTAGGCCGAACAGTTCTTGATGCCAACTAGATGCTGCCACTGCAAATCTGTAGACGTTGTGACGATGGACTTCCCACTCTCCCTTAGCAAGTCGATAATCGATAGCTCGAGGTGTCATTCCGGCGACGATCGCTTGATCTCGATGGATCAGTCCGAATTGTTCCCGGGCTATTTCTCGGCATGTGACCGCCGCCTTTTCGAGACCCACACCTACAGCTAATCCGGTCTCCAGATCCGAGGCCGTGGCTCGCGCCACCCCGGTTCCCCCTTTTTGACCGTCGGCGACCACGTATTTGGTGGCCGCAATCGATCAAAACGGGATTGGCTGGAAATAGGTGTTATTGGTGTTAACTGTTGTTAGAGTTGTTCACTCACTGCGGACAGAGGAGGCAGGGTGGCTACACGTACCCGCGGCAAGGCTCCGGCGCGCCGCCCCACCGGGCAGCGGAACGGACGGCCGCAGAACAAAAGACGTCCACCGGCGCGCAAGCGCAAGCCGGCGCGGCGCGCCGCGAAACCCTCCGTCGCCTCGTCGGCAGCACGGTGGACCTTCCTTCGGATCCGCACCGCTCCCCCCGAGGTATGGGGGCTCGTGGTCGTCTTTATCGGGGTCATCACCGGTCTCGGCGTTTACACCGGGGGCGGCGGACCGGTCGGCAACTTCCTCGATTTCCTCGGCCGGCTCTTCGTCGGCACCCTCGCACTCATCCTTCCCGTAACATTCGTCGCCGCCGGGCTGATGATCGTCGTTCCCCGGGCTCGAGCCCAGGTGGCGAGGATCATGGCCGGAGTGGTCGTGTCGACCATCGCTATCGCAGGCCTCATCCATCTCGTGCGCGGCAACAAACCTCTCAACGCGCCGCTCGAGAAGCTGCAGGACATCGGAGGGATCTTCGGTGCCCTCATCGCGAAGCCCATCTCCGACCTGATCGGCGTGTGGCCGACCTGGCTACTCCTCTTGCTGGTCCTCGGAGTGGGTCTGATGATCGTCACGCGAACGCCGGTCTCGACCGTGGTCACCTGGGGACAGGCGGGAGCCGCAAGCGCGGTTGCGTTCGCCAAGGGTCTTGCGGCTCGCGCCGAGCTCGATAGTGAGAGTGACATCGACCTGATGGACGACGTCGATGATCGCGACTACGACGATGAGGATTACGACGACGAAGACATCGAAGATCCCGCCGCGGTAGCCGAGGCGGTACCGTCGCCCACTGCCGGGCTGGTCGCCAAGCCCAAGCAGCTCGTCATGCCCGTAGGTGATTCCAAGAACTACAAGTTGCCTCCGGTAGATCTCCTCGCGTCCGGAGGCACCCGTGAGATCTCCGCACGCTCGATCGACGAGGCCACCAAGGTCTTGGAGTCGACCCTCGAGCAGTTCAGCGTGGACGCATCGGTCACGGGGTACACGGCAGGCCCCACGGTTACCCGGTTCGAGATCGAGCTCGGTGCCGGGGTCAAGGTCAACCGCGTGCTATCGCTCTCCAACGAGATCAAGTACGCCATGGCATCGGGGGAGCTCCGCTTCCTCGCCCCGATCCCCGGGCGCTCCGCCATCGGAGTGGAGGTTCCGAACCGCTCCCGTCAACTCGTGACGCTCGGAGACGTCCTCACCTCGAAGGAGTCCCAGCGGGACCAGCACCCTATGGCCGTGGCCCTCGGGCAGGACATCTCCGGGGAGAGCGTCCTTGCCAACATCACCGAGATGCCTCACGTCCTGATCGCCGGCGCGACCAACTCTGGGAAATCCTCATGCATCAACTCGATCATCACGTCGATCCTGACGCGCTCCAGGCCGGATCAGGTGCGGATGATCCTGATCGACCCCAAGCGCGTCGAGCTGACTCACTACGCGGGCGTGCCGCATCTTCTGACGCCTGTGGTCACTAATCCAAAGAAGGCTGCATCCGCGCTCGGTTGGGTCGTGCGCGAGATGGAGATGCGCTACGAGCTCCTCGCTACGTCCGGTATGAGGAACCTCGAGTTCTATAACGATGCCGTCGGGCGAGGCGCGGCGATCAAGGTGAATGACGAGGATCCAGATCCGCAACCGTTGCCTTACATCCTTGTCGTCGTAGATGAGCTCGCCGACCTGATGATGGTCGCGCCCCGCGACGTCGAAGCTGCGATCTGTCGTATCGCGCAGATGGCGCGCGCCGTCGGTATCCACCTGATGGTCGCGACTCAACGTCCTTCGGTGGACGTGGTCACCGGGGTCATCAAAGCCAACATCCCGTCACGTATGGCGTTCAGCGTCGCGTCGCAGCAGGATTCCCGCGTCATCCTCGATCACGGTGGCGCCGACAAACTGATCGGTCATGGAGACATGCTCTACCTGCACGCGAACTCTTCTAAGCCCCGTCGTATCCAGGGCGCGTGGGTCACCGAGCGGGAGATCGCCGCGATCGTCGGACATACCCGTCGTCAATGCCAGCCTGAGTACGCCGAGGGTGTCACCACCGAAGACGCTCAGGGATCGTTGGGAGCCGGCTCGGGCAGCGCCGACGGTGACGACGAGCTTCTCGAAGAAGCCTTGCAACTGGTGGTCCGCTCGAAGCTCGGGTCGACCTCGATGCTGCAGCGCAAGCTCAAGGTCGGATTCTCCCGGGCGGGTCGTCTGATGGACATACTCGAGCAGCGTGGGGTGGTCGGCCCCTCGCAGGGATCGAAGCCTCGGGACGTATTGATGGTCCCCGAAGAGCTCGACGCCAGAGACGTCCGCGCCGACCAGTAGCTCCGCTGCGGGATCGCGCCTCGTTCTCCGCTGCGCGCAAAACAACGCTCCCCCTATAATGGCCGTTCCCTGAAGTCGAACGACAGGGGCAGTGAGCGCCATGGCAGAAGCTAAATCGATGGGCGCGTACCTGAGGGCTGCACGGCGGCGCCGCCGTATCAGCATCGAGAGGGCGGCCGAAGAAACCCGGATCCGTTCCGACTACCTGATGAGGATGGAGTCGGACGAGTTCGACTTCCTCGCGCCCACCTACGTGCGGGGCTTCCTCAAGTCGTATGCGCGTTACCTCCATCTCGACGAGAAGCCGATCATCGACGCGTTCGATCGTCGTTTCGGCACGCGCGTAGATGCCTCCCAGATCGTGGCGCTCGAACGTCATGGCAAGAACAACAGAGCCTTACCTCGGAAGAAGTTGGGTAGCTGGGGTGTCGCCGCCGTGTTCGCGGCTTCGATGATCCTGCTGCTCGCGGTCGTGGGTCTCTTTCAAGAAGACGATGACGGCGCGCCGAGGAACATCGCGCAGACCCAAGGACCTTTGAGTCCGTCCCCCGAACCGGAAGAGACGGATGTGGTCGAAGAGCCCGAGCCCGAGCCGACCGACGAGGAGGTCGCATCCACCGACGGGGTCACCGTCGAGGTCGTCGCGACCTATGGCGACTGCTGGGTCCTCGCCGCCGAAGATGGCACCGAGGTGAACCCGGGCGGCGAGACACTTCTCAAGGGCGAGACGATGACCCTCACCGCGGACACCAAGGTTTTCTTGCGCCTCGGGTTCCCCGCAGGCATCGAGTTGATCGTCAACGGTCAGAACCTCGGATCGCCCGGTGGGCAAGATCCCGTCAACCTCACGTTGCCCGACGACGTCGACACGCTGTAGCGAGCAGAGCACACCTACCCGATGTCTACCGTTTCGATAGTCACCCTCGGCTGCCCCAAGAACGCCATCGACTCCGAAGGCCTCGGTGGGTTGTTGGCCGCCTCGGGGCACCAAGTGATCGAGGACCCCGAGGCCGCCGACGTGGTGCTCGTCAACACGTGCGGATTCATCGACCCGGCCCGCCGGGAGACGGTCGAGGAGGTCCTCGACCTGGCCGAGCTGAAGACGTCTGCCCAGCTCAGGGGCTTGATCATGACCGGCTGTCTCGTAGCCCGGTCGGCCGGCGAGCTCGACGAGTCGCTGCCCGAGGTCGACGCCTTCGTCGACTTCGCCGCCTATCCCCGCATCAGCGAGATCGTCACGGGAGCGGCCGCCGGCACCCTGACCACCCGGATCTTCGGCGAGCCTGGGACCCGTTTCGACCCCGCCTACTGGGACGCGACGATCGCCGCCGCACCTCGTCTGCGCTTCGGCCGGACCCCGTGGGCGTACCTCAAGATCGCCGAAGGTTGCGATCGCGGTTGTGCTTTCTGCGCCATCCCCTTGATGAGGGGCAAGTTCCGCTCTCGCACGATCGAGACCATCGAGACCGAAGCCCGCCATCTCGTCGCGAGTGGCGTGAGCGAGCTGTCGCTCGTCAGCCAGGACTCGGTCATGTGGGGGAGAGATACGGGCGAAGGCGACTTCACGACCTTGTTGGAGTGTCTCGAGAGGATCGACGGCCTCGCCCGCATGCGCCTCATGTACCTGCACCCGCAGGGAGTGACCCCGGCGTTGATCGAGAAGATCGCGGGCTCGGACAAGATCGCCTCTTACTTCGATCTCTCCCTGCAACACGTTTCTCCAGCCGTGTTGAAGCGGATGGGCCGGTGGGGCGGTCGCAAGCGTTTCGACGACATGATCGCCCGCATCAGGTCGCTCGACGCCCAGGCCGCGCTCCGCGCCACTTTCATCCTCGGGTTCCCCGGGGAGACCGAAGCTGATGCCGATGAGGTCGCGTCGTTCATTGCGGACACCGAGCTCGATTGGGTCGGGGTGTTCACTTTCTCGCACGAGGAAGGAACCCGTTCCGCGACCCTCGATCGCCAGGTCCCGGCGGAGGTGGCGCGCCAGCGCAGCGGGATGGTGGCATCCATCGCAGACGACACGATGAGCCGGCGCGCCGCGAGCATCACCGGTTCGACCCTAGAGGTGCTCGTCGAAAAGCTGGATATCGAGGCGGACCTCTGGACCGGACGTTCGCACCGCGAGGCCCCGGAGGTCGACGGCGAGATCCGCTTCACCTCGGATGATCATCTTCACGTCGGAGACTTCGTGCCGGTGACGATCACGGGCACCGATGGCGCCGATCTCACGGGCGAGCATCGGGCAACCGAGCCCGCACAGACCGCCGTCTGAGCCTCAGCGCAGCGCCACCCGCCGGACGAGCGCCGCCACGATGAAAGCGCCGATGGCGAGAAGGACGATCGAGGCAGCCGGAGCGACATCCGCGTAATAGGCGATCACGAGGCCTCCGGTCGTCGCCACGACCCCCATGGCTAGGCTCGCCAACACCGTCGAGCGGAAGCTGCGCGTCAATTGCTGCACCGCGGCGACCGGGAGCACCAGCATCGATGAGACCAGCAGGATGCCGACGACCTTGCTGGTGATCGCGATGGTGACCGCGGCGATCACCGCACTCGAGATGTTCAGCGCGCGCACGGGTAACCCCGAGACGCGCGCGACCTCGTCGTCGTAAGCCACTGCGAACAGCGCACTCCGCAGAACGGTCGTCACCACGAGCACCGCCGCGGCAACGCCGATGACCAGGCTCAGGTCGTCCGTACCCACGGAGAGCACCGATCCGAACAGGTAGCCGTAAAGGTTCACACCGGCGATGTCGCCGATGGAGATCAGTAACACACCGCCGGCGATCCCTCCGTAGAACACCAGCGCCAGCGCGACGTCACCCGAGGTCCGGCTCCGTTCCCGCAGCAGCTCGATCACAACCGCTCCGATAACGGCGAAGGCGAGCGCGGTTAGAACCGGCGCGACATTCATCAGCAGTCCCGCCGCGATGCCGGTGAACGCTACGTGCCCGATGCCGTCACCCATCAAGGCGAGACGGCGTTGAACGATGAATACCCCGATCGCCGGCGCGGCCAGCCCGACCACGGCTCCGGCGATCAGAGCGCGCACCATCCAGTCATAGGTGAGGAAACTCATAGGCTCGGGCCCTCGACGTCGGGCTCACTTTCGTCATGGTGGTGGTGGTGATGGTGGTCCTCGAGACGGGGGAGCGATCTCGGCGCGCCGTCGTATACGACGTCGCCTCTCTCTAAGACCACGGCCCGGTCGACGAGAGGAGCCATCGCGCCGAGCGCATGCGCGACGAGAAGTATCGAGGTCCCGGCGCGCCGCAAGTCGGTGAGGACCCGGGCGAAGGTCTCCTGGTGGGCGAGGTCGACGCTGGCGACGGGTTCGTCGAGGAGAAGTACCTCCGGTTGGCGGGCGAGCGCCCGAGCGATCAGCACCCTTTGCTGTTGTCCGCCGGACAGCGATGACACCGGCTTACGGGCCAGATCCGCGAGATCCACGGCCTCTAGCGCCCCGGCGGCGGCGTCCCGGTCGGCGCGTTGGAAGCGGCGATAGAGGGTCTTGGCGGTGGCTCTCCCCGACAGCACCACCTCGGCGACCGATGCGGGGACCCCCGAGCTGGCGGTGACACGTTGCGGCACGTACCCGAGGCGATCCCATCGCTTGAAACGGGCGAGTGGCTGCCCGAACAGGGTCACATCACCGCGCGCCACCGGAACCAGGCCTATCAGGGATTTCACGAGGGTCGTCTTGCCGGACCCGTTGGCGCCGAGCAGCACGGTGAACTCACCACGGCGGAGGACGAAATCCACATCGCTCAGCACCGGCGTGCCGTCGAGCTCGACCGTCCCTCCGGAGAGCGACAGCAGGGATTCAGTCGCAGTCAAGTGCGTCTCGCAGGTTGGCAAGGTTGGTCTGCATCGCGCTGATGTAATCGCCTTCGGCCGGCCTGGTCTCGAGTGGACTCAACACGCTCGTTTCCAGGCCCAACTCCGCCGCGAGTGTCTCGGCGGCGGCCGGGGAAGTCAGCTCCTCGTAGAACACCGTCGTGATGCCGTGCTCGCGCGCGAACTCCGTTACCTCCGCGAGACGGCCGGGCGACGGTTCCGCTTCCGGATCGAGCCCCGCCAACGCGACCTCTTCGAGGTCGTAACGATCGGCAAGGTAACCGAACGCTTGATGGGAAACGACGATCTGTCTGCGCTCGCAGTCGCGCAGGCCCGCGGCGAAGTCGTCGTCGAGGTCCCGCAGCTCGTCGATCAGGTCGGCTGCGTTGGCCCGGTAGGTCGCTGCACCATCGGGATCCGCTTCGGCCAGGTGCGCGGCGAGCCCCTCTGCGATCACCGGCATCGCTTCGAGGTTCAGCCAGATATGCGGGTCGATCTCTCCGTGATCGTCGTCCGCATGATCCTCGTCCGCATGATCGTTCGAGCCATGCGCTTCTTCCTCTTCTTTGTCTTCGTGCGCGTTCGGTCGCCAGGCGAGGATGTCGAAGGTGGCGTCCTCCGGAAGATCGGCGACCGCGTCTTCGACCGCAGGCTGGAAGCCCTCACCCGCGTAGACGACGAGGTCGGCTTCGGTGAGATCCCGTACCTGGCCGGCGGTGAGCTCGAGGTCGTGTGGCTCCGCTCCTGCCGGCGCCAACTCCACGACGCCGACACGCTCGCCTCCTATCCGCTCCGCAAGGAAGGCGGCGGGATAGAGCGTTGCCACGACGCTCACCTCGCTCCCCCCGGGGGACGCCTGGTCCGTCCCTCCGCACGCGCCGAGGATCACGAGCGCGACACATGCACTCGCCAGGGTCCGAACCATGGGCTAAAGCTAGGCTAAATGAGAATGATTGTCAAAACTGAAGCGGACGGTCCTCGGCTCAGGAACGGCACTCCGGGCACAGGCCGACCAGGTCGAGCGAGTGGTGCTCGATCAGGAATCCCGTGTCGGCGGCCACGTCGCCTTCGGCCACCTCGATGGCCTTCTCCACCCGCTCCGGAAGCGTGACGTCGACCACCCGGCCACAGGCGCTGCAGACCAGGTGGTGATGATGTTCGGTGATGTCCTCGGATAGCTCGTAGAGGGCGAAGTCACCGGCGCTCGCGATCCGGCGGACCGCGGTGGCCTCTTCGAGGACCGCGAGGTTCCGGTAGATGGACGACTGCGGCAGGGCGCCGGCCACCTCGAGGATGTCGGGGATCGTGAGAGGCCGCCCGGAGCGCGCCAGGACGTCTACGAGGGCCCGGCGCTTGCTGGTGTAGCGCTGCTCGATACCCGCCAGGCGGGTGGCAACGGCAGAGTGCAGCTCGTCGGTCGACATCGGGGGTCAGCGTAATGCAGGCTTGGCGCGACAAAGGGCGGCCACAGCCGCCCCTTGTGATCGGATCTACGCCAACGGGTGCTTAGGGCGCCTGCTCCTTGCCGGCGGCGATCGCCTTCAGCTTGGAGCCTGCGGAGATCTTTACCGCCTTCGTGGCCGCGATCTGGATCTCTTCGCCGGTCTGGGGGTTCCGTCCGGTCCGGGCAGCCCTGTCGGTCTGCTCGAACGAGATGAAACCGGGGATCATGACCTTGTCCCCCTGGGAAACCGCCCGGGCGACCACCTCGTAGAAGCCCTTCACCGCGGCGTCGGCATCTTTGGCGCTCAGGCCGGAGCGCTCGGCGACGGCCTGGACGAGCTCTGTTCTATTCAAGCTGCACCCTCCTTGATAGATCGGCCTCTTGTAGCCGTCCTACAGCCTACGAGAGATGGGGCCTGTCGTGGGTGCCTGGTCTTTTCGGCCGGGCTCGCCTCCATCGGGCGCCTCCGCCGGCGTCTCGTTAGTCCCGCCCGGCCGGATGGGTACGCTGCCTCCCATGAATCTCCCGAACACCATCACGACGGCGCGGATCGCGCTCGTTCCGGTGTTCCTGTGGCTCTCCTACGGCGACACGAGCGGAGCCGCCGTCGCCGCGTTCGTGGTCTTCCTGGTCGCCTCGTTGTCCGATCTCGTCGACGGGTACCTGGCCCGCCGCCAGGGAGCGATCTCGCGCATAGGGGAGTTCCTCGACCCTTTCGCGGACAAGCTGCTCGTCGGAGCCGCCCTGTTCGTGCTGTTCGACACCCGCTCTTTCCCTCTGTGGGTCGCTCTATTGATAGCGGCGCGCGAGATCGCGGTGCAGATCCTGCGGACGCAGATCGTGCATGGTGGAGGGACGCTTGCCGCATCCCCGTTGGGCAAACTGAAAACCGTCGCGCAGATCGCGATGATCGGGTGGTGGTTACTTCCGTGGCAGGACCTGAACGCCGGACACTGGATTCTTATCGCGATCGGTCTCGCCGTCACGCTGTGGTCGGGGGGCGAGTACTTCGTGGCGGCCCAGAAGAACAGGTCGCGGGTGGTTGATTGAAGGCAGAAGTCATCTCCGTCGGCACCGAGCTGCTCCTCGGCCAGATCGCCAACACGAATGCACAAGAAATCTCGCAGTCGTTGGCGGCGGCGGGCATCGACATCCATCACCATGTCGTCGTCGGTGACAACCTCGAGCGCATCGTGGATGTTCTTCGGAGTGCGTCGGCCCGCTCCGAGGTAGTGATCGTGACGGGTGGGCTGGGCCCGACCCCCGACGACATCACACGCGAAGCGGTCTCGAAACTCACGAGACGTCCTTTGGTCCGTGATGACGATCTCGCCCGGCAGATCCGCGCCGTCTTCGACCGGCTGGGCCGCGACATGCCCGAGGAGAACCTTCGTCAGGCAGATGTTCCAGAAGGCGCCCTGCCGATCCCTCCCGAGGGCACCGCTCCCGGTTTCGGGGTCGAGCATGATGGTTCATTGTTGTTCGCGTTGCCCGGTGTCCCGTGGGAGATGCGAGCGATGCTCGACAAGAGCGTGATCCCGGAGTTGCGCCGGCGCGCCGGGGATGCGGCGATCGTCAGTCGCGAGATCCTCGTCATGGGATTGGGGGAGTCACATACTCACGAGTTGATCGCTGACATCGTCGGCGCGCAGACCAATCCCACCATCGCTTACTTGGCCGGGGGCGGCCGCGTGCGGGTGCGCTTGACCGCCAAGGCGTCCGACGATGCGGCGGCGATCGCGTTGATCCGTCCGGTCGAGGAGGAGATACGTGGCCGGCTCGGCGATGCCGCGGTCAAAGGAGAAGGCAGCGAGCTCGCGGGCCTGGTCGGTGAGTTGTTGCGCGAGCGAGGTATGACCGTCGCGGCATGTGAATCTCTGACCGGCGGTGAGCTGGCCGCGCAGATATCCGCAGCGGGAGGATCGAGCGACTTCTTCCGCGGTGGTTTCGTCACCTATGCGACGGCCACCAAGAGCGACGTCGCAGGGGTGGATGACGCCATACTCAAAGGCCCCGGGTCGGTGAGCGAGGATGCGGCCGCGGCCATGGCCGAAGCCGCCGCGGGAGCTTTCGGTGCCGATCTGGGTCTCTCCACCACGGGTGTCGCCGGTCCTGCGGAGCAGGAGGGCAAGCCGGTTGGGACCGTTTACGTCGGCGCGACCTTGGCCGGGCGTACCGAGGTCAGGAAGATCAGGGGTTACGGAGACCGCGCCAATATCAGGGCGATCGCCTCGAGCGCGGCTCTCGACCTCGGTCGGCGCCTTCTTCTGTCCGAGGAAGGATGACCGAAGAGCCCTCGCTCAGGTTGTTCGCGGCATTCGATGTGCCGGCCGACATCCTCGAGGAGGTGAGCTCTCGAATGGTTGCGCTGCGCCGCTCGCTGCCCGACGCCCGCTGGATCCCCGCGCAGAATCAGCACGTGACGCTCCGCTTCTTCGGACGGACCCCACAGGGTCGTCTCGAGGCGTTAAAGGGTTTGTGTGAGGAGGTAGCCGCCGCCCATCACCCGGGCGAGGTCCGTCTCAGCGCCCTCGGTGCCTTCCCTCGTCTCCGCCGGGCGCGCGTCCTGTGGGCCGGGATCGAGGATCCCACCGGCGTGAGTGCCGGCCTGAACGCGGAGCTGGAAGCCGGCGCCCGCGCGCTCGGGTTCGCGCCGGAGGAGCGTGCCTACGCCCCCCATCTGACGCTGGCGCGATTGAGGGTTCCAGCCCCCGTCCCACCCGGCGCCGCGGAGATATCTTTCGAGGACCTTCCGGTGTTCTCTGTGGCCCACCTCGTCGTCTATCGGAGTCATCTCTCGAACCGAGGGGCGCGCTACGAGATATGGAAACGCGTCGCATTAGGCTGAGGTTTCTGACCATCTAGGGAGGCGAATTTGAGCAGCGCGACCAGAACCTGCATCGGCTTGTGTCTCGGCGCGCTCGTCGCGTTGCTGTTGGTCGCACCTGCTGCCGCTCACGGCGACTACGTTAGTAGCGACCCGGTCAAGGGCGACCGGCTCGATAACAAGCCGCAGCACATAGAGATCGTCCTTAGCGAGGCGCCGGTGGAGAGTTCCACGATCACCGTGTTCGACGGCTGCGGCATCGACGTGACGCAGGCAACGTACGTCGACGGACGTTCTATCCATGCGGTCCCCAAGAAGAGCGCGGGGAAGGGCCGGTGGCGCGTGGGATACGAGATCGTATCTGCCGACGACGGGCATCAGACAGAGGGCTCGTTCGGGTTCCGAGTAAAGGGACAGTGCACTGCAGAAGCGGAACCGGATGCGACCATCCGCGAGCCCGACGACGATGATGAGGACGGGTTGGCCATAGACGAGGGTCCCGTGCGTGGGTCGGACGACACCTTCCCGATCGTCCCGGTGCTCGCTGTCGCGGGTGTAGCCGTTGTCGGTATAGCCCTACTCGCTCGGCGCGGAGGGGCCTAGGCACTTTGCTCCTCGCACACGGCGTAGGCCAGGTCTACGAGCTGCCCATCCCTCTCTGGGCTTACCTGTTCGGGGCCGCAGCGACCGTGGCGGCGTCCTTCATCATCCGTGCGCTCGCGAAGGGCGACGCGCCCCTGCATCCGGATCGCCGGCTGGCCGGCCCCGGCGCGGCACGCGTCGTTATCCGGGTGCTGCGGGTGGTGGGGCTTGCCGGTCTGTTGCTCGCGCTTGTATCGGGCCTGCTTGCGCTCGAAGACGGCATCACGTTCACCACTCTGTTGTTCTGGGTCGGCGGCGTCGTCGGGATCACGCTCGTGAGCGCGGTGGTGGCCGGTACGTGGGAGGCCATCGATCCGTGGGCGACCATCGAGCGCTTCTACAGGCTGGAGGACACCGAAGAGACCGAGAAGAACCTCGTCCC
Source organism: Actinomycetota bacterium (assembly GCA_051001455.1). Taxonomy (GTDB): domain Bacteria; phylum Actinomycetota; class CADDZG01; order CADDZG01; family WHSQ01; genus JBPCNH01. Next base: position 40,398 of record JBPCNH010000039.1, read on the forward strand.
ACCGTGGTGGCTCGGACCGCTCCTCGTATTCGTTCTGTTCTGGTTCGAGCTCGCTTCCGGTGTCGGTTTCGACGCGGTGTGGGTCGTCGTCGCCCTGATCGTTTACTCGCTCTTCGTCTTGGCCTTACGCGCCCGGCTCGGCGCCCGGTGGCCGTTGGTCGATCCGTTCAGCATCCTGTTCGGTTTAGCGGCTCGCTCGGCGCCGCTCCGTCTGACCCCTGACGGCATCTTCTCGAAGAGTCTCGTCGCGGATCTCGATGAAGAGCGCCCGATGCCCTGGCCTCTTTATGCGAGCGTCTTCGTGATGTTGGGAGCCACCACTTACGACAACCTCAGCGAGACCGTCGGTTGGAGTACGGCCATGCGCGTTACCGGTCTGCGTGAGCTTCCCGAGCTGCTTCTCGCCACGCTGTCGTTGTTCGCGCTGATCGTCCCGTTCTGGTTGACTTTCATGGCCGCCGTGCTCGCGGCGCGCCGCTGGTTCGGCGACCGGTTCGCACTTCATGACGTAGCGCGTCATCTGGGATGGTCGCTGGTGCCGATCGGGATCGCTTACGTGCTCGCCCACAATGCTCCGCTGGTGATGACGGGCTTCCCCGAGATGTTGCGGTCGCTCTCGGACCCGATCCACCGCGGATGGAACCTGTTCGGCACGTCCGACGCGTTGCTCTGGTATTTCCCCTCGCCTCAGTTCGTATGGTTCGTCGAGATCGCCCTGATCGTCGGCGGTCACATAATCGCCGTGCTCGCGGGACACAGGATCGCCCTTCGTCTGGCCCCCACGCCCGGAGCCGCGGTCAAGAGCCAGTACGCGCTGACCGTACTGATGTCCGTTTACACGATCACCACGTTGTGGTTGCTGGCGCAACCACTCGTGGCCTGAAGAAAGGTCCCTAGATGTTGCTCGCCCATACGTCCGGAGCCGCCGGGCCGAACATCGAAGTCCTCTTGCTGGGAGGGGCGATGTTCGTCCTCGGCGTCATCTTCTTCTTCCAGAAGACCGTGAAGCCGGTCGTGAGCGTCGTCCTGATCGCGATGGCCATAGCCGCGTTCGTGGGCGCTTTCGCCCTGCGTGGAGGTGACGACCACAGCGCCGCTCCCGTCTCCAGGGTCGGAGCCGGGGTCATCTGAAGATCCCGCAAGGACTTGGATGGCCGGCGGCGAACCCTCGCGTCATGAAGAAAATCCTGCTGTGCTCCGTTCTGTTCGCCCTCGTTGCATCCGTCTTCCCGGTCACAACGGCGGGGGCCGAGACGAAGATGACGATCCTCGGTGAGGATCCGGCCGGCGACGGGCCTCCTGCGCTCGACGTCACCTACCTGGCCGTCGGCAAGGCGAGCAAGAACCTCGAGGTCCACATCGGGGTCGACGGCATGCTTCCGGCGATCGGTGGATACCCGCAGCTCCCCGGGATCCAATGGGCGTTCGATGTGAAGAACCGCACCTTCGTTGCCGAGGCCTACGTCAACAACCAGAACCCCCGCTTCCTCCTCTTCGAGCTCGTCGACGGCACCTTCAACCAGCTGGGAGACCTCGAGGGCACCTACGATTCCGCCGACGGCTACATCTCGATGCTCGTTCCTCTCAAGGACATCGGCGCCAAGAAGGGGACCAAGATCTCCGGCACGGGCCCGCCGGGCACCGAGGACGTCGATGCCCACGTGCACATCGGCCCGCAGACCTACATCGCCGATGCCTTCGCCACCGAGAAGGACTACGTAGTCCGCTAAAGCGTTTTGAGGACGGTAGACCCCCCTACATGGGGTTCTAGAGAGCGGAAAACATGCTCCACAGATTCGCTTTCGGCCCGAACGCGCTCTAGAATGACAGGGCCGTAGTTACGGTCGGGTGATTCTGGTCCCGGGAATGCTGGACTATCGAACAGGTGTTCGATTAGGCTGCCTCTAACTTGTCGTACCTCGTCACTAGTTTCTGGCCATCAGGTACGGCGGCCGACCAAGGAGGAACCAGGATGGCGAGCGTGAGAAGCAGCACCAGTCGGGACCAGGTCCGCGATCTCGGACGCGGCGGCAAGGGTAGGGACTCCGCCGTCGACATGGCTCTCGCTCAGATCGAGAAGCAGCACGGCAAGGGCGCCATCATGCGCCTCGGCGACTCGGTCCAGACCGGTATCGAGGCTATCTCGACCGGCTCGCTGGCTCTCGACCTCGCTCTAGGCGTGGGAGGACTCCCGCGCGGCCGGATCGTCGAGATATACGGTCCCGAGGGGAGCGGAAAAACTACGGTCGCGTTGCATGTCATCGCCGAGGCGCAGAAGAGCGGCGGGCTCGTCTCCTTCATCGATGCCGAGCACGCTCTCGACCCGAGCTACGCGAAGGCCGTCGGGGTGGACATCGACAATCTCCTGGTCTCGCAACCCGACACCGGTGAGCAAGGTCTCGAGATCGCCGACACCCTCGTGCGCTCCGGAGCGATGGATGTCATCGTCATCGACTCCGTCGCTGCGCTGGTGCCGCGCGCCGAGATCGAAGGCGAGATGGGCGACACGCACGTCGGACTGCAGGCGCGCCTCATGTCGCAGGCGCTCCGCAAGCTGGCCGGTAACGTCAACCGCTCGCAAACGATCCTCATCTTCATCAACCAACTGCGCGAGAAGATCGGGGTCATGTTCGGCTGCCTTTCTTATGGGACCCGCGTCACGCTCGCCGACGGCTCGCAGGAGCCCATCGGGAAGATCGTCAATCAGAAGATGCCGGTCGAGGTGCTGTCCTACAACTTCGAGACCGGCAAGGTCGAACCTCGGAAGGTAGTGAACTGGTTCAACAACGGCAAGACCGAGCGCTTCTTGCAGTTCACAGCGGTGAGCGCGCGCGGGAACGGTAAAGCGCAGTTCGCGGTGACCCCTAATCACCAGATAGCCACTCCTCTCGGGTGGGTCGAGGCTCAAGAGCTGGTCGTTGGTGACCGCGTCCTCCTGGCGGCTCCCGAGTTGTACAGCGACTTCCAGATGGAAGTGATCCATGGGGCGCTCATGGGCGACGGCGCCCTGTCCGTCAAGAGCCGCCGGAAGGCGGGAGCGCCGGCAGGTGTGCGTTTCCGGATGGGGCATGGCGCTAAGCAGGCGGACTACCTCGACTGGAAGTGCTCTCTCTTCGGCAATATCCCGATGAGCCGCACGATCAACGAGGAAGGGGCCGTGTTCGCCGATCTGACGCCCACCGTCGGATTACAGGAACTGCGTCACGAGGTTTACGGCGATGGAAAGAAGAAAGAGTTCAGTTGGGATTATCTGAAGAGTCTCACGCCGTTGTCGCTCGCTCTCTGGTACATGGATGACGGCCACCTTGATGTTCGTGACGAGGCTCAGACATCGGCCCGCATTCAGATCTGCGTTCAAGCGATGACGCCCGAGACCCGTGAGCGGATCGTCTCCTACCTACGAGACACGTGGGACCTGGATGTCCGGCTGACGTCGGTTCGCCAGAAGGCGACCATCGTGCTCGGCAAGTTGGCTGCTGAGGAGTTCCAGCAGATCATCGCTCCGTACGTACACCCAACGATGGAATACAAGTTGTTGCCTGAGTTCCGTGGCCGATTCGCCGTCTCTCCTCAGTTCAAAGGGAGGAGCTACGGCTTGGTGCCGACGATCATCACGGACATCCACGAGAAGCCGGAGACGCGTTCGATGAATCGTTTCGACCTCGAGGTCGAGGGAACGCACAATTACTTCGCCGACGGGATCATGGTGCACAACTCACCTGAGACCACCCCCGGTGGGCGCGCCCTCAAGTTCTACTCGTCGGTGCGCATGGACGTTCGCCGCATCGACTCGCTGAAGGACGGCGCCGAGGTGGTCGGTTCCCGGGTGCGGGTGAAGGTCGTCAAGAACAAGGTGAGCGCTCCGTTCAAGAAGGCCGAGTTCGACATCCAGTACGGGTTCGGTATCTCCAAGGAGGGAAGCCTCCTCGACGTGGCGATCGAGCACGGCATCGTGCGCAAGTCCGGTGCGTGGTTCATCTACGGGGACGACCAGCTCGGTCAAGGCCGGGAGAACGCCAAGACGTTCCTCGCCGAGAACCCGGATATCGCGACCGAGATCGAGCTCAAGATCAAGGACAAGCTGGGCCTGCTGGCCACCGAGGATGCCGAAGATGGGGCCGACACCGAGGCACCGCCGGCCGCCGCAGACGCCTCCTAACCATGGGCCCCGGCGATCAGGGGACCCCGGTCAGCGACAAGCTGGCTGGGGTGGTGCATCTGTTCGCGGTGCCCGACCTCGATGCCTCTGAGGCCGAGCCGGTCGCCGACGAGGATGACGACTACGACGAGTTGATGAAAGCGGCGGGACGTTTCCTGTCCCGCCGCTCCCACTCCGAAGCCGAGCTCCGCCAGAAACTCGGGCGCAGATCAGATCCGGCGGTCATCGATCGGGTCGTCGCCCGGCTCTACGAGCTCGAACTGCTGGACGACGCCGCTTTCGCCGCCGCCTGGGTCGAGGAGCGGGGCGACAAGAAAGGCCGCCGGGCCCTCGAGAGCGAGCTGCGGGGCAAGGGCGTCGCCTCGGACGTCATCGCCGAGGCGCTGAGCGGTCTCGATGAGGTGCAGCGCTCCGGAGCGGTCGAGCTGGCCACCCGCTATCTCCGCCGGGTGAGCCACAAGCCGCTCCGGGAGCAGGCGAGCGCTATCCAGCAGATGCTGGCCCGGCGGGGGTACGACTACGAGGTCGCCGAGGCGGCCGTCACCCAGGTTCTCCCACCTGAGGGCTGGGACTAGCTCCCCGGCTCGATCCGGATGTGGGAGGAATGGCCGCGAAGTTCTTCACTCGGGCGTACGATGGTGGGGCTGAGACATATCAATTGAACTTACGTCTCACCTCAACGGTACGAACGATCAAGGACCTAGTGATAACGATGCTTTCGACCACCGGAGATGGGTTTCTACCAGGGCTTTTGTTCCTGACGCCGCCCATGCCAATGGGAGGACTCGCCACTCTGTCGTAGCCGGCAGCGTGGGTCTTTGAGCGACCGTACCGGGTGTGTAGCCCGGTGTGATGCCGTGGCTGCCTCCAGAGGTGACTCTGGGAAAGGAGCCAACGATGGAGATCGTGATCGGTCTCGTCTTGGGCCTCCTCGCGGGTGCGGGAATCGGTTACGCCGTCCGGAAGAACCAGGCCGAGAAACAAGCCACCTCTGCCGAGGTGCGGGCCAGGTCGATCCTGGAGGACGCCGAACGGGACGCAAGCACGAAGCGTCGCGAGGCACTCGTCGAGGCCAAGGACGAGATCTTCAAGATGCGCAACGAGGCCGAAGCCGACCTCAAGCGTCGCTCGGCCGACCTCGAGAAGAAAGAAGATCGCATCGCGCAGCGCGAGGAGGCGCTCGATAACCGGGCGACCTCGCTCGACCGCAAGGAGCAGGCGGTCGAGGACAAGGAAGCCGATCTTCAACAGGCGCGCGCCGAGCTGGATCTGCTGGCCGACCGCGCTCGCTCCGAGCTAGAGCGGGTCGCGGGGATGACCGCCGACGCCGCCAAGCAGAGCCTTATCGAGCAGATCGAGGACGAGGCGAAGCGCGACGCCATGGTGGTCGTGCGCGATGTCGAGGCTCAGGCCAGGGAGGAAGCCGACCGGCGCGCCCGCAAGATCGTGGCGATAGCCATGCAGCGGGTGGCCTCCGAGCTCACCACCGAGGCCACGGTCACCACCATCACCCTCCCGAACGAGGACATGAAGGGCCGCATCATCGGACGAGAAGGCCGCAACATCCGAGCCTTCGAGGCCGCCACCGGTACGAATCTCATCGTCGACGACACGCCCGAGGCAGTGGTGCTGAGTTGCTTTGATCCGATCCGGCGCGAGATGGCCCGCCTGACCCTCGAGAAACTGATCGGGGACGGGCGCATCCAGCCTGCCCGTATCGAAGAGATCCACGAGAAGTCCCGTGAGGCCATCGAGCGCGAGATCCGAGAGGGCGGCGAGTGGGCGGTGCTCGAGACCGGCATCACCGACATGCATCCCGAGCTCGTGCGCGTGATCGGGCGTCTCAAGTTCCGTACCTCGTACGGCCAGAACGTCCTCAAGCACTCCGTCGAGGCGTCTCACATCGCCGGGATGATCGCCGGCGAGATCGGCTCGGACATCCAGGCAGCCAAGCGCTGCACCTTGCTGCACGACATCGGCAAGGCCGTCACGCATGAGGTCGAGGGGAGCCACGCACTGATCGGCGCCGAGATCGCCCGGCGGCTCAAGGAGAAGCCCGAGATCTGCCACGCGATCGAGGCCCATCACAACGAGGTCGAGCAACGCACGATCGAAGCCGTCATCACCCAGGTGGCCGACGCGATCTCCGGTGCTCGTCCGGGTGCCCGGCGCGAGACCCTCGAGACCTACGTCAAGCGCCTCGAGCGTCTTGAAGCCATCGCTATGGAGTTCCCCGGCGTCGAGAAGGTCTACGCGATGCAGGCCGGTCGCGAGGTGCGGGTCATGGTCAAGCCGACCGATGTGGACGATCTGCAGGCCGAGGTGATCGCCCGGGACATCGCCAAGAAGGTCGAGGAAGAGCTGCAGTATCCCGGCCAGATCAAGATCATGACGATCCGGGAGACCCGCTCGAGCTCGTACGCCAAGTAGAAGCCGGTAGCACCGGAAGCTTTACTGTGAAGGACATGAACGAGCGCACGTACTTCATCACCACCTACGGGTGCCAGATGAACGAACACGACTCAGAGCGCATGGCCGGCATGTTGGAGGCAGAGGGCTACGCGAAGGCCTCTGCCCCCGACGATGCCTCGGTCGTGTTGTTCAACACCTGCTGTATCCGCGAGAAGGCCGATACGCGCCTTTACGGCAGCCTCGGTCATGTCAAGTCGATCAAGGACCGCCGGCCCGACATGAAGATCGTGGTCGGCGGATGTCTCGCCCAGAAGGACCGGGCCTCGATCCAGGAACGCGCTCCGTACGTGGACGTGGTGCTGGGCACACACAATCTGGCCAGCCTGCCGCGTTTGCTGCGCGAGTCCGATGAAGGTCCTTCCTTCGAGATCCTCGAGCAGACCGAGGCGTTCCCCTCGGCGCTTCCGGCGCGCCGGAACTTACCGTGGCATGCCTGGGTGTCGATCTCTATCGGGTGTAACAACGCCTGCACCTTCTGCATCGTGCCGGCGGTGCGCGGCAAGGAGATCTCCCGCCGCCTCGGTGACATCGTTCACGAGGTTGAGGGTCTCGTTGCCGATGGGGTCGTCGAGGTGACGCTCCTCGGACAGAACGTGAACTCTTATGGGCGTGATCTGGACGGCACGCCGATGTTCTCGAAGCTCTTGCGTGCTCTCGATCAGGTCGAGGGACTCGAGCGCGTGCGCTTCACGAGCCCCCACCCCAAGGACTTCAAGCAGGATTCAGTGGACGCCATGGCCGATTGCCGGGTCGTGTGCGAGCACATCCATCTGCCGGTTCAAGCCGGCTCCGACCGGATGTTGAAGCTCATGAAGCGCGCGTACTCCCGCACCAAGTATCTCGAGAAGGTTGCGATGGTGCGAGCCGCGATCCCGAACGTCGCCATCACCACCGACATCATCGTGGGGTTCCCCGGCGAGACCGAGGCCGATTTCGACGCAACGATGTCACTGGTAGAGGAGGTGCGTTACGACGCGGCTTACACCTTCCAATACTCGCCCCGTCCGATGACAGAGGCAGCCGGCATGGAGGGTCACCTGCCGAAAGAGGTCGTGCAGGAGCGCTACGATCGGCTGGCCGCCCTGCTGGACCGCATCTCCCGCGAGCACAACGAAGCCCGCGTCGGCAATGTCGAAGAGGTGCTCGTCGAAGGCCCTTCCAAGAAGGACCCCACCCGCCTCACCGGCCGCACGCGCTCCAACAAGCTCGTGCACTTCCCATCCGACGGCGCCGAGGGTGGGTCGTTCCGTACGGTCGAGATCACCCGTGCCAGCACCCACCATCTCGAAGGCAGGTTGGTCGCAGGAGCCAAGACGACTCCGGCGCGCCGCTCGCTGTCACTACCGCTCGCAAGCACGGGCGCGGGTTGCTCCTCCTGCGGCTAGTGCCGCCCGCCAGGCTGTCAACCGAACCTCGGGCGAGGTGCCGGCGATCCCAGAGAAGGGGCCGGTGAGCACGTACCGATGCTGAGAGGCGGGGCCATCGTTCCACACGCCCCTCTCGTCGCGTTGAAGGGCGACCCTTCATGCATCGCGCTTGCGGAGGCAGCGCGCGCCGCGTGGAAGGAGATCTCCCAACTCGGTTGCCCGGTCGTCGTGCTCTCGCCGCACGGCAGGGCGACCGGGGTGAGCTCGAGTGGCGAAGGCAACCTGGATGCCTTCGGTTCGCTCGGCATCTCGGTCTCCGCGACCGTGGACAGGGAGCTTGCTCAACGCATCGCAGACGCATGGGGGAGGCCGCTGGTGGATGAACCGCTGGACCATGGCGCCACCGGAGCGCTCGTTCATGCGGAGGATCCCGGGTCGATCGTCACCTGCACGTTCGCCGAATCGACCGGCCCCTCACCTAGGGGTTCGATCGACGAGGCCCGGAAAGAAGCCAACGGCTTGGCCGAGGTTCTGATCGAGTTATCCGAGAACCTAGACATCGCGGTCGTGGCTTCTGTGCACGGCGCCGCATCGGTCACGCCTCGGGCGCCACTCACCGAGTTGCCCGAAGGCCGTGCCTTTGACGACGCGGTGCTCGATGCGCTCGCCACCGACAACGCCGCGATCGCGGACATCGCCGACGATCTCTTCCGGGTTGGCGGCACCTGCTCGACCGGCCCGCTCCACGTCTGGGCGCTCCTCTTCGGCGACCGCAGCAGCAACGTCCACGCCTACGACGCGCCGGCCGGCGTCGGCTACCCAATAGCGACCTGCAAATGACCCCGTTTCTTACACAGAATGCGGTTGCTATTCAACCGGTTCCGAGCGCGGAAAACAGAACGAAGGTGGCTGCGATAGTCGGCCCTACCGCTGTCGGCAAGACGGCGGTCTCGCTCGAGGTAGCCGAGGCTCTCGACGCCGAGATCGTGTCCGTCGACTCGATGCAGATTTACCGTGGGATGGACATCGGTACCGCCAAGCCCGACGCGGCCATGCAACAACGCGTTCCTCATCATCTTCTCGACATCAAGGATCCGGCCGAGCCCGTCACGGTGTCGGACTATCAGGAGCTCGCTCGCGCGGCCATCGCAGACATCTTTGGGCGCGGGAGGCTGCCGCTGCTCGTCGGCGGATCCGGCCTCTATCTGCGTGCGGTGGTCGACGACCTCGAGTTCCCACCTCGCTCCGCCGAGGTTCGCAGCGCCCTCGAAGAAGAGGCAGAGAGCCTCGGCGCCGAGGCTTTACATGCCCGCCTCGCCGAGCTCGACCCGGCAGCCGCCGCCAAGATCGAACCGGGCAACGCGCGCAGAACCGTGCGGGCGCTGGAGGTCATCGAGCTGACCGGCAGGCCGTTCTCGGACAACGACGCTTGGGAGCGTTACGAGAGCCGATACCACCTGGCGATGGTTGGCCTAAGAAGGGATCGAGACGATCTCTACGATCGGGTCGCAGCGCGGGTGGACGAGATGTTCGAGCAGGGGTTCGCCGCCGAGGTTGCCGCCCTGAGCGGAAGACCGCTCGGTCCAACGGCGCGCCAAGCGCTCGGCTACAAGCAGATCCTCGACAACCCAGCTGCCCCCGCTGGAGAAACCAAGGCCGAGATCGTGAAAGCCACCAAGCGGTTCGTCAGGCGCCAAGATTCCTGGTTCCGCAGCGACCCCCGCATCGAATGGCTCGACGCGACTGGGGCCGGGCTTACCGGGGCGCTCACTGCCTTCTTCCGTGAGGCTTTGGGTCTGCCCTAGCGATCGACCTCCGTGTCCCGGTCGACCCCGCCACTCCTCAGGGTTAGATATCCCACGGCCGTAACTGTCAAGCCGCGAGAGCGAGCCTCTCTCCCCAAGCCATCTCTTCCCGGTAGATCTGGCGATGTCTGAGGCAGCCGTCGAGGATTCCAACGAGGCGATTGGCGAGGCTGCGAAGAGCCTGGCTGTGCGTCTTTCCCTTGACTCGTTGCCGGTCGTAGTGAGCGCGTGCCCCCGGTGACAAGGTCAGAGAGCAGAAGGCCCACTGATAGCAGGTATCGAAGAGATGCCCGTTGCGAGCGAAACGCGCCAGCACCACCCGGCGTGTCCCCGACGCTTTGGTGATCGGGGACGTGCCCGCGTAGTTCCTTCTCGATTTAGCATCGCGGAAGCGGGTGCGGTCATCGCCGAACTCGCCTAGCACCCGGCGCCGAGGACCACGCCAAGTCCAGGCAGACTCGTAAGGATCTCGGCGTCCGGGTGACTCTCAAAATGCTGTTCCAGCTCCGCCTCGAGCGCGGCGATACGCTCGTTCAAAGAGGCGATCAGCTCGACCAGCGAGGAGACCACGGTCCCGAAGGCGGCGCTCAGGCCGGCGCCGGCATGCGGTTGCGGGGATCGAAGCGCCTGCTGGATCCTTCTCGGCGCTGGCCTCGATCCTGCGTGACCGTCCGGCGCGTCGAAGCGCGCTCGCGATCTTGGAGTGCGACAGCTTATCCCACCGGCCGTCAATCTCCCCGGCAACCGGAAGGGTCACGATCTAACGTTAGGGATCGGGTCCCCGGGCGGACTGGGTGATCACCCTCCGGCGGCTGTGGAGACCACTCTCTCACTCGAGGTGATCCAGACCCATTAGGGCGGCCGCTCCTACGGTCAACCGTGAGTCCTGCGCGTCCATGGATCCTGAAAAGCCGACCGGGAACGGTCCTCGCTTTCGCTCGGCTGCGTTCCCGGTCGGCGGGTTGGGCTTCGGTCGGTCGGTGCGCGCTGTGATCTCAGGCTGGCGGATCTGAGTTCGCGCTCAAAGCGTCCTGAAGACGGGAGCGTTTATGGCTGATGAGAAACGGGGCGACAAAGAGCCACAGCAGACCTACCCCCATGTAGAACCAGCACCATGCTTGAGGGGGGTCTGCGATGAAGCACGTTGCGTATATCCACAATGCAACGAGGCCGATGTGGAGAGGGGCGAGAGCTAAGGACCATCGGAAGTATCGAAGACGGCGGTGTGCGAGGCCTTGCGCAAAGTCCAATAACTCAGGGTTATTGACTCGACGTCGTTCGTTAAGTGCTGCTTCGACCTCTTGTCGGGAGTCGGGCGAGAGGTACTCCTCCCATGCCAATCTCCAGTCTGGGTCTTGACCTTGACGTACGAGCTCAGTCCGAACGTTGTCCGCCATCGAAAGACGGTAGCGGAAGCGTCGATGGTTGGCGACCCAGCGGGCTTCACCAACTCTCTGGGCGCAGCCTGCGCTCCAAAACTAGCCATTCCTTACGACGCCACCGTAGGGTCGCTACCCCTTACGTCAACGGCGAAGGTTGCGCGTCCATGGATGCTGAAAGAGCCGTCCTCAGTCGGTCCTCGCCAGCTCGGCTGCGACTTCGGGCGGACGGTCGGGCTTCGCCCGAAATCGAGATCGAAAACCCATGCAATGTCCTCGCTCCTCGCCCTGCGAACTAGTCGCCTTCGACCGGGCCAGCCTATTGCTCCCCGCATCGGCCACAAGTAACCGCGCGAAGCGCCGATCGCTGCCGACCTTCAGCCGGGAGAGCCGCTGTCCGCCACACTGGAGGAAAGCGGACCGCCGAACGGCGGGCTCCGGGGGGCATGGCCTCGACAGCCTTAAACAGGTCCACTGACCCAGTTGTGATCTAGCGGTTGCGACCTGCGGTTACGCGTTCAGAGCGTCGATGAGCAGACGGTTGTGGTCCTGGCTCTCGGGGACAGGTCTATCCACTCTGGCCGCTCTGCGTCTCCCTCAGCGGCTCATGGCAGCCGTTCGGCAGCGCCGTAACAGTCGCGGTCGCCAGAGTAAACCCTTAGTATAACGCCGCCATGGACTCCAAACGAGGCGAATCTGGATCGAGCCTCTTGGTTTACCTGCTGCTGCTTGTGTTCGCTGTCCCTATTGCGTGTGGAGGTCCCTCGCCGTCCGCGACTACGCCATTGCCTTCCCCGACTCCCTCCTATGAACAGGGAGGAATACCCGAAGATGTGGAACGGAGGGCACTGGATGAGTTCCAGGCGGAGTTCGGGAACGCCGAGGAGGTTTACGGACGATATCGAACGAGCCTTCGTTCATGGCGAAGCTCTGAGCAGAGCAACGCCGCTGGCGAGCAAAGACAGCCGGAGGAACAGAGTCGGCCTATCTATATCATTTTTGTAAGGGGCGACTTCACTGTGTCAGGACCAATTGTCTATGGTGATGGGACACCATCGCCGGCCGGAGGGCAGCACGTCGCAGGAAGAATCGTCGTCGACGCTGCGGGAATTCAACTGAATGTCCAGCTATGGGGAAAGCGAAAGCCGCCGGAGCCACCTATCGGGGAACGCTTTGACGACAAATAGTCGATTTTTCGGGATCGCCCTGATAGCAGCCTTCGTGCCACTTGCTCTGCTCGCCTCCATTGCCCCACCTGCCCTAGCCGCAGGAGAAAGGGCATACGTCGTTTTCTTTGAGATTAGTGGCACCAACAGAGGTCTCGTCAGGAAGTCAACAGGTTGCGCGTCTGGCCGGAACTGGTGCTGGCACTTTAAGATTGCGAAGGAAACGATCCACACATGTTGCGGAGACCAGGCAGAACTGTCGGACTCGCCGGAGGCCAGTACTCAGCTGGAGTGCGTCGACGACACGGCGGATGAACACTGCCCGATGGGCGGCAAGGTGACTCCGTGGGAAGCCTTTCATTGGAAAACGAGTGGTGGGACTTGGTTGTCATGGTCGGGACGGGACGCAGCGTGTGTCGATAACTATCGAGAGGCACGCGGCAAGTGGGTGAGCGATACCAGCGCCAAAGGTGGCTACAACGTCTCCATGACTGACAGGATTCGTTCGACACCTTGCCAGTAGCGGTATTAAAGGTGAACCCTCTGGTCCGCTCGACGAGCGGTCGAGGGACTGCCTGGCGAGCACATGCAGATTGCGTCTGGGTTGAATCTCCTGGCAGAAAGCCACCTTTGGTTTCATCTTCAATAGACGCTCCAACCGGCTACGTGGTTTCCTCTACCTGGCTTTTTGCGCGCTGATACGCGCCGGGATCACCCGTCCTGCTAACGCGCAACCGTAGGTCCCCCTAACTCCTCCACGCAACCGCACGCTTTAAGGCCGCCCTCGAAAGGTCCTCGCTGGGCTCGGCATGCATTCTCGGGCGGGGAAAGAGTCGACGCAATTGTTCGCGAGAATGGGGACGTGAAAAAGGTTCATGTATCGAGCGAGCTGCCTGCTCCTGCCGAACGTGTTTGGGACGCTCTACGGCACCCTGCGTCCTTCCTATACGTCGTGCGAGGCATCTTTCGCGTGCCCGCGCTAGAAGGGAGGACGGAGCCGTATCGAGAAGGTGAGTCCGGAAGCGGCTGGATCTTCCTGTTTCACATCATGCCCCTCCACCGCCATCACGCGACGCTGGTATTGATCGACCACGACGAGTTAACGCTCAAGAGCCACGAGTACGGAGGTGTGGTCCAACGATGGGATCACACGCTTCGGGTGGAGCGTGTCACCGATGATCGCTCTCGTTATCACGACATCGTTGAGATCGAGGCTGGTCGACTGACGCCGCTTGTCGCTTGGTTCGCGCAGTTCCTCTATCGCTACCGGCACCGTCGCTGGCGAAAGCTCGTTAGCAAGCACCTGGCTGACCCGCCGCTGGTGTAGCTCGGCTCGGGCGGGGGCGATGTAGCGGCGCGACGTAAGGGCTGGTGCTTCCCCGCGTGCCCTCCCTGCGGCAGTCGTTCTTCTAACTGGCACGTTAGGGCGGACTCACCGCAGGTTGGACGGATGTCGGTGCGTCCGCCGGTCCCGGTGAGCGCGTTGCGCGTAGCGATAGGACGATCACGCTGCCGGACAGCAGCAGGCTGAGTGATGACTCGTGCCACGCCACCGTGTCAGACGTGCCTGACCACTCGATGACGTCGCCGGACAGCATGACCTCGCCGGAGGTGCCGGTACCGGTGCACTCGCTTGGCGTTTCATAAACCTACCTGCCGTCTCTTTCGACGAGGATCGTGCAGCGAGGGTCTTGGGTGAGGAAAAAGGCTCCGATCGCGCCAAAGGTGAGCACCAGACATATCCCGGTGAGGGCGCCTGTTGGTGCTGGGCCTTCATCGGTGGCCCGAAGACCCTTGTCCAGGTAGACGGCGCCGGGTATCAGAAACAGCGGTATGGACAGGATCATGGTGAACGGCGAGATGACCGATGTGAGCGTCAGCAGGACCGCCATCAGCCCGGCTAGCGTGAAGAATCGGCGGTTCCGCCTCCTGGCGATGGCAGCGACCACGTGAGGGAGAGCAAACGCTATTACTGCAGCGGCCACGCCAAGTTGTTGTTCAAATCGGGGCGGGGGATCGTTGTCGTCGATGCGCGGCCACGCCTGCGACAGGAGCAGCTGCAGCAAGAGCACGAGTCCCACACCGAGCAATATCCATCTGGTTTGTCGCCTAGCCATCGTTAGAGCCGTCGCTTGGATCCACTAGAACGAGGTTCTTCTGGTCCTCTGGTCTCCAGACGCCTGAGCCTTTCGAAAAGGGCGTCACTTACTCTCCTGAAGTTGCCCGCAGCCGCCTGGGACCAACCTACTCGACCAAGCTCCGAGCGGAGCGGTGGAAGCCAACTGGCTTTACCCTGAGGGGCATGGAGATCGCATTCTCGAAGTACCACGGCATCGGCAACGACTTCGTCATGATCGCCGACCCGGATGACCGCCTGAAGCTCGACGCCGACACCGTCAGAGCGCTCTGCGACCGGCGTTTCGGCATCGGCGGCGACGGCGTCATCAGGGTGGCGCCCGGGACCGAGGGCGGCGATTTCTTCATGGATTACATCAACTCCGACGGCTCGATCGGTGAGATGTGCGGGAACGGCATCCGGTGCCTCGCGGTTTTCGTCCGGGATGAAGGGCTGACGGAAGCCACCGAGATGCAGATCGACACCCGTGCCGGCCGCAAGGTCGTGACCGTCCTCGACGATGGCAGGGTCAGGGTCGACATGGGTGCTCCGATATTCGAGCCGAGTGAGATCCCCGCAAAGGCCGAAGGCGAGCATGCTTTGAGGGCGACGATCGACCTCGACGATCAGAAGATCGATGCGGCGCTCGTCTCGATGGGCAACCCTCATGCCGTGATCTTCGTCTCCGACCCGGCGCACGCGCCGGTGACCAAACTCGGCCCCAAGATCGAGACCCACCCGATGTTCCCGAACGGCACGAATGTTGAGTTCCTCCGGGTCGAGGGACCCGAGCACGTGACGATGAGGGTGTGGGAGCGCGGTTCCGGGGAAACACTTGCTTGTGGCACCGGTGCAGCGGCCGTGGGGGTCGTGGCCCGTCTATTGGGTGATGCTCACGAGAAGCTGACCGTTGCGCTTCCCGGAGGGGACCTCGAGATCGAGTGGAGCGGCTCGCTCCAAGAACGGCAACCCGTTTACCTGACCGGCCCCGCAGTGCGTTCGTTCGCGGGTCACACCGAGATCTGACAAGGAGAGCATTGAAGACCGCTAAGAGGATCGAGAAGCTACCGCCGTATCTGTTCGCCGAGATCGACCGCAAGGTGGCCGAAGCCAAGGCGCGCGGTGCCGACATCATCTCGTTCGGGGTAGGAGACCCGGATCTGCCGTCTCCGCCGCACGTCGTCGAGGCGCTGCAGAAAGCAGCCGGCGATGCCGGGACGCATCGCTACCCCTCGTACACCGGCATGCCCGAGTTTCGAGCGTCGGTCGCCGGTTGGTACGAGCGCCGTTTCGGCGTGAAGCTCGATCCGGATAATGACGTGCAGCCGCTG
Source organism: Actinomycetota bacterium (assembly GCA_051001455.1). GTDB lineage: Bacteria > Actinomycetota > CADDZG01 > CADDZG01 > WHSQ01 > JBPCNH01. The sequence goes on from JBPCNH010000039.1 coordinate 56,193, forward strand.
GTCGGCTCCAAGGAGGGGATCTTCCATCTCCCGGTCGCGTTCATCGACCCGGGTGACGTGGCCCTGATCCCGGATCCCGGTTATCCGGTGTACGAGACCGGCACGATCCTGGCCGGCGGTGAAGCGGTGCTGATGCCGCTCGCTCCCGAGAACGACTTCAAGCCCGATCTGGGCGCGTTGTCGGCGGACGTGCTCGAGCGTGCCCGGGTGCTGTGGCTGAATTACCCGTCGAACCCCACCTCGGCCGTGGTTGAGAAGGACTACTTCGTCGACGTCGTCGCTTTCTGCCAGAAGCACGACCTCTTGCTGGCACACGACGCCGCCTACACCGAGGTCACCTTCGACGGCTACGTCGCGCCGAGTGTTCTCGAGGTGGACGGAGCGATGGACTGCGCGATCGAGTTCCACTCGCTGTCAAAGACCTACAACATGACCGGTTGGCGTATCGGCTGGGTCGCCGGCGCGCCGGAAGCCATCGAGGCGGTCAAGCGTCTCAAGACCAACATCGACTCGGGCATCTTCGACGCGGTGCAGCGCGCCGGGATGGCCGCCATCGACGGACCGCAGGAATACCTCGAGGAATGCATCGACCGCTACCGTCACCGGCGCGATCTGCTATGCGACGGCCTGAAGTCGATGGGCGTCGAGGTGACCCCGCCCAAGGGCTCCATCTACGTGTGGGTCCCGGTCCCCGAAGGCCACACGTCGGAGTCCTACACGACCTTCCTGCTCGACGAGGCCGACATCGTGGTCGCTCCGGGCAACGGCTATGGGCCGTCGGGCGAGGGATTCATCCGTTTCTCACTCACCCTTGCCGACGAGCGTCTGGAAGAGGGCGTCGAGCGCCTGAGGAAGCTCGCCCGCTGACCGCGACCGGATGAGCCCTTCATCTAAGAGCGACGGGCACACAACAAGGCCACAGCGCGAGCGCGCCATCCTTGTCGGTGCCGTCTTCGGGCGCGCCTCGGTGGAAGACGCCGAGTGGTCACTCAACGAACTGGCGGCACTAGCCGACACCGCCGGAGCGGATGTGCTCGAGAGTGTCGTGCAGCAGCGCGATACGGCGCACGCGGCGACCTATCTCGGCAAGGGCAAGATCAAGGAGATCGTCGATCTGGCCAACGCGCTTGACGTCGACATGCTGATCTTCGACGACGAGCTCACGCCGGCTCAAGGCCGCAACCTGGAGGACCTCGCCGGGGTGAACCCGCTAGCGGAGCGAGGTCTAAAGATCATCGACCGCACAGGCCTGATCCTCGACATCTTCGCTCAGCACGCCCGCTCCGCAGAAGGGAAGCTGCAGGTCGAGCTAGCGCAGCTCAACTACGGCTTGCCGCGTCTTCGTGGTTGGGGTGAGGTGCTGTCTCGTATGGGTGGACGCACCGGAGGCAGCGCTGGCGGGGGAGTGGGGACGAGAGGTCCCGGCGAGACGCAGCTCGAATCCGAGCGGCGCGCCATCCTGAGACGCATCCAGCGGGTGAAGCGCGATCTCGACGAGCTCGAGCGCACCCGTCTCATCAAGCGCAAGCAACGTCAGCGTTCGCGCATCCCGGTAGTAGCGCTGGTGGGTTACACCAACGCCGGGAAGTCGACCGTGCTGCGCCGCCTGACCGACGCGCAGGTGCTCGTCGAGAACCAGCTGTTCTCGACGCTCGATCCGACGACGAGGCGCCTGGAGCTGCCCGACGGGCACGAGGTGCTGATGACCGACACGGTCGGCTTCGTACGCAAGCTCCCGCACCAGCTGGTCGAGGCGTTCAGATCGACGCTCGAAGAGGTGAATGAAGCGACGATCCTGCTCCACGTCGTCGACGCGACCGGGGACCCGGCGCGTCAGATCGATGCGGTCAACGCCGTCCTCAGCGAGATAGGGGTGATCGGCAAGCCGGCCGTTCTGGCGCTGAACAAGATCGACCTCCTGGATGCTGAAGATCTGGATCGTCTGCGGCGGAGGCATCCCGAGGCCGCCTTCTGCTCCGCGATCGAAGGCGAGGGTATCGATGATCTGCTGGCGCGGGTCGAGGTCGAGCTGTCGAAGCTGAAGGTCGAGGTCATCCTAGATATCCCCTTCGAAAGAGGAGACCTGGTCGCCCGGATCCACGACGAAGGCGACGTGATCGAGGAGTCCTACACCGGTGAAGGCACCCACTTGGTGGCGCGCATCGACAGCGAAGCGCTTCCGGATCTCTCGGAGTATCTCGCCGGCTCCTAGTGGGGCACTAGAGCTTGCGGAAGACAGCTACGACCTTGCCGAGGATCTCGGTGCCCATGGGGGCCTCGAATGGCTCGAGACGTTCGTTGGCGGGCTCGAAGATGACCGCGGAGCCGCGGTGGCGGATCGTCTTCACTGTGGCCTCGGCTTCGTCCCCGAACTCGCTGGGCATCATCGCGGCGACGATCTCACCGGAGTGAGCCGTCGGCTGCTGACGCACGATCACGTAGTCGCCGTCGTTGATCCCGACGTCGATCATCGAGTCGCCGGTCACCTCGAGCATGAAGACGTTGCCGTCACCGACGAGATCCGCCGGCATCGGGTAGATCTCCTCGACGTTCTCTTCTGCCAGCACCGGCGCGCCGGCCGCGATGCGACCGAGCAGCGGCACCGAGCGGACGGGACGGCGCTCGTGCGGCAGTCCGGTCTCGGCGTCGAAGAGCACCTCGATCGCCCGGGGCTTCGTGGGATCGATCTTGATGTAGCCCTTGCGCTGTAGGGCCTGCAGGTGGGAGTGGACGGTGGAGGGGGAAGCGAGCCCGAGGGCGGTGCAGACCTCGCGCACCGAGGGTGGATAGCCTCGCTCGGCAACGGTCTCCGATACGTAGGTCAAGGTCTGGCGCTGGCGCTCGGTGAGGCCGTCGACCATCTTCTTCCTCCTTAGCGAACTGACGTTCGGGCCAGGTTACGCCACCGGCGCCGCTAAATCAAGAACGCACGTTCGATTGCCCCTCTTGCGGTCGAACGCACGTTCGGTTAAGGTACCGAACAGACGTTCGGAATGAGCCCCGGATTCCTGTCTCACCCCCTCCCTAGGCTTGTTCCACATGATAGAGACCCGAGAGGAGCGATAGAGGTGGCGATCCGCAGCGAAGACCTGGTCCCGGCAGGCCCCGGACAGATCGTCCGTTTCCCGACCGCTCGGGTGCGTGCCCGGGTCCGCCGTCAGCGGCGCATCGCCGTTGTGCGGCGCAGGATGGCTACCGGGGCCGTTCTCGTCGTGATCGGGGCCGGATGGCTCTTGGGCGGCGGAACGGGAAATACCGCGGTGGTCTCCGCCGCCGGAGCCCCTCAGGCCGTCGTCGTCGCCCAGGGCCAGACACTGTGGGAGCTGGCGGTCACTTATGCCCCTGCGGGCGTGGACAAACGGGCCTATGTGGACGCGGTCCTCGAGTTGAACGGCCTCAGCGCCCCTCCGGCCGCGGGCGCGAAGATTTCGCTCCCCTGAAAGCCGCCAAACGCTTGACGCGAGCCCCGCGCTGCCTGTAAATACAATAGTGTAATTCACACAAGATGTAGTGCCCGAAGGCCACGGACACCCCACATCTAGGGATTACGACCGGCAGTCAAACGTTGGAAATCATGGCAGACGGGCGCTGAGAGCCCGTCTATAAGGGGGGATCCAGGAGTGTCCACAGCTCGAACGGCGACCACGACGGCTCTAGAGCCGGAACTGAAGATCCGGCGATACTTCACCACCGACGGCAGCCATCCGTACGACGAGATCGAGTGGGAGCTGCGGGAAGCTGTCATCAAGAACTATCGCACCGGCGAGATCGCCTTCGAGCAGCGCGATATCGAATTCCCGAAGTCCTGGTCCCAGAACGCCACCAACATCGTGGCGCAGAAGTACTTCCGCGGCGGTCTCGACACACCCGAGCGCGAGCATTCGGTCAAGCAGATGATCGATCGCGTCGTCAACCGCTATCACGAAGAGGGTCTCGAGCGCGGCTACTTCGCCGACGCCGATGAGGCGCAGGTCTTCAAGGACGAGCTGACCCACCTCCTCGTGAACCAGAAGGCCGCGTTCAACTCCCCGGTGTGGTTCAACGTCGGGTGGCGGCCTAAGGGCGAAGAGCAGTGCTCGGCGTGTTTCATCCTCGCGGTCGACGACGAGATGCGCTCCATCCTCAACTGGTACGTCGAAGAGGGAACCATCTTCAAGGGCGGCTCCGGCGCCGGCATCAACCTCTCGAAGATCCGTTCCAGCAAGGAGCGTCTGAAGAGCGGCGGCACGGCTTCCGGTCCCGTCTCGTTCATGCGCGGGGCCGACGCATCGGCCGGAACGATCAAGTCCGGTGGTGCCACCCGGCGCGCCGCGAAGATGGTCGTGCTGAACGTCGACCATCCCGACGTCCGTGACTTCATCTGGTGCAAGGCGCTCGAGGAGCGCAAGGCGCGTGCTCTCGGCGAGGCCGGCTTCGACATGGATCTCGACGGCAAGGACTCGCACTCGATCCAGTACCAGAACGCAAACAACTCCGTGCGCGTGACCGACGACTTCATGCAAGCCGCGATCGACGGTCGCAACTGGGACCTCAAGGCGGTCACCACCGGTGAGACGGTCGAGACCTTGCCTGCAGCCGAGCTCCTGCGCGAGATGTCGGACGCCGCATGGCAGTGCGCCGACCCGGGTGTGCAGTACGACTCGACGCTCCAGGACTGGCACACCTGCCCGAACTCGGGACGCATCAACGCCTCGAACCCGTGCTCGGAATACGTGCACATCGACAACTCGGCGTGCAACCTCGCATCGCTCAACCTCATGAAGTTCGTGGACGACAACGACCGCTTCGATATCGAGGCGTTCCTCCACGCGGTCGAGGTCGTGTTCCTCGCCCAAGAGATCTCGGTCGGCTTCTCCTCGTACCCGACCGACAAGATCACCGAGAACTCTCACCGTTTCCGTCAGCTGGGTCAGGGCTACGCCAACCTCGGCGCACTGCTGATGAGCCAGGGCCTCGCCTACGATTCCGACGCCGGCCGGGCGTGGGCGGCGGCGATCACCGCGCTGATGACCGGTCACTGCTACGCCACCTCTGCCAAGATCGCGAAGCGCGTCGGCGCCTTCGACGCCTATGCCGAGAACTCCGAGCCGATGCTGCGTGTGATCGCCAAGCACCGGGACGCTTCGTATGAGATCCCCGAAGACCTCGCACCTAACGAGATGGTCACGGCCGCTCGTGCGGTGTGGGACAACGCCCTCGCTCTAGGCCACGAGCACGGGTATCGCAACGCCCAGGCCTCAGTTTTGGCTCCAACCGGCACGATCGGGTTGATGATGGATTGCGACACCACCGGGATCGAGCCGGACCTGGCACTCAAGAAGACCAAGAAGCTCGTAGGCGGCGGCACGATGTCGATCGTCAACCAGACGGTTCCCCGTGCGCTCCGCAAGCTCGGCTACGACGAGGCGCAGATCGCCGACATCGTCGCTTACATCGACGACAACTCGCACGTGATCGGCGCGCCGCATCTCGCCGATGAGCACATGACGGTTTTCGACACCGCCATGGGTGAGCGCTCGATCCACTACATGGGTCACGTCCGGATGATGGCCGCAGCACAGCCGTTCCTCTCGGGCGCCATCTCCAAGACCGTGAACCTGCCTGAGAACGTCTCGATCGAAGATGTCGAGCAGGTCTACATCGAGGGATGGCGTCTCGGTCTCAAGGCCCTCGCTCTGTACCGCGACAACTGCAAGGTCGGCCAGCCGCTCTCGACCGCAAAGAAGGAAGTCGCCGTTGTCGAGAAGGTCACCGAGATGCCGAAGCCGGTGCGCAACCGTCTTCCGAAGAAGCGCCGCTCGCTGACCGTCAAGTTCCGTGTCGCCGACACCGAGGGCTACCTCACCACCGGCGAGTTCCCCGACGGCTCGCTCGGTGAGATCTTCCTCAAGGTCGCCAAGCAAGGCTCCACGCTGGCGGGGATCATGGATGCGTTCGCCATCTCGATCTCGATGGGTCTGCAGTACGGGGTGCCGCTGTCGGCTTACGTGCGCCAGTTCGTCGGTACCCGCTTCGAGCCCTCGGGCATGACCGACGATCCCGAGTTCCGTATCGCCACCTCGATCCTCGATTACGTGTTCCGTCAGCTGGCGGTCGAGTACCTGCCGGACGAGGAGCGCCGTGCACTCGGCATCCGCACCGCCGGCGAGCGTCAGGACGAGATCGAGAACAAGCTCGCCGAGGCCGCGGGTGAGCCCACCACCGGGAACGGCAACGGCAACGGCAACGGTCACTCCAACGACGGCAGCAGCAAGCCTGCCGAAGGCGTGATCGTCCTCGGGCCGGTCGTCTCTGCTTCCACCGGCTCGCGGCCCTTCTGTGGGACCTGCGGTATCGAGATGGTCCCGGCCGGAAGCTGCTTCGCCTGCACCTCCTGTGGTTCGACCAGCGGTTGTTCTTAAGGGCCGGCACTAGGCGCCATGAGCGGTAGATGTAGCGAGTGCGGGGCGCAGCTGAGGCTGCGTCCGGCCTCCTGCCCTCTCTGCGGCGCCGAGCTGAAGAAGCGCGAGAAGGCGGCGGTCGAAGAGGTCGCTGATCCCGACGATTACCAGAGCAACGTCCGGGCGCTGCGGGATGAGCTCGAACGTCTGCGCCGTGGAGAAGTCGAAGCTGTCTAGCGATAAGGCTCATCAGGCCATACGATTCTTCTATGCGAAAGCTCATACCGGTTGTTCTCATCTCATGTCTCGCCCTTCCCTTCGCTCCTGCGAGTGCCGAGTCTCCTAAGCCACCGAAGCTGGTCGTAGGGAAGAAGCGTTACGTCCAGGGCCACGACGTAAAGATCACGCTTGTTAACGACACGAACACCGACGTCACCTACGGCACGCCTTGGCGCATCGAGAACACCAAGGGAGAGATCGTTGCGGCTTATCACTGGGACCGAGCAGAGACGACGCTGGCGCCGGGGGAGAGCGTTACTTGGTCGTGGGACGGAACTCCCAATCAATGCAGCCGAGAGGGATGCACCAAGGTAGGTGGTGTGCCTGCCGCCGGCAAGTACTTCGCCACGGTGGACGTCCGTAACTTCGGAGAGATGCAGAAAGGCTTTCTCACCGGCCGCTACTTCACGCTCGGGTTCGAGAGCCGCCCGAACACCACCTTCGAGGTCTTCGTAGCCCGACAGAAGGCCGTGGATCAGATGCGCGCCGAGGCGCAGGCCGAGGACAAGACCCTCATCGTTTCCGGGATCATTCGTCTTGGGCGACAGGGATACAACAAAGACTGGTCCTTCTACATGGGCCCGCGCTCGATCGTGCTCGGCGAGATGTTCATCGAGGTCTGCGACGGCAGCCCTTACTACGTGCAGCGACATCGCAGAGATTGGAACGGCGATCGCTGGTGTCCGTGGTCCTCTTACGTCAAGAGGATGGGCCGCTAAGAACGTGGCTCCTCGCTAGATGCGCTGCCCCTACTGCGACAACGGCGAGGACAAGGTCGTCGACTCGCGTATGGCCGAAGAAGGCCGCGTCATCAGGCGCCGGCGCGAGTGTCTCGGATGCAATCGGCGTTTCACCACCTTCGAGCGCGCCGAAGAGACCCCACTTCTCGTGCGTAAGCGCAACGACGTCGAGGAGCCGTTCGACCGGCAGAAGATCGTCTCGGGTCTGATCAGTGCGTGCAAGAACCGGCCCGTCACGCTCGCCGCGATCGAACAACTCGCCGAGGACGTCGAGGAAGCGATGCGCTCTCAACCGAAGCGTCCCGTGCCCACGGCCGAGACCGGACGCGAGGTCCTCGAGCGGCTGCGCGACTTCGACGATGTCGCCTACCTGCGCTTCGCCTCCGTCTACAAGGACTTCCAGGAGCTCACGGACTTCGAGCGCGAGCTGGGTCTGCTCGCAAAGAAGCTCCCACCCAAAAGTCCCGACGGAGCGCGATGAGGATCCAGCTCCGCAAGCTCGACCCCGACCTGCCTACGCCCGTCTACGCCCGCGCCGGAGATGCAGGTCTCGATCTCCTGGCGGCCGAGGACCTCGAGCTAAGGCCGGGGGAGCGCGCCGCCATCCCCACGGGCATCGCGGTTGCGGTCCCGGACGGTTACGCCGGCTTCGTGCACCCGCGCTCGGGGCGTGCGCTGAAGGAGGGGCTCGGGGTCGCCAACGCCCCAGGGCTCATAGACAGCGGCTATCGCGGGGAGATAAAGGTCATCGCGGTCAATCTCGACCCAGCCGAAGCCATCGCGGTCAAACGCGGGGAAAAGATCGCGCAGTTGGTGATCCAACCGGTCGAGCGCGTTGTTCTCGACGAGGTCGACGAGCTCACCGCCTCGGAGCGCGGCGAGGGCGGCTTCGGCAGCACCGGGCGCTAGGGCGGACCCCAGCGCCCGATGTAGCCCGCGATCCCGAGGTAGTCCCAGCCGTGGCGCAGTTGCCAGCGGTCCTTTGTCTCGGTGCTGGTCGTGAATAGATCACCTTCGCCGTTCGGTCCGCGCAGGAAGTAGAGCGGAACGGTGTTGTCTTGCTGTTTACCGAACGCGTACCCGACGATGCCGTTGTCGGTGTGGATCGGGTAGGTCCCTCTCTCTTGCGTCGGGAAGATGATGCCTTCGGTGGCGTAGGTGCGGTAGCCCTCGTTCAGAAGCCTGTCCCGCTCTTCCGGGTTGGTGGTGAAGTAGTGGTCGTATTTCTCCGAGTTCCACATGCGGTACAGCACCGCGCTCGGCTCCGGTACCGGTTCCGGCTCCGGCTTCGGTTTGGCCGGCTTGGTGCCGGAGCTTTGTTTCGACCCTGAGCTTGCCGGCGCTCCCTGTGTCGGCGCGCCGCTCGATCCAGAAGCGATGTGTCCGCTGCCTGAGCTCGCTGGGGCCCCTCGCGTCGGCAGTGTGAGGCCGCCGCGCAGGATGCGGCCGGTGTTGTCGCTGTCGGTTCGATTCCTCGGACGGGCAACCTTGTCGTGAGTGAGGAACCGCTCCCGCAGACCGAGCGCGTCGGGCCCCGGCGCTTCCGCCAGTGACTCTCGTCCGGGAAGTGACGCGGTCTTCTTGCCGGGCGCGGGAACTTCATCCGGGTTGTCCCTGATCAGGCTCACGTTGACCGCACCGAGAGCGACGATCATGACTACGGGGAGCGCGGTAGCGGTGATGCGCCCGGCGCGCCGCAGCAGTGCGTATCTCGGCGGACGTTGCCGTTCAGCTGGCCCATCGGGCTCTTCTAGAACCCGTTCCGCCAAGTCGAAATCGAGCTGTTCCTCGCCCCGGAGGTCGTCCCCCATCACAGCTCTATTCTGGCAGAGTGATGCAACCCTTTTTCGAGATTTTTTCGCGCTTCCGGAGGGCACGGACCCCTCTATAATGGCGGCTCGAACATCGCGGGCGTGGCTCAGTGGTAGAGCATCACCTTGCCAAGGTGAGGGTCGCCAGTTCGAATCTGGTCGCCCGCTCCAACGAAAACCCCCTGGTCACAGGGGGTTTTTCCATTCCCGGAAAGTGTTCGATAGTCGCAGCTCTCGGACCGAAATCCCGCAGAAATCCCGCAGCAGGCATCAAGGAGGGCGCGTCTAGCCTCTTGCTATGGGCATCGCACGAAACCATCACACGCTGCCGGCCTTCTACCTGAAGCGTTTCGCGGACGAGAATGGTCTGCTTTCGAAGTGGGACAAGGCCGCCAAGAAGTGGGGGCCGATTCGCCCCAAGAGCGCGTCCGTTGAGGTCGACTTCTACATAGTCGAGACCGAGGAAGGTCCCTCGGATGCGATTGAGAACGCCCTGTCGGTGATTGAGGGGCGCGCCGCCGAGGTGATTCAGACGATCGACGCCGGGACCTGGCCTATCGCGATCGAGCGAAAGGCACAGTTGGCGGAGTTCCTGAGTCTGCAGCGGGTTCGAGGCACCGGCTTTCGGGCGTCTGTCAATCGCTTCACCGATCAGATCACTGACAAGATGTACTACCTGGAGGAGATGGCCAGCTACCAACGACAATTCCTAGCGGCCAACGGTCGCCAACCCAACGATGACGAGCTACGAGAGCATTCCCGAACAATCGAGAGGCCCGTCCAAGTTTCGATGTCGCAAAACGCGGCCATTGAGATGATGCTCAAGTTGGCCGCCGATGACCTCAGGCTGGCGATCTACACGTACCGCAGCTGGAACCTCGAACGCGCTACCGGAGCGCCGTACGTAACCGCAGACTCACCACTCTCGCTCTGGAGCTCTAACCCGCCAGGGTTCTGGGGTGAAGGCGAAGCGACGGTCGACGAAATCGCGTTCCCTCTCGACCCCCGCACGTGCCTGGTCATGCGCCATCCGGACACTGGCGAATCCGTCACCGATGTAGATAGCGATCGCGTTCGCGAGCTGAACGACAGAACCTTCGACCACGCTCACAAGTTGGTCTTTGCGCGTCCGGGGTCCGAAGGCCAGGTCTTGGAGCCATAGCCTCTGTCGTGCAGCCCAACCCGCCTTCATCCTTCTGGATTGTGGGGCCTCCCTCGTCGAGCTCGACACCCAGCCGACCTTTCACTCGTGGAAGAATGCCGTTGTTGAGAGGTCTCATCGGAGCCACCGTCAGGTGTGAGGAGACCCGCTCGGCGAAGGGGATGGAGAGGCTGGCACCTTCCCAGTAATGACTTGATCGCCTGAGCGAGCAATCACGACGAAGGGGCTCGCCACGATCGCGAGTAACAGAGCAACGATTGCTAAACGTCGCGCATGGAAGAGGTCTCTTGCAATCCTCGGGCCCTGCCACATCGAGAGTTGAGCTGCTAGGTGCCAGGCGTTGGCTTCGCCAGCCTGCAGTTCGTCGATCGAAGGCTTTTCACCTCGTGCCATCCGATCCAGGTTTAGGCCTCCCGAGATGAGCATGCCGGAGGCAATGAATGCCAGCATTGCCGACAAGACAAGAGCGATGTCGACACTCGTCATAAGTGCGAAGGCTACGAACCGAGACCATCGCGGACCTGCTGTCGAACTCAAAGCGAGTCCCGTTACAACGATGGAGACGGGAATCAGGGTGAGGAGCATGGACAAGAGGGAGCCAGCCCTCGTCTGGAGACTAGCGATCGCCGCCTGCGCGGCCTCAGCCGAACGTCTTGCTGCCTCTAAGGCATATGCCGCCAATTCCCGGCTAGACCTAGCATGCTCAATCCAAGTGAAGTCCCCGATGTCTGGAGCGTCCGCGAGTCCCTCCGCTTCCATCTGTCGTCCGCGGATGTAATCCCAGAGTCGACCCATGTAGACCCTCACGCTGAGCCTGCTGACTCTTCTAGGTGCCGAGCAATCGAACCCGTGATTCCGCCCTCGAGCTGCTCGTCGAGAAACAGCCATTGACCATTGGGATTCGCCTCAAGAAACCAAGGCTTCCCCTGCTCGTCGATTATCCAGTCCTGGGCCGTGTAGCCAAGCCGGAGCTCGTCTGCGATCTTCCGAGAGAGGCTTAGGACTGTCGCGTAGGCGTCTCGGTCGACCGCTCGAAAAGCCGAATGGTTTTCCAGTTGCTCTCGCCAGTCCAGTTCCTTGGCCACGAGCGAACATGCCCAAACATCGTCGCCAACCGTGACTATTCGCAAATGCTCTCTGGCGCGTATGAGTTGCTGAAGGAGCACCGGCGAACCATCCCAGTGTTGCAGGACCTCATCGGTGAGAATGGACGTCCACGCGACCTGTGGGGGATCCTCATCTGTCACTAGGCCGTAGCGGACGGGCTTGATAACGACTTGTGAGTGCTTGGCACGGAAGTGACGAGCCATCTCCCTATCGGTTGTTAGGAGCGTGGACGGAGTCGGCACTCCTGCTCTTTTCGCCGAGGCTAGCTGCACGAGCTTTAGCTCCGCGTACTGGAGAGTCGTTGGGTCCGTTAACCAGTTAACTTGCAGCGACAACCAACCCCCTCGGAATGCGTCAGAGGATTCCGATCGCAGGAATGAGTGGTAGCGAGCGTCGTATCCATCAACGTTTGGGGTGCCTGGGCGACGCCAGAACCCCCCTAGCGAGCCGTCCCCGAACTCAACTTCGTCAACGTTCGCCCACTCTCCTGGGCAAACCGAGAACCGTGTTGTGAGTAGCTCATCACTGGAACATCGAAGAAGCCGTACGCGACCCCGCTCATGCAGCAGTTGTTCGAGCGCGTCAGAATGCTCGTCCCAGTCGTGGGCGACGAGGATAACTGTGGGGGTTGCGATTCTAGGGTTCGTCGTCAGTGGTTTCCCGCGTGAAAGTCACGATCGTCCCGGCATGTACACGGCCGGGTGCGCCCTTCGCCAACACGGCCAGAACTGGTTTGGCGTCACCTCTCGATTTGCTTTGCGGAGATACCGAACTCTCGTCATCAGTTGTTTCCGGAGTAGCTGTAATCCTGGTCCGACCCACAACATGCCCCTCAGCTCCGCGGGCAACGGCTATCAAAGTGGGATTGGCAGCCCTGGTGTAGGGGGGTGTTGCCGACGCTTCGTCATCGGTTGTTTCCGGCGCTGCCCGAGTGAAGAGTGTTCTACCGACCACTTCTCCAAAGACTTCTTTTGCAGTGTTTTCTAGTATCGGACGCTTGTCCATTGCCGCCTCCTCAGTAAGTGAACTGTCGCGATGGTCCTACGAGGATCGCACCTTCTTGACTCGCCATTCGAGACGCTGGCCGATCGCAGCCGCATAGCGGTCGACGGTTGACAACTTCGCGTCGATCTCCCCGCGTTCCATACGAGCTACTGCCGACTGGGACGTCTTCATCGCGGCAGCGACGTCCTTCTGGGTGATGCCGGCCTTCTCTCGCTTGGTGGCGAGTTCTCGGAGCAGCACCCGCCGACGGTAGGCGGCTTCGACCATCTCGGGGAACCGGGGATTCTTCTTCGTCCCTTCCTCGATGATCTCGTCGAGGAAATCCTTTCTAGGCATGGACTGAGGATATCTCATCGGTGATATATCTGTCACCCCCTCCGCCCGCGTCGACGCCAGTCGGCTAGCCGCCGCTCGGCCAGAGCGACCTTCGGCGGCGGAGTTTTCTGGGTCTTTTTCGAGAAGGCCTCTAGAGACAGCAGGATTTGGCTCCGCTTGCCCTCGGTGGCGAACAAGATCCGGTACTCCTGGTCCTTCCCGCTAGCCCGAACCTCATAGATGTCCCCATGGACGTGACGAGCAGCAATCAGGCCGTCGTTCTTGACCTCTCGCATGGAGGCAGCGACCTCAGCGTGATCTTCAGCGGACATCCTGACGAAGAACTCACGAACAGGTCGTCTGCCCGTTGCAGTGATGTAGTCGCGCCACCTCCGAGCCTGTTCTGGCATGCGGCTAGATGAACCGACCGGTGCGGAGCATCTTGTCGAGACCATCCCGCAGTCGTTCGTCGAGGCCCGGGAACAGATGCCCGTACCGATCGAACGTCAACGTGATCGTGGAGTGACCCAGCCGTTCCTGGATCTCCTTCGGATGGGCTCCCTGAGCGATCAACAGGGCTGCGCAGGTATGTCGCAGGTCGTGAAACCGGTAGAGCGGGCGATGCCGACGTGTACATGAGCGGTCCGTGCAGAGGCAAAGGTCTGGGTCAAGCCCGGATTCGACCAACGCCGGCAGGTAGTGGCGTTTGTAGAAGTTCCTGCGCAGCGGCTTGCCCTCGGGCGAGGTGAAGACGAAGCCTTCCTTGCTGGGATATCGCCCGATGTGTTCCCCGAGCATCTCGCTCAGGGAACGTGGAAGGGACACCGTCCTGGGCTTGCCCGTCTTGGGAGGTTGGACGTGTATGTGGCCGTTGATCTCGGAGAGCGACTCTTTGACCTCGACGATTCCCTTCAGGAGGTTCAGACGTGGCACCCGGAGCGCGGCCAACTCTCCCCAGCGCATCCCGGTGTAAGCGGCGGTGAAGATCAGTGCCCGATAGCGAGGCTCGATCGCATCGGCTAGCGCCTCGATCTGAGACGGTTCGAGGAATCGCATCTCGTCGTGACTAGTTTGCTTCGGCAGGTCAATCCCGATGCAGGGGGAACGGCTGATGAGCCCGTCAATGACAGCGGTCTTCAGGACCTTTGAGAATGTCCGATAAACGCCGACGACCGTGCTGGACGCCAGCCCATCTTCTGCGAGCAGGGCCACCCAGGTGCGGACGTCGGTAGGCCGTATCGCTCCGAGTGGCATCCCTCCGAACACGGGAAGGATCTGGTTCCGCAGATGTCCCTCGATCTTCTGCTTAGTGCCGGGCCGCACATGCGTGATCCCCGCTAGGTACTGGTCCGCGTAATCCCCGAACTTCAGTTTGGCGCCCGCCGGGTCGGCCCACTCGCCTCGCTGCTTGGCGTTCTCGACCGAGTTGAGGAACGCCTTGGCCTCCGCCCGTGTGCGGAAAGACTTCGAGCGCTCCCGTCCTCCCGGGTCTCGATAGCGGGCCACGTAGCTGCCCTTTTCGGTCTTACGAGAGATCCAACCCATCACATCACCTCGGTTCGAGTATCGGCGTTACCTGCGACAAGTTCGGGTCTTTGTGCCGACACTGATGACGCGGCTCGCCACTCCCGGCGTCTCACGCGGCGGAGCTCCTTATCCACCAGATGGCCGAGGTAGTCGGCAACGGACCGGCCGCTGGCGATCGACGCCTGCCGGAACTCGGCCCACTGATCCGGCGCTACGTTCACCCGGGCCATATGTTGGCCGTCCGGGAGTGTTCGCTGGGGATCGGAAGGACTTGGGCGGGCTCGGAGGGCCGCCTCTCGTGCCCGGCGCCGGCTGCGCTTGCCCATCAGGAACGAGGCTCCCTGACCCGGAGCCGTACCCGACCCCCGCGGGTCCTTTCGAGTGCCACCACACCGGCCGGAGCTGCCGTATTCGGCTCCTCCAAGTTCTTTCGGTGGGCGGCGGCCCACGCTTCGACCTCGCTTCCCAGGAAACGCAGATGGCCACCGAAGCGGTAGCAGGGCATGGGATCAGGGTGGTGTGGGCTGGTGCGTCTGTAGACGAACGACTTGGCGACACCGAGGAGGAGGGCGACCTGGGCGACGGTTAGATACTCGTTCAAGGTGGCGATCTGGGGCTGTGCGGCCTGGCTTGCCATGAGCCCATTCACCCTCGAGACGCCCCGGTTGTCTATTTAAGAAGTCTTTAAGAAAAATTGGAGAAAAATTGGTGGCCCCTGGCGGGCGGCTGTGACCGGAGAGATCTGAGGCAGAAAGTTTCGGAGACAGCCGAAACACTGTTCCGGACATTGGAGCCCTCCTCGTGCTCCTGATCTGATACCAGGAGTCCGCCGCCACTCTCCCGCCCCGAAAAGTTCCGTCGCGCCTGGCCGTTGTCTTTATTGCGCGGAGCGCTAAAGGAAGCACACAGTTGCACCCTCCGGTGCCGCGTATACGCGAGGTCGATCGAAGGCACCGGATTCGCCGCCTCAGCGTGGCCGGGCTACCCTTTTTCGGTGGGGACCCCTGAAGCTGAAGCTAGGAAACAGATCGATCGGCTGCTGGAAGCGGCTGGTTGGCTCATCCAGGACCGTAAGGACGCCAACATCCATGCTGGCCCCGGAGTGGCCCTGCGCGAGTTCCCCCTGAAGTCTGGCCCGGTCGACTACGCCCTCTATGTCGATGGTGCCGTTGCCGGAGCGATCGAGGCCAAGAAGGAAGGCTGGACCCTCAGCGGCGTCGAGGCCCAGACGAAGCGATACAGCGAGGGCCTCTCAGATGCCCTCCCCGCATATCGGCGGCCCCTGCCCTTCCTCTACGAGTCGACCGGACAAGAGACGCACTTCACCAACCTTCTGGACCCTGAGCCCCGCGCTCGTCGCGTGTTCGCGTTCCATAAGCCAGAGACGGTGCGCGAGTGGCTCGCTGAGGCGGGGCTCGAGTCGGTCCGCTCGATGCCCGGGGAGGAAGCGAACCCGATCCCCGACGCCACGTTGAGGGGCCGCCTCCAGCAAATGCCGACATTGATCGAGGAGGGTCTTTGGCCCGCTCAGATCCAGGCGATCAAGAACCTGGAGAAGTCGCTTGCAGCTGGCAAACCGCGGGCCCTCATCCAGATGGCGACGGGCTCCGGCAAGACGTTCACAGCGGCCAACTTCGTCTACCGCCTCTGCAAGTTCGGGAAAGCGAAGCGGGTCCTGTTCCTCGTCGACCGAGGGAACCTCGGACGGCAGACAAAGAAGGAGTTCGATCAGTTCGTAACCCCGGATGACGGGCGGAAGTTCACCGAGCTCTACGTTCTCCAGCACCTCCGCTCGAACAAGCTCGATCCCACCGCGAAGGTTGTCGTCTCGACCATCCAGCGCCTCTACTCCATGCTTTCCGGCGCGGAGGTCCCCGAGGAGGCCGACGAGCTCTCCTCTTTCGAAGCGATGCCGGCCCTCGAGGTCCCGGTCGAATACAACCCCGCTATCCCCATCGAGACTTTTGATGTGATCGTCACGGACGAGTGCCACCGCTCGATCTACAACCTGTGGCGACAGGTCCTCGAATACTTCGACGGCTTCCTGATCGGTCTGACAGCGACTCCCTCGAAGCAGACCTTCGGCTTCTTCAAGAAGAACCTAGTCATGGAGTACGACCACGACCACGCGGTCGCGGATCGTGTCAACGTCGATTTCGACGTCTACCGGATCAGGACCGAGGTCTCGGAGAAGGGATCGAAGGTCGAGGCAGGACTGTTCGTGGACAAGCGAGATAAGGCGACCCGGAAGGTCCGTTGGGAGAAGCTCGACGAGGAGCTCGCCTACGGTGCCGAGCAGCTTGACCGCGATGTCGTCTCGGAGGACCAGATAAGGACCGTCATACGAGCGTTCCGGGATCGGCTGTTCACAGACATCTTCCCCGGCCGAGACACCGTCCCGAAGACGCTCATCTTCGCCAAGAACGACAGTCATGCTGAGGACATCGTCGAGATCATCCGGGACGAGTTCGATAAGGGCAATGACTTCTGTCAGAAGATCACTTCGAAGTCGACGGGGTCGAAGCCCGAACAGCTCCTCCAAGATTTCCGTAACTCGTACAACCCTCGCATCGCGGTCACCGTGGACATGATCGCGACGGGGACAGATGTGAAGCCTCTAGAGATCGTCTTTTTCATGCGGACGGTCAAGAGCCGCATCTATTTCGAACAGATGAAGGGCAGGGGTGTTCGTGTCATCTCTCCCACTGACTTGAAATCCGTGACGCCGGACGCCGGTGAGAAGACTCGGTTCGTCATCGTCGATGCCGTAGGGGTTACGGAGACGGATCTGGTCGATACGACTCCGTTGGAGAAGAACCCGACTGTTCCGTTCTCGAAGATCCTCGAACAGGTCGCCTTCGGCGATCGGTCGCGGGATGTCATGTCAACCCTGGCTAGCCGTTTGTCTCGGCTGAACCATCAGCTCACCGACGAGGAGCACGCGTCCCTGACGGAGGCGGCGGGGGGCGTGACGGTTCAGGAGATGGCTGCGAGCGTTGTTCGGGCCCTTGATCCAGACGAGCAGGTCGCTGAAGCGCGCCGGGCAACCGGCGACTCCACACCATCCGAGGAGGCCATCGCCAAGGCCGCAGCGTCGCTTCTGGAGGAGGCGGCGAAGCCTCTGGCGAATCCCGTTCTTCGAAAGCTTCTCGTCGACATCAAGCGGTCACACGAGCAGACCATTGACACGACGAGCATCGACGAGCTGATCGAGGCTGGTTATTCGGAGGAGGCCAAGGAGACGGCTAAGACCGTCGTTGAATCGTTCGAAGTGTTCATCAAGGAGAATGTTGATGAGATCACGGCGCTACAAATCCTTCTCGGCCGCCCCTACAAGAAGCGGCTGACGTATGAACAGGTCAAGGAGCTCGCCGACACGATCAAGCTCCCGCCCCGTAGCTGGACGCCGGACCTGCTGTGGGAGGCATATCAGAGGCTCCACGAGAACAAGGTGACAGCGTCGAAGAGCCGCGTCCTCGCAGACCTTGTCTCGCTGGTGCGCTTCGCCACCCGCAAGGAGGATCAGCTCGTCCCGTTCCAAGAGAAGGTCGAGGAGAGATTCGCAGCGTGGCTGAAGCAGCAGGAGAACCAAGGCGCTAGCTTCACTGAGCAGCAACAGATGTGGCTGACGATGATCAAGGACCAGATCGGCTCGAGCCTCGAGATGGACGTCGATGACTTCGGGTACACGCCCTTCAATCAGCACGGTGGACTAGGTCGCGCCGCGCAGCTGTTCGGAGACCGTCTTCCGGAACTGCTTGACGAGCTGAACGAGGCACTGGCAGAGTGATGAGCGCAACAACCTTTCGAATCGCTGATGTGGCTGAGGTCGTGCGGGGTGTGACCTACAAGAAGCCTCAAGCGCTTACCGAGCCGGCGTCGGGGCATCTCCCGTTGCTTCGCGCTACGAACATAGGGAGGCGCCTGGATTTTCTGAATCTCTTATACGTCCCTGATTCAGTTGTGAGGCAGGAACAACGCCTTCGGCCCGGCGACATCATCCTTGCTGCATCCAGTGGAAGCCTCGGGGTCGTGGGTAAAGCAGCAGGTCTCAAGACAGACTGGGAAGGAACGTTCGGCGCCTTTTGCTACGCAGTTAGGCCTGATCCGATGCTAGTGAGATCCCGTTATCTTGAACTCTTCATGCAATCACCCCGGTACCGGAAACGAGTATCGCAGCTGGCTGCCGGAACGAACATCAATAATCTCAAACGAGACCACATTGAATCCTTTGAGCTGCCTCGACTCGATCTTGGGGAACAAGATTCGGTTGTGGCTGCCGCCGACAAGCAACTCACACGGCTCGACGTCGCTGACGGCAGTGTGGAAGCGGCGCAACGCAAGCTGAGAACGCAGCGTCGAGCCATCCTTCATGCGGCAGTCACAGGTCGCCTCAACGAGCGTTCGGCCGAACCCTCTGCGCGGATCACCGAAATTCTCGAGTTGCGTGAGCAGGAGGCGGCTGCGTCGAGAGTTGGAAACGCCAAGTACAGACCACCCACTCCACCTGTCGGCTCGCTGGATGTGCCTCCCGAATGGACCGTCGCGGCATTGGAGCAGGCAACGAGCGCCTCCAGGCCAATCTGTTACGGGATTCTGAAACCTCGCATTCAAGGCGAGGGGACGGTCCCGTACGTGGAAGTGCGGGACCTGAGACAGGGTCGCATTCGGGGGGACCTCAAGCGAACGAGTTCCGACCTCGACGAAGAGTTCAAGCGGTCGCGGTTGGCCTCTGGCGACGTGGTAATCGCGATTCGAGGTTCTTACGACCGAGGCGCGGTAGTCCCGGACTTTCTTGTGGGCGCCAACATCAGTCGCGACGTCGCGCGGATCGTGCCACTGCACATTCTGCACCCATCGTTCCTTTCGCTTTACCTTCAGTCACCTATGGCACATCGACACTTTGGGTTGATTGCTCGCGGGTCGGCAGTGAAAGGGCTAAATATCGGCGATCTAAGGTCAATGCCCGTCCCCGTTCCCCCTTTTTCTGAGCAGCTCGCAATAGTTGACGAAACTGAACGTCTGCTTTCTTTGGCGGACGACCTGGCAATCCAGATCGAAGGCGCTAGGCGGCGGACCGAGAATCTGCGTCAATCGATTCTTCATAGCGCGTTTTCGAACCGACCCGTTGGGGTGAGCGTGTGATGAATGGTCAGCAGATCGTCCAAAAACTTTGGAATTACTGCAACATCCTGCGTGACGATGGCCTTTCGTACGGTGACTATCTCGAGCAGCTGACGTATTTGCTTTTTCTCAAGATGGCGGACGAGCAGACGAAACCTCCACTTAATCGTGTGTCAGACATTCCTGATGGATACGACTGGGCATCGCTTGTCAAGCGCGATGGCGATGAGCTGGAGGTGCACTACCGCCACGTTCTCGAGGAGTTGGGAAAGTCAAAGGGCCTGCTGGGTGTCATCTTCCGGAAGGCTCAGAACAAGATCCAGGACCCGGCGAAACTCCGTCGCCTTGTAGCGGACCTCATCGACAGAGAGCAATGGACGACCCTTGATACAGACGTCAAGGGTGCCGCCTATGAAGGCCTGCTGGAGAAGAACGCTGAAGACACGAAGACCGGCGCCGGCCAGTACTTCACGCCACGCCCGCTGATTCGAGCGATCGTCGACGTGATGCGACCTGAACCCGGCCAGACGATCTGTGACCCTGCCTGCGGTACGGGTGGCTTCCTCCTCGCCGCTCACGACTTCATCGCATCGAACTACAAGCTCGACAAGTCTCAGAAAAAGCACCTCAAGCACGAGGCGCTACACGGTTGGGAGATCGTCGACAACACCGCCCGCCTCTGCGCTATGAACCTCTACCTCCACGGGATCGGTACGGACGAAAGTCCTATACGAGTTGCAGACAGCCTCGCGGCTGACCCGGGTGATCGCTTCGACATGGTCCTCACGAATCCACCGTTCGGGAAGAGGTCGAGCGTAACCGTCGTTAACGAGGCGGGCGAGACTGAGAAAGAAAGTCTCACGGTCGTGCGCGACGACTTCTGGGCCTCTACGTCAAACAAACAGCTCAACTTCCTTCAGCACGTGAAGACTCTTCTGAAAATCAATGGCAGCGCAGCGATAGTCGTTCCGGACAACGTCCTTTTCGAAGGTGGGGCCGGCGAAGCGATCCGGAAGCGGCTGCTCCGTGAATGCGATGTCCACACCCTGCTACGCCTCCCGACTGGTGTCTTCTACGCGCAGGGAGTCAAGGCAAACGTGTTGTTTCTCGATCGGAAAGAGGCGAGCGAGACGCCATGGACGAAGACGCTGTGGATCTACGACCTCCGGACGAACATGCATTTCACACTCAAGACGAATCCCCTCAAGCGTTCGAACCTCGACGACTTCGTTGCTTCTTACAACCCCGGGAATCGACATGACCGTGAGGAGTCGGAACGGTTCAAGGCTTTCTCATACGACGACCTCATCAAGCGCGACAAGACGAGCCTGGACATCTTCTGGCTCCGTGACGAGAGCCTCGAAGACTCAGAGAATCTCCCGGACCCGGCGGTGCTGGCTGCCGAGATTGTGGAAGACCTCCAGGCTGCTCTCGACCAGTTCGCTCAGATAGCTGCCGACCTCGCCCTACCCGAAGAAGCATGAAGAGACCTCAAGGATCTCGGATGCAGGTACCGCCGTCGGACGGACTCTGCCCGAATTGCCGAGCCAATGACTGGCAGCTGATCGAGGAAGTTCAGCAATGGCATCACGGCCGCTACATCACGGGCAAGGGGTTCGTCTTTGAAGGCAACCACGAGTGGGACCAGGTGGGCGAGGAGGGCCATCCCGTGTTTCTCGAATGCCGTTCATGCTTTGTGGGCTATGAGGTTCCGTCATTTCAATGGGCCTGAGGTTGCCCTCCCTCTAGATCCTCAATAAGGGGGGCGCACCTTGAGTAGACCTTCGCTCCGCCACTGAGATTGTGTCCAACCCCTTTGAGGTGATGGGCCAGGTGCTTTTCGCACACCACATAGTCCGCGTAGCCAGCAGCGCACGAGAGAAAGAGCACGTCGATAAGGTCGTTGACCCCCCACGCGGTCTGAGAGTTGGCTAGTCGACGGTGGACAACCTCACGCATCCTCCCGAGGTATGGAAGACGCGCGATCGCACCGTCTGCCCGGGTGTCCACCCACTCCTGGAACTTAGATGGCGTTACGGAATGCTTTTCGAGTGCATGTAAGAGGTCGTCTCCCAAGTCGGAGAGAAACGCGAGAAGTGTGATGCTACGAAGGCGCGACCTGGCCTTTGGGTCTGCAGCAAGGCTTCCGGCCAACGCCTCGTGTGCTGAAGCCCATCGAGTGGATTCTGCGATCCCTCCGCGAGGTGTCGATGAGTCTTCCAGAAGGGTCGCGAGGAGAGAGTGAACGCCACTGAGCGCTTGAATCAGAAACACAGCTTCTGGCGGGAGGTCGGTGCCGGTAGGTCGATACGGCTCGGCTGACTCCGCGAAGAACGTGCGCGTATCGAGGGTGAACACACGCTCTTCTCTCGCCGAGTCTGACCCAACGTCGAGATTTCGGATCAGGTCGTCTAGTTCATTACGACGGACTCGGAGTGGATCAGACATGACCCAGCCTCGTGACAACCGAACCATCTCACGGGCGAGCTCGACACGCCACTTTCCTCCGAGCTGCTCGATCTCAATGGCATGCCCTGCTGATAGGGGGAGGATCACTCGGCGGTCGATCACCAGTTCGATCAGCCGCATCGTCGGCTCAAGCTCCGCCTTTGGGACTTTTTCCGGGGAGTGAACCGCCTGGGCGATCTGAACCCAGATGTTCTGGTCTAGGTAGACGACGGCTCGGTCGTCAAGTTGCTGGCCGGCGTCGTCGCCATCGAGAGTTTCAATCTCCAAGGAGACCCCAGAGGGGGTGACGAGGGTCAGAAGAGAATCAGCAGGATAAAAGACGGCTCGAGAAAAGTCCTTCGCCGCTGGTCCAAGGGATTCGGGCCACTCAGGCTTCTGGAAGCGGAAGACGCGACCATCCGTAGCGCGAATCTCGATGTACCCAGCCGTGTAGTCCATGGTGGTGGACTCGATATTCGACAGGAAGGTTCTTGCCACCCACTAAGTGTGGCAGCGAGCTGCGGCACGACGATGGTGTTTTGCAACTGTGGCGAGATCGTCCCGCAGAAATCCCGCAGACGGCTGAGAAACGGCGCGCGACGGCGTCAAAGGATGCGAACGGAAATGCCCTCTGACCTGCACATTCATGTTCTGGCGTGGATCCCAATGGACCGGGCTTGCGAATTGCCAAGGTGAGGGTCGCCAGTTCGAATCTGGTCGCCCGCTCCAGTTAGAGGGGTCCCGTTTGGGCCCCCTTTCCGATTGAGCGCCAGCCCCCTTCTAGCGCGCGCTCAGCGTCATAGCGCACGGAGCTCGCTTCGGTCTACGCTGCCTGGAGCAGGCACCGAAGGGAGTCGTTGAGGATGTCCGCAGCCGGTGAGATCAGGATCTTCTTGATTGCGGACGTGCGCGGATACACCAAGTTCACTCAGGATCGAGGGGACGAGGCGGGTGCCCGACTGGCGGTGCGATTCGCGGAGCTGGTCGCGCAAGGCCTCGAGGCACACGGCGGGTCGGTGATAGAGGTACGTGGCGATGAGGCGCTCGCCGTGTTCACGTCACCGCGTCAGTCGCTGCGGGCCGCCGTCGAGTTGCAAAGGCGGTTCGTGGAAGAGACGGCCTCAGATCCGTCTCTTCCCTTCCGGGTCGGCATCGGAATCGACGCGGGTGAGGCCGTCCGGGTCGGCAACGGTTACCGGGGGGCCCCTCTCAATGTTGCATCCAGACTCTGCTCTCTTGCTGCCCCCGGAGAGGTGCTGGCGAGCAAAGAAGTGGTGCACCTGGCGCGGCGCGTGGACGGGCTGCGATTTCACGAGCAGGGCCCAACTCAGATCAAGGGGATCCAACAGCCGGTCACGATCGTCAAGATCATGGCCGAGAGCGCCAACCCCTATAAGGGTCTGCGAGCGTTTGACGAGGCGGACGCGCCTGACTTCTTCGGTCGCGAGGCATTGATCGATCAGCTCGTCGCCCGGCTGTCCGAGAAGGTGCCGACGTCGCGCTTCCTGGCGGTCGTCGGACCGAGCGGAAGCGGCAAGTCTTCGGTCGCGCGCGCGGGTCTCATCCCCGCGATCCGGAGCGGCGCTCTCCCGGGCTGGGCGCGGAGTCTGGTAGCCGTGATGGTCCCCGGCCAGAAGCCGCTGCTGGAGCTCGCGGCCGCTTTGCGTCGTGCGTCGGACAGCGCGTCTAACCAACTGGACGACGCTGCGATCGAATCGAAGGACCTGGAGTCCATGGTCGAGAGCGCGTTGTCGCCCCGCTGCCAATTGGTGCTTGTCATCGACCAGTTCGAAGAGCTGTTCACACTGGTCGAGGACGAGGACATCAGGGCAGCGTTCCTCGAGGACCTCGTCAGCGCCGTCCTGGAACCGAAGAGCCGTCTTCGCGTGATCGTGACCTTACGGGCCGACTTCTACGACCGCCCCTTGCTCTACCGGGACTTCGCGGACCTCGTCGGCGACCGCACTCAGATCGTGACCCCTTTATCGCCGCAGGAGCTGGAGCGTGCCGTGGCGGGCCCGGCAGAGCGGGCAGGCGTGACGCTGGAGCCGGGATTGGTCTCGGAGATCGTCGCCGACGTAAGCAAGGAGCCCGGTGCCCTTCCTCTGCTGCAATACGCCCTGACTGAGTTGTTCGAACGCCGCCACGGCAACACCATGACCCTCGAGGAGTACCGCAACATCGGCGGAGTATCCGGTGCGTTGGTCCGCAGGGCGGAATCCCTTTATGAAGAGCTCGAGCCCGACGAGCGCGACGCCGCCCGGCAGCTCTTCCTACGCTTGGCCACCTCAGTGAACGAGCTCGACGTGACCCGCCGCCGCGTTGCCCGCTCGGAGGTCCTATCGGTCCTGGGCGACGCAAAGGCAATGGAAACCGCGCTCGATGCCTTCGGTGCCGGTCGCCTCCTCTCCTTCGACCGAGATCCGGCGACCGGGACCCCCACGGTGGAGGTTGCGCACGAGGCCCTCCTGGTGGAGTGGTCTCGGTTGCGAGGATGGCTCGAGTCGGCCCGCGAGGACCTGCTGGCAGAGCGCCGCCTCGCAGCGGCATCACGGGAGTGGGAAGACGCCGGCCGCGACCCGTCTTTCCTGGTGACGGGCTCCCGCCTCGAGCGATTCGAGGGGTGGCGGGAGAGCTCCGGGCTCGCGCTGACGCCCGAGCAAGGGGAGTTTCTGGATGCCTCCCGAACGGAGTCGTTGCGTGCACGGGACGAGGACGAAGCCCGTCAGGCAAGAGAGCGGGCGTTGGAGCGACGCAGCCTGCGCCGGGCGCGTGCTTTCGTCGCCGTCCTCGGAGTCGCGGCGTTGGTAGCCGGGGCCTTGACGCTGTTTGCTTTCATGCAACGGGGCAGAGCCCAGCGTGAGGCTCGCACCGCGGTGGCTCGTGAGCTCGCGGCGGCGTCGGTGGCGAACCTCGAGGTCGATCCCGAACGAAGCATCCTGCTGGCTGTGGAGGCAGTCGACGCGACCCGCTCCGCGGATGGCTCAGTCCTCCCGGAAGTCGAGGAAGCTCTCCATCGCGCGGTCGTGGCATCCAGGATCGAGTTATCGGTGCCCGGTGTGGGGGGAGCACTGGACTGGAGTCCCCGTGGTGTCTTCGTTACGGAGGGGCCGGAAGAGAGTGGCGTGATCGACATCCGCAACGCCTCCACAGGTAAGCGTGTCCGGTCGTTCAAGGGACACAACATCGACGTCAACAACGTCGCATTCGGGCCAACCGGCTCGACGCTTGCCACAGTTGGAGACGACGGCAAGTTGAAGCTGTGGGACCCCAAGACCGGGCGATCGCTATCGACTTGGTCGGGCAAGGGCAGCGTGTGGGGGCCCTCGTTCAGCGCCACGGGCTCCCTACTGGCCGCGGCCTGGAGTGACGAGGGGATCGTGCGCGTCGTGGATCCCAAGCGCGGGGAAGTCATCACCACCATCCACATGACAGGTGCGTTCGATACCGCCTTTTCTGCCGATGGGGCGCGTCTCGCAGTGACCTCCCGGGACCTGCTCGAGGTGGCGGTGTTCGACCTCGAGACGGGCCGGCGAGCGTTCGATCTGCGCGGTGACCGACTGCCTGTGGACGCCGTGGCTTGGAGTCCCGACGGGCGTTTTATCGCCACGGCCGGTAACGGAATGATCGCTCGCGTGTGGGAAGCCGCAACGGGTCGTCCGCTCTTCACGCTATCGGCGCACACCGGGCCAGTGTTCACGGTCGACTGGAGCCCCGACTCGAGCCGGCTGGTCACCGGGGGCCTCGACGGCGTCGCCATCGTGTGGGACGTCACCGAGAGGGACGCCCGGGAGCTCGTCAGGCTGTCGGCCCAAGGGATCCACAGTGGCGCGTTGGCTGCGTTTTCGCCTGCGGGTGATCGCGTGATGACAGGCGCTTATGACATCTCCGGGACGACGATCTGGGACATCGGGGTACCCGGTGACGCCGAATGGGCGAACTTCCCGGTCCCGGACTTGTTGCCGGCGAACGTGGAGTTCTCGGGTGATGGCCGGCGTCTGGTAACGACCGCAGCAACGGATTCGGTGTCGATCTGGCAGCTGGCGACCCGCCGGAAGGTGCGATCGGTGCCACGCCGCGGCGCGGCCCCCAGCGCGAGTGACTTCGAGCGATTCGACCTCAGCGCGGATGGCAGGTTGATCGCGACCGCGGGGATCGACGGGAGGACACGAGTGTGGGAGACCTCCACGGGGAAGCAACGGTTCACCGTCGGACACGAGGCTGGCGGGACGGGTTTCCGGCGAAGAGCGGTAGGGATCAGACCGTCGGTGGCCTGGAGCGCCGACGCTAGCTACCTCGTTTCATCAAGTCCCGGAGGAACCATAAAGGTTGTCGATAGCACCGGCCGTCCTATACGCGTCTTACGCGAGGTCGACGGTTATCTGCCCTCGGATGCCGACATCAGCGCAGACGGCCGGCTGGTGGTAACGGTAGCCGCCCCCGCTCGCACCAGGCCGGGTGACCTGGTGAAGGTATGGGAGCGAGGCTCGGGCAAAGTCATCACTACCATAAAGACCGACGCTCACGAGGTCGCTTTCGATCCCAGCGGCCTCCGGATCGCGACTGGCGACGAAACTGGACTTGCACAGATCTGGGACGCGGTTACCGGCGAGAATCTGACGAAGCTCGCCGGTCACGCCGGACCCATCCTGGACATCGCGTTCAGCCCCGATGGGTCGAACGTGGCGACGGCCGGCTTCGACGGAACCGTCCGATTGTTCGACCCGGAGTCGGGGGTGCAACGGCTGTTGTTGCGAGCCCACCGGAGCGGCGTCTTCGGAGTTGACTTCAGCCCTGACGGCACGAAACTAGCCTCGGCCGGGGGCGACGGTAAGGCCCGGGTGTGGGCGCTGGACCTAGATGATCTCCTCCAGATCGCTGAGGAAGAGTTGACGCGGTCCCTCACCGACGAGGAGTGTCGCCAATACCTCCACGTGGACCGCTGCCCGGGATAGAGGGAGCCACCTCTTTTGAACCGCGCCGGGAATCCTGGAGGCTCCAGAGTTTGAGAGGGTGGAGCCATGTCAACATCCCGGAGGTACCCCAAAGAGGTCCGCGAGCGCTCGGTGCGACTCGTGTTCGAGAACGAGCAGGACTATCCATCGCAGTGGGCCGCGATCACCTCGATCGCCGGCAGGACCGGCATGACGCCCGAAACTCACACAATTAGATAGTGGCTAGGGCTAGCTCTCATCTCCAGAGGCACGACGTCGGTTCTTGAGTTGAGCACGGAGCGCGTCATTGACGGCTTTCCGTGTTCTGAACTCGCCGGCTACGTCGGGATCGAGAACGACAACGTTGGAGCCTTCGGCGAAACGAGCCGCATACTTGCCTCTTACGCCATCGCTGAAGTCATATTCCTCGCGGATGTCGGAGTCTTGATCGTCAGCCTTCATAGGATCGCCCCTCATTCCTGGTAGCGATTCTAGCGCTGATGATCCGGATCTTCTCGCCACGGTAGGTGTGAATCACGACCACGACGCTTGCCTGCGAGCGTTTGCCCCAGCAGAATGAACCGGTCCTCGTCGTCGGAATGGTCGGGATCGGCAATAGTGAGCGATAGAGGATCGCCGAAGGCAGTGGCAGCTTCATCGAATGGGACGTCGTGCTTCTCAAGTTTGGAGGCGGCCTTCTTGGGATCCCACTCGAACTCCATCGATCTAGCGTAGCGGGGGCCGACTTCGACCAAAGGCAGACAGCCTTGTTGTCCGGGCCATAGTCGGGCCATGAGCGACGCTCAATAGCGCGCAGACATGCTGGGCTTTCTAGCGGTGATAGGTCTGGACCGATAGCCGAGGGACTGATGAGGCCGGTCTTTCACTCGACTTACGAGTCTTCTCCCAAATTCGGACCTCTTGGGGGACTCTCAATCCTCAAGGAACATTCATGAACTCTTGGGCACGGCGCGGAATTGTTATGAAACACCCTGTATTACGAGACGCAGCGCCTTTTCTTTGGGCACTCTCACAGGCCCGGTCCCGTTGGTTTCATGTGGGTCATTGAGGGCGCCGCGTTCTTACACGATACGGGCGGCGAGCATGCAGAGGTCGTCGGTCAGTGTGCCATACGCGAACTCGGCAACTCGGGCGCGAAGGACAGCGATGGCCTCTTTCGGTGAGGGGTCATGGAGTCCGCGAAGAACCGAACTCACTCCCTCGAGCCCGAAGAACATTCCATCGTGGCGCGCCTCGGTCAGCCCGTCGGTGAAGAGCAGTACGCCCGTGGGGCCTTCGGACTGAAGCGATCCCTCGACATAAGAAGGGTCCTCTTCGATCCCAAGCGGTATTCCCTGGCTCGGTGCGAGGAGCTCCCGGCCGTCATGGATCGACACGGCAGGGGGGTGTCCCGCATAGGCCCAGCGCAAGAGCTGCTCGCTCGGGAGATACGTTATGCACGCGGCCGTAACGAACTCGCTGCTGGTGCCGGCTCGCTCAACCAGTGCGGTGTTTGCCCAGCTCAACAGCTGGCAGGGATCATCGGAGAAGGGACCGGTAGCAGCGAACGTCGTGCGGACGAACGCCGCGCGCCGCCCGGCCCCCAAGCCCTGCCCGACGACATCGCCGATGACCAGCAGGGTGGAATCCTGGGGCCCTTCGGCAACCAGGTAGAAGTCGCCGCTGACCTGGTCGGCGGCAGGCAGGAACGCTGCAGCGAGTTCCAAGCCGGGTCGTTTCGGTAATTCGGGAGGAGTGAGTGCATCCCTGATCGCACGAAGGTCGTTCAGCTCGCGCTCGGCGGTCCCAAGGCGCCGACGTAGCACCGCCAACTGTTCGTCGCGCACGTCAGCTTCTCGACGAAGGCGGGCGATCAGGTTCTCGTGCAGATGCTCCCGCTCGCTCATGTCCCGGATGTCGCGCTCTCGGACGTCGGCTTCGGAGTGCAACCGACGAAGCTCTGCGTCCCGATCGTCAGCTTCGTTGCTCATCGTGTTGCCACTGTAGGACGTCGCGGATACCTCGCACGATTAACGAGCTTGTGAGGATTCGTTGGCTTTTGGGTGGATGGGCCGCTCTCCAAGGGGGAAGATATGGAACCTACCGACCTGGGTCGTCCTCGTGGCGGTCATCCTCGTCATCGTCATTTCCCGGATGGTATAGGACGCGTTACCGATAGCATCGTCGAGCCCACCTGAGCTCCTCCTTGCCAACACGCTTGCCCAAGAGGGTAGCGGTTTTCCACGAGCCAAACCTCAGTCGTCTTCGTCCACTTTCCGCTTGAGCGCGAAGACGTACCACAGACCAAAGAGAATCAGGCTGATCGAGTGGGATTGCGTCAGACCATATGACCAGACCAGATTCGAACTGGTGCCCGCTCCAGAAAAGGCCCTGGTAGCAGGGGTATTTTCCTTTTCGAAGAGATGTTCGAGCGGGCCGCCTCAGATCAGAGCCCCCGCAGAACCCCCCCCCTTCTAGTGGGGCTTCACATGTGCAACGTCAGAATCGCGCGTTTCCAGAACTATCACCGACAAGGTGCTAGGTGGCGTCACTTCAGTGACGAAGAACGGTTCACGAGTGTGTCCCGATGCCTACCCGGACACCTCGGGCGCTCGTGCTCGTCGCGTCCCGCGGGACAGCTTGCGGATGATAGTTCCTAAGGCCGTGAGCGCCAGCCCGAGGAGGAAGAAGAAGAAGACCTGGGCACCGGTCGCGGAAAGCGCTCCGCCTTGGCCACCACCGCCGCCTTGGCCGCCGTCTTGGCCGCCGCCTTGGCCTTGGCCACCGCCACCGCCTTGGCCGCCGCCTTGGCCACCACCACCGCCTTGGCCACCACCGCCACCACCACCGCCACCGCCACCGCCGTCACCGCCGTCACCGCCGCCTTCTCGGGCGGCGTCACCGGTGGGGCGCAGCACGTAGAGGACGGTGGAGCCTTCTTCGATCCCGGTCATCACCACGATGCCGCTGTCGAAGAAGGGGTAGTTGCTCCATGTGCCGACGAACTCTGGCTCGTCGAAGCCCGGGCGGATGTCAAAGTAGCCGACCTCGTTGAGCTGACCGTTGGCCAACGACGAGCCGGTGAACTGAAGGATCCGCAGGCCCGCTCCGTAGTTCGACGCGTACACCAGGTCGTCCTGGATATACAGGTTGTGATCGATCGAGCGGGTCTCGTGCGCGAAAGGCTTTGGTCGCTTGGGGCTATCGAGATCGAGCGCGTCCATGATGTAGGTCGTGGTGTTATCTACCGTCCCACCCTGCTCATCGAGCTCGTCGCCGAAGATGAAGTAGCGCTGGTCGGGAGTCAACCATCCCTGGTGCGTGTAGGCGGCCTCCGGATAGCCCCACTCCGAGATGACGGTGGGGTTGGCTTTGTTCGTGACATCTATAACGGCCACCACATTCTCGTTGGAACTGAAGCAGATCTCTCGTCCCCGGTAATCGGCGTCGGGGCCTCGGTAGACGACGCATTGGACGTCGTGGCTGTAGTTGTTCGAAGGCGTGCCGGTCACGCGTGCGCAACCGGCGAACTCTGGTTGTTCGGGGTCGCTGATGTCAACCATGTGCAGTCCGCCGTTCTCGCCTCCGGCACCGGTACTGACGCACGTGTTGCTCCCGACGATGTAGGCGTAGTCGGTCTCCTCGTTGATCGCGATGTTGTGGGCGTTGCCGACTTCTAGGCCCTCGTCGTCCGCGCCTCTATAGACGGTGGCCGCGGTGAAGATCTGCGGTAGGGGGCCCGCGTCACGTAACTGCGTCAGGTCGAACACCTGCATGCCGTGATCCGTCTGCTCGGAGACGATGAACGCGTAGTTACCGTCCACCTTCACATCCCGCCACAACACAAAATCTGGGATCCCGGACGTAGGAAGGGCACCTAGGGTGACCGGGCTCTGTGGATCGGTCACGTCGATGAAAGTCGTCTCCAACGCGCTTCCGACCAGTGCGTACTCGCGACCGGTCTCGGGATCGGTCCAACCCCAGATGTCGTTACCGTTGCCTAGACCCGCAGGCCCCAGAGGCACCAGGCTCTCGAGGTCAACGTTCTGACAGGGGAATGGACCCGCCATCCCCCCGCTGCAGGGCAAGATCTGCTCCTCCGGCCGCAGCGGTGACGTCGTCTCCGGCTCCGATTGTTCGCTCTCTTCGAGGGAAGGCTCAGGGGCCCCGTCCTCGATCGCGGGTGTGTCGAGATCGGCCTCGTCCAACGGGTTCATAGTCGGCGTCGGGAGCGAGGGATCGTTGCTCGGATCGACCAAGGGCTGCTTGGCTACCTGGTTCTCGACCGCGAGGTCCGCACTGTGCCCGAGGGCGCCAGCGGGAACGGCGAGCACTGCCGCGGCCGATATCGCGATCAGAGTAGGAACCCTCATACGATGAACCCCCAGGAGATAGCGGAGCGCGCGCTGGAGCGTGCTGTCTTCTTCGTCCTTCCCACTTCCATATCTATAGTGGTTCGATCTTCTAGCTCGGATGCCTGCTCAGCGCGAGATCGATAACAAGGCTGCTTCGTGGCCGACCTGATGGATTAAGGCGGTTGCTCTGGTTGACCGTCCCGATCACAGACCGGACGGCCACGACGCTGCGCTGGAGAAGGTGTTGAGCGGCGGAGATCCTGGCCCGCTCCACAAACCCCCTGGTCACAGGGGTTTTCCCGACAGCGTCCAGTTGAGTGGGTCTGCTTAAAGAGCGAAATCCCAGGTCAGGCCCCGCTTTCGCGGTAGTTATCCGGTAAACGACCGGATAGAGGGGGCTGAGCGTGAAAAAAAGGGGCGGGTCCGTTGCCCCAAATGCGGGAGTCTCGGGACCAAGCGCAAAGGCATGACCCAGAGCGCTCCTACCGGTCTATCGGGATCGCTGAAACCACTGCTGAGGTGCATCGCTGCAGCGCTTCTCGCACGTTTCGAATGGCGGCCGTGGGGGCCTCAAGGAACATTCGCCAATTCTTGGGCATACGGAGCATCGCTATTCCAGCAGGGGTGCTGTCGGGTTGAGCAGCCCCGTCCTCATGGCAGCGGCATGGCAAAATGGCACTCGGTCTCTAGCGGTTCGCTGTAACGCATACGCGATATGGCCTAACTCTGCCCCGCTTGGTACTCCACCTCGACCTCGAGGAGGCGTACTCGCTCGTCGGTTGTTGCGGCACGGTTGTCGAACCGTTTCGAACGGCATCTGGGATCGGCACCGTGAAGCCGGTGCCGTAGGTGCTTACTGGGTAGTGGGACGCGCGATCTATCGGAGGTTCGGGAGTTGGGGGTCGAAGTTCAGGGCCACCGACGGCTCGTTGCCCTCGATCATGTCTTGCGGCCAGGTCGCTTCAGCGCGGTAGGTCGAGCCGGCGAGGGTAACGACCACCTCGTAGACGAACGGAGGCGAACCCAGTTTCGCTGCGGCTAGGCCTTGGTCATCGGGACCGTCCCAGTAGAGCGATCCTTCGGTGAGACACCGGTGTCTCTCCTCGTGCTTTGCGTCGAACGTGAGTGACCTACCTTCAGAGGATGTGACTGTGATCGCCGCTGCGGCGTCGCGGTAGGACCTATCCAGGTGGAGCAGCTCTAGCTCTATGCCATAGCTATCCATCTCTCCGTCGTGATCGGCTAATACAGCGAGTCGCGCTCCCGGTTCGGGCAGGGGACCGTCTTGCGGCGTGGTCCAGCGGAACGTGACGAACAGATCGCCGTTCCCACGCCCCATGAGGGTCACGTCATAGGTTCTTGCGTATCCCGCCGGTCGCAGAAGGAAACTCCCATCGGGCTGCTCCTGCAAGGGCACGGTCTGAACCCTCCCCCCACACTCCTTGCCGGCCTCTTTGAAACTCGCTTCGAAGGACCAATCTTGCAGGGGATAGTCGACCCGCACCTTGGCCGGCTCGCCCACATCGTGGAGTTCTGCTGGAGGCTCGCCGTCTGCACACCCATTACCGAAGCAGAAGGTCCAAGGCTCGAGCTCTGCGCTGCCGCCTGCGTATGAGATGCGCACCGGAGGCGGGCTTTCTAGATCGCTATCTCGTTCGTGATCGGAAGGTTCTTGCTGCGCCGAATCTGGCTGGCTGGGGTCTGCCACAGGCTTCTGGCCGCCTGCAGTGGACGAGGTTTGCGGGTCCCCGCATCCGGAGAGCAACAGCATTGCGGCTAATGCGATCGCTGCTTTCATGTCGTTTGGACGTCCATTCAGCCGAAAGGGTTCCCAACTTAGAGGAACAGCCAGGGGTCTGCATCGTGAGATACGGCAGGAGGAGTGCAGCTTGGTCACCGTGGAGCGCTCCCGCGATTGAGCATCTCAACCCGGTATGTGAACCGATGATCGAAGGCTGAGCTTTTTCGGTCAGCGCGATGGGAAAGAGACAACACGGGCAGATCGTTCCGCACAAAGGGGATACTGGAGTTGTGGCACCTGACCAAACCACGTCGTCCATGAATTGCCCTGAGTGCGGCGCTACGTTGCGGGGGTCGGAAGCTTGGTGCTCTCGATGTCTGGTGAAGCTGCCTAAAGACGAGCCTGACAAGTCGTTCGCGCCACCGGATTCCTTCATAGGGCCTCGACTCCAGATCCGCTATTCGCGCTGGGCTAGGGCGGGTGTGTCCTTGGGTCCAACCGGTCGCATCATCGCGACGCTGCTCCTGGTAGTCGCGCCGGTAGCGTTCTTGCTCGTGACGGTTTTCCCCTTCGCTATCGTCTACCTCGTGGCGGCGTGGCCCATCCTGTTGCCTGCGCTCTGGAGGAAGACGCCGGTTCGTTCGGGTGAATCTCTGAACAACAAGTCCGATTGAAGTCGGAATTGCATATCAGTAGAGGGACGATGCTCCTGCGGTTCGTAGGGAGACCTTTGCTCTCGCTCCTCATAATCCTGGCAGCATGCAGTCCTGACAGCTCTGAATCACCGCCGCGCAACGGCATGAGGACCACGCAGCTCAGCGAGAGCGTGAGAATCGACATGGAGTTTTCTGACGAGCCGGCCAGTGTCAGGAGTGTTGCTGCGATCGGGTTCGGTGAGTCCCGAGGGGAGCTCGGCTACCGCGGTATCTGCACTGAAGCAGCCTGCAGGCCCCCCTGTCCCTGCACCGTGCCGATACAACCCATCAGCTTTGCTATTGCCGAGGGCGGTCGCCGGATATTCATATTGGATCCGTTGAACTCAAGGATTGCGATGTATGCGGGTTCAGGTTCGTATGAGGGGGAGTTGGATCTGAGCGGCATCGGACTTAGATCGCTCGACTTACAGATTTCATCCGACCTTCTGGCGGTGCTCTTTCAACCTTTGGATCTATCAACGGCTTTCTTTGTGCTTCGAGAACCCATCGCTGAGGTGAACGCACGGGAGGTCTCAGTGATGTTCGCAGGTCGATCGCCGTCCTCCTCCTCTACATTCCAACTTGAGGATGGAGTGGCGTACCTCTCGCTTTTCGTGGAGAAGAGGGTCCGGAGCTCTACCTACGATGAAGAGGTTTTAGTTGGTGTCCCCCTACTTGAGGGACAGAAAGCTGTCGCTGATGAGGTGCCCGGATACCCGACGGACGACGGTCACGTCTCGATCGAACTTGTTCGACGTCCGCCGCTCATCTCGATCGTTAGCGAGGACTGGAAGAGGACCCTAGATCTGCGCGCTCACTCCATCGACGGGGTGCTAGATGACGCGGTCTTTAGCTGGGAGGCCGGCGTTGAAGACACGGGAGCCGTCCATCTCTTGATCCGCGCGCACTCTGAGCGCGCCCGCCGAGGCGGGTACTTCTATGTTTCGGTTGATAGCGAAGGGCGGGTAAGCGAACCTCTACGCATCCTGGGTCCCAAGGGACGAGATGACGGTCAGACCAGGCACTTTGCCGTCGACGAGGACGGAACCAGGTATTTCATGTGGCGACGCTCACAAGGAATCGTCATCGAGTCCATCTCGTAGAAGTTCGAAAGCCTATGGAACATCGTGACGTTCGCCGCCGTCTTACTGCCATGAGGATGAGTTCCGCGTTACGAGGGTTTCCGGGCGCCCTGGCATGAAGGAGCGAGCACGTAGGCGGCCGCTTCTCTCCCTCTGTTTGATGGCGTTGCTCGTCGTTGGTTGTTCTGGCGACTCGCGAGGACCAACCCACGCCTCCGCTACGTCTACAGGCACGCGCGTCCAGTCAGGATCAGGGTCGTGGCGCACCATCGCCGAGAGCCCGATTCGATCTGTATACGGCCACAAGGCGGTGTGGACGGGCGACGAGATGATCGTGTGGGGCGGCTGGGTCACGGAGGGGGAATCGCTGCGATCCCGCTACGTCCGAACGGGCGCGGCATACGATCCCGACTCCGATTCGTGGCGCGGTGTGACTCCCGCGCCGATCTCAGGTGGAAGTGGCTATTCGGCGATCTGGACCGGTAGCGAGATGATCCTGTGGGGGTCTCCGGCGAGGGGCGCTGCCAACGAAGGCGCTGCATACGACCCTGTGAAAGACGAGTGGCGGCGTATAGGACCCGGTCCCTTGAGTCCGCGTTCTGGTCACCTTGCCGTGTGGGCCGGCGACGAGATGATCGTGTGGGGTGGCTATCTCACCGAGTTCCAGCGCGAGCGCTATGACGCCAAGGGCGCGACCTATGACCCCGCGACCGATTCGTGGCGCATGTTGCCGCGCGGTCCGCTGCCTGCCGGGTACGACGCCATGGGGGCGTGGACGGGCAAAGAGGTCCTCGTGATGGTGAGCCCGATGGGGATCGAGGAGGCCGACTATCCGAAGTTCGCTCATCTCGCCGCCTTCGATCCTGCGACGGACGGATGGCGGTCTCTAGCGCGACCCCCGCATGTCGCTTGGGTGTCGCCGCCGGTCGCTTACCTCGACGGCAAGCTGAATGTCTTGAGCCTTGGCGGCACCGTTGACGGAGGGGAGGTCAACAACTACGGCCGGGAGTTGGATACGGGCGGGATCTACGACCATGAGCGTGATGAGTGGTCCCCCCATGCCGAGCCGCCGAAAAGACCGAACCAGACGTGGGAGCAGACCGCGATCGACGACGAGGTGGTCATCGACGGGCTCGCCTACAGCCCCTCAACCGACACGTGGCGCAAGCTACCCAGGTTCCCGCTGCATGACCGGGAGTTCCCCGTCGTCGTGTGGACCGGTCACGAACTGATCGTATGGGGCGGATCGGAGGTGTCGGGGGGAGACCCGCCACCACCGCTATACGACGGAGCGGCATACACGCCTCCGGGATAGCGCTTTCTAAGGCATGGGCTATGAGAGACCACCTCCCAAGCTGTTCTTAGAAGGCGCAAAGTGACCCTGTTTCCGATGTGACCCGGCTAGGGTGTGCTGCCAGCTTGAAGGGCGGCGCGCCGTTCGAGGAACTCCTCTTTGGTGATCTCTCCGCGGGCGTAACGTTCCTCGAGGATGTGTTGGGCAGAACTGCCGCCCGATCGTGCCGGCCCTTCGTTCGCCCGACGCACCAGCTTCACCGCGATCACTATGACGAACACCCAGAAGATCACGCCGAGGACCATTGGGATCAGCGAGAAGAACCCGAAGAACATATCCGTCATGACGTCAGGTTCTTCCGGATCTGTTGGAGCTCGACCAGCGTGATCTCTCCCCGCGCATACCGCTCTTCCGCGATGCGGATGGCGGGGATGTGTCTCGTGCCGGCGCCCTCGGGGAGGGCGATCCATAGGACGATGTAGGCGAGGACGCCGAACCCGCCGAGTAGGACCGCCAGTGCCCACCCTGCCCGGACCAGTCCGGCATCTAGGTCGAAATAGGCTGCGACCCCACCGCATACACCTGCGATCATCCGGTCGTCTTTCGAGCGCATCAACCGCACTTGGGCCATGACTAGAGCTTAGTCCTGGGCTCGTCGGACCGATACATATGAGCCCCGACCGCGGCGCATATCCCTCATGGAGACGTTCTTGCGGTCTCGGAACCTGTCAACAACTTTGAGACACTTTCCTTCGGAAATTAGTGAGTCACCTCCTCTGTCGTCGAGCGGATCTCTGGCGGGTTGATCCATGCCGCAGTCGGTAGCTTCCAGGGACGCGGCGGCCCCTTGGGGAAGCGCTCGGGATGAGCGGCGTACGCAGCTGAAAGAACTGCTTGGCGTCGAACCTGCAGCCTGTGCCCGGCCGTAGTGCATCGCCGCAGGCGTCATCATCCCGATCCCGGAATGCCTGTGAGCTTCGTTGTACCAGCGGAAGAACGAGAGGCAGAAGGCACGCGCGTCTTGGATCGAGCCGAACCGGTCGGGAAAGCCAGGCCGGTATTTGAGCGTCTTGAACTGCGACTCCGAATAGCAGTTGTCGTTGGAGACGTGCGGGCGGGAATGGCTCTTGGTGACGCCGAGATCAGACAGCAGCAACGCCACCGGTTTGGACGTCATCGAGCTGCCCCGGTCCGTGTGGATCGTGAGCTTCTTGGGGTTGGCGCCCTGCTTCGCGATCGTCTCTTCGATGAGGCGCTTGGCGAGCGTTGCGAGCTCGCGATCGGCGATCATCCGTCCAGGCGAGCTGAGTCTTCGCCCTCCATCGGGCCATCGAAGTCCCACAGGCTCCCATCGACATCCACCCACGCGTCTTCTAGGCCGCAGTGCGTGTGTATCTCGAACTCGTACTCGACTTCCTGCTCGATGGGAGCCGATACCGGCTCGACGAGGAACATGTTGTCTTTCCGTTGCTCGAAGTCGGCTGATGCAGTCGGGGCGGGCAGAGCCTTTACCGCGTCCGTCGATCCGCCGCAGGCATTGAGGAGCGCCACGGTGACCAGAAGAGAGACTCGAACAGCTCTCGTGCGCCACGGGGCTGGTGCGTTCTTCTCGTCCACCTCATCATCCTGCACGAGCTGGTTCGCGCATCACAAGGCCCGATGACGCTGCTTCATCCAAGCTTCAGCGACGATCATCAAAGACCGGGTTGTCGATCGTTGCAGTGAGAGGTCCCCCTATCGGCTTTCTCTGGAACCTCGAGGCATTCTGCATCGTCCAAAGACCATGGGACGAAGAGCAGGGGCTGCATCTTTGGCGGTGCTGGCCTGTGCTGCCTTGGCTACCCCGGTGAGGGCCGCGACCTCCGGGGGTGTTGACGGCTGGGTCCACTTGGCTCCTGCCGGCTCGACCCCGGCGCGAGAACCTGCTGAGATGATGCCGTTCCCTGAACGGATGACGATCTGTTTCATGGGGGATGAATGCCCTATCACTAAGAAGCCGCTCATCTGTTGGGCGCCTGATAGGAGTTGGCGCGGGGATATCAATCTCTGCGAAAGGCCACCGCGTATCGACTTGATGGGTCCAGACGATCGTCCCGGCCCTACACGGTGAGATGTTCGGTCGCGCACTCGCTCTTTAGGGTGGTCCGGCGCGCGGTCTCCGGCTGCTCCGATGAGCAAACGGAGCTCTGCTCGAACGAGTGCCTTGCCCTCCGCATGGCGGACTCGGGGAACCTCTCGGGGACTTGGTGCCTCTAAGGGGTAGAACTCCCATCTTCTGACACCTAAAGTGAGGCGATCATGCGCAGATCGATCATCTTGTCCCTCATCCTGGCCATGTTCGCCGCACTTTCCGTGCCGTCGACCGCGGCCGATACCGGTCCCAACCGGCGCCAACCGCCCAAGCTGAGGGTGATCTATAAGGGTGAAATCGTGCAGCGGGCAACCCCCTACACCTACTGTTGGACCTACTCGGAAGGCGATGGGGGCGTCGGTATGTGCGCGGACGGGTTCCCCCGCTATCCGCGAGGCGTTGCCGTCGAAGCGCCGGCGCGCATCGTTATCCGCATCCCTTATCCGGCGAAGCCGAGTGATTGGTTCGTCGAAGCGCACCGGACGATCGTCCGGCACGAGAACTGGGACGAACCGGTCGGCCCCGCACAGGATATTGCCTTCAAGCTGAAGCCGCGCTGGGTTGACGGGAAGGTCCGAGCCTGGAAGGTCATCTTTCACCTAGAGGAGCCGCAACGGCACTACTACCTGAACACTGGCGGCTTCCTGGCGCAGGGGGACGCTCTCTACGCGCTCCACGTCAAGACATAAAAGAGTCCGCTAAACGAAAATGTAGCCCGAAGGGATGTCCAGCTTGCGCCTTTCATCTCTCCGGACTACGGGTCGAACTTTAATACTCATGTAACCCCGTTGGCTAGAGGGTCGACCTTGTTTTCTTCGCGCTCTAGGCGCGATCCGCGGCCAGATCTGCGTTACGTCGTAGCGCTACGGGAGTGGAGCGAACGCCTCGGTACCCTCGGCCAACTGCAGCCCGTTGAACCCACCGTGCGCCACCGCGTAAGCGACTTCTCGCGAAATATCCGACACGCCGTTAGAACCGGCGAACGGAGCTAGGGCGAGGGTACTCAGCGTCCCGAGAGCTGCCCCGTCCTGGGATAGGACGGCAGAGCCTGAGTCACCGGGGATACCCGGGGTGACCGTATAAACCTGATGGGTCCATCCACCGCCGGTCTGGCCCAAGCTGTAACCCTTCTTCGGGCTGAGCGGGGTGAGTCCGAGCCTGAGGCCCGAGTTCCCGTAGGTGTAAACGTCGTTACCCAGGGACGAGGTGGCGCTGGGAGCCGTCGGGCCTCCCCAGAAGGGCACGGAAGGATTGACCTTCGCGTAGTCGACGGGGTCGAGCTTGATCAAGGCGAAGTCGTTGAACGCACAAGCGTTCCCATCGCTCTCTCCGTTGCTCTGCATAGCGAGCCATGAGGAGTAGACGAGGGTGCCGGGAGCACTGGCGCCACGCACGGTCACTTTCGTTCCGAGAGGCAGGCTTCCTGTCTTACACCCATTGGTGTCGGTAGAGCTACCGGTCCCGGCGCAGTGGGCGGCCTGACCGATGTAGAGGTCGTTGTTGGCATCGAAGAAGACGAAGTTGGCGGTGCATTGCCCACCGTCAGTGACCGTTTGGACGCCGGGGTGGATCGTCGCGGTTTCTGCTGGCGCCCAGGTCGGCTCGGCGATAGCACTGCCCGGGACAAGCAGAACGACCGCAGTTACCATCAGCAACATAGCCCTTAGACGCATGTGCATCCTTTCCCTCTTCCCGGTGAGATACCTGCAACCTTGCGGAAATTAGGAGTATTCCCTCTTCGGGAGGTTAATCAGGCTCCTCAGCGTCTGTCGCGCTCTTTATGTACCTTTTGGATGTATCTCGGCTCCGGCAGACGGGGCGGCCGGGCTCGGTAATCGCTACTTCTTCTTTTTCTTGCCCTTTTTCTTCTTGACCGGCGGCTTGGCCTCGTACTCCCACTCTGCGTTGTAGCCGGTGCCGGTGCCGAGGCAGATGAGGGCGACCGTGGAGGTCGGGGGCACCATGCCTTCTTCGCCCCCTGCTTCCCTTGTTAGGTACGAACCCGTTTCGATGATCCCGCTTTGCATAGCAGGGTCCGCGGGGTCGAGCTGTCCGGTGTCGGCGTAGAAGGTGATGTCGAGGTCTTCCGTGCCCATCCCACCGGCGACGACCTCGAGCTTGAACTGCCCGTTCCACGTGGACTCGTCGATCTCGAACATGCTCCCGAGCGGGCCGGCGGTGGCGCCGCCAGAGAAGATCCAGAAGCGCCGGGGCCATCCGGTCCAGCAGCCGCCGGTGGTCTCACCGTTGGGGCCGGGCCCCGGCAGGACAACCGTGCCGGATTCCTCCTGCGGAGGCAGACCCGCCTGCGCGGAGAGAGGTACCAACGCCGCAACGAGGGATACGGCAAGGGCGAGGATGATCGTGCGCTTCATGAGAACCTCCAGCTAGTCTTTTGCCGCAACCTTTCGTCACCGCAGGCCCGAACTCCTTCTGGTTCCCTAGGGCCCCTCTGGCGGCCGGTCGGCCCGAGCGTCCGGGGAAAATGTCCCGATATCGGTGTAGTGGATGTGATGAGTACCGCTGCGTAAAGAGGGCAGCCGGTAAGCTGGAGATGATCCTTGCCAGACCCCGCCTGTGTTATCTAGCGATCTAACGTTTGACGCCGAGGCGTTTCAGGATCGCCGGCTCGGGACGGACGATGTAGAGGCCCTGGCCCATGCCACCGACCAGGACGTTGCCGGACGGCAGATAGGGGTAGGCCGCCCACGAGCCATCGAACTGCGGACCGTCTTCGGTCGGCATGATGTCGAAGTACGCGACTTCTTTGAGCTTCGCTTTGGAGGCCTTGGACAGATCGAGGATCCGGAAGCCGTTGGTGTAGTTGGCGTGGAACAGCGCGTCGGCTTCCGAATACACGTTGTGATCGATGGCGCCGGAGTCGGCTACGTAAGTACCGAGCAACTTCGGATCGCTCAGCTTGCGGACATCCCAGATGTAGAGGGTCGAGCGCAGCCCATAAGCGGTCTCGTCACCCTCATCGGTAGAGATCAGGTAGGAGTGGTCCTTCGTCAACGCACCCGAATGGGTGTAGTCGGCATTCTCGTAGGTGACTCGAGCAAGCTGCTCGGGCATCATCGGGTTGGCGGTCACGTCATAGATCGTGACGGTGTCCTCATTGAAGTTGAAGCAGATCTCGTTCCCACGATGCGGTTTGTCCGGCCCCTTGTAGTTGCGGCATAGCGAGTCGTGCGTGTAGCCGTCATCGGCCATTATCCCGACCGGTGCTGGGTGAAGCGGCTCGCTCACGTCGAGTATCACCGGCGCGCCGCCAGCGATCGCGAGACTGCCGTTGATGAAGATGTGGTTGGTCTTGGGGTTGCTGTCGATCGAATGTGTATTGGGGATGGGGAAGACCGAATCGGGCACCCACTGTTGGGCCGATTCGGCACCTCGGAGATTGGTCAGGTCGAAGATCTGCAGGTTGCACGGCGACAGGTCACAGACGACGTAGGCGTGATCGTTGACCACCTCTAACTCCTGCCAGATCAGAGCCGTCTCGGCCTTGCCGGCGAGGGAGCCTAGGAAGACCGGTTCCGTTGGGTCGGAGACGTCGACGAAGAGCAGGCCCCGGGTAGAGCCGAGGAGGGCGTACTCCTTCTTGGTCTCGGGGTCGACCCACCCCCATACATCTGCGATGCGGGCGCCGCTCAGATCGGCCGACGGCATGTAGCTCTGCAGGTCGATGCCCTTGCACGGATAGCCGGCGGCTTTTCCGCCCTTGCAGGCGACGGGCCCCGAGGCGACTCCTTGGGCCTGCACGGCCGGAACCGCCCCGGCATAGAGAGTGACGGCGAGCAACAGCGGGACGAGGTGACGGCGCGGTGATCTCATGACAGCAGGTTTCGCTACCCGATGCGCAGACCCTTCCGACCGGTCGAGAGCTAAGAGCCGGGGTGGGTCTATCAGGGATCGCACCGGCACCTGAGGACCTGGGCGGGAGGGGCAGGATTGCGTCCCGTCTTCCAGAACCTCTTCTTTGTGAAGAGACCGTCGCTGGTCCTAGGCGCTGTGACGATGGCATTGTCCGTCGTCCCTGTCGGCGCGCCGGTAAGTGCCGGGGGAGCAGCCTGTTTCGCCCCTCAGAAGCTCCACAGCCTGACCGTTCAAACGCGCTGGAGCAAGAAGGTCTACAAGGCCGGCGGGAAGGCACAGGTCACCGTTACCATCACGAGACCTGGAGAGACCGATCCGATGGGATACGGCATCCCGATGCCTTCGGAGATCCCGCCGGAGCCGGTCGAAGACGCTCTCGTCACCAGCTTCATAGAGAACATGTTTCCCCCGGTAGGTGGATACGAGTACACCGATGCGAACGGTGAAGCTGTGGTCCGCTTCAAGATCCCTAAGAAGCTAAAGGGCTACTACGGCGTCGCCACGCGCGGCTCGTTCTACCACCGCTCCGGGATCCCCAACGATTGCACCGACGTCGAGGAAGAGGGTTTCCGCTACGAACCACGCGCCTTCAAGGTCGAGTAGGACTTACTCGGACGCAGCAGTCCTCCAGGACGCGCAAGAGGCCGTCTTGCGTGAAGACGGCCTCTTGGTCGAACGATCGCTCGTGAGTTACTTCTTCTTTTTCTTCTTCTTGTCGACCAGCTTGTAGTCCTCGCCGACCAGGGTCGTGTCTGCAACCGGCCCGGCCACGCCCTGTGGGTAGGTCCCGGACCACAGGAAGGCTTGTGCTTGCGGGGTGGCGAGCACGCCGCCCTTGCCGAGCGCGTCGACCGTGTCGCGGGGCACGATGAGGATGTTGCCGAGGATCTCCACCTCGGTGGTGCCTCCGCCTTCGCAGTTATCGACCACGTGTGCGTGTGCCTTTTCTAGGTTGTTGTTCGCTCCGGGATGGAACGATTCGAACAACAAGCACTGCTCATCGTGGCCCTTCGGTGCAACCCGGACCCGGTAGCCGATCCCGGTGGTTGCAGGGGGTGAGGCGAGGGTCTGGATCTCCACGTAGAGGTTCTTCGCGTCATTCTTCAGGACGATCGCGGTCAGATCGCTGACCGTACCGGGGCTCGCTCCGGGCTGATGGTCTCCGAACGTGCCATCGCCGGTGCCCTGGTCGTTGACGAAGTTGGCATCCGCCTCGGGGTCTTCGATGACCACTTTCCCGCCCGGGGGGATCTGGGCGAGAGAAGGAGCGGCGACCGCCAACGCGGCTCCTACCGCTATCGCGAGCATGGTGTAGCGCTTCATCGGTGCCTCCCTATCGGGTTGGGTTCGAGATCAGGTGCATGGTCTGAGTACTTCGACTCCCGGAGTCGGTTCCCTCCCACCATCATCAGGACCGCGGCAGGAATGCGCAGTGGCGGAGCGAACCTGGTGGACATGAAGAAACTATTGATACTCACCCTTATCGCCGGGCTCGCTCTGGCGCCTGCAGCTCAAGCGGGTAAGAAGAAGAAGAAGAAGGCGGCACACCAGCACGTCGAGGGGGCGATAGCGCTCCCGCAGCCCTACGCTGCAGACGGCACGTGTATCTACCGCACACAGCGTGCCTTGGTCTCGACGGTGGGATACGACGTGAACGGATTCGTGGGCTACACGTTCGAGGTCGACAAGAAGACCGCCGGCAAACCGTTCAAGCTCGATGTCTCCGACGGCGCCGGTGTGGATATCAGCTTCTACTCCGAGTTGGGCGACCCATCAGACCCGACGACCGCTCCCGCCAACATGCCTTACGAAACGGCAGGCCCCGGTGGAGAGAAAGGAAAGGTCCCGCCCGGCTTCCCGATCGCTTTCGTTTGCATGACAGAGGGATCGGATGCCACCTTCAGCTACATGGCGGGTAAAGGCGTCAAGTAAGACGAGGGCGGTTGCCTACAGCTGCCACTCATCTCCCAGGATCACCGGCGTGGAAGAGCCGTCTTTGTCGAGCCCATAGATCTCGAGATCTTCCCCGCCGACCATGAAATCGGTATGGACCTCAGACCGGTTGATCCCCATGGCAAGCCGCTCATCCGCGGATGCTTCGTAGCCACCTTTGACGCAGTGGGGATAACCTGCCCCGTAGGCGATGTGAGAGGTTGCGTTCTCGTCTAGCAATGTCTCGAAGTAAGTAATGCCGGTCTGCCCTATCGGGGACGAGCCGTCCACCAGAGCGACCTCGCCGAGGCGCGCCGCTCCTTCGTCTGCCGCGAGCTCTCCCCTGACGGCATCTTCACCACTGCTTGCCGTCACCCCGACGATGCGGCCGTCCCGTAGCTCTAGCTCTAGATCCCGAGCCACTGTGCCGGTGAGCACCAAGGGGCGGGTCGATCGGATCTTTCCTTCCGCGCGCGTGCGATCCGGGGTGGTGAATATCTCTTCGGTCGGGAGGTTCGGCGAGTGCTTGCGCCCCCACCTGGTCTCGAATCCCGCTGCGTGCCATCTCGAGT
Organism: Actinomycetota bacterium; assembly: GCA_051001455.1. GTDB lineage: Bacteria > Actinomycetota > CADDZG01 > CADDZG01 > WHSQ01 > JBPCNH01. The sequence goes on from JBPCNH010000039.1 coordinate 100,703, forward strand.
TGGGAAGGAACCCAACCTTCAGATCGGTGCCCAGACCGAGGTAGTGGATCGCGTCGAACCCTCGCTCGTTCATCTGCTTCGCGCGCTCTCCCAGCTTCGTGAGATGTTCCTTCCATGCGGCCACCGGATCGGGCTGATCGAGGCGCATGAAACGACTGATGTCGTCCCACAGTCGCTCGAGATCAGGCTCACCGAAGACCGCTTCAGCCCATCCTGCCGTGGGGAAGGCCACGATCGTCCAGTTGACCTCCTCGGAATGAACCAAGGGAAGGCGCGAGGCGAGATCGGGCATGCGATCTTTGGCTACCCGTGATTGATCGAGATCCGAGAGGATGTCGGGGTTCGCGTTGCCGCGGATGGAGATCGAGACCCCTCTGTTCTCGACCAGCCACTCGTTGCGGTCGTCGAGCCACGGCGGAGTCCAGCTAAGTGTGTCCTCCGCTGCATGCAGCAGACGTGCTCGTTTCCCATACACGTCCCAGTAGAGGATGTCGACGTACTTGGCGCCGGCCCTGTACGAGGCCTCCGCCACCGCGCGCGCGAACGGTGCATGGTCGAGGTGCGCGTTGATCTGGACCACCTGTCCGGGAGCCACGTTGGCGCCTATCTGGACGGTCAGCTCCGCGTAATCTTGGATCCTCTTGTCGTCGGTCATGCGCTCCACTATAGGGCCGCGAAGCGCGGTCCCTGCTGGTGCGTTCTACACGTACCCGCGCATGTGGGCTGCCGAGGCGACCCGTTCCACGGCGATATCGAAGGCTGCTTCCCGCAGAGTGGTTCCGTTGTCCTCGGAGCGCAGGAACACGGACTCGGTCGCGGTCGTCATGCGTTTGGCGAGCTGCTTCCTGACGTCTTCCAGCTCCCAGCGGAACTGCTGGATGTTCTGAACCCACTCGAAATAGGAGACCGTCACACCGCCGGAGTTGGCGAGGATGTCTGGAACGACCGTGATCCCTCGCTCATTGAGGATCTCGTCGGCCTTAGGTGTGGTCGGTCCGTTCGCTGCTTCCACGACCACCTTGGCTCGGATCTTCCCGGCGTTCTGTCCGTCGATCACGCCCTCGATCGCGGCGGGGATCAGGAAGTCACACTCGAGCTCGAGCAGCTCGTCGTTGGATATCGATTCGCCGCCGGGGAAGTCGGCAACGGATAAGGCGTCGGTCCTGTGAACGTCGAGTTTCTGCAGGTCGAGCCCGGACGGATTGTAGATACCGCCACCCACATCCGAGACGGCAACGACCTGAGCGCCGTGATCGGCCGCTACCGACGCCGCCCAGTAGCCGACGTTGCCGTATCCCTGGATGGCCACGGTCGCGCCCTCGAGATCCATACCTTTGCGGCGGGCAGATTCGGCCGCGCACAGGATCACGCCGCGGCCGGTGGCTTCTTCACGCCCGGGCGAACCGCCCAGCTCGACCGGTTTCCCCGTCACGATGCCGGGGGTGTAACCGTTCTTCTGACCGTAGGCGTCCATCATCCACGCCATCGTCTGAGCGTTAGTGCCCATATCGGGAGCGGGGATGTCGCGGTTCACGCCGATCACGTAAGAGATCATCGAAGTGAAGCGCCGGGTAAGACGCTGCAACTCGGTGGACGACATCAATCCGGGTTGGCATTGCACCCCGCCTTTGGCGCCGCCGAAGGGGACATCGATGAGGGCGTTCTTCCAGGTCATCAGCGCCGCCAGCGCGCGGACCTCATCCAGATCGGCGGATTCGTGATACCTGATCCCGCCCTTGTACGGGCCGCGCGCGCCGTTGTGCTGGATGCGGAAGCCTCTGAACACACGCATCTTGCCGTCATCCATCACTACCGGGACCTGGACCCCCAGCTCGCGGTACGAGGAAGCCAGGACCTCGCGCATCTCGTCAGCCAGTTCCAGCCGGTCGGCCGACCGGTGGAAGAAGTAGGTGGCGGCTTCGAACGGCGTCATCACATCCGACGGCGCCGCGCTGCGTTCCACCACTCCCGCTGCTTTTGGTTCGACGTCCGTCATGAGCCCTCCCCAGCTGCCTCTTTGCAGGTCACCGGGACGAGCTTACAGACAGACTAGAAGCGGCGTTTGGGTCGCGGGCGAAGGCTCGATCGGTTCCCTCGGTGTGAGGTGTAGACCATCCTCGGAGGAGCGATCTTCATGCCACCCGCCTCGAAATCTTGCTCGAGAGAGAGCCGTGCAGCCATCCTGCTGACGTCGTGTTCCTGGTCGGGCATCACCAGAGTGATGCCGGTTCCGCTCCGTCCGGCTCGAGCGGTGCGTCCGACGCGGTGCACGTAGCCCTTGTCGTCCTCGGGCGGGTCGTAATTTACGACCACGGTGATGCCGTCGAGGTCGAGTCCGCGTGCCGCCACGTCGGTGGCGATGAGCACGCGGGCCTTGCCCGATTCGAACTTCGCCAGAGCGCGCTCACGCTGGACCTGGGTCAGGTCTCCATGCATCGCAACGGCTTTGATCTCTCGATTCTTTAACCGGTACGCCAGTCGGTCTGCCCCGCGCTTCGTCCGGACGAAAACGAGGGTCAGACCGTCGGCGTTCTTGTTGGCGATCTCGATGAGCTTGTCGACCTTCTGCCGTTGCTCGGTGCTGATGAATACGTGATCTGCGTCCTCGACGGTCTCTCTTATGGCTTTCACCGAATGTGTCGCGGGGTCGTGCGTGTAGCGCTGTGCGAGGAAGCCGACCTGACCGTCGAGCGTCGCCGAGAAGAACATCGTCTGGCGTTCGCCCTTGAGCGAGCGCACGATGCTGTCGACCTGTGGCTGGAAACCCATGTCGAGCATGCGATCGGCTTCGTCGAGGACGAAGATGCTCACCTCTTTCAACGAGATGAGTCTCCGATCGATCAGGTCCTGGAGACGTCCCGGCGTCGCCACGAGGATGTTGGCCTTAGATACCCGCTGTGCCTGGTCCCTGACGCTGACTCCGCCGTAAGCTGCGGCGACCCGAAGGCCCTTGCAGCGCGCGACGTCGTCGATCTCCTCGACGACCTGGGATGCGAGCTCCCTCGTAGGAACGAGGATCAAGGCCCCCGGCTTTCCACCCTGGGGATCCAGACGCTCCACGATCGGGACCGCGAAGCCGAGCGTCTTGCCGGAGCCCGTCTGCGACTTAGCGAGCACGTCGCGCCCCGCGAGCGCGTCCTTCATGACCAGCGCCTGGATCTCGAACGGTTCGACGACATCCCGTCTAGCGAGGGTGTCTTCGACTTCCTTGGATGCGCCGAGGGCCGTGAACGACCCGCGCGCGTCTTCTGTCTCTTCCATGAGCGACATAGCTCAACTCCTTCTGCACGACTGGTGTCGTGGTGTCTTCGGGAGATCCGACTACCCGATGCCACCTTGCGAGGAGGAACTGGGACCAGATCTCACGGACGGCGTCGTGCCGTCCTCATCATCGAGCATAACAGTACAGGTGTTCGGCCTATTCCGAACGGATCGTGTTCCTGAGTCGGAAGACCTGCACACGGAGAGAAGTCGTCACGTCCGGCGTCGGGTACGGCCAAGCGGGTATAGAACGGCCTTTAAGTTTCAGCCGAAGGCTCGCGGAGGATGGGAGAAGACGCTGTCGCTCGACGAGAGGTGTGACCGGTGGGGCGTTGCCTCCGGGTTCGAAGACGACCGAGGAGACTGGCACACCACACCGGACGGATCCCGCGCCCTCGTGCTGGCCGAGGTCAGCCGGGGCGACGAGTTCCCTCCGGAGCCCTCGGTCAAAGTGATCGTGCAAGGCGAGGAGCCGGCTCTCCCTGAAGGGGCAGCGCTGATCCTGGAGGACGGGGGCGAGGCGGAGCCGGGGGAGCGGTTGCCCCTTGGTTATCACCGGCTTGTGGCGGAGGACCGTGCCACCACCTGGATCGTTACGCCGGGTTCTTGTTACCTGCCCCAGGGTTTCCGCGAGTGGGGATGGGCCGTGCAGTTATATGCAGCGCGCTCGAGGCGCAGCTGGGGGATAGGGGATCTCGGGGATCTCCACTCCATAACCGGCTGGACGAAAGAGCACGGCGGCGGCGTGGTCATGGTCAATCCGCTGCACGCGGTCGCTCCTTCGAAACCGCAGGAGTCGAGCCCCTACTCACCCGGTAGCAGGTGCTATCGCAATCCCTTGTACCTCAGGATCGAGGACATCCCCGGCGCGAGTGACTTGCCCGGCCTGCCACAGCTCGCGGCCGCGGCGACGTCGCTGAACGAGGCCCGGCGTATCGATAGGGACGCCGTTCGCGACCTGAAGCTCCGTGCGCTGGAGGATCTGTGGCGGGTCTTCCCCGGCGACCCCGGTCTCGATCGCTACGTGTCGGAGCGAGGCGAGCCTCTATCGCGCTTCGCTACCTACATGGTGCTGGCCGAGACGCATGGGCCGTCGTGGCGCGAGTGGCCGACGGATCTTCGTACTCCCGATAGTCCCGGCGTCGCGTGTTACCGCGCCGAGCAACAGGACCGTATCCGTTTCCACATGTGGCTGCAGTGGCTGATCGAAGAGCAACTGAAGCGTGCCGGCGCGGATGTGGATCTGATCCACGACCTCGCCATCGGTGTATCTCCCGGCGGAGCCGACGCGTGGATGTGGCAGGAGGAGTTCGCGACCGGCGTAACCGTCGGAGCGCCGCCCGATGCCTACAACCGCGCCGGGCAGGATTGGGGCGCGCTCGCCTTCGACCCGTGGAGGCTGCGCGCTAGGGGTTACGAGCCGTTCATCGAGACGCTCCGCTCGAGCATGCGTTCGGGAGGGGGCATGCGCTTCGATCACGTCATGGGCCTGTTCCGCCTCTACTGGATACCCGAGGGAGCGGATCCGTTGAGCGGCGCGTACGTGACCTATCCGCACGAAGAGCTGCTCGGCATCCTCGCGCTCGAGAGCCATCGACATAGCTCTTTCGTCGTCGGTGAGGACCTCGGGACGGTAGAACCGGTCGTGCGCGAGGAGATGGCGCGCCGCCGGATGCTCTCTTACAAGCTCCTGTGGTTCGAGGACGATCATCCGCCCTCCTACCCTGCGCTGTCACTGGCGGCTCCGGGCAGTCATGACCTTCCCACCGCCGCAGGATTGTGGACGGGCGAAGATATGAAAGCGCAGGCTGCTAGGGGAATGGATCCGGCCGCGGACTTCGTCGCCGAGATGATCGCCCGCTTGCAGCGCTTGACCGGGGTGGAGCGCGACGCCCCGGTCGCCGAGATGGTCGAGAAGAGCTATGCCGCGCTGGCCGAGGCCGGCAGCGCGTTGGTCCTGGGTTCTTTCGAAGACATCACCGAGGTGACCGAGCGATACAACTCGCCGGGGACGACGGGTGGATGGAACTGGTCCACCGCACTTCCGCAACCGCTCGAGGAGATCCTTGCCAAACCCCAGGCGGCTCGTCTCGCCGAGCGTTTGCGACGACCACCGCCGGCCGAAGAGGGCGACGGCGCTTAGGCTTGGTCCCGTGCCTACTCCCGCGACGATCCTCGACATCCAGGGACGAGATGTAAGGGTCAGCAACCCCGCCAAGATCTATTTCCCTGCACTCGGCAAGTCGAAGATGGATCTCGTCCAGTACTACCTGTCGGTCATGGAAGGCGTGGTGCGCGGTGGCTTCGAACGCCCGACCTCGATGTACCGCTGGCCGAACGGGGTAGATGCGCCGGACGACGCTTTCTTCCAGAAGCGGATCCCGGCCAAGGGAACGCCAGAGTGGATCGAATCCGCCACGATCACGTTCCCCAGCGGTCGTACCGCAGATATGCCTCTGATCGCCGATGCGGCTCATGTGGTGTGGCTCGTGAATCTCGGCTGTATCGACCTGAACCCATGGCCGGTGCGGAGCGGCGACCTCGATCACCCCGATGAGTTGCGCGTCGACCTCGATCCGACACCTGGGATCCCGTTCGAGCATGTCCGTCGCACCGCGCTGATCGTCAATGACGTTCTGAAGGAACACGGACTGACGGGTTGGCCGAAGACGTCTGGCAAGCGCGGCATCCACATCTACGTCCGCGTCCTGCCGGAGTACGACTTCACCGAGGTGCGGCGCGCCGCCCTCGCCCTTGCGCGCGAGGTCGAGCGCCGGAGCGAAGGGATCGCCACCACCGCGTGGTGGAAGGAAGAACGCACCGGCGTGTTCGTCGACTACAACCAGAACGCGCGCGACCGCACGATCGCGTCTGCTCATTCGGTGCGGCCCACCCCGGCCGGGCAGGTATCGGCACCGCTCGGGTGGGATGAGGTAGCGGACGTTGAGATAGAAGCCTTCACGATGGACACGGTCCCGGATCGCGTCGCGGAGCGAGGGGATCCGTGGGCCGGCATCGACGACTCACCGGTCTCGCTCGACCCGTTGCTGGAGTTGGCGCGCCGGGACGAAGAGGGCGGTCTCGGCGACGCGCCGTGGCCGCCTCATTTCCCGAAGCAGAAGGGCGAGCCCAAGAGGGTGCAACCTTCTAAGTCCCGCGGCTAACCGTTTCGTGCCGGGAGTACGGTTTCGACTTCTGACGTGGAGCTCGTTCCCCGATCCGCCGGCTAGAGCTGGCTGAAGTCACACTCCGACGGCTTCTTATCGTCGCGCCACCGCACGAAGCCGGCCGCGTGTCGGAAACGATCGCCTTGGAGGAAGTCGTAGGTCACCTCGCACACCAGCACCGGCTTCACGGGGAACCACTCGTTGCCTTGCGCGCCGGTCCATCTGCTGGGCCCGCCCGGTGTGCGCCCCTCGCCGAACCCACCGGGACCTTCGATCTGCTTCAGTTGGGCGAGGACCTCCCGTCGCTCCTTTGCCTTGAAGGAAGACGTATGACCGATGTAATGAAGCGTGCCCTTGTCGTCGTAGAGACCGAGCAGCAGAGAGCCGATCCCGTCCTTGGATTTGTTGAGCCGGTATCCACCGACGACACAATCTGCGGTACGCAGATGCTTCACCTTTACCATCGTTCGCTTGCCGGGTGAGTAGGTGGTGCCTTCACGTTTGGCGATGATCCCGTCGAGGCCGAGAGACTCCATCCCGTTGAACCAGCGTTCGCCCTCTGTGGGTGAGTCGGTGTGCGGAGTCAGCACCACACTCAGCGACGGAGGGACCTGGTCGATCGTGACGGGCGGGAAGATGCTCTCGAGCGAAGCTCGACGTTCTTCCACCGGCGCGCCGCACAGATCAGCCTCATTCAGTGCGAGCAGGTCAAAGGCGACGAAGCTCGCCGGATGCTCTTTGGCCAGCATGTCCACCCGCGACTTCGCCGGATGGATCCGCAGCAGCATCGCGTCGAAGTCCAGTCCGTCCTCATGGGTGATCACGATCTCTCCGTCCACCACACAGCGGTCCGGTAAGGCTTTCTTGAGAGGCTCGACCATCTCGGGGAAGTAGCGCTCGAGAGGTTTCTGATCACGGCTGGCGATATAGATCTCGTCGCCGTCACGGAAGACGATCGCACGGAAGCCGTCCCATTTGGGCTCGTA
>JBPCNH010000040.1:0-6216 GCA_051001455.1 Actinomycetota bacterium
CGATCGACCAGAGGTCGGCCCCGAGGAACCCCCGTTCAACTGTGGGCACGACCACCGAGATCTACGATTACCTCCGGTTGTTGTTTGCCCGGATTGGGCGGCCGCACTGCAACAGTTGCGTCCGTCCGATAGCACGCCAGACCCCCGAACAGATCGTGGATCAGGTGCTCGGGCTTCCGGAAGATACTAAGTTCCAGGTCCTGGCCCCCATCGTGCGCGGCCGGAAAGGGGAATTCACGAACCTCCTCGACGACCTCTCCAGGAAAGGGTTCGTGCGAGCCCGGATCGACGGGGAGGTCAAGGAGCTATCCGGCAAGATCAAGCTCGACCGTTACGTCCAACACGACATCGACGTCATCGTCGACAGGCTCGTCATCCGAGAAGGGATCAGGAGCCGATTGAACGATTCGGTCGAGACGGCACTTAAGCTTGCCGAAGGCACGGCCGCTATCGACCTCGTCGAGGATGAATCCGAAGACATCTTGTTCTCTCAGGAGTTCGCGTGCCTCGCATGCGGCCTCTCTTTCGGGGAGCTCGCTCCGCGCAACTTCTCATTCAACTCGCCGTACGGTGCCTGTGAGCGCTGTGACGGGTTGGGGACGCATCTCGAAGTCGACGCCGAGCTGGTTATCCCGAACTGGGACCTGTCCATCGACGAAGGTGCCATAGCCCCCTGGTCGGGGCGGACCCTCGAGTATTTCGACCGTTTGATCGAGTCCGCAGCGAAAGCCTTCAAGTTCAAGACCAGCGTTCCGTTCAAGAGACTCTCCAAGAAGGCTCAGAACATCATCCTGTACGGGTCCGAGGATGAAGAGGTTCACGTGCGCTACCGGAACCGGTTCAATCGGATCCGGTCCTACTGGACCGTCTTCGAGGGCGTGATCCCGTGGCTCGAGCGCCGCCATTCGGAGACGGATTCGGAGCACGTACGCGAGCGCTTCCAGCAGTACTTCAGGGAGGTGCCTTGCCCTGCGTGTGGTGGAGCCCGCCTGGGTCCGGAATCACTGTCGGTGACGCTCGGTGGGAAGAACATCCATGAGGTCACCGATCTCTGTATCGGTGAGACAGACGAGTTCCTGCGGCAGCTGGAGCTGAACGATCGCGAAACGCACATCGCGGAGCGGGTCCTAAAGGAGATACACGCTCGCCTGGGATTTCTTTTGGATGTGGGTCTCGATTACCTGACTCTCGCGCGAGGGTCGGCAACCCTGGCCGGAGGGGAAGCCCAACGCATCCGCCTCGCTACCCAGATCGGCTCCGGCCTCGTCGGCGTACTGTACGTGCTCGACGAGCCTTCGATCGGACTTCACCAAAGAGATAACCGGCGGCTCATCGAAACCCTCATCCGGCTGCGTAATCTGGGGAACACGCTCATCGTCGTCGAGCATGACGAGGAGACGATCAAGACCGCCGACCACATCGTGGATATCGGTCCGGGGGCCGGAGCTCTCGGAGGCGAGATCGTCTACGCCGGTCCGTTGAACGGACTCACGAAGGAACCTCGATCCGTTACCGGCGACTATCTGAGCGGCCGGAAGAAGATCGCGATCCCTACCGAGAGGCGCGCTCCTAGGGACAAGGGTTCCCTCGTCGTCCGCGGAGCCCGCCAGCACAACCTCCGCGACCTGGATGTCGAGTTCCCGTTGGGTAGATTCGTGGCCGTTACGGGTGTCTCCGGTTCGGGGAAATCGACCCTCGTGAACGAGGTCCTCTATCGCTCGGTGGCGACGTCTTTGATCCGCAACTCCCGGCTGGTAGCGGGGAAACACCACTCGGTCGAAGGTCTCGACCTGATCGACAAGGTGATCGACATCGACCAATCACCGATCGGACGGACGCCTCGGTCGAATCCGGCCACCTACACGGGAGTCTTCGATCACGTCCGCAAGCTGTTCGCCAAGACCCAGGACGCCAAACGCAAGGGATACCAGCAGGGTCGGTTCTCGTTCAACGTCCGGGGGGGACGTTGTGAGGCTTGCGCGGGGGACGGCACGATCAAGATCGAGATGCACTTCCTTCCGGACGTCTACGTGCCGTGCGAGGTCTGCAAGGGCAAGCGCTACAACCGAGAGACATTAGAGGTCCGTTTCAAAGGGAAGAACATCGCAGAGGTTCTCGACATGAGCGTGGCGGAAGCAGCCGAGTTCTTCTCTGCGATCCCTCCGATCGCCCGGCATATGAATACCTTGAACGATGTCGGTCTCGGCTACATAAAGCTAGGCCAGCCTGCCCCGACATTGTCGGGAGGAGAAGCGCAGAGGGTCAAGCTCTCCACGGAGTTGTCCAAGCGATCTACGGGGAGAACGCTCTACATCCTCGACGAACCCACAACCGGGCTGCATTTCGATGACGTGGCGAAGCTGCTCGGCGTGTTGCACCGGCTTGTCGACGGCGGTAACACCGTCGTGGTGATCGAGCACAATCTCGATGTCATAAAGACCGCGGACCATCTCATCGATCTCGGGCCGGAAGGTGGCGCCGGCGGCGGCCGGATCGTGGCGAGCGGCACTCCTGAAGAGGTGGCGGCGGTCGAGGGTTCCTACACCGGTCAGTATCTCGGAGCGCTCCTCGAGACTCAGCCCGTCGACAAGCGCAAGAAGCCTGAAGTGGCGGCGGCCTCCAAGGCGCGGTCTCGGCGCACACCGCAGCGCCAGCGCGCCGCTTCCTGATCCAGCGGCTCAGGCCTCCGGGCGAGCAGCGAGGTTCGCTTCGGCACCCGTCTCCGCACCTTCGATGAATCTCGGCTCCGCGCCCTCGACGATGTCCTGCAGCTGCTCGATGAGCAAGTTCCGGTTCAGTTTGATCCCGTGACGACCAAGTACCTTCTTGTATTCGGGGAAGCGCGTTACTAGATCTATAGCCACGCTCTCGAACGCGTGCCGGGCGATCGCCTCGCGCGAGCCGTAATCCATCAGATTGAAGACGAATAGGTGCTCGTCGTCCCGGCGCGGCTCGATGAGGATGATGTCGACGTCCGGATGGGCATGGGCGATCAACTCGAGTTCCTTCTCGACCTGAGCTTGAGCCATGATGCGGAAGGTCTGCGCGGCGATATGGGGGAACCCCTTCTGTGAGATGTGTCGCGATGGGAGCCCGGTAGCCGTTGGCAAGAGGTTTCTGATGTCGTGCACGTAGGGGACCAAGGGGTTTACGCAGACGACGAGTTTCGCTCCGTGGGCGATGGCGACGTCGATGTTGGTCGTCGAACGCAACCCACCATCCATGTAGACCTCGTCGCCGATCTCGCGCGGCGAGTAGAGGAGCGGGATGGCCGTCGAGGCCGCTGCCGCTTCAGAGATGGTCACGCCGGGGTCGTCCCCGTCACCGAAGATGCGGCGCTCGGCGGTGTCGAAGTTTGTTGCGGTGATCAGCAGCCGCTTCCTCGTATTCTCGAAGTCATTCGAGCGTTCCTCCTGGGTCAGGAGATCGCGTAGGTAGCGTTCGATGCCGTCGGTCGTATATAGCGCCTGGGGGAGCCCTTCCGCCAGCGCGCCCAGACCATCCATCAACGATGTCGTGAAGGGGTGACCCACGTAGCGGCGCAAGGCTCCCAGCACTCCGAACGGCCAGCGGACCAGCGATCGCACGAGACCCTTCCTGTCTGGCGCCATGATCTCGTTGGCTCCGACGGCCGGAACCGTGGCCGACTGGTGTCCCAGGTTCGCGAGCATGAGGTCCTCGGGCGTGATCCCGTTCGCGAGACAGGCGGCGATCACCGAGCCCGCAGAGGTACCCACGTAGAGATCGAAGTCGTTGACGCCCGCCCGATCGCTCATCGAGTTCATGGCCGTAAGCACGCCGAGGTGATAGGCGGCCCCGGTGATACCGCCACCCCCGAGGACAAGAGCTATCCGGCCGGAGGAGACGGAGCGATCTTTCCCGGCCGTCTCGATCTTGCTGGCGCCTTTGGAGAGGTGGATCACCGTGCCCATGGACCGACAGCCTATCTGCGACCGGCAAATCGGAAGCGTCATGTTGGCTACGCCTCCCTGTAGGATTTGCCGGTCTCGAGGGGCGATTGGCGCAGCGGGAGCGCGCTTCCTTCACACGGAAGAGGTCACTGGTTCGATCCCAGTATCGCCCACTTACAAAAGTGCAGGTCACGGCCTATATCGCTCCAACTTCGGACACGGTGGCCGAAGTCTGGGGCCGCGGTGGGGCCGCGAGAGGATCAGCCACGGAACGGAACACACTCTCGATGGCGTCGTTCAACTGCGCTTCTCGGTTCGGGAACAGGTGCCCATACGTGCCGTATGTGACCTTGATGTCTTTGTGGCCGAGCCTGCGTTGAACCTGGATCGGGTCGGCCTTGGTGTCGATCATCAGAGCGGCGGCCGTGTGCCTCAGCGCGTGGAAGGTGAGACCGCCGAGGCCAGCGGCCTCTACCGCAGGAGCCCAGACGCGGCGACGGAAGTTGTCATAGCGCAGGAACCCGCCTTCGGGTTGAGAGAAGACATACTCGCTCGAAGAGCCCTCTAGGTGGCGCGCCAGGATCTCCACCATGAACGGCGGCAGCTTGAGCGTTCTGCGGCTCGCATCGTTCTTCAGGAGCTCGACCCACTGGAAGCCGCCTTTGACTCTCTCGACCGTGGCGACGATCTTTACCTCTCGCTTCAGGAGGTTGAGGTTCTCGAGCTTCAACCCTGCGCACTCCGACCAGCGCGGGCCCATGTACGCCGCGAAGAGCACCAGGGCTCGATGCTGCTCGGGCATAGCCTCTGAGAGCCTCTGTACCGCTTCAGGAGAGAGATAACGCTTCTCACCACCTTGGAGCTTCGGTAGTTCGATCTTGAAACAGGGAGAGGCCGGAATCAGCTTCTCGATCATGGCTTCCTGGAAGACCTGCGAGGCGACGGAGTAACAGCCGCGCACCGTCCACGGCGAGCAACCGTCAGCCTTCAGCTCTTTGACGAATCGCTGCACGTCCGAACGCTGGATCGCGTTCAGCGGCATCGAACCGAAGAAGGGGAGCACGCGCGCGCGGAGCAGGCTCTCGTGTTTCGCCTTCGTCGCCGGCCGAACCTCCCGATTACTGAAGACACTCTGAGCGAAGGGACCGAACAGCTTCTTACCTGCGTTCGGGTCGACGTAGGCTCCTCGAGCTTTCGATACCCCGATCTCGTCAAGGAAGCGCTTGGCTTCGGCTTTCGTCCGGAAGCTCCTGGTGCGCTCCTTGCCGCCCGGAGTCCGGTATCTGGCCTTCCAGCGTTTCGGTGCATCCTTGCCTAGGTCCCGGATGTGGCCCATGTCAACCTCCCTTTTTTCCCTTAGTGGTGGGCTCGAGTAGTCCAGCACGACGGGCTGCCTGCACCCGCTTGGCAGCAACGTCCCGCGAGACGTCAAGGAGTTTCGCTACGTAGACGGTTGGAGCCATCCCGAAGAAGTTGGCGATCCGGTAGCCGACGGCGGCCCGTTCCACCTCGGGGAGCGCGTCGAGATCGGCCTTGACGACAGGCTTGCGTCCCCGACCTCTCACGATACTAGGCGCTCCGCCTTCCGAGATTGCCCGCACCACGGGTAGCTGCTTGATCGAGTCGGCAGTAATGGGAGGCCCATTGCGACGACGCCTAGCGGTGTACCGGTCGCACACGAGACGGCCCCCCTCGACGGAAAGCGTGAGTTCGAGGAAGTGAGCAAGCGTCTCGTCGTGCATCTCACGGATCTCCACTTCCGGATACCACTCGACAGCGAATCCTTGGCCGATGTCGTGGTAGCGGGGCCCGGCTTTTCTGGAGCCGCTACTTCCCTTCCCGGTCGTCCTTGGCATGGCCGAATCATCCCTGTCTTTTCCCGATTCGTCAAGGTTCCGAGAAATCCTTGACACCTGGGCGTATCCTGGCACTTCCTAGTTTCGAGGCAACCCCGCCGAACTGAAAGGAGAGCCGATGGAAGCTCTGATGACCCCCGATGAGCTGGGGGATGTGCTCCAGATCCCCACCAAGACGCTGGCCGAGTGGCGATCGAACGGGACTGGCCCTGCATATCGCCGCGTGGGTCGGCACGTCCGCTACTCGGCAGAGGACGTGGCGATCTGGCTCAAGGGCAGATACGGGCCTCCGCGGACAAAGGCTTCAGCCTAAAAGGGAAGCCCCGGGCGGGGACCAACCGCCCGGGGCTTCAACAAATCTCGAAAGGACCGCTATACATGCACACCTTACCTGCCTCAAACGACATCGAATCGGAACGTCGAGAAATCGAACGCATCAAGAATGAGCG
>JBPCNH010000041.1:0-60751 GCA_051001455.1 Actinomycetota bacterium
GTTGGAGCGTGACGCTTTCATCCTCGGGTGCGGTGACATGGTTCAGACCGAGCGGCCGGGTCTGCGACCCCGGTCCCCCGCTCCCCTCGCCCGGGGAAGTCGCCCGGGGTACCCCGCCGCGGGACCCACCGAGACCGATAGAGGTCAGGCGTTACTCGAGGTTGCTCGGCGCAGCCGCGCTCTTCTAACGCCCTGCCGGTTCTCAATCCTCCTTGACTCACGGTCCTTGTTGGATCTCGCCGAGAGGGCGCGAAGTGGATCACGAGCAACTGAAGGAACGTGACAAGACGGTGTGGTCGCTGGGTGACTACACGAAGATCTTAGAGATATTCATGCCGACGGCGCGCCGCGCCGTCGAGGCGGCTGGGATCAAGCCCGAAACCACGGTTGCCGACGTTGGAGCAGGGACGTTGGATCGGTCGTCGCGGCGAAACAGACGATGGACCCCGACACCTACGCGGAGATGATGACCGAGCGGCAACGGTTCTACGAAGCTGAATCGGAGACCCCGGGGCGGATCTCATACGACTCCGACTTCCTGCTGATCCTGGCAACCAAGAAACGGTAGGGCCGCTAGGGACCCCCGGGAGCTACCGCTCGCTCTCGTACAGATCGAAGCGCCGGAATACCTCCACGGCGCGCCGCTCGAGCTCCTCGTAATCACCGGCGGCGGCGATCGTCGGATCGAATACCGCATCCCCGAAGCCGACCAGTTGGACACCGACGTCCAGATAAGTGAGGTAGTTCTCGCCCGTCAGACCGCCCGTGACGAGGATCGGTGTGCCGTTGAGCGGTCCCAAGACCGAAGAGATGTAATCCGGGCCCCCGAGAGACTCTGCGGGGAAGACCTTGACCCAATCGGCGCCGGCCTGGCGCGCCGTGAAGATCTCGGTGGGGGTCGACGCACCCATACAGATGGGAAGCGACAGCTCGTGGGCGGCATCGACGATGGCGGGGTCGCAGATAGGCGTGACGATGTACTCGGCGCCGGCGTCGTAGACCTCTTTCACTTGCTCCGGGGCGGTGATCGTCCCGGCGCCGACGATGGCGTCCACCCGTCCGGCGACGTCGGCCAGAGCGTCGGTCGCTCCGGGCGTATTGAGGGTGATCTCTACCGCCTCGAAGCCGCCCCGAACCGCAGCCGAGATGGCGTCCACGGCGTGCTGGGGAGCCTTGGTCCTGAATATGGCTATGAGTGTGGCATCGCGCAGGCGCTTGGCCCTCTCCTCGAACAGCTTCTGATTCATGAGCACGTCCTTGGTCTGGTGGTCTGGTGGTCTGTTGGTCTGTTGGTCTGTTGGTTGGGCACCTCTGGGTCCGCCTGGAGCGCCCTGGAGACTCAGGTTAACTGGTGACGCTTGGTAACCGGAGAATCGCGAAAGTCTCGCCCGGAAAGCGTGGAACCTGTCGTACCCCCTCCGTATGGTGGATGGGTTAACCGGACATATGGGGGTCGATTGGAACCGCAAGAGATCGTTGGAAGGGTGCTCGGCACCGAGGACTCGACACCGCTCGAGTTCTGGGTGGGTCTGGCACCCGGTCAATACCTGCAGCTCGACGACGTGGTCGCGACCGACCGCACCCCTCCGGGTGGCGAGCCGGTCAAGATCTACGGCGTCGTCAGCCAGGTCTCAGCGCGCCACGAGGGGGCTCGCTTCGGCAGCGACGTCTTCCTGATCGAGGACGGGGTCCTTCCCGGCGAGGTCTTCGAGCAGGCTCAGATCACCGCCACCCGGGTCGAGCCCGAGGTGTTCGTTCCGCCGCTTCCCGGCGCGGGTGTCCGGCGCGCCGAGGGCAAGGAGCGCGATGAGGCCTTGTTCTTCGACGGGATGGACAAGCGCCTTCCCGCAGGACTCACGCGGGACAACGACCAGGTCTTCGTGAACCTCGAGTTCCTCGACGGGACGCGCGGAGCCCACGTGAACATCTCCGGCATCTCCGGGGTAGCGACCAAGACCACATACGCCACCTTCCTCTTGTATTCCCTCTTCAACTCGGGAGTGCTCGGCGGCGAAGCAGTCAACACGAAAGCGTTGATCTTCAACGTCAAGGGCGAAGACCTCTTGTTCCTCGACCATCCCAACATCCAACTCTCCGACGAGGACAAGGCGCGTTATCGCTCGCTGGGACTCCCCGCGGGTCCGTTCCCCAGCGCGGCGTTCTTCGCACCCCCTCGTCCCGGTGATCCCAACGCGAATCCCGACGTTCATCAGCGCACCTCCGGCGTGACGTCGTTCTTCTGGACGATCGCCGAGTTCTGTCAGGAAGAGCTTCTTCCTTTCGTCTTCGCCGACGTCGAAGATGACCGTCAGCACTACACGATGGTCGTACACAACGTCACCGCCAAGCTGAAGAGCGACGCCGTCCCGATGGATGAGGGGGGCGTGATGATCGAGGGCACTACGATCCGAACCTTCAGCCAGCTCGTCGAGTTCATCGAGCAGGCCGTTCAGGTCCAGGACGACTCCTGGGCCGGGCCGGTGATAGGAGCAGGGACGATCAACGCTTTCGTTCGCCGTCTCCACGGCGTGGTGCGGCCGCTGGGTTCCCTGATCCGGGGCGACATCCCGGGCGCGGCCAAGCACAAGGTGTCGCTCGATGCGCAGGTGAACGTAGTGGACATCCACAACCTCCCCGATCGTGCCAAGCGGTTCGTCGTGGGTGTCGTATTGCGTAAGACCTTCGAACAGAAGGAGCGTTCCGGTTCGCGACCGCTGCTCTTCCTCGTGCTCGACGAACTGAACAAATACGCACCGCGCGAGGGGACGAGCCCGATCAAGGAGATCTTGCTCGATGTCGCCGAGCGCGGGCGTTCACTCGGCATCATCCTCATCGGCGCGCAGCAGACTGCCTCCGAGGTCGAGGGTCGCATCGTCGGACAGTCCTCTATCCGGGTCGTGGGCCGGCTAGATTCGGCCGAGGCAGAACGTGGTCAGTACGGGTTCCTCCGAGGGGCAACTCGCGAGCGCGCCACGATCATGAAACCGGGGACGATGATCGTCGCCCAGCCCGAGATCCCCGTCCCCCTCGTTATCGAGTTCCCCTTCCCGGCGTGGGCGTCACGACCCAGTGAAGCCGGTAAGAACCCATCGGGCAACGAACTTCCCGATGACCCGTTGGACGGCCTCCCCCGCGCGTGAAGTTTCTGCACACGGCCGACTGGCACGTCGGCAAAACGCTTGCGGGCCGCAACCGCTCCGACGAGCACTCCGCAGTGCTCTCGGAGGTCGTCGATCTAGCCCGCGCCGAGTCGGTTGACGCGGTATTGGTGGCAGGTGATCTCTTCGACAGCGCTGCTCCCTCACCGGCCGCCGAGGACATCGTCTACTCCACGCTTCTCTCGCTGAGGGATGCGGCACCCGTCGTCGTCGTTCCCGGGAACCACGACAGCCTCAACAGGCTCAAAGCCATGACTCCACTCTTCGGCAGAGCGGGGATCACCGTGCGCGCCGGATTGGATCTGCATCCCGTCCGCATCGAAACCGGTGACGGTCCCCTCGAGGTGGCGTGCATCCCGTGGCTTTCTCAGCGCTTCATCGTGAAAGCGACCCAGCTGATGGATCTTGGAGCCAAGGAGAGCAACGACCTGTTCCGCGACCGCATGCAACAACTGGTAGATGCGATGAACGCTCGTTTCTCCGGTGATTCGGTACGGGTGTTAATGGCACATCTCACCGTTCCCGACGCCGAGCACGGAGGCGGTGAACGTACCGCGCAGACGATCTTCGACTACTGGGTCCCGACGGGCGTCTTCCCGAACACTCTGCAATACGTGGCCCTCGGCCACATCCACAAGATGCAGAATATGCCGGGGCCGGCACCGGTCTGGTACGCGGGTTCACCGTTGCACCTCGACTTCTCCGACTCGGACGATTCGAAATCCACTCTGATGGTCGAGGTGGCAGCGGGTACGCCGGCCAAAGTGAGAGCGATAGAGCTGACGGCTGGCCGACGACTGCGAACGATCGAAGGAACGCTCGACCAACTGAAGGCCCTCGGGGATCAGGGGGATGACTTCCTGCGCGTCCGGGTTCACGAGCAGGGGCGCACCGGACTCGGCGATGAGGTCCGCGAGCTCTTTCCGAACGCAGTGAAGGTGATCGTCGAATCAGAGATCGACGCAACCGGGCGCAAGCCGGGAAAGAGCCGCAGCGACGCATCCGCGCACGAGCTGTTCATCGATTACCTGAAGACGAAAAGGGTCGATGACCCGCCCCTGGTGAAGCTGTTCGAGGAGATCCACGAGGAGATCGATGCGTCCGGTACGACTTGAGCTTGAGGGCTTCACCAGCTTCCGCTCCCGGACCGAGATCGACTTCGAGGGCGTGAACTACTTCGCGCTCGTCGGACCGACCGGATCGGGCAAGTCCAGCATCATCGACGCCATCTGTTTCGTCCTCTACGGCTCGATCCCCCGCTACGACAACAAGGCGCTGGTGGCTCCGGTCGTCACCGGGGGCAGCCTCGAGGCGAAGGTCCGGCTCGATTTCACCGTGGGGCCGGATCTGTACACCGCCGTACGGGTCGTGCGGAAGAGCCCGCAAGGTACTGCATCCGTGAAAGAGGCTCGCCTCGAGAAGGCCGGTGTAGAGCAGCCGCTGGCCGGCACAGGACCCGAGCTCACCGCCGCGATCACCGAGTTGTTGGGGCTTCCCTTCGAGCACTTCACGAAGTGCGTCGTGCTCCCGCAAGGCGACTTCGCCCGCTTCCTGCACGATCCGCCGAAGGTGAGACAGGAGTTCCTCGTGCGCCTCTTGAACCTCGGCCTTTACGAGCGCATGGCGCGCGCGGCCAACGCCAGAGCAACGGTCGCGCAGGACCGACGCAACCTGCTGCTGGACCAACTCGAGAGTGATTCGGCCGAGGCCACTCCCGAGCGGCTGACGGAAGCGAGATCACGGGTCAAGAGACTCGCCCGCTTGCGCAAAGAGGTATCCGAGGCCGAGCCGGCCCTGCAAACCTTCGAGAAGCAGATGGCGGATGCCTCCGACGCAGCCGAGGAAGCGGCCGAATGGCTCGAGCTCATCGAGGAGCTCGAGGTTCCGGGCGACGTGGAGGCCCTCAGCGATCAGATCGCCGTGGCGAAGAAGCTCCTCGTCGAGGCCGAGGGAGCCGTCACGGACGTCCGGACGCGCGCCAAGGCCGCAGAGAAGCTGTGCGAGGGTCTGCCGGCACGCGCGCCGCTCGACGCGGCTCTCCTTGCACACGACGAGCTGGACAAGATCGCCGGGCAGATCACCGTAGCCGAGAAAGCCGCTGCGGCAGCGATCGCCTCCCAAGCCGGCGCCGCGAAGGCCCTCGAGGAAGCGGTGGCCGCGGAAGGCACCGCGGCCGTTGCGGTGGAGTCGGCGCGCTCCGCCCATCAAGCCTTCCACCTCGCCCAAGGGTTGAACAAGGGCGAGCCGTGCCCGGTGTGCCTGCATCCCGTCAAAGCGCTTCCCAAACACGAGGTTCCTGCCGAGATCGCCGAGGCAGAGAGGCTTCTCGAAACAACACGCCGCGATCTCGAAACGGCTCGCACGGCCGCAGCCAGCGCGGCACAGGCGGACGCCAGAGAGCAAGCTCACCTCACGTCGTTACAGCAGCAACAGAAGGCTCTGACCGATCGCATCGCGGAGCACGAGGACCGGAACGCTTTAGAGACGACGCTCACGAAGATCCAGCAAGCCGACGCCGACCTCAAGGAAGCCCGCAAGAAGGAAGGCGCCGCGCTGGATGCCGCCGATGGCGCCCGCAGATCACTCGAACAGCTGCAGCACAGGGTCGACGAGCAGCGCGAGGGACTGGCCGAGGCGCGCGATACGTTGGCCGCCCTCAAGCCCCCGAAGCCGGGAAACAAGGACCTCGCCGCCGACTGGGAAGCGCTCCTAACCTGGGCGGAAGACCAGACGACCCCTTTGAGGAAGAAGCTCACCGACTCCGAGAAGGCCGCAGCCAAGGCCGAAAATGCGCTGAAGGCCAAGATCGACAAACTCACGGCGTCATGCGTCGAGTGCGATCTAGAACTCGATGCCCAGGACGACATCCGCGAGATCGTCGTCGCTGCCCATACCGAGGCCGAGCGAACCGCGAAGGACATCGAGAAAGCCATCACCGCCGCGAAAGAGATGCGTTCGAAAACAGAAGAGCTGGCGCGCGACTACGACGTTGCGCACGAGCTCGGGCTCCATCTCTCGGCGAAGCCCGGCAGGTTCGTGTCCTGGATAGTGAACGAAGCCCTCGAGAGACTGGTGGAAGGCGCTACCCAGATCCTGAGCGAGCTGTCGGGCGGACAGTACTCGCTGCGCGTGGACGACAACGGGACCTTCTTCGTAGCGGACCTGAACAACGCCGGTGAGCTGCGCAGCGCCCGGACGCTATCGGGGGGCGAAACGTTCCTAGCCTCGTTGTCGTTGGCGCTGGCTCTGGCCGACCAGCTGGGTGAGCTGGCTGCTGAAGGCGCCGCGAAGCTCGAGGCGATCTTCTTGGACGAAGGCTTCGGGACGCTCGATCCCGAGACGCTCGAAACGGTCGCGGCGACCGTCGAGAACCTTGCCGCCGGCGGGCGCATGGTCGGCGTGATCACTCACGTCCGCGAGCTGGCGGATCAGATCGAGACGAAGTTCCGGGTGAAGAAAGATGCGCGCACATCCACCGTCGAGAAAGTGCTGACCGGCGGATGAGATTCGCTATAGAGGCCTGGGCGACCGAGTACGGCACCCCGTACGAGCCGGATCAGCTGACGCCGCTCGACGGCAAGGTCGAGCTTACCTGCGAGAAGCAGGTCGCCGAATGGGCGCCACTCGACCCACCTCCCAGCTCGGGCCACGAGCGGGTGCTGTTCACCGACGGGGTGCGGCGGGTCGACGCGCGCGTGTGGATCGAGACTCCGGACGGCACGTCCCGCCCGGGGGTCTGTGCGACCTACGCGGCCGGAGCGATCTGCTGTGACGGCCGCGCCGAAGTGGTCGAGCACCGAGTTGAACGCGGGGTTTTCTCGGCTTTCAACGAAGCCGCTCCGATACATACGCGCCACGTGCGGTACGAGGTTCGACGCGCCGAGGGAGACGCGCCCGAGCAGTTGTGGACGGCGATCCAGCAACGCATGAGCGAGCTCGAAGCCACTATCGCGTCGACCCGGGAGGTGGATCTGGTCGTCGTCGACGGCCCGCTGCGCTCACCTAACGCGCCCACCAACGCCATCGGATATGTGAAAACGCACCACGTCACCTACCTTCCGGACGAGGTCGCCCATGTGGTGCCGGCCTTGAAGCCCGGCCAGCGCACTCCCTTGTTCCTCTCCCTCGGGCGCTTCGCTCGATTCTCCTGGTACGTGAAGTTACCCGGTGCCAACGGGCATGCCTGGGCCGGAGTCGTCCGCTGCGAAGCATCCGCCGATACCCCCGTTGGGGACGCGATCAGTATGGCAAACCGGGTCACCAGCGTCCTGCCTCGCTTCGCGTCGACGCCGCACAAAGACCCGCGCGCTCCTCAGAACCTGTATCCGATAGCCGGGCTCGAACGTGAGCTGCGGCGGCGTCTCGGTGACCCGCTGTTGCTGTACCGCGACCTGAAAGTAGCAGCAGCGAGCTAGCCGGGTGCCTGCAGAGCTTCGGCGATCAGCTCCAGCGCCCGGTCAACCTGCTCCTCGGTGGCAGTCTTGCCCATCAGCCCCAAACGGATCGCTTTGCCGGCCGTAGGCACCAAGCCGCCGGAGATCATGAGTCCCTTGCTCAGCAGATGCTTCTGGATCTTGAGCGGGTCGTCGGCCCAGGCCGCTACGACCAGGTTCGATTCGTAACCCTCCTGCGGGATCGGCTCGAGCCCCAGACGGCGAAGTCCATCACGGGTTCTCTTCGCCAGCGCGGCGCGCCGGGCGACCCAAGCTTCGAGACCTTCTTCCTGGATCCTCCGGATGCTCGACGCCAGGGCCAGGACGAGGTTCGTCGGCATCGTCACCGGATGCGGGTGCCAGGCACCCCACTCGTCGCGGAACCTGTCCCACGTCTTCAGGTCGAGATACCAGGAGTAAGGACGCTCGCTGCGCGCCTCGACGCGCTCTCTACCCCGAGGTCCGAGCGCCAGGATGCCCAGTCCCGGAGCGGTTTCGAGGCCCTTCTGCGTACCGGTGACGAGGACGCCCAGATCCATCGCGTCGACATCGATGATCTCGCCCCCGGCCGAAGCGATGCCGTCGACCATGTAGACGGCCCCCGCCTCGTTCGCCACCCGAGCGATCTCTTCTATCGGGTGGCGGACCCCGGTAGCCGTCTCGACATGGACGGTGATCACCCCTGCGGCGCCCTCGACGACATCGGCTATGCGCTGAACGTCGATCGGCGCCCCGACCTCCACGGGCACCTCGACGACCTCCAGACGATGGGTGCGCGCGAGCTCGAGGGCACGGTCTCCGAAGTAACCGGTGTTGGCTACGATTACCTTCTGGCCCGGTTCGAAGAGATTCATCACCGCAGCGTCCAGACAGGCCGTCCCTGTTCCGGGGATCACGTAAGGCGTGTCGGCCGCTCCTAAGAGTTCCCCCAGCTCGGCGAGCATCGTCGCGTGGACCTCGGTCCACAGGTCACCGTAATGGGCGATCACCTGGCGGCCCATTATCTCGAGATCTTCGTCGTGCACGGGCCCCGGCCCGGCGATCATCAGATCGGGCATGTCGGGCAACTTGCGGGGATCTACCGACAACACTGTCCTCCTAATACACGGATGGCTCACTGGAGATTATGGGGCGGCTGGCGTCCACGGTAGCAAAGCCGCCCCCGGCTGGACGGCAGCGGTCCCCCCGGCCGACCACGTTGGGTAATCGAAAAGCCACAGTTTGTGACGGCAATAGCTGGGGGAAGATGGCACGTGATGAGCGCACAGGAAAAGGTCCAGGACCGCTACGTCCTCGACCGAACCCTCGGCCAGGGTGGCATGGCAGAGGTGTGGAAGGCAAAGGACGAACGACTCGATCGCCCGGTGGCGATCAAATTCCTGTCTCCTCATCTCACCGACGATCCCGAGTTTCTGGTCCGGTTCTTCTCCGAGGCCCAGACGGTGGCCGCCATCTCACACCGGAACGTCGTCGGTGTTCTCGATTTCGGTCAGCACGACGGCCGTCCCTACCTGGTCATGGAGTGCGTACCGGGCGGCGCGGTCACTTCCCTCGTGGGAGAGCCTCTGTTACCCGAACGAGCCTTCGAGATCGTCGAAGACGCGGCGCGTGGGGCAGCCGCCGCGCACGCGGTCGGCCTCGTGCACAGAGACATCAAGCCCGGAAACATCCTCCTCGACGATGCCGGGCGCGCCAAGCTCGCTGACTTCGGGATCTCATCCAGCCTCGGGGGTGAAAACCTCACACAGACCGGAACGACTATCGGTTCACCTCATTACATCTCGCCCGAGCAGGTGTCGGGCAGGTCGGCAACGCCTCGGTCGGACGTCTACTCGCTCGGCGTGGTGCTGTACGAACTGCTCACAGGTCGCAAGCCGATAGACGCAGACAACGTCACCGCCGTAGCGATCGCGCAGGTCGACCAGATGCCGGAGCCCCCCTCGACCCTCAATCCCGATCTGACGCCGGAGATCGACGCGATCGTCATGCGATGCCTCGCGAAGGACCCGGCGAACAGGTACGGCAGCGCGGTTGAACTCGCCGGCGTGCTGGCGACGCACCGCACGGGCTTGCCTGCATCTCGTAGTACCGCTGCCCGCGGACTGATCATGTCCGAAGAGCCCGAAGAAGAGATCGGCGCAGGAGCACGGCGGTCCTTGATCGGCGCGGCCGTGGTGGTTCTGCTGCTGCTCGCCGCGGGTTCCGCAGTCATCGCCGGCGGCACCGCCATCGACCCGGCCGGCAGAGATGCAGAAGCATCGGTCGAGAAACAGCCGGAGGTCGAGCTCACGTTCTCCGAAGAATCCCCGGCGCCCTCGTCCAGCCCAAAGGAAGCGATCTCCGCTGAGACCGAGGCATCGAAAGTCGAGCCGAAGAAGGAAGAGAAACCCGAGCAGGTCGAGGAAGAAGCTGACGAACCCGCTCCGGCAGGAGCCGAAGCGAAAGAAACTCCAGAGCCGAGCTCGTCCCCGTCACCGGACCCAACCCCTACCGAAGCACCAGACGACGGCTCGAGCTCTAGCTCTGATACCGGCTCAGGCGGTGGCGATCCGCAAGCATCCCCCTCGCCGTAGATCCCTTAGCTCCCCACCAGCGGTAGGTCGAAGAACTTCCGCGGCCAAGTCTCGATAGCCTCCTTCGCCTCTCGTCTGAGACGTCCTCGATCGACCTCGACCCCGAAAGCACGCCCCAACTCCTCGCAATCCTTCAAGAACCTCGTCATCCGCTTGTTGTTCGGGCCGTCGGCCCACCCGACGGTCACCCCCGACGTCCACGACCGCAACCGGTCGGTCAAGGCGGTGATGATCCCGCCTTCCCGTCCGATCGCCATGGCTCTCTGTACGGTCGCGTAGGGGCGGGAACGCCAGCCGAGCTCGTGCGGAGCGAAACGGCAATCGAACCCGCGGGTGATGAAAAGTACGGGGGCGTTCTCGAGCTCCTCTCCTCGGGGGGTGACTACCTCGAGCGCCTCGTTCACGGTCAGCCCGCCGACCGACGGCGCCACACCCTCGATATCTACACCTCTGTGGATGCGACCTGCCGACATCCCGAGATCGACCACCACCACGTAAACGAGCAGGGCGAGCGCGACGAGGATCCCCATCAGCAAGCGCGACTTCCCACCGATATCCACGGTCTCATGCTAGGCGGTCGGCAGATAGAGAGTCGGCCCGAAAGATCTCCGCGTCCGATCCGGAGCACGAGTTCACATTTTGGACTTGTTTCGCAGGCAGCACCGCGGGACGATTCAACGATGCGCAGCTACAACCAATACTGCCCCATCGCCCGAGGGGCAGAGATCTTCGCTACGAGGTGGACGCCGATCATCATCCGAAACCTCCTCGTCGGCTGCCGGAGCTTCAGCGCGATCATCGACGGCGCGCCGGGGATCCCTCGCTCGCTGCTTAGTGAGCGATTGAAGCAGCTAACCGCGTGGGGGCTCGTCCAGCGCGTGGAGAACGGTTCCGGAGCCGGCTCCTACTATCAACTAACCGAGGCCGGAGTAGAGCTTGGACGGGTATGCACGGCCCTGGGCGAATGGGGTGCCAGATGGATCGAGGTCGGACCGCAACACCTGGATCCATACTTCGCGCTATGGAGTTTCTGCAAAGAGATCCCGCCAGACGTACTCTCTGAGGACAGGCTCACGGCCAGATTCGACTTCCGCAAGGTGCGCGCGGATCAAAGACGGTTCTGGCTCGTCGTGCAGCGCCCCGAACCCGAGATATGCGTCAAGTCACCCGGGTTCGACGAGGACCTGATCGTTCGAACGGATCCCGAGTCCTTCGTGCGGTGGCGGTTGAAGCAGGTCTCTTTGAACCAGGCTATGCGTGACGGCGGCATCGAGGTTGCCGGGCCTCCCAGCGCCGTACGTCAGCTTCGCGCCTGGGCCGCCTAGCCGGTGTGAGGCTACGACGGAGGAGACTGAAGTCCGGCGGCGAATCTCCGTGAAGAAGGAAATCTGATGACAGATGGGGATGGCACAAGTGCGTAGGGGGATCTATCTCGTGATGGCGGTGGCCTTGATACTCGGGGTCGCCCTTCCCACCGCGCTGGCCGACCACGACGACGGCATCTACGAGATCCCCGCCCAAGATAACTGGACGAAGGCTCAACTGACGGTTTACATAATGCCCCCGAGCCACGGCCAGCTCTACAACGGAAACGGACCTCTGGGGGGTGGCGACCCGAACGAGGTCACGCCGTTCGAAAACAGCTACCTGCGCGCGATCGAGGACTCCATCGAGGAATGGAACCGAGGGATCAAACTCTTCGGCTCAAAGGCATTGAAGAAGCGCTTCAGGGCGAACGTATACGTGCTGGGGCGGGACGACGTGGGTCAATCGTCCCCCGACATCCTGGTTGTGACCGATGAGAACAAAGGTCCCGTCCTCGGATTCGCGATGTACACCGAGCCGTGCATCGTCAACAACTCGCAGATGTTCGTGCAGAGCTTCACCTACGCCGACATGTACAACGTCATGGGACAGGAGTATGGCCACTGTCTCGGGCTGGGCCATGTCGGGAGCCAGGGAGGCGTCGAGCCCACGTCCGCACAGAAACACCCGGAGCACGACGTCATGAACGGTTTCTATGCCGACTCGATCGGTTCGTCCGACACCCATCTCCACTGCGTCAGCAACCTGGACGTCAAAGGACTCGAGTACACCTTCGTCGAGACCATGACGGGCACCGCTCCCACCCAACCGGTGTTCATGCGGGTACCTAAGTACCGGACCACCTGCGGAGGCGACGGCCGCCCCTCCCCCGAGGATCCCGATTCCAGGAAGCTCGTCTCCAACCTGCTCCGTTAGCCGCTGCAGTTCCCGACCCGCTGGGCCTCTCGGCCTCGGCGCGCCGGACCTCCGCTTTGTCCGGTTTATGACAGATATTCCGTCACCCACCTTACTGACGCTCTCCTCCTCCTCCGTCAGTGTCTTCCACATCGGAAGTAGGGCTACGGACCCACCAAAGAGGTAGGTCCAAAAGGAGGAGGAGCGACATGAAGAAGCAGATCCTGATCGGAACCATCTTGAGCCTCGTGCTCACCGCTTACGCCGCACCAGCCGGGGCAACCGCAGCATGCTCCAGCGATGAAGCACTAGAGACACTGGAAGTCACGGCCAAGGCCACCCGACGGGTCTACACGCCTGGCGAGACCGCCAAGCTGAAGATCACCGTCAACCGTCACATCGAAGGCAGCACAGTCTCCATACCCGCAGAGAACATCTCCGTAGTCTCTCTCGGCAGCACCGGGTGGCTCCCGATGGTCGGGGCCGGGACCACAGATGCTGACGGCAAGGTGACCATCCCGCTGAAGATCCGCAAGGCTCAGCCCACCGGATGGGTCGACGCCTTCACCTTCGCCTCTTACTCGTACGCCGGAGGACCGTGTGCACGGGCCGAAGAGCAGGGGTCGACGCAAGACGCACGTTTGTTCAAGATCAGCGCTAAGTAACCAGTCGTAACCAACCTTTGAAGCGGGAACGAGTGTTCTCGGGCCCGCTTCTCAATGTGACCTTTGTTCTCCGACAAGTCATCACCGGCGCTGAGGAATAGTGTGGCGAGTCAGCCACACAGGGGGGTGAAGATGGAGCGATCTCCTCGGCGCGTCTACCACCATGCCATCTTTGACAGTCGCCGTTGGGAGGATCTCGAGCATCGCACCGGCGACATCGTTATCTCCCAGAGACGGGAGAGACGTCTTCATGTCTACGGTCAACCACTGGGACAAGCTGCGAGATGACTTCATCGACTGGGCGAACGAACTCGCCGCTGCAGATGAGGTCCCTCCGCTACCGAAATACGACGGAGACCTGCACGCTTTCTTCGATACTTGGATCTCACAAGGGTCATTCCCGTGGCAGGGGGATGGTGCTCCTTGGTGGTCCCATTTCCACCACGCAAGTACGTGGTGGGAACTGCGCGATAGGCCTAACGTCCTCTTCGTACATTTCAACGATCTGCTCGCCGATCTGGGGTGGCCGATTTCTGTCACATCAAGGTCCCGGAGAAAGACTGGGCCGCGATCACCGATAGGTGCACCCACACGACGAAGTCGAGATGCGCCTGGCGTCCTTTCGGAAAACGAGCTACGGCGCTATGACGAGCGGGCCGCGGAGGTTCTTACTCCCGGAAGCGGCAAGGTGGCTCGAACGAGGACGTCACGAAGTCTCGCTCCCGAAGAGCGCCACGAACTAGCTCCTGAGGTCCACACGCGAGAGACCACCCGTTCGTCAGGTATCGCTAAAGGCAGTCGTGCAAAGCGCGGTGGCACGAAGATGAAAGGAACATCTGAGCTCTCCATCAACAGGAACTGCGCGAGAATTGGGATCGAGCACAGATGCGCGAACTGTACTTGCTATCGATCCTCTGCCGTGAGGGGAGTCAGATGCCAGCGACACTTAGATCGATCGAGTACCTCGACGGCTACGTGATCCGCGCCGGGGAATGAGTACTACAACACGCATGAAGAAGAAATTCCAAGCGCGGGTCCGCGGGCTTCTCTCCCCAAGTGAGGCCATTGCAGCTGTTGGAACAGCAGAGGAACTCCGGTTACTAACGGGTTGGGCTTTAGGGACGCAATACAACAGCGAAGCCTTAGCTCTGGGCGAGGAAACATGAAGGTGCGACTCCATGGGAGAGATCGTGAGATCGCCGCTCTTGCCGAACTGCGTAGAGCAGCAGCAGGCGGCCACCTGCGAGTGTGCTTGATCGAAGGAGAAGCCGGGATAGGAAAGACGGCGCTGCTGGACCATGCAGCCGCTGAAGCGATACGAGAAGGATTCTCCGTCTGTCTTGCAAGAGCAGACGAGTACCGCGTCCGACATCCTTTCGAAACGATCACGGAGGCGCTGGATTCCGGAATCGCTCGCAACGACCAGGATCCAAGAAGTGCCCGTGAGCGGCTAAAGCATGCAGCGGAGGGAGCCGACGCCGCGGGGATACAGCACCGCGT
This sequence comes from Actinomycetota bacterium, assembly GCA_051001455.1. Classification (GTDB taxonomy): domain Bacteria; phylum Actinomycetota; class CADDZG01; order CADDZG01; family WHSQ01; genus JBPCNH01. The sequence continues at coordinate 14,550 of JBPCNH010000041.1, forward strand.
GCAAGAGAGTCTCCTGGAGCTTCTGGAATCGATCGCGCTCGAGCGGCCTACGATCCTCGCTATCGACGGGCTCCACCGATCGGACCGTGCCTCCTTAGAGACGATAGCCGCAGCCATTCGGGGGCTCCGTCCACTGTCGATCGCGATGGTGCTGACTTTCCGTCCCATAGCTCGCGCGGATGAACTCAATGCGTTCATTGACCTTGCGTCTGATTACGCACCGCTCGAGATCAAGTTGGATCCACTAGACGAGCCAGCGTCGGTGGCCTTGATGACTGACGTGATCGGCTCGCGGCCGAGCCCAGACTTGTTGGCTCGGGCAGAGGGCGCGACAGGGAATCCATTCTTTCTTCGAGAACTGGCGGCGGCCCATAGCGACAGCGAAGGTGGGAAAGAAAGCGGTGAACGGATCGATGCGCCTAATCATCTTCAAGCGACGATCATGCGACGCATCGCTTCCCTTCCTTCCGACCTGATCGAGATCCTGCGTGCAGTTTCAGTCTTAGGCCGACCGTGCAGCGTTGAAGAGTTAGCCACGGCGACGGGGCGAGCGCCTGCCGTCCTTATTCCGTCTCTCCAACATCTGGTCGAACTGCGACTATTCGAGGAGACAGAAGGCCAACTCCGTATCCGTCACGGCTTGATCAGAGAAGCGATATACGAAGACATGGCTCTGCCGGTACGAACGGCGTTCCACCGGGAGATTGCAAGAGCACTAGCGGCGCGGGGAGCGGCTCCGCTCGACGTTGCGCATCATCTGGTGCAGGCGCAGCATAGCGACGAAGAGACCATCGGTTGGCTTCTGAGCGCCGCCCGGGACGTCTCGTCCAGAGCGCCCGATTCAGCTATAGCCCTACTCGATAAGGCGCTCACGCTGGTTGGCGATGATGACAACACCGTCATCGAAATAGAGATGGAATTGGCCGAACTCCTTGCTTATTCCGGTGATCCACGGCGGGCGGAAGAAATCATCCGCGGCGCCCTGGATAGGAAACTCGGTCCTTCGTCAGAGAACCGACTGCTTCAACTACTCATTCACTCTCTCTTTGTCCAAGGGAAGTGGAGTGACATCACGGTCGAGGTTGAAAAGGCGATGTCGTTCGAGGGACTTTCCGACCAGGTGCGGGGCAGGCTGTTGGCCGAGAGCGCCCTCGCCAGGATCTGGACGGGTGGCATCGACGCCGCCGCCTCGGACGCCGAGCGCGCCATCTCTTTCGGCGAACGGTCGAACGATCCGGTCGCGGTTTGCTTCGGCTTGGGCCATCTTTCGGTGGTGGCAGACCACCGAGGCGAATTCACCAAGGGCGTGGACCTAGCCCAAAAGGCCGTCGAGGTTGCTGGTCGAGACGTGCCGGAAGCAGAACGGCGTCATCCTCAGATAGCCCTAGGGATGGCACTGGTGGCAGCCGACCGTCTCGAGGATGCGAAAAAGGTGCTGCAAGAGGGGCGGCGTATGGGTGAACGCGTGGGTACGGTTTGGGATCTTCCGCTCTACCACGCCATGCTGGCACTTCCTCTGTTCTATCTGGGCCAGTGGGATGACTGCCTCACTGAGACCGAGACGAGTCTCACCGTCGCTGAAGAGGTTGGTCCCTCCGTGGGAGCGGTTACCGCCCTCAGCCTGCGCGCCTTGATCCTTATCTCACGAGACGATCTGGAGGGGGCCGCCACATCGATCGACGCAGCCGAAGCGGTCGTTCGGCGCGCCGGCCCGCAATGGGGCATGGTCTGGTTGACCTTAGCCACCGCGGCCGCCCACGAAGCCAATGGCAGATCGCCAGAAGCCAAACAGGTGCTCGAAGGCGCATGGCAGCATGCGATGAACGTCCGTGACCAAGAAACGAAGCTGCGGATCGGACCCATCTTTGTTAACGCGGCCCTCGGGGCCGGAGACGAGTCGCGCGCCCAAGAGGCTGCGAGTGAGGTCGAGAAGGTGGCAGCCTACGCGTCTGTGCCCTACGTCTCGGGAACAGCTCTTCTCTCTCGCGGCCTGATAACTGGCGATCCGACGACATTGGGAGGGGCTATTTCTCATTTCCGCTCGAGCGGCAGGGAGCCCGAAGCCGGGCTAGCCGCTGAACACACCGCCGTTGCTCTTGCCCGATCGCGAGAACCAGAGCAGGCGAGAACCCACTTCCACGACTGCCTCACGGCTTTGGCCCGCCTCGACGCGACGCGGGATCAGCATCGGGTACTGGCACGGATGCGCTCCTTGGGCTTGCGCACCGGCTACAAAGGCCCACGCGCCCGCCCGTCCGAGGGGTGGGACGCGCTGACGCCGAGCGAGCTCAAGGTGATAGCCCTTGCGGCGAAGGGTCTAACGAATCCGCAGATCGGCGAGAGGCTATTCATCTCTCGACGAACCGTGCACGCCCACCTTTCTCACGTGTTCCAAAAGCTCGGCATCTCATCCAGGGTCGAACTCGCTGCACTTGTGTCAAGGCGGCAGCTCTAGATCCTGAGCTCCGGATGAGCGTAGTGGCTAGCCCCCACGCCTGAGATCGATTCATAGATAGGCCACATGGCCGATGTCTTTACGACCATCTCGGCCGAAAGTGGCATCTGTAGGAATAATCGACCCTAAGGGAGAAGGATTTGCTCACTCATAAAGGCCTCGGCATAGTCGCGATCGCCGCCCTGCTGCTGTGCGTTCCCTCAGCGGGAGCCGGACCACGGGTGCTTGAGGACGGCGAAACTACCGGGGGAACCCGCAGGTCACGAGGGACCATCACCTACGAAGACTGCGAGCAGCAGATCGGCGTATTTCCGATGGACGCCAGCGACACCACAGGGTATCTGCCCGAAGGGTTCGCTCCGGTGGCATTTCAAGACAGCAGCCCGGCCGGATCCAGTGGCGCACCCGCTCCAGACCCGGCGAGCGCAACCCTTCAGTTGACCGCGACGTCCTGTCAGGCCACTTCGGCCGCCGACAAGGCAACAAAACGCGTCGATCTTCTTCAGGCCTGGATCTACGTCGACCCACCGGACCATCTCGAGGATGACGGGATCAACGCCTACGTCGTCGTGCCCTGGCTGGCTGCCTCGGACATTAAGGAGTCGCGCGCCTTCTCGAATGTCGGTCTCCCCGCCGAACACGCGGCGGTGGCAAACTCTATCAACGGGATAGCAGGGCCTCTTTCATCAGGCACTGCAGATGCAACTACCGAAACTTTGGAGGTAAAGCTCGAGACTGCTGTCCCTGGGCTGATTCGCGATACAACGCCCGAACGAATCCGTCTGTTCGGAGTCCTTCCGGGTGCGAACCAAGCGACTCTCTCGGGCGTAGTCGACATGCATGAGGAGACCCACACTCATCTGTTGATCGGGACGGCCACAATGGGAGCCTCAGGCGCTATCCCGTTCCCGCTGCCCGAGACACGAGGCGTTGCCCTTCAAGTGGAACCTGGCTACGCGGTCAGGTGGACGCGGATCTAAGGGCCCTACATCGCTCTCTCTTCAGGTGCTCCCCACGCTAGCTCGGCCCTAGCCGTTCGAGAGCAACGGGGTCTTGCCGAATCACGCACACTCACGTGAGGTCCCTCCCCTTTCCGGCAATAGCAAGACCCTTCCTGGTTCCTAAGGCTTACTTCCCTAAGCCCGTTCACGACTGCTCACCGTTACAGGTGTCTGGAGCCCACAGGCCGCGGTCGTTCTCGCGCGCTTCCCGCTCCAGCTGCACAAAGAATTCCGAATGGCGGACGTTCGGCGGATACGTGTACGCATGGGCGTACCCGTTGGCAACCATGCGGGCATTGGCCATCTCTTGTCCGAAATAGACGTATCTGAGTAACCGGTCGTAGCGGTCAGTGTTCTCTACGTCCTTGACCAGCCGCACCTCGGTCCCCTCGACGAGCGCTTTCAAAGCAGCCGAGGCTTCCCGGCCGAAGCACTCGACCGGCGAACCCGGCTTCACCGACTCGGGCGTGTCGATCCCGATCAGTCTGACCGAGTAGTTCTCCCCAACCTCGGTCTCCCCCGCTCCCGGCCCTTCGACCGACTCGAGGATGTCCGCTCTGATCGTGTCTCCATCGACGACCCGGGTGACATAGGCCCGCTCGTATCCCGGCGGCTCGGCCCCAAAGGTCGCAGGAGCCGGCGCGTCGAGGTGGACGTCGGGCGACGCACAGGACACGAGCAAGAACAGGGTGAGAAGACGGATACAGACACGCACCCGGGCAACCTAACTTCGACCTGCGACAGGGCGACAGCGGCCTGTGAACTAGACCACTCGGTCAATAGACCTGACAGTCAAGTAACCGTAGGGCTAGCGTGACGTCTAACGGCAGAGGAAACGGCCGCTGCTAGAGGGAAGGTGAAGCCCTATGACCGCCACACTGATCAATGAACTCAGGGAAGCGGGCCTGCTGTTGGGCTCCGAGCCTTTCTTGTCCGACAAGGGCCGGGAATGGCTGCGTCAACTCGACGACGTCGAGACGCAGACCTTGGTCAAGGATGTCGAGACGCACAATCTCGCCGAGGACTGGGCGGCCGACTTCGTACTCAGCACGAGCGCCATCTCGCGGTAGAACCGACACTTACTAGAAGAAGCCCGGAACCCGGGGGGGTCCGGGCTTCTTCGCGTCTTCGGGAGGCTTAGGCTGCTGGGTACCGATTCCAACCAAGGAGACAGACATGCCTGAAGCAGTGATCGTTGCCGCCACCAGGACGCCCATCGGACGCGCCAAGAAGGGCAATCTTGCCGATGTCCGGCCTGATGACCTGGCCGCCTTCGCCATCAAGTCCGTCCTCGAGAAGGCCCCTCAGGTGGACCCCGGCGAGGTGGTCGACGTGATGCTCGGATGCGGCTTCCCCGAAGCCAAGCAAGGTATGAACCTCGGTCGCCGGGCCGCCCTCCTCGCAGGGCTGCCCGAGCACGTTCCGGGGGTCACCGTGAACCGCTTCTGTGCCTCTAGCACCCAAACGATGCGCATGGCCTTCCACGCCATCAAGGCCGGCGAAGGAGACGCCTACATCGCCGCCGGGGTCGAGTCGATCTCGCAGGTCGACGGCTACCCCAAGGACATGGATGAGCTGCATCCGAAACTGTTCGGAGACGACGCGCCGATCGCCAACGTCTATATCCCCATGGGGCTGACGGCCGAGAACGTGGCGGAGAAGTACGACGTCTCACGCGAGGACATGGATCGTTTCGCCCAGCAGTCCCAGGAAAGAGCCGTCGCCTCGCAGAGCTCGGGTTTCTTCGCGCGCGAAATCACTCCGTACGTCAAGGAAGATGGCACGACCGTCAACTCGGATGACGGCCCCCGCCCGAGTTCCACCCTCGAGAAGCTCGCTTCCCTGCAACCGGCCTTCAAGCCCGACGGGGTAGTCACCGCCGGTAACTCCTGCCCGCTCAACGACGGAGCGGCGGCAGTCCTGATCATGAGCGACGAAAGAGCCCGGCAACTCGGTCTCACGCCCCTCGCCCGCATCGTTGCCTCGTCGGTCTCTGCAGTAGCACCCGAGATCATGGGGGTCGGCCCCATCGAGGCCGTTCGGAAGGTATTGAAGCAAGCGGGGATGTCCATCGAAGATATCGATGTGGTCGAGCTGAACGAAGCGTTCGCGGCCCAGGTGATCGCTTCGGCACGTGAGTTCGGGGTAGATCCGTTCAGCGAGAAACTGAACCCTCACGGTGGCGCGATAGCCCTGGGGCATCCCTACGGGATGACCGGAGCCCGCATCATGGGCACTCTGCTGAATGACCTCCAAACGGACGACCAGACCTTCGGGCTCGAGACGATGTGCGTCGGCGGCGGCCAGGGCATGGCCATCATCGTGGAGCGACTGAAATAGCCGCCGGGTCCTCGATCTGGCCGCCTGCCTTTGGGGCTCTCGCCCTCTTAGGAGGGTTCTTCACATCTGTGGGCGAATGCTCTCGATGACAAGGCCGATCACGTTGGAGGGGTCCGGGTGACGGAAGAAGTGAACGCCACGAGCCAGGGCACCGCTCCAGATCGCGCCGTTGTCGTGGGGAACGGCCACAGCAGCCATCGACCTGCCGCTACCTCCGAGGAGATGCTCTCGTTCCTCGTGCACGAGCTCCGGAATCCTCTCGCCGTGGTCAAAGGGTTCGCCGAGACCATCGAATCGTCGGCCGAGCGATTCGACAGGCAGGCCCTCATCAACAATGCACGTTCTATGAGGAAGGCCGCCGCCCACCTCGAAGAACTGGTCGAGTCACTGGGCGATATCCGCTCCCTCTTCGGTGACGAGATGCGGCTGTCCCTCCAGGAGACCCTCATGAGCGAGCTCATCTATTCCACCGTGGCCGATCTAGCGGTGGTTACCGGAGATCGACCCGTGGTCGTCCAGATCGAAGACGACGTCCGGTTGGTGGTCGACCCCGTAAGGATCCGTCAGGTGCTGACGAATCTCATCTCGAATGCCTACAAGTTCGGCCCCCCCGACCGCCCCATCGAGCTGAGCATGGAGCAAGAAGATGAGGCAGTGAAGATCTGCGTCGTCGACTACGGCCCTGGGGTGCCGCCAGGCCGCGAAGAAGAAGTGTTCGGGAAGTTCGCCAGACTGGACACGGATGTCAAAGGGACGGGGGTCGGTCTGTACATCTCCCGGGCCATCGCAAGGGCTCACGGCGGAGAATTGTCGCTGACGCCGCCCCCTAGCGAGGGTTGCCGCTTCGTACTCGAGCTACCGCTCCAACCGGTCCCGAAGGTCGTCGAGCTCGACGACGCTTAGGCAGCCGGAGCCAGCATCTCCTCGATCATCGGTACCAGCCGAGAGATGTCGTTCTTGAGCAAGAAAGCATCAGCCCAGTCGGGAGGCTCTCCTAGCACAGCGGAGAAAGCGATGATCTTCGATGAGGACGAGTGCTCGCGGATGAAATGGGCGGCCCGTTCTCCATCCCAGCGTGGCATGAAGTAGTCAAGTACGACAACGTCGGGCTGGACGTCCGCTGCGAGCATGGCTCCCTCGAACCCATCGACGGCAACGCCTCCGATACGAAAGCCACCATGGAGCGAGAAGATCGTGACCAATAGGTCACGCATCTGAGGATCGTCATCAACCAGCAGAACCAGTGGGCGTACGGCCATGGACCTACTCTGTCGCCGGGAGTCCTCCGGCGCAATAGCCCGAATGGGTATTTATTACCAGTGGGGCGCTTCGCGAAGGGATAAGACAAACGGGGGCGAAACCTGAGGTACGGACTCGACCAAACACCTAACCGGGGGATCCCTTTCGATGACAGCTTTCAGGACCAAGCACTTGCTCGCTCTGTTAACCATCACGGGACTACTCGCTTCGGCGTTGGGGAGCGGCGGCGGCGCTATCGCCGCAGCCAAGTCGAAGAACGCGGCAGGCCCGAAGGCGGTTGCGCATACGGCAGGCGGCAAGAAAGCCTCAGGTAAGCCGGGGGACGCTCCTCGACCGAAGCAATTCCGCCTGGGAGTGGCGTCAACCGAGCCGACATTGGGTGTAGCCAACGACGGATCGGTGTTCACTTCCGCGATCTCCACCAACACCCGCGTTGACGTTCTGCGTTCCAAGGATCGCGGGAAGACGTGGGACAACGTTTCCCCGAACATCGCGGGGCAGAATACGCACCTGATAAGCCTGGACCCCTACACCTACGTCGATAACCGCGTGTCCGACAAGGACGCGTCACGCATCTTCACGGTCGACCTCACCGTAGCCTGCTCGATCCTCAGCTACTCGGACGATCTCGGCGAGTCGTGGACGAACAACCCGCTCGCCTGCGGCCGTCCCGTCAACGATCACCAGACCCTCTTCGCCGGGCCACCCCAGAGCAGCGCGCCGATCGGCTACGACAACATCGTCTACTACTGCTGGAACGACGTCGCATCGTCGGCATGCTCGAAATCGCTGGATGGAGGGATCACCTTCTCTCCCACGGGAAGCCCGGCATTCGAAGGCGTCGACCCCCAGAACGAAGGAGCGAGGCTGTGCGGCGGTCTGCACGGCCACGGCTTCGTAGACCTGGAGGGGAACGTCTACCTTCCTCGTGGCTACTGCGGCAAGCAGAAGGTCGCCATCTCGCGCGACGAAGGTCGTACCTGGGAACGACACGCCGTTGATGACGGGCTTGGGGACAGTGATGCCGGCGCGGACCCAAGCGTCACGGTCGATGCCGAGGGCAATATCTATTACCTCTTCGTAGGCAACGATCGTCTCCCCTACCTGACGATCTCCAAGAACGACGGACAGAAATGGTCGAAGCCCGTGATGGTGGGAGCTCCCGGCGTGAACGAGGGCAACCTTCCCGCCATCGATGTAGGAGATCCCGGAAAGATCGCGATGGTTTATATCGGCACCGACAACGGCCCGAATCGCCCAGTGCGCGGGCAGTCGTGCCGCGACAGCGAGAAGGGTTGCCCCACCAACGAGGATTACCGGACGGCAACCTGGAACGCCTACGTCACCGTGTCCTACAACGCGCTCAGCAAGAAGCCCCTCTTCTACTCTGCAAGCATCAACGATCCTAAGGATCCGATCGTGAGAGGCAGGTGTTTGTCTCGCTGCACGGGGCGGATACCCGGGAACCTCGACTTCATCGATCTCGTCGTCGACCCCTTCGGACAGGTATGGACATCGTTCGTCGACGAATGCCTCATCATCTGCCCGCAGGGTGGAGGCAACGACGGCGGCGAAGGGATCATCGGAACCTTGGTCGGCGGGAAGCGCCTCTCACGGAGCAGGTAGGCGTGTGGCGGCCTTTCGAGGAGGCGGGGCGGCCGGCCGAGCGCTGGCAACAGGTGCGCGACACGCTGGAGCGACTTCGCCCGCTGCCTTCGGAAGCCTTACTCGGGGCATTTCAAGCGCGGATGAAGGTCGCGGTGGAAGAATCCTTCGACGCTCAACTAGACGACGGGGATGAGACCGCCCCCGGCTAGCGATCTAGAGATCGTAAGACGCCGAGGATCTCCGCTCGGGGTCCAACTCGTACCGCTTCACGGCCTCTGAGACCACCTCTGGCTTGACGTCACCGAACTCTGCCAGAGCGGACAGGGTCGCGACGACGATGCTCTCGGCGTCGACCTCGAAGAACCGCCGCAGTTGTTCTCGATCGTCGGACCGTCCGAAGCCATCCGTTCCGAGCGGCACGTAAGGAGCAGGCACCCAGCGAGCGATCTGATCCTGGACCGCCTTCATCGAGTCGCTGACCGCAACGACGGGGCCATCCGCCGATTCGAGCGCACTGGTTACGTACGGTTGCCGGCGCGCTTCTTCCGGGTGCAACCGGTTCCAACGCTCCACCTCGAGAGCCTCGCGGCGCATCTGCTGGTAAGAGGTCGCGCTCCAAACGTCCGCAGCTACGTCATAGTCCTCGGCAAGCATCTCCTGAGCACGCAGCGCTTGCATCAAGATCGATCCCGATCCCAAGATCTGAGCCTTGTGCTTACCAGGACCGCTCGCCTCGCGGTAACGATACAGACCCTTCAGTACGCCCTCTTGAACGTCTCCCGGGATCTCGGGCATCACGTAATTCTCGTTGTAGAGAGTTATGTAATAGAAGATGTCCTCATCCTCGTCGAGCATGCGACGCAGTCCATCGCGAACGATGATCGAGGTCTCGTAGGCGAACGCCGGATCATAGGAAACGCACGCAGGATTCGTGCTGGCCATCAGCAAGGTGTGACCGTCCTGGTGCTGCAGACCCTCCCCGAGGAGAGTAGTGCGTCCGTAGGTCGCGCCGAGGAGGAAGCCACGCCCGCGTTGATCGGCGAAGGACCACATCAGGTCGGCGATCCGCTGGAAGCCGAACATCGAATAGAAGATGAAGAACGGGATCATCGTCTCGCCGTGGGTTGCGTACGAGGTTCCCGCTGCGGTGAACGAGCCCATCGATCCGGCTTCGGTGATCCCCTCCTCGAGGATCTGTCCCTCCTGCGCCTCGCGGTATGCGAGCAGGTGAGCGGAGTCGACGGGATCGTACAACTGTCCGTTGGCTGCATAGATCTTGAAATCGGGGAACAACGATTCCATCCCGAAGGTCCGAGCCTCGTCCGGGATAATGGGCACGACACGCTTACCGATCTTCTTGTCGCGCATCAGCTTGCGCAGCAAGCGCACGAAGGCCATCGTGGTCGAGACCGACTGCTTAGATCCTTTGTCGAACTCCTCGAAGAGATCTGCCTTCGGGAGCTCTAGTTTCGGAGCTACGACCCGCCTCTCCGGCAAGAAACCGCCGAGCGCATGCCGGCGGGCAAGCAGATACTGCACTTCCTTCGAATTGTCGCCGGGATGGAAGTAAGGGGCACAACCCTCGGATATCTCATCGTTCGAGATCGGGATCTCGAGGAGATCGCGGAAGGAACGGAGCTCTTCCTCGGTGAGCTTCTTGGCCTGGTGGGTGACGTTACGCCCGGCGATCTTCTCGCCTAATGACCAACCCTTGACCGTTTTCGCCAAGATGACTACCGGTGCTCCTTTGAGCTCGACCGCCGATGCGTAAGCCGCATAGAGCTTGCGATAGTCGTGTCCACCACGACGCAGCTTCTGGAGGTCGGTGTCGGACAGGTGCTCCACCAGCTGTTTCAAACGCGGGTCGGGGCCGAAGAAGTGCTCCCGGATGTAGTCACCGGACTCGACGGCGTACTTCTGGAACTCGCCGTCGAGCGTGCTGTTCATCTGATTCACGAGTACACCATCGTTGTCGCGCGCTAGAAGCTCGTCCCACTCGCGACCCCAAACGACCTTGATGACGTGCCATCCTGCGCCACGGAATACCGATTCGAGCTCTTGGATGATCTTGCCGTTGCCTCGCACGGGTCCATCGAGCCGCTGCAGGTTGCAGTTGACGACGAAGATCAAATTGTCCAGCCGCTCGCGCGCGGCCAACGACAGCGCGGCCATCGACTCGGGCTCGTCCATCTCGCCGTCGCCGAAGAATCCCCACACCCTCTGCTGGGACGTGTCCTTGATCCCGCGGTGATGCAGGTAGCGGTTGAAGCGCGCTTGGTAGACCGAGTTGAGGGGAGAAAGACCCATCGATACCGTTGGGAACTCCCAGAACTGCGGCATCAGCCGCGGGTGGGGGTACGACGACAGACCTTTGCCGGCGACCTCTTGGCGGAAGTTCTCCATGTGCTCCTCGGTGATACGGCCTTCGAGGAAAGCGCGTGCGTAGATACCCGGCGCGCCGTGACCCTGGATGAACACCTGGTCGCCGCCGCCGGGGGCGTCCTTGCCGCGGAAGAAGTGATTGAACCCGACCTCGTAGAGCGATGCCGAAGACGCATAGGTAGAGAGGTGACCGCCGATCCCCTCATGGTCTTTGTTCGCACGAGACACCATGGCGACGGCGTTCCACCGGATGATGCGGCGAATGCGCTTCTCGAGGTCCTCGTCACCAGGGAAATACGGCTCTTGCTCCGGTGAGATCGTGTTGATGTAGTTGCTCGAGACCATGGCCGGAAGTCCGATCTGTCGCGACCTCGCATGCATCAGGACGCGGCGGATCAGGAAGCGGGCGCGAGCAGGAGAACGTTCGATTATCTGGTCGAGTGCTTCGATCCACTCGTCAGTTTCTTCAGGATCTATATCCGGAAGCTGATCTTTGAAAGCGTCGTACATCTCTACCCCTCACCCGCTACCGTTGACGGACCCGTCCAGAGTAACGCCGCACACGTTTACAGGGTCGAGAGAACGCTCCCTAGGGCGCCGCAGTGGGCGGCTCGAAGGTCGCTACCTGAGCGATATCTGCATCCGGAGCCAGGTCATCGCGCATCGCGAGCTCGACCAGATCGACCAATCCGACGACCTCGCCGTCGCGCAGCACGGGTAGGACACGGATGTGGTTCTGGGCCATGAGACGTTGCACCTCGATCACGTCGGCCTCACCGTTCACATAGACGGGAGTGCCGCGCTCCAACTGGTCGGGGGCGGCCTCGAGAAGGTTCACGCCCTCTTGCCTGAGCAGCCTGACCAGCCACTCACGGGACTCCGGTGACGATGCGTCGAATCCGCCGGAGGCGAGCAAGTCACCTATCACCACGGTTCGATCATTCCTTCCAATTATTTGCTGACAAGGATCTACCCGCAGGGTCCGGTGAGGAAACCCTGCGAGGGGTGGTGCTGGGCTGGCACCTCGGGCACCAGAAGGTCACCCGCTCCCCACCGTATCCGCTCTGTGACATATAACGCAGGGGGGTGGCACACCTCAGACACGGCTTACCGTGCCTGCCGTAGACCCAGCGAGCACGCCCCGGGCGGATCTCCCGTGGTGATCTGGCGACCGGTCGTCCGATTGGCCTCCATCACGCGTTTAGTCAGGTCGATCACTCCTTGGAGATCACTCACGTGACCGACGTGGGTCATGGGATGGAGCCCCGCCATGAAACAGATCTCTGACTTGTAGACGTTACCGATCTCCCTTAGGCACGGAGCCGCAACCCCCGGGAAGAGGGCCGGAACCCGGCTTCGACCAGCGCGCGCGCGAACGGCGTCTCGAATACGTCCCCTCCATCGGCTCTCTCTACATTCAGCTTCCCCAACAGGCCGTCGCGCGCGGCAAGCGCCAACGCATCCACTGCCGGTTGAAGGAGATCGAGGTCCTCTGTGTAGGAAAGGAGACTACGGCCGCCTCTCTCGACGTAAACGGTCAGCTCACCCCCGACCAGCACCACGAAGGCTCCCGCTTTCCGTCCCGCCCTATGACCACCTTCTCGCTCCGGCCACCCTAATGCCGCACCGTACGGATTTGCCGGATCGGTGGCAGCCAGTACTTGGGTCACCATCTCGGCCCTGGGGATGTCGACGAGAGCGCGCATCCGGTCCACCGCTCCGGGAAGGGCGAACTGCGCGCCGCCGAGGCCCTCAACGAAGTAGCCGCGCCGGCACCTGCCCGATTCCTCCATCGCCTTCAGCACCGAGTAAGCCGCCGCGAACCCACCCGGTATGCGCTCGATGTTCGCTACCCCTCTTGTGACGATGCCGTGACGCTCGAGAGCGGCCTCGACGAGCGCGTGCAGTCGCCGGGTCGGTTCGACCTCCCGACGCGCGACGAGGCTCCATCTCCCCGACGCGCTCGGAGGACCCAACCGCTGCGGAAGAGCAGGACCTCGCCGGCGCGCACGTCCCGCCCGGGGACGCGTCGCGGGGCCAGCGAGCGCGCGCAGCGGCGCGAACGTGTCATTCGTCACGTGTCCTGCCCAAACGAGCTCCCACAAAGCCAACAAAGATTCTTGATCGTCGGTCGACCCCGCGACATCGGAGAGCTGCCGGAAGAACATCGCTCCGCCCACCAGCGCCTCCTTGAAACTCTGGGCCGCCGGCGACAACTCGACCTGGAGCGGCTCGGGAAGTAACAGCGCGGCCGACTCAGCAGGAGCAAGGGCGACCCAACCGTCGTCGCTTCCCGTCGGACCCGCACCGCACCAAGTAACTGCACCCGACGCTCCCAGCTGATCCAGGAGGACCGGGGAATAGCCGGGGAGGCGAGCCGGAAGGACCTGTGTCTCGAGCACGGATGCGGGGATCGGGATGCCCTGCAGTTGCTCGATCACTCCGAATAGATCGTCTAGCGATGCCTCGCCTCGTGTCTGCCGCGCGATGCCCTGCCACACGCTGAGGAACCGGGCCAATGCCTCGGGCGGTGCGGGTTCGACCTCTCTCCGGAGCGCGGCGAGTGACCTGCGCCTGATACGCCGCAGGACCTCTACCTCGACCCATTCCGTACCGGAGCTGCCGGGGCGGAATTCTCCTTCGAGGACCCGCCCCCTGGCGACTAGGCGGCTCAGGGACGTTCCCACGACGGCCACCCCCAACCCGAGTCTTCCGGCTACATCTTCGGGAACGAACGGCCCGTGGGTGCGCGCGAACCGCGCCACCAGATCACCGACCGGATCCGCCACGGGCTCGAGGAAAGCATCGGGGACCCCCGGAGGAAGTGCGACCCCGAGAGCATCCCTGAAACGGGCGGCGTCTTCGATAGCGATCCAACGCTCGACGCCCGCAACTCTCACCTGCAGCGCGCGCCGCCGGCCCGCGAGCTCCTCCAACCACTCTCCGGTCGCGCCCGGATGCTGCGAGCGCGTCATCGCTTCAGCTTCACTGAGGTCTCCCAATGAGCGCAGCGCGTCGTGCAATCCGTCCAGGTCTCTGAACTTGCGGTTGTCACTCAGTAGCTGGACCTCGAGTTCCACGTCCGCCAGTGCGGCGGGATCGATCAGTTCGCGCAGCTCGTCCCGGCCCATGAGCTCGGCGAGAAGGCTGCGGTCGAGTGAGAGAGCTTGGGCGCGCCGCTCCGCCAAGGGTGCATCCCCCTCGTACATGAACGCGCTGATGTAACCGAACTGCAAGGACGATGCGAAGGGCGATGGATAAGGTGTATCGACCTCGACTAGGCGTACCTCGCGCGAGATGATGGCGTCCATGAGCTCCTTCAGTGCCGGTAGGTCGAAGACGTCCTGCAAACATTCACGGAAGGTCTCGAGGATCACGGGGAAAGACCCATATCTCGACGCGACCTGCAGCAGCCCCGCGCTCTTCTGTCGTTGCTGCCATAAGGGCGTGCGCGTGCCGGGCCTCCGACGAGGCAACAGCAAAGCCCGGGCGGCACATTCACGGAACCTGCTGGCGAACAGTGCGGATCCTCCGACCTCACCGGTGACCAGGTTTTCGACCTCTGCCGGATCTATCGAGACGGAACCTCCTGCCGGTGCCTCCTGGGCTTCCGGCAATCGCACGACGATCCCGTCGTCGGAATAGATGCATTGGACCTTCACGCCGAGTGTCTCGCGCATGCGTGCTTCGATCGCTTGTGCCCACGGTGCATGCACACGAGCGCCGAAGAACGAGTGGATGCAGACGCGCCAGTCCCCCAGCTCGTCTTGGAACCGTTCGACGACGATGGTGCGGTCGTCCGGCAAGATCCCGGTCGCTTCCTTCTGCTCGGCGAGATAAGAGATGAGGTTCTGCACGGCCTTGTCGTCCAGTCCTGCAGCACGGAGCGTGACGGCCTGTTCTTCGGGAGAGGCCGCGGCCAGGGCACGGGTGAAAGCTCCGAGAGCGCGGCCCAATTCGATCGGCCGTCCGGGAGCGTCGCCGTGCCAGAAAGGCATCTTGCCGGGCCGACCCGGCGCCGGGGTCACGAGCACCCTGTCATGCGTGATCTCCTCGATCTGCCACGAAGACGCGCCGAGCAGGAAGATGTCGCCGGGACGGCTCTCGTAGACCATCTCCTCGTCCAGCTCGCCGACGCGGGCCCCCTTCTCTCCCGCGATGAACACCCCGAACAGGCCACGGTCGGGAATCGTTCCTCCGGAAGTGACCGCGAGCCTCTGCGCATTCGTTCGGCCGGTGAGGACCCCGGTCACGCGGTCCCAGTTGATCCGCGCACGCAGCTCGGCGAAGTCATCCGATGGATAACGTCCCGACAGCATGTCGAGCACGCTCTCGAGCGCCGAACGGGGTAGATCGGCGTAGGGAGCGGCGCGCCGTACGACCGCCTCGAGGTCGTCGACCTTCCACGGATCCAGCGCGACCATCGCTACTATCTGTTGCGCCAGCACGTCGAGTGGGTTGCGCGGGTAGTGGGTCTCCTCGATCGCGCCCGTGAGCATCCGTTGCACGACCACGGCGGTCTCGAGCAGGTCGCCACGGAACCGCGGGAAGAACACACCTCGGCTGACCGCGCCCACGTGGTGACCGGCGCGCCCTACGCGTTGCAGCCCCGACGCAACCGAATCCGGAGCGCCGACCTGAACCACCACGTCCACCGCGCCCATGTCGATCCCAAGCTCGAGAGAGCTCGTCGCCACCACCGCGGGAAGACGACCCGCCTTCAGGTCCTCCTCTATCGCAACCCTTTGCTCGCGCGCCACCGAACCGTGGTGGGCGCGCACGATCTCTTCTTCCGCGAGTTCATTCAGCCTCGAGCTGAGCCTTTCGGCCAAGCGCCGAGAGTTAACGAAGATGATCGTGCTGCGATGCGACCTGATCAACTGAAGTAACCGGTCCTCGACGTGTGGCCACACACTCTGGCGAGCCTCCGCCCCTGCCGCCGAGCCACTCAGGATCAGGTCGACGTCATCGGTCTCCGGCGCCCCGTCGGGCTCGGTCATGTCTTCGACCGGCACGACTACCGAGAGGTCGAACTCCTTGTCCGAGGGTGGCGCGACCACCTGAGCCGGTGACGTTCCCCCGAGGAAACGTGCGACCTCGTCGATGGGTCGCACGGTGGCGGATAAACCGATGCGTTGGGCGCGCCGTGGGAGAAGCTCATCGAGCCGCTCGAGGGTCAGAGCAAGATGCGAACCCCGTTTGGTACCGGCAACGGCATGAACCTCGTCGATGATCACCGTATCGATGTAGCGCATCGCCTCGCGCGCGGCAGACGTCAGTATCAGGAACAGTGATTCGGGCGTCGTTATCAATATGTCCGGCGGACTGCTTGCGAAGCGCCGACGCTCCCCCGCCGGGGTGTCGCCGGTACGGACACCTACCCGAACGTCGGGTGCAGGCAGACCCAGACGTTCCGCCGCCGCGGTGATCCCGGTCAGCGGGGAGCGAAGGTTCCGCTCGATGTCCACCGCCAAAGCTTTCAGGGGTGAGACGTAAAGGGTCCTCAACCGCTCCGTCTTGGCAGGAAGCGGTGAGCTCGCTATCCGGTCCAGCGACCATAGGAACGCCGCGAGGGTCTTGCCCGATCCGGTGGGCGCCACCACCAGGGTGTCGCTACCGGAAGCCACCGCGCTCCATGCCCCCGTCTGGGCAGGCGTGGGCGCGGCGAAAGCAGCGCTGAACCACTGCCTGGTCGCAGGAGCGAACCGCGCTAGAACGTCGGGATCCGGAGCGTCGGCCACCCGCCCATCATGCCTCTTCTATGGGTCAAAGTACCCCGGGCCGCACCGTCGGCTCGGAAGGTTGACGTGCTTCAGGGCAGAGTCTCGGCCTCGGTGTCCGCGGCGGCACCCGAGGCGGGGTCGTCGCGACCGCTCGCCACGTAGGTCTTCCCGGGGTCGCAGAACCGAAGGAAGTCGCAGTAGTGACAGATCGGTGTCGGGACCGGCTCGAACTCCCCCGATTCGATGGTCCGGAACATGCCGATCAGATCGCCCTCGGTTAGATCTAGATCGGTGGCCCGGCTGGTAACGGCATTGCCGGTCTTCAGATAGAAGTAGGTCACCTTCAGCTTCTCGGGGGGAACGCCCCAGATCTTCTGTGCTGCGAGTGCATAGATCGCCAGCTGCATCGAGGCGGTGGCATCTCCGGCCTCCGGCTCGCTGCCCGTCTTGTAATCCACCAGCTCCCAGTCGTCCCCAGAGACGTAAACGGCATCGATGCGCCCCCGTACCAAGAAGCCGCCTTCTAGGGCGATCACGAAAGGCTGCTCGGTGTAGCGCGGCCGCGTGGTCGCGAAGCGGCTCGTTTCGAAGGAACGCTTCAGACCAGACGGCGTGGTTCCCTGCGTAGCGCTTTCGGTGACCTCCTCGGGTGTCATGTCCGGGAGCTCCTCTGGATCGTCCAAACGCTGCTGGCCGATCGACCTGATCTCGATCCATCTATGGATCTCGTGTCCGAGCCTGGCGGCTGCACTGGGGCGACGCGGGAGAGGACGGACCACCGTCCAGTAGAACTGCTTCGGACAACGGGCCATCTGAACCATGCTCGATACAGAAAGGCTCTTCAGCCGCTCGTCCGGTTTCTCGTCCGGCGCGGGGCGGGTGACCAGCTCGAGCTGTTCACCCCGCCGCGCCTTGGCTTCGACGAAGGCGTCTCGATCTACCCGGTTCTGCTCGGCCATGTCATCCACGTGGATCCTGCCCGCGCGCACCGCGTCGAAGGCGGCGCGCCATCCCTCGGGGAACAGCGCGTCATCGGGCATCTCGTCTCCCGGCGGCCAGTGTTGCGCCCGATCGACGAGCTCGCGCCGCAGCGGATTCTCCTCAGGACGCGGACGGTTCCAGCGCACGGTCACTGCCGGATGCGGGTCCCTGCCGGGATCTTCGTCCGTGGCGGGCTTGCCGGCGAGCTCTTCGAAGAACAAACCCGGGCCTGCCGGTGTCACGCGTTCCTCGCCGTACCAGTGCGCGGCAGTCATCCTCAGCGACTTACGTGCCCGCGTGATAGCCACGTACGCAAGCCTGCGTTCCTCTTCCATCGCGCGTTCACGAAGAGCCGATTCGAACCTCGACATCACCTTGTCGAACGAGGGCAAGGATTCGCGATCCGTCCGCACTTCGTAAGGCAACTCACCGACCGACTTCGCCGGGTTATCGGTGACCTTGTCGTCGGGAAAGATCTTCTTCGCCATACCGGGCAGGTAGACGAGGTCGAACTCAAGGCCCTTCGCTTGATGGACGGTCATCAGTTTGACCGAATCGTCGTGGCGAGGCTGTGCGACCTCGATGTCCTCTACCCCTTCGGCCGCCTCGAGGTACTCGAGGAAGGTCTCGAGAGAGGCCTCGCCCTCGAGCGGGGCGAAACGAACCGCAGCGTCGAGGAACGACGCGAGGTTCGCACGTGCCGCTCCGGCAACCTTGGTCCCCGAAGCCAGAAGCTCGTCGTCTATGCCGCTGGCCACGAGGATGTGCTCGACCGCCTCGCCCAACGTGAGCCCTCTCACGTCCCGTCGCATCTGCTCGAGCTCGGCGTGCAGACGCGTTAGCCGCTGCCGGGCTTCGTCGGAGAGGTCCTCGATCTCATCAAGGCGGCCGAGCGCCTCGGATAACGAGAACCGCTCCTCGCCCGGGTCGACCTCGCCTTCCATGTGATCGCGCTCTTGCAACTGAGCGGCGAGCTTGCCCGTGTTCGCCGCCGCCCATCGGGCACACGCGGATATGTCGCGGAAATGGATGCGCCACCGAGGCCCCATGGCGATGCGAGCGAAGGGGATGTTGTCGCCCGGCCGCACCACGCTCTTCAGATAGGCGAGAAGGTCGTTCACCTCGGGGGTGGTCATCAACCCACCGAGTCCGACGACCTCGACGGGGATGCCCTTGTCGCGCAGGACCTGCCCTATTCGGCCATAGAGCCTGCGCTTCCGGCAGAGGACAGCCACCTCGGAGTACGGAAACGGCCCGCCTGCCAAGCCGGAACCCGGCTCGTCCTCGATGCCACACAATGCCGCGATCTCGTCTGCGATCAGCTCGGCCTCGTCGATCTCGGAATCGAGCAGGTCGAGAGTGACCTCACCGGCGCCGCGCGGCTCGTGATGCAACAGTCGTTTCTCACCCCCGCGACGCTCGGAGGGGATCGAGGAGATGATCGCCTCCGCAGCTTGCAGGATGGATAGACCGGAGCGGAACGAAGTCTCGAGCGGCAGGGTCGTCGCCGGAGATCCGTCGGCCGCCGCGAAATGCTCGGGGAACCTGAGGATGTTATGCAAGGTGGCCCCGCGCCACCCGTAGATCGCCTGATCGGGATCTCCCACGACGGTGATCGCCGATCCGGCGGGATAGATCGCACTCATCATCTTCTGCTGCGCCACGTTGGTGTCTTGGTACTCATCCAGCAATACGTGCGGCCACCGGTGCCTCAAGGTCGCGGCCACATCCGGGAGCTCCGAGACGATGCGGCAGGCGAAGGCGATCTGGTCGCCATAGTCGATACGTCCCAGTTCTCTCTTGCGATCGAGATAGGCGCGCACGAGCCGTGCGATCTCGGGACGGTCTCGCAGAACGTCCGCCAACCGGTAGGGGATGCGTTTGTCAGATGCCTCGAAAGCAGCCTTCATGGCGGCGTCGGCCTCGATGACACGTTCGGGCTCAACGAGATGATTGGCACAAGCGTCCGCGAGGGAACGAGCGTTCCTGACGGGTTTGTTAGTGCTGCGCACCTCTAGGTGATCGAAGGTCATCTCTTCGAGGAGACGGCTGAGGAGCATGTACGCCTGCGCTTCGGACAGAAGAGCGACATCGGGTTCGACGCCGATCTTCGGTCCGAAGTCCCGCAGCAGCCGGTCGGCGAATGAGTTGTAGGTGAGGATCGTTGCTTCTTCGCCTACCGGAAGGTCGAGGACGGCCAAACAGCGCCGCACGCGCTCCGACAACTCTTGTGCCGCCTTGTTGGTGAACGTCAGACCGAGCACCTCGGATGCCCGCGCCCTGCCGGTAAGGACCAGGTGAGTGATGCGGGCGGCCATCACAGCCGTCTTGCCTGAACCAGCACCGGCGATGATGCCCAGGGGCGACGGAGGGTGCGAGATCGCGGTCCACTGCTCGTCGGTCGGCGGGAAACCGCCGAGGGCCTGCAGGATGCCGGGATGCTGTCTGATATCACTCATCTGACCTGCAGCTCCCGTCCCTCGCTCCACAGCGGGCAGATCGGTTTGAACTTGCAGAACATGCAGTCGGCGTCGGGGCTGGGGGCGAACTCCTCGCCCTCAACGCCGCGTAGCAGAGCGGTCACCCGCTCTTCGGTGATCACGTCCCAGGTGCGCCCGTCCTCGTCCTTCTTGGGGAGTTGCTGGGCGCGTTTGAACCCGCCGCTCCTCTGCTCGAACCGCACGAAGACCAACTCGGCGCATTTGGGCACCCCCATGGTCTTCAGCTCTTCATCCCGCAGACAGGCGAGGATGTAGGTCGCCAGCTGAAGATCGTCGGCGACCTGCGCGTCGCTCTTGAACCACCCCGTCTTGTAGTCGATCAGTCGGAGACCATCGCGACCCACGCGGTCGATGCGGTCGATCTTGCCGCGCACCAACCAGCCCGTCACATCGAACTCGAACCACTTCTCGGTCGCGAGCGTCTGATGCTCATTGTTCGCTTCGTATTTCAGATAGCGCTCGACGATCTCGCCGAGGTTGCGCCACAGG
Source organism: Actinomycetota bacterium (assembly GCA_051001455.1). Classification (GTDB taxonomy): domain Bacteria; phylum Actinomycetota; class CADDZG01; order CADDZG01; family WHSQ01; genus JBPCNH01. The sequence continues at coordinate 35,290 of JBPCNH010000041.1, forward strand.
TAGCTCGCTACCGCACCGGCGGGGTATGCCTCCGGACGCCAGCGCTGTTTGGCTGCGGCCATCATCGAATCGAAGTCCTTCGGAAGTCCGCCTTCTTCGGCATCTTCGAGCAGTGAGTGCACCAGGCTTCCGAAGGCCATGTGATAGCTGGTCTCGGGATCGAGCCCCAGAACCTGTCCGTAGAGATACTGCAGGGGACAGTTCTCGTAGGCCGAGAACCGGGAATAGGAGGTCTTCTTGGCCTCTCCTGCAACCGGGATGGGGTTGGCCGTCCAACGCCTCCCCCACCACCATCTATCGGGGTCCACAGTCGGAAGCTGCGACAGCGCCCACATCGCCGCGAGCCGCTCCGCGGGTGCACCATCGGGCGAGGCTGCGGTCCGGCGCCAGGCCGTCTCGGCCTCGCGCTCGGTGAGAACGAGATCCTCGATCGCGGAGTTCGACTCCGGCAACGACCCGGCGCGCGGCTCGATGAATCGCGAGGGCTCGGCACTCGAGCGATCCGAACCACCGGCACGCAAGCCGGTGAGTATGAGCTCGGGCGCACGCGATGTCGCAAGGTCAAAAAGGCGTTCCTCCTCGAAGAGGGCGTCGGCGCGGCGCTCCGCATAATCCTTGACCCCTGCAAGCATGTCGGAATCGAGAAGGACCCCACGGCGCGAGGGGTCCGGCCACATGCCTTCGACGCAGCCGGCCACGACCGCGAGGCGCCACTCCTTGCCTTTGGCGGCATGCGCCGTGGTGATCGTGACGCTGTCCTCCGGTCCATCAACACGGACGGAGCCCGGCGCGAACTCCGCCGAGACGAGAGTGGCCATGAAGTCGGCGAGTCGCGCCTCGGCACCGCGACGTTCCGCGAACCTTTGCAAGGCATCGGCGAGCGTAGTGAGCGAATCGAGACGCCGGTCGTCTTCCTCGGCCACGAGCCGCTCGAACCATTCGGAGCGCTGCCACAGCTTCCAGAACGCCTCATGTGGTTGCAGAGTGGCGGCCCACCCGCACGCTTCCTCTATGAGATCACGTAGTTCCTTTACCCGGCGAGCAACGTCCGTCGTCAGGTCATCCAAGGCGACTTCCGTACACAGCGAATGCAGCGGTTTGTCCGCGAGGCGAGCGGCACGTCGCACCTGGACCAGCTCGTTGGTCGTCAAACCTCCGAGCTCCGACGTCAGGAGCGGTGCCCATAGCTCCTCGTGACCGGGCACCCGGCACGCAACGGCGAAAAGATCGAGTATCGGACGCACGACGGGATCCTCGCTCAGCTGCACAGCTTCACCGTCGACCTTGTGGGGGACCCCGGAGCGCTTGAGCTCACGCCGCAACGGAGGCAGCAACGTATGGAAATCTCTAACGATGATCGCGATGTCCCCCCACGCGATGCCGGCGGAGTTCGCTTCCCTCAAGCGGCCGACTATCCCCATGGCTTCCTCGGTGACGTGCGAGTACAGGCGGACCTCCGGCTGGGTCGCGCGCCGATGTGCGGTCTCCAGCGAAAAGGTCTCCCCTGGGATGTCGAGGAGGCAGGTCGGATCGGCGCCACGGAATCCGAACACCGCTCCGTGGGGGTCTCCCGCCACGACGAGGCAACGACCATCACCTTGGACCGGCATCAACGCGTCGAGAAGAGCTGCCTCTGCACGGTTCGATTCCTCGAAGTCGTCCACCAACACATGCGGGTACATCAGATGAAGATCGGCACCCACCGCCGGGTGCTCGCCGATCAAGCGACGAGCCTCGATCAAGACGCGCGCGAAGTCGAGGCGCGGACGACCGTCCTTGAAGCGGCCCGAGTCCTCGAGCCGCTGGATGTAACGCTCGTAGAAACGGGCTACTTCTAACCAATCGGGTCGGCCTCGCTCCCGAGCGAGTTCCGCGACCGTATCGGGGGTCTCCATGCGCTCCTGCGCCCGCAGCAGGAAATCGCGGACCTCGCCCGCGAAGGCATTCGAACTGAGGAGCCGGCCGTTCACCGGCCACGCTTCGGGATCTTCTTCATCGAGAAGCTCGCGTACGAAAGCGCGCTGATCGAATGCCGTCAACAGGATCGGCTCGCTCTCGTAGCCGGCAAGCTCGTAACCGACGTCGGCCGTAGGTCCAAAGGAGTCTTCGCCGCCGAACACTCGGCCGAGGAGCGACCAGGCGAAGCCATGGAAGGTCAACACGCTGGGACCGGCAACCGATCGGCCGAGACGCCGTACGAGAAGGTCACGCAGCGCGATCGCTTGTCTACGATCGCGCACGAAGAACAGAACGCCCTCGGGATCGATGCCCTCGGCTATGAGGTGTACTCCGCGCTCGACCAGAGCGGTGGTCTTCCCGCTCGCGGCGGGCCCGAGCAGCTTCACGACGGGTCCTCGATGGTCCACGACCTGTCGTTGCACCGCGTCCAGCTCTTCGATCTTCTGCAGCTTGCTCCCCTTATGCCTGGTTGCTCTGCTTATCCCCGCCTACGTCGCTTATCCCCGCCTACGTCCCGCTCACCCTAGCGAGGGGGTGAGACACCCTCGGTCCAGATAACGGATCAGCGCGAAAAGAAACCATCCTGTTTCGCCCGTGTGCAGGCGGGTACCAGCGGGTAGTGACCGATTAGTTGAACCCGGGAGGAGGTAACGCATGCTTGAGAAGCTACGGAACAAGAAGATGCTTGCTGCGTGGGCACTCGTGCTCGGGCTGGCTGGCGCCGGTGTCGCGTGCGATGACGACGCCGACGACGACGGTGTGATCATCCAGGAGGACGATGACGGCGGGGGTGACACCGAGGTTGAGGGTGACACCGAGGTTGAGGTCGAGGATGACACCGAAGAACCGACCGACGAATCTTCGTAGCAGCTACGAGAGTTCGGACAGTAGCCACGACGCAAGGAGGCCCAGAGAGCCCGCCCACAGCGGCGGGATCTCGCCCCTTTCCTTACCGAACGGGAGACAGAGATGCTGGAGAGAGCCATGAACAAGAAGATGCTTGCCGCCTGGGCGCTCGTGCTCGGAATAGCCGGCGCCGGTGTCGCTTGTGACAACGATCCGAACCCCGATGACGTGATCATCGAGGGCGAGCAAGAGGGCGCCGATCTCGACCCGGACATCGAGGACACACCCGGCGACGCGACCGAGTAAAAGGTTCTCTCAGACCTACTCGACGTGGATGTGGCCGGTCATGCCTTGGTGGAGCCTGCACTTGTAGTCGAAAGCGCCACGCTTCCTGAAGATCTTGACGGTCCTGGTGCCTGGTTTCAGCACCACATCTTTCGACCATGCCCCACTGGTGGCCGTGACGGTGTGGCGGACCCCGGTGGGGTTCTTCCAGATGACCTTGGTCCCCTTCGAGACGGACTTGAAATCGGGGTTCCAGGTCTTGGCCGTGGTCGCCTTGATCCGTACCCGGCCACCGGCGGCGGGCGCCGGGCTGCCTAGGACGACCACTCCGACCAGCAGGACTGCGACAACCAGGCGTAAACGCATCTCGAAGACCCTTTCACGATTCCCTCGGGAGCCACACGCTATCTCTACGCCGGGGCGGAAAGCCATAGACCCTCCAGTACCCAAGAAATCCGGAGCTTGCTCGCTCGCGTCCTCCATACTCCTCCTTCCCGGTTCCGGCCGGTTGGAGGCACCGATAAGGAGCGGCGAGATGGATCAGCAGAGATTGAACGGCCTCGAAGGGGGCGACGCCAGCCTGGCTGAATGGGACCTTCTTCTGGCCGACGCCGTCCGCGAGGCGGAGCGGAGGCTCGCGGACGAGAAAGTTAAAGAACGTACCCGAGCGGTCCAGCTCGCCCGCGAGCAGGGTTACCACCGCCTGGCCCTCGAGATCGATCGCCCTCGCCGCGGCGGGGTCAGCCCCAGCCAACTTTCATTCTTCCCCGACCGCAACCCGAAGCTCTTCGAAGAGAAGGGCTCCGGTTCCTAGCCTGCGTATAGATGTAGGAGCGAGGGTCATGCATAGTGTCCGGTGTGCGCCGATTAGCCGTCTTTCTCCTCGTCCTTGCCATCTCTGCTGCCCTGGTGGCTCCCGCCTCCGCGCGACCGAGGTGGAAGCAGAGGCTCGACAACATGGTGGCCGGCCGCAACGTCTCGGTAGCAGTGGCAGCCGAGGGTCGCACCCTCTATCGCTGGGGTGCGGCTAAGACCCGTATCCCCGCCTCGGGTCAGAAACTGCTCCTCTCGATGGCGTTGCTCGAAGTGCTGCCGCCGAGCGAGCGGATAACGACGACCGCAGCTACCGACGGCATCTCTCTGACGGGGGTCGTGGAAGGAGACCTTTGGGTCCTCGGCAGAGGTGACCCCACGATCACGGGAAGCAGACGCTACGCGAAGTCCTTCCCTTTCCGCGCCACCGCTCTGGGCAAGCTCGCCTGGAAGATCAAAGACGCAGGGGTGACGCGGATCAGGGGATCGGTCAAGGGAAGCACCTCATTCTTCGACCGCGATTGGTGGGCGTCGGGATGGAAGTCCGACTTCCCGCGCCGCTACATCCCGCTGCCTAGCGCACTCTCCTTCGAGGGCAACGTGCGGAAGGCGAAGCACATCTCGAATCCCGAATGGCGCGTGGCGCGTTCCCTGACGCGCAAGCTGGAGGCCATGGGCGTGCAGGTCGGCGGCAAACCGGGCCGCGGCGCGGCGCCTGCATCGGTACAGCCGCTCGCCGAGGTGAGCTCTGCACCTCTTTACAAGCTGCTTCGATACATGAACAGGAAGTCATCGAACTTCTTCGCAGAGACCTTGGGCAAGCGTCTCGGCCGGGAATGGAGCAACGCCTCGGGGAGCATCGCCCGTGGGGCCGCGGCAACGCAGGAATGGGCCTCACGAGCGGGTGAATCGATCACCGCGCGCGATGCTTCGGGGCTGTCGTACTCGAACAGGATCTCGCCGTTGGCTCTGTCGCGACTTCTGGGCGTGACCCTGGTCTCCCCTACCGGACCGACGGTCTTCGAGTCGTTACCGTCGGGTGGTCAAGGCACCTTGAGGGACCGTCTTCACGGCGCGCCGGTGCGCGCCAAAACAGGCACCTTGACGAACATCTCGACGCTTTCCGGGTACGTCTGGCTGGAGCGAGCCGGAAGCTGGGCGGAGTTCTCGATCATGTCGAGCGGGATGTATAAGACGACCGCATCGGATCTAGAGGACGCCATCGTCCGCCACCTGATCCGCGCCGGTCGCTAGCGCGTCCGGCGGGTTACGCACCTAACGCTAGGCAACTAGATAGGAGCGGCAGTCGCAGGACAGCTCTGAACCACCCTCGGGCCCACTGCACACGGTCATCTCGCACTCGCATTCCACGCAGATCTCTCCGGTGGACGCGTCTTCGATCCATGTGATGTTTTCCATGACCCCAACGTACGGGCGACCTGCGACAGAAACACGGCAATCCTGGGGGGACGGGCTGCCGCTAGCCCCTGCCGCCTGCTATCTGTGCGGAATAGGGAGATGCCAGCAACCGAAACATCGCCGCTGCGCCCACGATCGGGCCCGGAAGCAGCACGGCGAAGGCCCAGCGCCAGCCCACGATCGTCTCGACCAACGGAACGAGCCAGATCGTCGCAACGGTGAGAGTGAAACCGAGTGCCAGCTGCAGGGTCAGGGCGGTGCCCACATACGCTTGATCGGCGAGCTCGGTGACCATCGTAGAGAACTGCGCGGAATCCGCCACGACCGCGACGCCCCAGAGGGAGCCGACCACAACGACGACCCAGGTCGGTGCGCCGAAGAGGAACCCGATCGCCAGCGCACAGGCGCCGGAGACGATCATGGAGGCGGCGGTAGTGCGCGTACGGCCCCAGCGGTCTCCCAGCACACCTCCGAACAAGCAACCGACCGCGCCGATGCCGATCACGAGAAACGTCACGTACGACGCAGCGCGCTCCGAAGCACCACCGGATGCCTCGAGGTGTGCGCGGAAGAACACGAGGAACCACGCCCACATCGCGTACAACTCCCACATGTGTCCGAAATAACCGAGGCTGGTGAGACGAACTCCCCGGTCCCCCATTACGCGACGCGCTTGAGTGATATCGAAGACGGCCTTCGGGAAGGGGAACGGCCCGTCGGAAACAAGCACCAGAACCAGTAGCCCACCGAGGATCGTCAACCCGGTGGTGGCATAGATGACCACCCGCCACTCGAGGCCGCCGAGCCCGTTCACGAGGTGAGGTACCGCCGAACCGAGGGTAAGAGCTCCGACCAGGATCCCCAGAGCAACCCCGCGCCCGCGAACGAACCACGCCGCCATGAGCTTCAACGCAGGTGGATACACGCCCGCAAGGAAGGCTCCGGTGAGGAAACGCAGCGGGATGCCGAGCTCAGCTCCTCCCGCCACCACCAGCAAGAGATTGACCGTTCCCGCGCCGAGGGCTCCGGCGCAGATGAGGACCTGCGGGCGGACGACGTCCGACAGGGTCAACAGCGCAGAGAGCAGCGCGCCGGTAACGAACCCGAGCTGCACGGCGATCGTGAGCCAGGCCGCGCCGGTATCGGAGAGATCCCACGCTGCCCGGAGCTGCGGGATCACGGCCGAGGCAGAGAACCATGTGGTCATCGCCAGCACGAGAGATCCGGCCAAGACGGAGAGAGCACGCCCGGCGCCGGGAGTACGCCGGCTCGAAGTCTCGGTTCCGTTGACGGACATCCAAAGAGCATGCAGGTCGAAGTCCCACTCGTAAAGCGGGCTTACGGATATGTAAAGAGGCGCCCCTTGCGGGGCGCCTCTTCGCGTACCTGCGGTGACTCTTAGTACTCGCGCTCGCGCACTACCTCACGCTCGGCGCGGTCCGCCGGCGGCGCACCCCGGCGGCGGTCCGACCACGTCGACCAGAACAACAGCGACATGAGAAGCCCGATGACCCCAACCACCATGAGGATCACGCCGACCGCCTGAAGGTCGATCCCTTCTGTGCTCGCACTAACGGCGAAACGCAGGATCGCGCCGATCGCGAGCAGAAAAACGCTCACTCCGATACCCATGTATCTCACCTCCTGCGTGAGCCTGGCGCAGCTCACAGCTCGGTTGCTTGGCTTAGTACCCGAGTGGTACTTGCCCCTGCCGGACGCGTGCGAAACAACGCCCCTTCCAACGGCTTCTAGGCGATCGCACCCCGGTGGGCCACATCGGAGAGATACGCGCGCGCGGCATTACGACCGGGCGCGCCGCTCACGCCGCCGCCGGGGTGGGCGCCGGAGCCGCAGAGGTAATACCCCGCCAGGGGGAGCCGGTAACGATGCCAGGCACGAGAGGGCCTCTTATCGAACAACCAGTCCGGGAGGATCTCGCCGTGGAAGATGTTCCCGCCGGTGAGCCCGAAGCGCTCCTCGAGGTCGGGGGGGCCCAGGACCATCCGGCCCTCGATCAGGTCACTCAAACGGGGCGCGTACCGTTCGAGGGTGGCGATGACCATGTCGCCGATCTCGTCCCGGCGCTCGTCCCAGGTTCCGTCTGCCAGCTCGTAGGGCGCGTACTGGGCGAATATCGAAAGCGTGTGCTTCCCCTCTGGCGCCAGCTCGGGCTCCGAAGCGCTCTGGATCCACGCCTCGAGGAACATGTTCTCGGCCGGCTTCCCGTCCGCCGCGGCGCGGCATGCGGACTCGAGGTAGTCGATCGACGGGGCGATCGTGATCGTGCCGAGGTGCTCGGGGCCGGCAGAGCGCGCGTCGCCCATGCCCTTGAAGCGCGGCAACGCACTCAGCGCGCAATTGACCTTGACCACCGTTCCATCCGTCGGAAGGAGATCGACGTCATCCACGAACTCGGGAGACAGCTCGGAGGCCGGGACCAACGACGCGGTCCGCTTGGGATCCGCATTGGAGAAAACGCAGGGCGCTTCCAATTCTTCGCCCGAGGAGAGAACCACACCTGCCGCCCGCCGCCGCTCATCGAGCTTGATCGATGAGACCTCGGACTCGAGCCGAATCTCTCCGCCGTTGGCGCGCACGACATCGGCGAGCTGCGCGGTGATCGCGCCCATCCCTCCGCGCACGAAACCCCAGACGCCCGGAGCGCCGGTGGCTTGGCCGAACGCGTGATGGAGGTAGATGTAAGCGCTTCCCGGAGTGTGCTGCCCAGCCGCGCTGCCGATGATTCCCTGTGACGCCATCAGACCCTGCATAAGGTCGGACTCGAAGTACTCCTCACAGAGATCGGCGATCGAACCGTCCACGGTTCGATCGAAGAGCTTTTCGATCTCACTGCGGCGGAAGGAGCGGCGAGCCTGTTTGCGCGTAGCCGGATAAGTAAGGAGAGGCCGGAGATAGCGAGCGGCTTCCTCGAAGAGCTCGACGAAACGAGGATAAGCCTCGGCGTCCTTGGTCGAGATCTTCGCTATCGCTTCCTTCTTGCGCGCCGGGTCATCCCACAGGACGAGGCCCCCTCCCTCCTCGAACGGAGCGAACAGCTCGGGGTCCTTAGGGCGGATATCGAGGTCGAGTCCCAGCTCGGTAACGACCTCGGGAAGCAGCAGCGACAGCGAGTAAGAGGCCGTCGAGATGCGGAAACCGGGCCACGGCTCTTCGGTGACGCACGCTCCTCCGATCCTGTCGGAACGTTCGACGACCAGCGTCTTCAGCCCGGCTTTCCCCAGGTAAGCCGCGCAGACGAGCCCGTTATGGCCCGCGCCGATAACGATCGCGTCGTAACTCAGAGTTGCTTCGACTCCTGCTGGATGACCTCGTACGCGAGAACCTCGGATCCCGTCCCTGCCGGACGTTGATCACCAGCGTCGCCCGATTGCTTGTGACCCTGTTGGAAGGCCTGGCTCGACATCCAGCCTTCGAAGGATTCCTTGTCGGCCCATTTCGTGTACACGAAGTAGCGGTCACCTGCGCCTTCATTGGCCGGGCGCAACAGCTCGAAGGCTTCGAACCCGTCGGCCTTGGACACTTCGCCTGCGCGGTTCGCGAAGCGCTCCTCGAGCGTGGCTCTGTTCTCCTCCGGCACGGTGATGGCATTGATGACGACGTACGACATGGGTCCTCCCGCTGTGCTGGCCCGATAGATCCTGCGAGTCTTATGACTAGAAACCCGGTCTTATGACCGTGGGCAGGCTACCTTTTCTGTCCCATGGCTCTTACTGCGTTCTGCGTCACCTGCGACAGGACCGTCTACGTAGAAGACGGAGATACGCCGATATGCCCCGTCTGCTCGTCACCATTGCTCGAGGCCATCGAAGCCGAGGGGAGCGACTAGACGGGCGGCACCCAGTACGTCGCCGACAACAGGCGCTTGCCGTCGAGCTCCATCGTCGCCACGGATCCGGTACTGCAGGGAACCACCCTCGGGGCCCACGGCGGGATGAAGCGCCATCCCCTCAGGCCGAGTTGAGCTACCTGAACGGGCGTCTGATGAGCAACGAAGACGATCTCTCCCCCGCCCGCAGCCCCTACGCCCTCCCAGACGACCTCGAGCATGCGCGCCTTGATGTTCTCGTAGCTCTCACCCCAAGAAGGTGCGAAAGGATTGCGCATCGACCACCAACTCTTCGGGGACTTCAGCAACGCGAGAACGCTCCGTCCGACACCTTCGAGGGTCGTATCGCTCTCGATCAAGCGGTCATCGGTCACGACCTCCAAGCCGTGTGGCGCGGCGATCGCTGCTGCCGTCTCCTGGGCGCGCTCCAACGGGCTTGCCCACACGGCGGTCAGGTTCCGTCCGGCGAGATGCTCCGCCGCGGCGGCAGCTTGCTCCAGGCCGAGCTCGGAGAGGTTGTAACCCGGAAGCCGGCCGTAGATGACCCCCTTGGGGTTCTCGACCTTCCCGTGTCTCACGAGATGCACGACGGCTTTCATGGCGGCACCATCCCATGCCCCCGCGCCCTCAGCAACCACGGCGCGCCTGCCTCGAGGGCGCACTAGGCTTGTTCCTATGGCAGACATCCTCTTGTTCGGCGCGACCGGTTACACCGGACGTCTGACCGCCGCAGCACTTTCTCGCACGGGCATCAGTTTCTCCTTGTGCGGCAGGGACCGCGCCAAGCTCGAAGCTCTGTCCGCGGCGACCGGAGGGCCCGAGGTCCGGGTTGCGGAAGTAGGTGATGTCGCTTCCCTGGTCGCGGCACTCGAAGATTGCAAGGTACTGATCACCTGTGTCGGGCCGTTCGTCGAGCTCGGCGACACCGCGGTCGAAGCGGCACTTCAGGCCAAGGTGCACTACATCGACTCCACCGGCGAGGGGATATTCATCCGGCGATTGATCGACACAGTCGACGCTCGGGCGCGCGCTGCCGGGATAGCCGTCGCTCCCGCACTGGGCTTCGACGAGGTTCCCGGGGACGTGGCGGCGACTCTCGCCGCCGAGGGACTCGATAGACCGGCATTGGACGTCACCTATGCCTTCCCGAGCACATCCTCGGCGGGAACCGCCCGCTCGGCCCTGGGGATCATCACCTCGCCCGGGGTATGGGTAGAAGCGGGGGCGCGCCGGGAGATCCGCGCGGGTCAGATCGAGCGGTGGGCTCCGATGCCTCCACCTCTCGGGCCCAAACGTGCCCTCTCGTTCCCCCTGGCCCTCGCTCACCTCGCCCCGCTGCACCTCGACGTTGATGCCTTCCGCACCTACGTCACCTCGGGTGGTGTGCCCCTAACGATGGCCCGCATCGGCATCCCGTTGCTCCGCGCGGTACTCCGATCTCCTGCTCGCCCTCTCGTGGACAAGCTTCTCGACCTGCAGCCCGAAGGTCCGGACGACAGCGCCCGGGCGTCGGGGAAGTGGACGATCCTGGCGGAAGCCCGGACCGTCGCCGGAGCCTGGCGCAACGTCTCGGTCATGGGGACCGACGTCTACGGTCTAACCGCGGCGACCCTCGCTCGCTCTGCGGTGGAGATGGCCTCTCCTGGGTACGACCGAAGTGGCGTGTTGTCCCCGGTGGGAGCTCTTGGTGTCGAGACATTGCGGGACGAGCTCGCACGTAACGGCGTTTCCATCGAAACCTATGAACCGAGCTAGGAAGGAGAGGTATGGGAGCTAGCTTGCAGTACGCGAAGGTGGTCGACAGACAGCTCTTCCTCGCGCGCGGCGGACGCGTGCAACCACATCTCGAAAGCGAGATCCGTCTGAGGGAGGAGCCGGGGGCCGCCGGTACGTTCCTCGTGCTGCGAGGATGGGGAGACGATCACGGAACCTTCACGGAGCAGTGGCGCATCGAAGGATCCGGCGGCGGCACCGTCTACAAGAGCCTCCCGCGCGAGCTGCACCTACCGACCCGCACCCATGTCGAGCGCCTCGAGGACGAGATCACGGACCTCGAGTTCCAGTACGCGGCGGACGACTACGCGGTCGTCTTCACGATCGACGACATCGACGTAGCTCGAGCGACGTTCACCGTCCGCAGTCTCGACGAGAACTAGGTGGGTCCATCCACGTTCTTCTCGATCGACCACAAACCGCGCACCGACCAGCGTGGAGGGGGTCTATGCCGCCGGAGACGTGACTCCGGGCGAGCAATTAGTGCAGACGGCCGCTGCGGGAGGCGCCGTGACCGGCATCGCGTGCGGGATGTCGCTACGGGGCGAGCCGCCCGCTCCGGGCGCACCGGAACCGGGACCGGACCCCGAAGCAGAGCTCGAACGTGCCTCATCCCTGCGGGCAGATAACGAGGCCTGAGAACCTTCCTTCGGTATCCCTGTAACCGGTGCCCCTCCGGGGCGTCCAAAGGAGTGCTCGGGCGGAATGGCCGCTCGGACACGAGGGAGGAAATCACATGTACGAGTTCGCAATCGTGGTTCTGCTTGGCATCGGTACGTTCAAGGTCGTCGACATGCTCAACGAGTACGTAGACCTTGCCAAGGTGCAGTCCATCTTCACGATCGCCTTGGGTGCTCTCGTTGCCTGGTCGCTCCAGTTCTCGCTCTTCGCACAGTGGAACGTCCCGGTTCGCAGCGAGACCCTCGGCTACATCGGCACCGGCCTCATGCTTGCCGCAGCGGGTTACGCCACTCCGAAGGTCTTCGAGCACGTCGCCGAGATCCTCGGCAGCCGCAGCGACAAGACTCACGTACGCGCCGCCTAGCCACACAGGAACCAGAAAGGCCCCCGATGCCGGGGGCCTTTCTCTTTGTGCGGAGGTGTGGTCGAGAGGAAACGGAGCGGCACAGGGCTAGGTTTATCCTGCCTCCTTCAGGACGGTCCGCGCTCCTTACAAGGGGCGCCAGAGGAGGTATCGATGCCACAAGCGAACGTAAACGGAACCACGGTCAGCTACACCGACTCAGGAGGCGAAGGCACTCCGGTTCTGCTCTTGCACGCCTTCCCGATGAACTCCGGTATGTGGGAGCCCCAGATCGACGCACTCGGTGATCGCTTCCGCCTGATCGCACCCGACCTGCTGGGCTTCGGCGGCTCCGATGCTCCCGAGGATCGCAGTCGCTACTCGATGGACGCCTACGCCGATCAGTTGGCCGGTCTGCTCGACGAGCTCGGCGTGGATCGGGTGGTCCTGACCGGGCTTTCCATGGGCGGATACATCGGTTTCTCCTTCCTGCGCCGCCACGGGCAGCGCGTCAGCGCCCTCGTCCTCGCCGACACCCGGGCCGAGGCAGATCCACCCGAAGGCATCGAGAAGCGCACCGGCCAGCAGAAGCAGGTCGAGTCGGAAGGGACCGGAGGGTTGATCGAAGCTCTTCCCGGGGCGCTCTTGGGCGCCACCACCCGCGAGACCAAGCTCGACGTCGTGGACCGCGCCCGCAAGCTGATGGACAACCCGCCCGCCGGATTCGTCGGCGCCCTAGAGGCGATCAAGAACAGGGTCGACTCGAGCGACGATGCCGCCAAGGTCGACGTTCCTACGCTCGTCATCGTCGGCGAGGAGGACGGCATCACTCCCCCCGAGGCAGCGAGACGACTCCACGAGCTGATCGGCGGATCGAAGCTAGTCGTCATCCCGGAAGCCGGTCACCTGTCCAACATCGAAGCTCCGGAGGCATTCAACGGCGCTCTTGCGGAGTTCCTGAACAGCCTCTAAATCCGGGTCTCTCGGAGGGCGCGCCTCTAGGGTGCACCTATGGAAGAGACGCTTCTGAAGCTCTCGCCTTCGAGCGCGACAGATTTCAAGAGCTGCCCGCAGCTCTTCAAGTATCGCAAGATCGACAAGCTGCCCGAGCCGGTCTCGGGGGCCGCCGCGCGCGGTTCTCTGGTCCATGCCGTCCTCGAGCGTCTCTTCCAGGAGCCGGCAGAAGCGCGCACGCCGGAGCGGGCCGTCGCTCTCCTCGATGCCCTCTGGAGCGAGGTCCGTGAGGATCCAGAGATCCGTCCCACCGGCATGGCCGTCGAAGATGAAGGGCCGTGGCTCGCCTACGGAAGAACGCTCCTCAACAACTACTTCAAGCTCGAGGATCCCTCCGGTGTTACCGCCGAACGGCTCGAATGGTGGGTCGACTACGAGCTCCCGAACATCCAACTGCGCGGCATCATCGATCGCCTCGAGAAAGATGAAGACGGTTCCTGGATCCTCACCGACTACAAGACCGGACGGGTTCCCGGCGAGTCGAGAGAGTTGGCGGCGTTCTTCGGATTGCGCTTCTACGCGCTGGTGTGCTGGCGCGCCTTCGGAGTCATCCCTAAAGAGATACGGCTCGTGTACCTCAGCGATCCGGCGTTGCTCACCCTCAATCCGCACGAGCGCATGCTGATCGCGTTCGAGAAGCAGATGACCGCGCTGGGCAAAGCCATCAACCGAGCGGTAGCCAACAACGACTGGCGCACGAGACCGTCTCCCTACTGCATGCACTGCTCGTTCCACGACCGATGCCCCGCGTGGGCCTCGTCGAGCGCCTCCACGGGAGCCTCCGAGAAGACCTAGCTGCTGTCGACCGAGTGACCCGACCGGGCCGCCGCGACTCAAGGAACACCACCGGGCATATCGGAACGGCCTAGCTCGTATCCGGATCCCGTCCGTGATCTAGCCTGCCCCACACCTCTTTGCCGGGCGGACCGGTGAAGCCGTAGCCCCGGTAGGTCTTGAGATAGTGGTGGTAGGGGCAGAGCCACCCGAGGTTCTTTAGCGCGGTCGGCCCGCCGAGGTGGCGCGGATGGTCGTGGTCGATCTCTAAGCCGTGGGTGGCGCCGCAGCCCGGCACCCGGCAACGCCGGCCCTTGAGCTGCAGGGCGGTGCGCACCTTCGTGGGGATCGTGGCGCTGTGGCTCGTGACCTCTCTTATGTCTGTTCCCTTGGCCGCGATCACCGCGAGAAGCGAATCGGTGACGAGCGCCTGAGCGGTGGCGACCGGTACGGGTCCGATGCCGGTGATCTCGCAGCGCTCGCCGGTTTGCGTGTAGCCGCGCTCCAGAGCGGCGTGATCGACCACCACGTGCACCATGGCTCCGGGACCGGAGCGCTCCGGGGTCTTGCCACAGTCCCTGAAGTGAGCGGCCATGGCGACGAGCGCATCTGCCCCCAGAGCCTCGTAGCTCTCTCTGCGCCCCTGAGCTGTCGCTTCCTTCTCAAGCTCGGTGATCAGAGGAGCCAAGGCTGCCAGCAGCACCGCTCCGGCATCCGGGGTGGTGGCGATATCGGCGCGGAAGGCACCGTCTGGATCGCTCCAGTGCCGGATACGCCGCCTGGAGTGGATGCGGGCATAGCGCTCGGCTTCGTCGGGGACGGCCGCTGCCTTGAGCGAAGCACAGCGGGACTTAAGCCCATTGAGAGACTCCCTCGCCGCCAGCTCGAGAAGCTCGCCTGTGGCCTCGGGCGCCGCTGCTGCTGCAGCCGCGACCTCCTTTGCTTGGGCCTCAGAGAGCTTGCCCGAGCGCACCGCCTGGTCCACCTCCGGCAGCTCGGACAGAGCGGATGCGGTCTGCAGCACCCCGACCGCAGAGCCCACCGCGACGCCGGTCTTCTGCGCCACCCAGTGAGCGGCACTGCGATGCCCCGAGGCCCTCCACAACCCAGACGATGCAACCCGCCCCGCCGCGAGAGCCTTTCCTGCAGCTGCGACCTTCTCGATGTCGGAGAACACCTCGACGAGCTCTTCAGCCGATCGCCCATCGAGCACATCTGGATCTAGGCTCGCGACCGCTTGCTTGAGCTTGTCTCTGGCTTCGAACGCTGCGTCGTATCGCATGAGTTCGATCGTAGTGACGAGGTGAGACGAAAACGCATCGAAAACGCCCCCTCGACGAAACTTTCTCAAGTTTTTCGGCGCTCCGCGACCTGAAGGGGCAGAGCCCTTTCTTACTGGAGCCTCGTGACTGTCACCCCCCGCCACGACCCGGCTCCACCGCAACCACCTGACTCACCGCGCAGCCACAACCGAACCGCTCAAGAAGATCGCCCCGCGCCAGCGGACGCGATCCGGGCCTTTAACTTTGCCGCGCACGGGCGAGCGCGGTCCGAGCGCGCCCAACTTTGGCGCGCAGCGGACGCGATCCAGGGGTATACCTGCGCGGCGCTACCGCTGAAGGCGGCGGATCGTGTGGATCTCGATAAACAAGAAGAAAGCTAGGAGCACGATCCCGATCCACCCCATCCCAGCGTTTTGGGACGACGCGAACCATGACAGCGCGGCAAAAGCCGATCCGACCAATAGATGGATGATCAGGCCCACCGGCTTGCTCATGGTTCCCTCCATGGAAGGAGGAACGCCGAATGCGACCGGAAACCGTCGGCCGGCTGGGATCGATCTCCAACCCCAAACCGTCGCAGCGAGAAACCCCAAAAAGAGTGTTGCGATGATCGGAATCAAGAAAGCGCTTTGCGGACCGCGGCGCGGAACTCGTCAGAGGTGAAACGTCCGGGTTGCACCTCCGCCGCATGCTGCAGCGCTGCCTCCATCTGAGCATCCGTAGCGGCGACGATCGCTTGCTTGTTGGCGATCACTCCTTGGTGCGGGTGACGCAAGACGCGCTCGGCCATCGCGCGCGCCTCCTCCATCAACTGCTCATGAGGAACCACCTTGTTCACCAGACCCGCCGTATGCGCGTCGGCAGCAGAGATCAGATCGCCGGTCAGCAACATCTCGGAGGCGCGCCCCGTCCCTGCAACCATCTGTGTCAAGAACGCCCCGCCCGTGCCGGGGATCACGCCGAGTCGCACCCATATCTGACCGAAGCGCGCCGTCTCCGACGCGACCCGGAGATCGCACGCCAGAGCCAGATCCATCCCCGCTCCGACCGCGGCTCCATTCACAGCTGCTATGACGATGGCCGGCGAGCTTCGGATCGTGCGGATCATCTGCTGGAACGAGGCATACAGAACGCTGCCGATCTCATCGGGGTCGAGATGACTCCAGCGGTCGAGCTCCTCGAGGTCTCCGCCGGCGCAGAAGGCATCGCCCTCCCCCGTCAAGATCACGACCCGGCTGCGGCGTCCCCCTTCATCGAGAGCTTCGGCCACCGAGCGCGCCAGCTCGGAGGAGAGGGCATTGCGGCGGCTGGGCCGGGCGAGGGTGACGACGCTGATGTCGCCGTCCGTATCGATGCGGATTTCATCTGATGAGATCACGCGGTGAGCGTACTAAGGCCTAAGACCAGCAGGGCCGCCCCTCAAGGGCGGCCCTGCTGTAACTCGTCTCAGCCCGTCTTACTTTGCTTTGGTGAGCATCCTGGTTATCTTGGTCCCGCACACGGGGCACGTGCCTTGGGCGGCACGCGAACCATTCGCCAGGTCTTTGACCTCTCCCTCGAAGTCACGCTTCTCACGGCACTTAACGCAGTAGCCGTTGTAGGTCTCGGCCATCTATCCCACGCTCCTCTCTCGAACGACCAACGCTTGGATCACCTTGGGTCCGTTAAGAGTCAATCGTGACACCTATCCAGGCGGCGCGCCGGGATTTCCCGCTACGGAGCGTAGTCACTAGGGGGATTTTGTCCGCTTTCTTCGCTACTCTCCGCCTCGGGAGGCGTCCCGGCCGCGGCGGATGCCTCGGCGGGAGGGCCGGCATGCTCCACGACCGGGTCCTCCGGCGGGCGCAGGAAGCGAGGCGGAGCGCCCCGGTAACGAGCCAGCAGGTAGGCGCAGGTGAGTCCGACCACCAGCGCCGTGATCTGGCTTCCGGTGAGCCCGAGGTAGCGCTTATCGACCCTCAGGAAGTCGGTGATCATCCGCATGGACCCGTACCAGAGCACGAACACGATGGCCATCAGACCCGGGTTCCTCACCTTGCGGCCGATGTAGAGGAGGGTGCCGAGCAACAGAAGGGTCGAGATGAAGTCGTACAGCGCCGTCTGATGCAAGACGAGGTCGTAACAGCCGAGCGACGGCGGCTCCCCCGCTTGAAGCGCGGCCGTGTACTCGGCAGCCGGGCGCGGCGGGCCGTCGGGCGTGCCGAGGCAGCGCCACCCCAGAGCGAAATCGGTGGGCTTCCCGAGATGGTCGCTGATCACGAGGTCGCCGATGCGGCCGATCACGATCCCGAGCGCGAGCCCCGGAGCGGCGAGATCGACCATGCGCCAGAACCCCATCTTCTTCGAGCGCACGTACGGCACCGCCGCGAGGACGGCGCCGGTGATGCCCCCGAGCAACGAGATACCCCCCTCCCAGATCTTGAAGATGCCGAGGAGGTCGTCTCCGCCGCTCGTCACCTCGGAGAAGTGACCGATCACGTAACCCACCCGAGCTCCGACGATCGCTCCGACCAACGCGTAGAAGAGCGCGTTCCAGATGTCGTTCTCGTCGGGCCCACCGAAACGTTTGGCGCGCCGCACCATCAACTGCGCGCCGGCAAGATAGCCGAGCGCGATGCCTATGCCGTGAGGAGATATCGCTACCGGGCCGATGTTGATGCGCGGGATGATCTCCCACGCCAAGGGATCGAAGAAGCTCATACCTTGCGGAACTCCGAGACCCAGGAACCGTCCGGCTGCACCTCGTAATCCCCGAACAACATCGGAGCCTCGGACTTCATGATCTCGCCGACACGGTGGAACACGAAGCGCAGCTCTTCCTCTGCACCCGGTGCGGTACGCATCTCGAGCACGTGGCGCAAGGTGCGGATGTTCGCCGTCCAGATGATCATCGTCGATACCCCATCCGGCGCGATACGTCGCAGAGCGGAAGTGGCCTCCTTCTTGTCGTGGAAGGAAACGCCCTCTTCGTCCAGACCCAGCTCTTCGGCGGCAGAGATCTGGAACTCTTCGAGGGTCTCGAGGATCGAGATGATCCTGGGGCGCAGCGGTTCGAGAACATCGGGGATCCGGAAGGGCAACTCCGCCAGTCGCACGAACCGCAGGCTCTCTTGACTGAAGGCACTGCCGGCGCGGTGCCGGACGAGCTCGTGGGTGAAGACACGTGACACGTCCGAGAGGATGAAGGTGTAGTTCGCGTGCTCGAGCACCGACCCGTGTCCCGAGCGGAGGATGTTGCGCAAGTACTGCTGGCGGTCGGTGCGGATCTTCGTGACGTTGGGGTTGAGACCCGGCTCCCACGAGCGATAGCAAGCGCGGCCGGCCGCCTCGACCAACAGCTCGCCCGGGTTCGGCTCGTCGTCTTGCTCCCGGCGATTGCTCAGCCAGACCTCGCCGCCGACCGTCTTGAGATAGCGCTCGAGGGCGTCCAGGTCGAGGGATGGACGGGCGATCAGCTCTACCTGGGGCGTCGTCTCTCTCATGTCTCTCCTGCGGGATCGGCGGCGGAACCTCGCCAGACTACCTGCGCGCGCCGGGCACTAGACGGAGGCGCGGCCCACTCTCATGCCCGGCAGCCGCGGGGCGTATAAACCAGGGTATGGCAACCGGCATGGGATCCATCAGGGCACCGAGGGGAAGCACGCTGTCCTGTAAGGGGTGGCCGCAAGAGGCCGCTCTCCGGATGTTGATGAACAACCTCGATCCAGAGGTTGCCGAGCGGCCGGAGGACCTGGTCGTCTACGGCGGGTCCGGGAAAGCGGCACGGAGCCCCGAAGCACTCGAGGCGATCATCGCGGTCCTGCGCCGGCTGGAAGGAGACGAGACCCTGCTCGTCCAGTCCGGTAAGCCGGTGGGGGTCTTCCGCACCCATCCCGGCGCGCCGAGGGTGTTGATCTCGAACTCGATGCTCGTGCCCGCCTGGGCGAACTGGGACGAGTTTCACCGCCTGGAGGGCCTCGGCCTGACGATGTACGGCCAGATGACCGCCGGGTCGTGGATCTACATCGGCACGCAAGGCATCCTCCAGGGCACCTACGAGACCCTGGCGGAGTTGGCCGAACGGAACTTCGGAGGCACTTTGCGGGGCCGCGTGGTTCTCACCGCCGGGCTCGGCGGGATGGGCGGGGCACAGCCGCTCGCCATCACCATGAATGACGGGGTCGCTCTATGCGTAGAGGTCGACCCGGCGCGCATCAAGAGGCGCCTGGACACGAGTTACCTGGACCGCGCCACCGGATCGCTCGACGAGGCCCTCGAGTGGGTGCAACGAGCGAAAGACGCCGGCACCGCCGAGTCGGTCGGACTGCTCGGGAACGCCGCCGAGGTCCTGCCCGCGCTGCTGGAGCGAGGCTTCGAGCCCGACGTCGTAACCGATCAAACCTCATCTCACGATCTGCTCGACGGGTACGTGCCGGCGGGCCTCGACTACGACGACGCGTTGACGCTGCGCAAGGAGGACCCCGATGCTTACGTCAAACGGTCACTAGAGTCGGTCGTCGCCCACGTCGACGCGTGGCTCGGCTTCAAGCAGCGCGGCGCGGTCTGCGTCGAATACGGGAACAACATCAGGGAGCAGGCGCGCAAGGGCGGGCTCGAGAACGCGTTCGACATCCCCGGCTTCGTCGAGGCGTACGTACGTCCCCTCTTCTGCGAGGGGAAGGGGCCCTTCCGCTGGGCGGCCCTCTCGGGGGACGCGGCCGACATCCACGCAACCGATCGCGCCATCCTGGAGCTCTTCCCGGACGACGAGCGGCTGCACCGGTGGATCACCATGGCGTCGGAAAGGGTCGCCTTCCAAGGGCTACCGGCACGGATCTGCTGGCTGGGCTACGGAGAACGTGCTCGTGCGGGCCTTCGTTTCAACGAAATGGTCGACTCGGGCGAAGTGAGCGCACCGATAGTGATCGGACGCGACCATCTCGATGCCGGGTCGGTCTCGTCTCCTTACCGCGAGACCGAGGGGATGATCGACGGCTCCGACGCGATCGCCGATTGGCCCATCCTGAACGCGCTCCTCAATACCGCCGCCGGAGCCCACTGGGTATCGGTTCATCACGGAGGAGGAGTCGGCATCGGCTACTCGATCCACGCAGGCATGGTGGTCGTGGCCGACGGCTCCGAAGACGCGCGCCAGCGGCTGCAGCGCGTGCTCACCGCCGATCCGGGCACAGGAGTGATGCGGCACGTGGACGCAGGCTACGGACGCGCTCTAGACGTAGCGCGCGAGCGCGGGGTCGACATTCCGATGGAGCCCACCCGTAGGGACGGGGTCTAATGCACGGCCGCTAGGGCCTGACCCAGCCCGATGTAGCCCGGCGGACGTGGTCGCGCACCTCTCCGACATCTATCTTCACGAGCGAACCGTCGTCCACGACGAGCTCGCCGGCGACCATCACCTTGGTGATAGCTCGCTCCGTCATGGAATTGACCACGTGCCTCTCGAGGTTGCCGTCGGGCCACAACGATGGATCGGCCAGATCGAGCGCGACTACATCGGCCCTCGATCCGGGCTCGAACCCTCCAACGGGCAGACCCAGCAGCTCGCCCCCAGCAGCGGTGCCCAGCCGGAGCATCTCCGGCGCGCCGACCGCGCCACCGTCGAGCAAGCGCGCCTTGGCCATCAGCGAAGCCTGCCGCATCTCTTCGAAGACGCTCTGCCGGTTGTTCGCACATCCACCATCCGGACCGAGAGCAACACGGATACCGCGGTCGAGCATCTCGGTGAGCCGCGCAACCCCGTCGCCGAGGAACGCGTTCGCCCCGGGACAATGCACCACGCCCACATGGTGCTCCGCCAGAAGATCGAGCTCCTCGTCATCTACCCACACGGTGTGGATCGTGAGCAAGCGCGGGCCGAGCAACCCTTCGCGCGCCAGCAGACGTACCGGGGTGGTGCCGTAACGCTGCACCACTTGGTCGACCTCGTAGGCGGCTTCGGCGAGATGGAGATGACAGGGCACGTCGAGCTCCGCGGCCACCTCCAAGGCGCGCGCGATCGTGTCGGGAGCTGCCGCGTGCAGGGAGTGCGGAGCGGGTTGGATAGAGATCCTCGGCGCGCCGCGATACTCCTGTGCCAGAGCGATGCAGCGCGCCGCGGCGTCTTCGGCACTCTCCCGGTAGCGCGCCGGTGCGCTCGTCGGCGCGTCCATGTCGTAGAACGCGCGCGCGAACACAAGACCTATGCCCAGATCGTCCGCCGCACGCAAGACCTGCTCGGCGTTGTCGTTGCCTTGATCGTGCAGGTAGAAGAAATCGACGGTGGTGGTGACTCCGGCCAGAAGCGCTTCGGTAAAAGCGAACAAGGCACCCGCATAGATGTGGTCCGGACCGAGACGATCGGAGAACGGATACAGCACGTCGTCCCGCCAGGAGTCGAAGGAGCGGTCGTCGGCGAACCCCTTCAGCAGGTTCTGGAAAGCATGCCCGTGAGCATTGACCGTTCCGGGCATCAAGGCCACGTCACCCCAGTCCTCGATCACCGCACCGTCGGGTGCGCCTTCGGCAGAGATCGAGGTGATCCGGTCGCCGTCGAGCACCAGCAAGCGGTCCTCGGCGAAAACTCCGTCGTCCCACACCAGAGCGGCTCTGATGGCTCGGGTCACTACCATCTCCATCGGTCGTGGCCACCGCTTTAGGGTGGCGATCATGCCCACACTGATCGGCGCGCCGCTGACCTTCGACGACGTTGTCCGTGTGGCCGTTCACGAGGATACGGTCGAGATCGGACCCGAGGTAGCAGACCGGATGGCGCCGGCGCGCCGGGTGATCGAGGACGCCATCGCCTCGGGCCGCACGATGTACGGGGTCACCACCGGTTTTGGGGGACTCAGCAACGTCGACATCCCCCGCGACGAAGCCACCAAGCTCCAACGCGACATCGTCCGCTCGCACGCCACCGCGGTCGGCACACCGCTCCCGCGGGAGGTCGTCAGGGCGATGATGCTGCTGAGGGCACGGACGTTCGCATTCGGTGTCTCCGGCGTCCGCTTCGAAGTGCTCGAGCGCTTCGTCGCGTTGCTCAATGCCAAGATCCATCCGGTCGTTCCCGCCCAGGGATCGCTGGGCGC
The DNA here is from genome assembly GCA_051001455.1 of Actinomycetota bacterium. Lineage (GTDB taxonomy): Bacteria > Actinomycetota > CADDZG01 > CADDZG01 > WHSQ01 > JBPCNH01. The sequence goes on from JBPCNH010000041.1 coordinate 57,394, forward strand.
CTCCGGTGACCTAGCGCTGCTCGCCCACCTGGCGCTGCCGCTGATGGGTGAAGGCACCGTCGAACACCAGGGCCGGATCATCGCGGCCGCCGACGCACTGGGCGAGGCCGGGATCGAGCCGCTCGAGCTGTCATTCAAGGAAGGCCTCGCGCTGGTCAACGGCACCGAAGCGATGCTGGCCCTCGGTGTGCTCGTGTGCACCCGAGCCGAGAACCTGATGACCGCTGCAGACATCGCCGGGGCGATGACGCTCGAGGCGTGTCTGGGTACGGACGCCGCTTTCGATGCGCGCTTGATCGACCTGCGCAAACATGCGGGCCCCGTCGCGGTCGCCGCCAACCTGAGGAAGCTACTCGCCGGCAGCGCCATCGTCGCGTCGCACCGGCACTCCGATCACCTGGTGCAGGACGCGTACTCCCTCCGGTGCATGCCGCAGGTGCACGGGGCTTACCGCGACGGCATCGCCTACGTCCGGACGACCCTCGAAGCAGAGATGGCGTCCGCCATCGACAACCCCAGCGTTCTTCCGGGAACGGACGAGGTGGTCTCCGGGGGGAACTTCCACGGCGAAGCGCTGGGGTTGGCCCTCGACCACCTCGGCCTCTGCCTCACGGGCTTCGCCACGATCTCGGAACGACGCGTTGCCCGCTTGGTGGATCCCGAGCTCAACAACGGCCTGCCCGCGTTCCTCACACCGGATCCGGGACGCAGATCGGGGTTCATGCTCGCGCAATACACCTCGGCCTCTCTGGTGTCGGAGAACCGCAGTCTTTGCTTCCCGGCCTCTTCCGACAGCATCCCCACCTCTGCCGGACAAGAGGACCACGTCAGCATGGGCGCCACCTCCGCCCGCAAGGCGGCGGCGATCCTCGCCAACTCCGAGCACGCCATCGCGATCGAGCTGCTGGCGGCGGCGCAAGGACTCGATCTCAGGGCTCCTCTCGCTCCGGCGCCGGGAACCGGGGCGGCGCTCGGTGCGGTCCGGGCTATCTCACCCCGGCTCGACGAAGATAGGCCGCTGTCCACCGAGATAGAGGCGGTGCGAGACGAGCTCGCACGCGGTGGGATCCGAGACCGGACGGTCGAAGCGATCGACGACCTCGCCTAGGAGAAGTCAGTGACCGGACTGAAGCACGCCGGGGGGGTCCAACGCAGTCTCGAGCCTCGTAGAGCTCCGTGTGCTGGCGGTCGAACCCTTCGCGACTTCATTGCTTCGCCAGTGGTACGGATGGATCAACTCCCCTGCCGGCAAGGTCGCAGATTCCGAAGGGACCGACCGAGAACCAAATAGTGGCGGCGGCGAGGATAAGGAGCCTTAGCGATACCGGAGCCGCCTTGACGCCACAGCGGCCGGTGCTAGGTCAGGCAGGCATCAAGCCGTCGTCCGGGAGGCTGTGGAAGGTCGGTTACGTGGCGGTCACCGCCAGGGCTGGTGATCACGACATGACCAAGGTCAGCTCCACAAACTATGGCTTGTCGGGCCGCTTAGGGTCCTGCCTGGGATCGGATACAGGCCGGCCCGAACGCTGCATACTTCACGTCGTGAACATCAGGAAGTGCGCGGCACCCGGGATCTTTGCCATACACGCTGCCGATGAATACCTCTCAGGCTTTCCGGAATGGGCCACACGTCATTTCGGAACTACCTCACGCCGTTTCTACGCCACATCTCACGTACTACTTGTCGCTGGTGTCACGCTTGCTGCACATCAGCACGATAAGCATCCCGAACTGCTTGGAGCAGTTGCTTCAGGCTTCGTCGCCAACGGCCTCTTTCACCTTCGCGCGACACGGCGATTCGGCGAACCCTCGCCCGGAGAACGTACCGCTGCGACTCTCATGATTCCGGGTGGTCTGGCGTTGCTCGTGGACCTACTCGGTCGGCGCAGCCTCGACATGCCGGGCGTCATAACGGCGCTCCTGGCCGGCATGTTGATGAATAGGGCTGCGGTCGCCAGTCTGCACCTCGACATGCCGACCTTCGAGAAGCAGAACTAGAACAGGCGCGATTGCACGCTGGGGCGAAAGAGGTCGGCGATCTCGAGCCATGTGATGACGCCACCCGCCATGAGGTCGGGGTTGTAGAGAGTCACACCTCGAACGGGAGCCTTCCCAACGCGGTTGTAGCCGAGTGCGTCGTAGTACCAGCCACTCTCGGGGAAGCCGGTCCAGTGGTCACACGGACCGGAGCTTCTCGGCAACTCCTTCGCGATCCACGCTTCGACGGCCTTGTCGTCGGTTATCTCGAGCAGCTTCGGAAGCGGGTCGTAGCTGCCCGACCCGCCGCAAAGCTCGCAACCATCCACGCTGTTGCGCACGTCGTAGTCGTCAACGTCGTCGCCTTCGTCGCTCGCGTATGAGTGCGACTCGTAGCCCTCGAAGCCGTGCTCCGAGTCGTAGAGACACGGGCAACGGCGTGAGAAGCCGACGCCTTTGATCCGGTCGAGGACGAAGCGCCGCACATCGTCCTTGATCGAGTCGATCGAGCCGTCGACGATGCCGGCTCGCAGTTGCTCCATGCGACGATTGTTACCGTCGCGTTCGTCACGGCACGCGTCGTGGATGTAGTGGTTGATCTCGTCCACGTAGCTCGCATCCTCCGCAAGAGGAGGAAGCGGCTCGTGGCACCAGTAGCAGAGCTTCGTCTCGCTCATTCGAACTCGACCCCCTGCTCGGGGAGATCCCATTCCTGGGAGCAGTCCCCGCACCACAAACGGGGTCGCATACCGTCGTCGTCGAAAGAATCCGTGAAGCCGTCGAACACGAGGACACCGTCAGCGCGAACCCGACGGAAATGGCGGCGAGCCACGATGTCCTCGTGGTGCTCGATGCGCTCCGAACCGCAGGCCGGACAGCAAGGACCATCTCCGGACTTCAGATGTGCTGATACCGAGACCAGATCGGCATCGAACCGCCCTGCGAGGTCGCGCTCGATGATGAGGGCCGCCTCGCCGGCATCAGCCGCGTTGACGAAGACCGTGGTCGTTACACCGAACCGCTGCAGCTGCATCACGCCACCTCCTTGTGATTCCGTCTGCGGTCGGTCTCCCTGCGGGAGCTGCGACCTTGACGGCAGAAGATCGAAGATCCTTGCCCTTCGCCGCCTGAGTTCGCAGCGCTAAGCGACCGAACGATGGCGGGAGACATCACGCCACCTCCCGCGTCACCGGCAGCGCCACGTACTGCCTGTGATCCACAACCGCTCCGATGAAGTCCCAGTAATCGCAGTGCGAAGCGATCTCGTAGTCAAGCTCGAAGCGGTGATCCCTGACCACCAGCCAGTAGCCGCTCTCGTCTGCGCCACCGATGTCCTGGGCCGAGACGTGCTCGTAGTCATCGAGTGACTCGGCGAACCGGA
>JBPCNH010000042.1:0-41998 GCA_051001455.1 Actinomycetota bacterium
CTCTTCGCAATAGCACTGCTCATGCAGGAATACTGGTGATTTCGGCTAAATCTTGGGGTGTGGGTAAAACGCGTTTCGGACCGAAAGTGATGAAGACTGCAATCATTGTGCTTGCCCTCTTGTGGGCCAGCACTGTGGGAGCGAACGCTCTCGAGGACAACACGATCGAAATCAGGGGCGCTCAGCCAAGCGATCACGCTGGGGGCTTGGTGGCACCGGCAGGCGATGTGAATGGAGACGGCTCTCAGGATCTTCTGTTGGGGGCTTGTGCAGACTCAGGTCACGTCAGTGGCGGTTCGCCAGGCGCGGTCTATGTCATCTTCGATCGCAGCTCTGGCGACATCGATCTCTCCAAGCTCAAAAAGGATCAAGGCTTCGCTATCACAGGAGCGGCTCCGAAGGATATGGCGTGTACGGCTTCCGGGCTTGGCGATATCAATGGAGACGGCAAAGACGACATCCTCGTCGGTGCTCCCAGCGCGGACAACAATGGGCGGGCGTCTTCAGGGTCCGCATATGTCGTGTGGGGCAGGGATGACGGGCGCCACATCTCACTCAGAGAGATAGATATCGGTCTCGGGTCACTTGGGCTTCGGATAGACGGGGGCGCGTCGCGGGACCTTCTTGGAACGAGGGTGGCGTCAGCCGGCGACCAGAACCAGGACGGGGTGCCGGATCTGGCGATCGCAGCTCCATTCCGTTCGGCTACATACGTGATCTACGGATCTGAAAGGATCCTGCCGCTCGATCTCGCGATCTTCGATCTCGGCCTGCAACCGGATCTTGGCTATCGGATCGACACCCCTGCGCCATCGATCAACAAGAACTACTCGTTGTCGAACGTTGGCGACCTAAACGATGACGGTACGGATGACCTCGCTATCGGCATCGTGTCCACACGCCGCGCGAAGGGCCACGTATACGTGGTGTTCGGCGGTCCCCGCAATAGTGCCGTCAACGTCAACGAGCTTGGGGTCGAAGGACTCGTGGTTCGAGGTGCTAGGCGAAAGGCAACTACGGGATACTCATTGGCACCCATAGGAGATTTCAACAACGACGGATTTGGTGATCTAGCGATCGGTGCTCCGCGCGCATATGCGGTAGGAGGCCGTGGCCGGGTCTACATCCTTTTGGGGAGAAAGTCACCTATGGATGTGGACCTCTCGTCGCTTCAGCAATCCGTTGAGATAGTTAGTTCGGGTAGCGAGGACAGATTTGGGTACTCCATCGCTGGGGCCGGTGACCTTGACCAGGACGGGTATGACGACTTCGTCGTCGGAGCTCCCCGAGCTTCTCGTCGAGGAGTGCCTGAGACGGGCGCCGCCTATATCGTCTGGGGAAAGAAAATTCAGACAAGCCATACTTACGCTGGCAAGAACTCGATCTCGATGCTGATGCGAGGGAAGGCCGGTCTTCACAAACGATGCGCTACACGCCATTCTTTCTGTCCAGGCGATGCCGCTGGGAGATCTGTAGCCTCGATCGTTGAGGAGCGTGGTACCGCCATCGTGATCGGAGTTCCCTACAGCGGCTATCGACTGCGCGGGTCGGCTAGGGTGATCCGCTACCCCTGACTAGTTTCAGCCGGCTTAAATTGATCGGAACATCCCGCGCCTCCTCGTATCCGCCATGCTGATCGCTTCTCTCTACGTTATCCCGCTACGCCGCATCGGCCGCTTCGGCTACAGGATCGGTGGATCGTTCCCTCATGAGCAGAGTGGGGCGTGGGTCACCACGGGGGCGGCCGAAAAGGATGTAGACCTTCGAGACCGGAAGAGTCTTCAGCTGAGGGTTCAAGGCTTACGCATATCAAACCGAGGACGAGCGGGAAGTCCTCTCGTCTCGCGCGAATCGTAATAACGCCTCCAACTTCGTACACCGCGTGGGGCGACTCAGTTCCGTCCGCCGGTTTCCAGCTCAACCTTCAGCCCGGCGCTCCCGGAGTGCTTCCTGCCTCCGCGGTCGGCGGTTTGTAGCTACCGCCGTGGGATATCTAGCACTCTCGGTGTTCGAGTGCTAAAACCGCCCCCGGCGGGGTAGCATCAGGACGATGGGAACGAGAGAACCAAGGACCCTCAGCGATCGCCGCTCGGCGATCCTCCGGTCGATCGTGTCCGAGTACGTCCGTTCCGGTGAACCCGTCGGGTCAAAGGCGCTCGTAGCGCGTTACAACCTGGGGGTGTCGCCGGCGACCGTGCGGAACGAGATGGCCGCGCTCGAGGACGAGGGGTTCATCTACCAACCACATACCTCGGCCGGGCGCATCCCCACGGATTCGGGTTACCGGCACTACGTCGATGCAACCCCTCAAGAGTCGAAGCTCTCGGCGCGCGAGTCGCACCAGATCCAAAGTTTCTTCGGTGAGCCTAGGTTCGAGCTTGAGGACGCTCTTCGCCAGACCGCCGCTCTGCTCTCGGGCCTGACCGATCATGCAGCCGTCGTGTTCGCTCCCGCCCTGCAGCGCAGCATGGTCCGCCACGTCGAGCTGGTGCAGTTGACCGGGGCGCGAGCGATGCTCGTGGTGGTGACCGACACGGGCAGGGTCGAGAACCACATCATCTCCATGCCGGATACTCGTGACGCCCAGTTGGACCAGACGGCTCAGCTCTTGAACCGCTTGCTCGCCGACGTCCCCCTCGATTCGGCGGCCACGACGGTTCTGGAAGGGGTCGAGAAACTCCCACTCGAGTTACGGGATCTCGCCTCGCGCGTCGCGGCGGTGCTCGGCGACGGTATCGCAGACCGTGACGCTCAGCGCGTTTTCCTCGAGGGAACCTCCAATATCGTCGACGAGCACAAGTTCACGGACCTCGAGACGGTTCGTCAGGTAATCGGGGCTCTCGAGCACCGGCGGCTCCTATTCGAGGTGCTGGCAGACGCGCTCGCGATGGGGTCGATCTCGGTGCGGATCGGATCCGAGAACGCTTTGTATGAGATGCAGCATTGCGCCGTTATCACGGCGCCTTACGGGTCGTCGGACAACCCGTTGGGTTCCCTCGGCGTCGTCGGTCCTACCCGCATGGACTACCGGCGGACCATCTCGGCCGTGCACGAGGTGGCGTCGAACCTAGGGCAGATGCTCTCGGGCCTGGGCATCTAGAGGCACACTGGTTCCATGTCTACGAACTATTACGAGACCTTGGGCGTCACGCGTGACGTAACCCCGGACGAGTTGAAGCGTGCCTACCGGAAGCTCGCTCGCCGCTATCACCCGGATGCCAATCCCGATGATCCGGATGCAGCGGAGCGGTTCAAGGAGGTCGGGCGCGCTTACGAGGTACTGAGTGACCCCGAGAAACGGCAGCGCTATGACATGTACGGAGACGAGCGCGCCGGTGTCGGAGGATTCGGTGACTTCGGCGGCATCTCCGATCTCTTCTCGACGTTCTTCGGAGGCACGCCCGGAGGTGGTTCGGGGCGCGGGGGGCCGCAACGGGGAGCAGACATCCTCGCCGAGGTGGAGTTGACGCTCGAAGAGGCCGCCACGGGTGCCGAGCGTGAGATCGAGCTCGAGATGCTCGTCGGCTGCCCCGACTGCGGTGGTTCCGGCGCGGAGCCGGGTACGCAGCCGCGGTCATGCCCCGATTGCGGTGGCACTGGAGAGGTCCGTGAGATGAGGCGAACGGTCTTCGGCAACATGATGACCGCTTCGTCATGTCTCCGTTGTGGAGGTACGGGCCAAGAGATAACCAATCGCTGCAAGAACTGTCGTGGATCGGGACGCGTACCGGTGACGGACACGCTCACCGTTCAGATCCCTCCCGGAGTGGACGACGGAGCGCGGCTCCGCGTGACGGGGCGGGGGCAGGCAGGCGCGCAAGGGGGACGCTCTGGTGACCTTTACGTCCAGATCCTGGTCGAGCCTCATCCGGTGTTCCGGCGGGCCGGCGACGACCTAGCCGTCGAGGTCTCCGTTCCAATGACCGTTGCGGCTCTCGGCGGGGAGATAGAGATCCCCACCCTCGACGGCCCGGAGCAGCTGGATGTCGAGCCGGGGACACAGTCGGGCCATCTCGAGCGTCTACGGGGTCGAGGTATGCCCCGGTTGACCGGCCGCGGGCGAGGAGAGCTCGTCGTGTTGCTCAGGGTCGAGACCCCCACCGAACTCAACAAGGAACAGGCCGAGCTCCTTGCCAGGTTGGCTCAGCTGCGTGACGAGGACACCGCCGGAGGGCGGGGACTGTTCGACAAGATCAAGGAGGCGTTTGGATGATGGCGGATGTCGTGCGTCAGGACCCGCCTCTCGATGTGCCTGAGCTGGAGATGCTGAGAGCTTTCCTCGATTACCACCGGGCGACCATCCTTCAGAAGATCGCTGACGTGGACGAGGAAGATCTGCGCAAGCAGATGGTGCCGTCCGGAACCAGCCTGCTTGGGATCCTGAAGCATCTGGCTCATGTCGAGCGGTGGTGGTTCCGAACCGTTTTCCACGACGAGGAGCTCGACTACCCATGGACCGATGACGATCCCGATGCAGACTGGCGGATAGATGATTCTGAATCCGCCGAGGACATCGTTCGGTTGTACAAGTACGAAACCGCCATGGCGCGCGAGATAGTCAACGCGGCCGCTCCCGACGACGTGGCCAAACGCAAGCAAACGCAATTCTCACTCCGCTGGATCCTTCTTCACATGATCCAGGAGACCGCGCGCCATAACGGTCACGCCGATATCTTGCGCGAGATGGTCGACGGCGCCATCGGCGAGTGAACTGGTTCTTCGCTCCTCCCGAGGCATGGAGCGAGGCGACGATCACGCTGCCGCCTGAGGAGTCGCGCCACGCTCTGCAGGTTCTGCGTTTGGAGCCCGGGAACTCGATCGTGGTTACGGACGGCCGGGGGTCAACCGCTACCTGTCTCGTGGACACCGGAGGCGGCCGGTCGGTCCTGGCCCGCATAGAAGGTCGCCGGACTGGTCGCAGGCCCCGCCCCCAGATCGTCGTCTACCAAGGCACCGCCAAGAAGGGGAAGGTGGACGAAATCGTAGAGAAGCTGGCGGAGCTGGGGGTAGCCGAGCTTCACGCTTTCGAGTCCGAACGGTCGGTGGCGCGCTGGGACGCCTCGAAGGTGGGCAGGTTGAAAGAGCGCTGGGAGACCATCGCTCGATCGGCGGGAAAGCAGTCACGCAACCCGTTCTTCATCGCCGCCGCCGCCGGGCTGACCTGGAACGACCTGCTGGAGAAGGTGCGCGCCGAATCGTTCGCTCTAACGCTGTGGGAGGAGGCGAGCTTGCCGCTGCGCAGTGGGCTGGTGGCGCAAGCGACCCGGGTGGCGATCGTTATCGGGCCGGAGGGTGGCTTTACGCCCGCCGAAGTCGAAGCTTTGGCCGCTGCCGGCGCGCCGGCGGTGTCGCTCGGACCGAACATCCTGCGCACCGAGAACGCGTCGGTAGTAGCGGCGTCCGCCCTGCTCTATCACTACGGCCTACTCGGCTAAACAGCGTGAGCGGAGGGGATGCGTCCCGCAGCGGAAGCGGTCGGCGCGTGCCCGGCTGGCTGGAGGGCTTAGATTCGTCGGCATGGTTCAAGAGATCGCCGGGCCGCAGCCCAAGGTTGCTTTCACCACGCTCGGATGCCGGCTGAATCAGGCAGAGTCGGACTCCATGGCGGAATCTCTCGCTGCGGCGGGCGTGGCTCCGGCCGGCGCCGGCGATTCTCCGGACGTGATCGTGGTCAACACCTGCACCGTCACGCGGGAGGCCACCAAGGCATCTCGAACCGCCATCCGGCGGAATGTCAGGGCCCATCCCAACGCCAAGGTCGTCGTCGTCGGTTGCTACGCGGTGTCCGATCGCGCCGAGGTTGAGGCGATCGATGGTGTGGACGTCGTTCTGGGCAATGACGAGAAGGAGGCGTTCGCGGAGTCGCTAGGTATCGCGCCTTCGACGGCTCCCTTGTTGCAGCTTGGTTTCAAGCGGGCCGGTGCAAGGCCGGTGCCGGAGGTGCCTTACCGGGTGCGCGCCAACCTCAAGGCCCAGACGGGATGCGATGAGTGGTGCACGTTCTGCATCATCCCCAAAACGAGAGGTCCGTTGCGCTCGATGGACGAGGACACCTTGGTGCAGGAAGCGCGCGTGCGGGTTGCGGCGGGCGCCCGGGAGCTGGTGCTGACGGGTGTGCATCTCGGAAAGTATGAGTACGACCGCGGAGGAGACGAGCGCTCGCTGGTTCGTCTTTTCGAGCGTTTGCTTGACATCGAGGGGGTGTGGAGATTGCGGTTGTCTTCGATCCTCTCTCGTCATCTCACTCCAGAGGTCCTGACCTTCATAGCTTCGGAGCCACGGATGTGCCGCTATCTGCACGTACCCCTGCAGTCGGGTGACGACGATGTTCTGAGGGCGATGAACCGCCCTTATGGGATCGGCGAGTATGTCGACGCGGTCGAGCGCGCGGCGGCGGTTCTGCCGGGAGTGGCTCTCGCCACGGACATAATCGTCGGCTTCCCCGGCGAGACCGACGAGGCCTTCGAAGCAACGATGGATGTGGTCCGCAGGCTCAGCTATTCGAAGCTTCATGTTTTCCGGTACTCGGCGCGCCCCGGCACCGGCGCCGCCGAGATGCCGGATTCGGTCCCGCCCGACGTCAAGAAGGATCGTTCGAAGCGGCTGATCGCTCTCGGTAACGACATCCGTACCTCCTTCCTGAAGCGTCGCCTCGAGGCTCCTCTCGAGGTGTTGGTCGAAGACGAGCGCGTGATCGACGGGGTGGCGGTGGCGTCCGGGCAGACCGATGACTACGTCCGTGTCTGGTTCGCAGGCGAGCGTCTGCTCGGACGGATGGTGCAGGTTCAAGGCGACGAGATCCGCTCGGATGGGATCCGCGGGCACATCGCCGGGTCCACGGGATCCAGTGACCATCTCGTCAGTAGCGGAGGAGGAAGCGGTGTCTGAATGCCTGTTCTGCAAGATCGCGGCGAAGGACCTCGAGGCGGAGGTCGTGCTCGAGACCGATGGGGTGATCGCGTTCCGGGACATCAACCCGGGTGCGCCCACGCATGTCCTCGTCATCCCGAAGGAGCACATCGCCTCCGCTCACGAGCTCACTTCGAAGCATTCGGAGATCCTGGCGGAGATGTTCGAGGTCATGCGGAGCGTGGCCGATCGTGAAGACCTAGCCGGTGGTTGCCGGATCGTGACCAATATCGGCTCAGATGCCGGACAATCCGTCCACCACCTCCACTTCCACGTGCTCGGCGGGCGTCACCTGTCTTGGCCGCCTGGGTAAACTCCCCTCCAGGGAGCCCTTGATGGCGCTGGGGCGTAGAATCGGGACAGCCGAATATGCCTACAGACACCCAAGTGAAGCTCCTCGTTCCCGGCCACCACGACATGCTGCGGCTGGTGGGAGCGAGGGATGAGCTGCTCAAGCTGATCGAAGCCGCCTTCGATACCAAGATCCTCGTTCGGGGCAACGAGATATCGATCACCGGCTCGGCCGAGGAGACCGAACGGGTGGCCCGGCTGTTCGGGGAGCTCCTCGCCCTCCTCGATCAAGGTCACGACCTGACGAGCGATGCCATCGGGCGCTCGATCGAGATCGTCAAGAGCAAAGATGACGTGCGACCCTCGGACGTCCTCGGGGACACCGTGGTGGTTACCCATACCGGCAAGCCGATACGTCCTAAGACGATCGGGCAGAAGTCCTACGTAGATTCGATCCGTAAGAACACCATCGTGTTCGGAATCGGCCCGGCCGGAAGCGGCAAGACCTATCTCGCCGTGGCAATGGCGATCCGTGCGTTGAAAGCAGGAGAGGTCTCTCGCATCGTGCTCACGCGGCCGGCGGTCGAAGCGGGGGAGCGTCTCGGTTTCTTGCCGGGCGACCTGGCCGCCAAGATCGATCCCTATCTGAAGCCGCTCTACGACGCGCTGTACGAGATGCTCGAGCCCGACACGATGAACCGCTACATGGAGCAAGGAACGATCGAGATCGCTCCGCTTGCGTTCATGCGCGGACGAACACTGAACGACGCGTTCATCATCCTCGACGAGGCTCAGAACACCACGCCCGAGCAGATGAAGATGTTTCTCACCCGTCTCGGCTTCGGGTCCAAAGCAGTGGTAACCGGGGACGTGACACAGGTCGACCTGCCGTCCGGAGCGCGCTCGGGGCTGATCGTGATCGAAGAGATCCTCAAGAGCATCTCCGGCGTCAACTTCTTGCACTTGACCGCGCGTGATGTGGTGCGACACAAGATCGTTCAAGACATCGTCGAGGCTTACCGCATCTATTCGGAAGGTACGAAACATATGGGGGCGTCAGGGGGGTGACCCCTCCGTAGATGGATGTGTTCGTGGCCAATGAGCAGGACATCGGGATCGACGAGACCAGGTCGGGAGACCTGGCTCGACACGCGCTTGGCTTGGAGGACGTCGGACCCGAGGCCGAGCTATCCATCCTTTACGTCACGCGGCAACACATACGTAACCTGAATAAGAGATTCGCGGGCAACGACTACCCGACCGACGTGTTGGCGTTTCCGATGACGGAAGATGGGGCTGAGGGAGACGACGCATACGTGATGGGGGATGTCGTTATCTGCCCCGAGATCGCCGACGAGAACGCGAAGAAGCTCGGACACGATCTGCAGTCGGAGCTAGATACTTTGCTGGTGCACGGGACGTTGCACCTTTTGGGCTATGACCACCAAGGACCCGATGACAAGGCACGGATGGAGGGACGACTGACAGAGGTTCTGCGCACTTTTCGCTCCGAGGAGGACGCATGACGTTAGTCATAGCGCTGTTGGTCGCACTTTTCCTGGTCGTGTTGGCGGCGGTTCTGTCGGTTGCAGAGACGGCGCTCTCCCGCACGACCCGCGTGAAGGCGATCCAACTCGAGCAGAACAAGAAGCCGGGAGGGGCTGCGCTGGTGAAGATCGCCGAGGACCCGGCCCCCTTCCTGAACGCCGTGCTCCTCCTGAAGATCGCAGCGATCGTGGGGGCGGCCACCGTGGCGATCAGTGAAGCCCTTCAACAGTTCGACGCGGTGGGGGAGGTCCTTGCTTCGATCTTGCTGACCATCGTCCTGTTCATCCTCGCCGAGGTAGTCCCGCGCTCCTACGCCGTACAGCGGACCGACAGGGCGGCGCTCTTGACGGCGCGCCCGGTCCTCTTTCTGGGTCGCGTCCTGCGTCCCTTGAGCACCACGTTGATCGGACTGTCTAATGCGGCCCTTCTCGTACTCCCTGGACGGCGGATGCCGAAGGGGCCGTTCGTTACCGAAGACGAGATCCGTCACATGGTCGACGTGGCCGAGGAGGAGGAAGAGATCGAGGAGGAGGAGCGTGAGCTCATCCATTCCATCTTCGAGTTCGGCGACACGGTTGTCCGCGAGGTGATGGTTCCTCGTCCCGACATGGTCACGGTCCATTCGAGCGCCAAGCTGGATGAAGCACTCGAGACGATCATCGAGGCCGGTTATTCACGGATCCCCATCCACGACGGCGACGCCGACAACATCATCGGGGTCTTGTATGCGAAAGACCTGATGAAGCGGATGCACGAGAACAAGGGCAACGGGAAGGACGCTCGAGTCGGGTCGCTGGGCCGGGCTCCCACATTCGTCCCAGAGCAGAAGAAGGTCGCCGACCTGCTGCGGGAGATGCAGGAACAACGCGTGCACATGGCGGTCGTGGTGGATGAGTACGGCGGCACCGCAGGCCTCGTGACGATCGAGGACCTGATCGAGGAGCTCGTGGGCGAGATCGTGGACGAGTACGACCAGGAGGAACCTCTCGTCGAGCCGATCGATGACAACTCGATGCGGGTGGACGCGAAGATGCCGATCGACGAGGTGAACGATCTCTTCAGCGTGGATCTGCCGGATGACGAGTGGGACACGGTGGGGGGCCTCGTGTTCGGCCTGACCGGGCGTGTGCCCGTTGAGGGCGAGTCGGTGCGCTTCGATGGGCTTCTCTTCGAGACCGAGCGTGTCACGGGTCGCAGGATCCAGAAGGTGGTCATCAGGAAATCTCCTATCGAGGAGAGCCCCGAGGATCCCGGTCAAGAATGACGGCCGATCCCGAGGATCTTGGAGAACCGTCCGGCGCGCCGTTCCGCTCAGGGTTCGTCACGGTGGTGGGGCGTCCGAACGTCGGCAAATCTTCACTCGTCAACGCGTTGGTGGGTGAGAAGGTGGCGATCATCTCCAACAAGCCGCAGACGACTCGCTCGGCGGTGCGCGGCATCATCGACGTTCCCGGCGCGCAGGTCGTTCTCGTGGACACCCCGGGGTACCACAAGCCCCGAACACTGTTGGGTGAACGTCTGAACGAGGTCGTGCGGGGAGCCTGGTCAGACGTCGATCTCGCGTTATTCGTGGTCGATGGTGAAGCTGGGGTCGGTAGCGGCGACGAGAGGGTCTCCTCGGACCTGAGGGCGGCTAACTGCCCGGTCATCTGTGTGGTGAACAAGCTCGATCGCATGAAGCCGAACGACGTGGCCGAACAGCTGACCGTGGCGTCCCGCCTGCGGGATTTCGAGGAGTTCATCCCGGTCTCTGCTAAGACGGGGCAGGGGGTCGAGGATCTGTTGAGGTTGATCCTCGATCGGATGCCCGAGGGGCCGATGTACTACCCATCTGGGGTCCGCCGCGACCAGCCTCCTCCCACTTTTGTGGCAGAGCTGGTGCGCGAGAAGTTGCTGGCTCGCACGCACGAGGAGCTGCCCCATTCGATCGCCGTCGTCACCGAGGATTACCAAACCAGGGATGATGGCCTTCTCGAGATCAGCGCCACGATCTACGTCGAGCGCGACTCGCAGAAGGGCATCGTCATCGGAAAGGGCGGATCCACCATCAAGGCTGTAGGTATGGCTGCTCGAGAGGAGACCGAGGCCTTGTTCGGGCAGCGCGTGTTTCTGGATCTTCGTGTGAAGGTCGAGAAGGACTGGCAACGCCGTGCCTACGCTCTGGAGCGACTGGGATTCGGCCGGGAAGACATGTCGTGAGGAACGCTCCTGCTTACGAGGTACGACACCTCTCGAAGACCTACGCGTCTCCGCCCGTCCGCGCGAACGAGTCCATCTCTTTCAAGGTCGAGCCGGGCGAGGCGTTCGGGCTTCTGGGCCCGAACGGGGCCGGCAAAACGACATTGGTGCGCCAGCTGATCGGGCTGCTCGCTCCGACCTCCGGCGAGGTGCGCCTCTTCGGTGAAGTCGTCGGATCGGGCCGAGCCAGCGAGAAGCGGGTGGGACGGACGGTGGCATACCTCCCGCAAGGGGCTCTAGCTCTGGGCGAACTGAAGGTTGCCGAGGCGATCCGATGGACCGGGATGTTGCGCGGGTGCGGTGGTACGACCTCGACGGGCGAAACCGACGAGCTCATGTCTGCGCTGGAGCTACAAGGCATCGCCGATCGGCAGATCCGAAAGCTCTCGGGTGGGCAACGTCGTCTCGTCCAACTCGCTATGACCTTGGTGGGACGCTTACCGGTCCTGATACTCGATGAACCCACAGCCGACATCGACACAGCTCTGCGTCAGCGCATCTGGGACATGATCTCGGATCGCTGTTCGCATGGCGCATCGGTGGTCCTCGTTACTCATGATGTCGCTGAAGCCGAGCGAGCGCTTCACCGTGTCGCGATCCTCGATAGAGGGCGGGTGGTGGTCGAGGGAACTCCCGCAGAGTTGAAAGCGAAGCTTGCGCACCGCACTCGCCTAGATATCGTGGTGGCCGCCGACTCCGGTGTCGACCCTGTCTCGATCGCAGCTTCGATAGGCGGCGAGACACGGATACGCGAGCGTCACGTCAGTGCTTGGGTACCCGCCGACGACGCCCTGCGTTCCTTAGAGAAGGTGATGACCGCAGCGGGCTCCGACGCTCTCGAAGACGTGCGTCTGGTTACCCCGACGCTCGAGGACGTCTACCTCGATTACGGCGGCCGCTCGCTAGAAGAAGCGGACGTGACGACATCCGGGGAAGGATCCTCGCCCGAGGCAGCCGGGAGAGGGATGCGATGAATCTGTCTACCAGTTCCACGACTAAGTTCAAGGTTCTCGTCTTGATGCAGATGGCTCGAGTGCGTACGTCGTGGCGGCCTTACTTGATCGTCTCGAGCGCCATGCCGCTCGGGATCGCCCTCCTCATGAGGGCGATCATGGAGCCCGCTCAGGTACAGGAGTTCGGCCGCCAGATCGTCGCCGGGTCTGCGGTCCTTGCCATAGCAATGACGGCGATCGTGATGCTCGCTCAACGGGTTGCATCCCTGAAGGAGACGGGGGCGATCGATTTCTATTCGACGCTTCCGATCGGTCGGGGGGCTCTCGTCGGTGCGGTCTTGATCTCGTTCGCGGTCTTCGCTCTTCCTGGGACCGTCATCGTCGTGTTCTTCGGGGCGTTGATGTTCGATCTATCCCTTGCCGCACTGTGGACGACCGTTCCTGTGTGGGCCCTCGGATCCTTCGCCTTGGCCGGTCTCGGTGTGGCTATCGGATTCGGCGCGCCGGACGAGCAGCTCGCGGGGATGTACTCGAACCTCGCCATGATGGCGGTGCTGTTCCTTGGGATCCTGCCGGCGGACAAGATCCCCGGATGGCTCAGTCCGCTGAGGGCCGTTCTGCCGTCGACCTATGCGGTGAACGCCCTGAAGCCAGGGCTCGAGGGCACCGTAGAGGCATCGCAGGGGATGGATCTATTGATCCTCGCGATCTTCGGGGTTATATCCTTCCTCCTCGTACGAGGCCCCTTGTGGCCGGACAGAGAATGACGATGACAGAGCGCTACGGCACAGGAGTCGCACATGCCACAAGCAACGGTTAAGAGCTACGACTCGCTCACCAAGACGGGCGAGTTGCTGGCGGATGACGGCGATACCACCTATGCCATCACCCCGGAGGCGATCGACGACGGGATGTTCCGATTCCTCCGGCCCGGTCAGCGGGTCACGTTCGACTTGGATCGGAGCGAGCAGGGCGCCGGAGGTATCTCGAACCTCCGCATCGGCATCGTCTGAGCCCGCTACCCCCCTGATTTCCGCCTTCTATGGGCCTGCCGGCTCTAGGCTGTTTCCCTCATGCCGGGGCTCTACCGGGACGAAGGAGTCGTCCTCAAGACCATCAAGCTGGGCGAAGCGGATCGCATCGTCACGCTGTTCACCCGCGAGCACGGCAAGGTAAGGGCGGTAGCGAAGGGGATCCGGAAAACCAAGAGCCGCTTCGGCGGTCGTCTCGAGCCTTTCACCAGAGCCGAGCTGCTCATCTACAAGGGCCGTAAGGATCTCGACACGATCACGCAGGTCGACATCATCGATTCTTTCGACGCGGCGCGCCGGGATTACGAGCTCCTGGGTGCTGCATCTGCCATGACTGAGTTGGTCGAGAAGATCACGCCCGATCGTGAGGGTGCTTTCTCGACCTATGCCTTACTCATCGGTGGTCTCCGCGCCTTGACGACGAACAAGACCGCGACGGTGCTCCCGTCTTTCCTGATCAAGCTTCTATCGGTGTCGGGCTATCACCCTGAGTTGCACCGCTGTGCCGGATGTGGCGACGGTGGACGCCTCGGAGGATTCAGTCCGTCCTTCGGGGGAGCGGTGTGCGAGTCGTGCTGGCATGAAGATCATCATGCGGTCGGGATCGCTGCGGAGCACATCGAGATGATGTCCGTGTTGTTGTCTTCCGATATCGGACGCCCGCTGGGCGCCGCTGCCGCCGATGCCATCACGCTCGCTCTATGTCGCTATGCCGAGCATCACCTCGAGCGACCTTTGCGTAGCCTGCAGATGCTCACCGCGGTGTGAACCTCTAAAGTCCCTCACATGTCGAGTTCACCAACGTCAGCCGTCCCCGTTCACGTCGCCATCATCATGGACGGCAATGGACGCTGGGCTGAGGCGCGCGGGCTTCCTCGCACCAAGGGACATGAGATGGGAGAGCGCGCTCTCAACGATGTGATCGACGGTGCCCTGGATGCCGGTGTGAAATATCTGTCGGTATATGCCTTCTCTACCGAGAACTGGGCTCGCCCGCAAGAAGAGGTCGACTTCATCCTGGGATTCAATCGCGACCTGCTGCACAAGCGGCGCGATGAGATGGCGGCCAAAGGTGTACGCATCCGCCGGATCGGGCGACGAGAGCCCGTTCCGCAAGATGTCTTGAATCAATGGGACGAGGCGGAGGTGATGACGGCGGGATGTGACCGTATGCAATTGCTCGTCTGCTTCAACTATGGCGGTCGCGCCGAGATCGAGGACGCGGCATCGAAAGGATCCATCGCGGCCAACCTCTATGCGCCCGACGTGCCGGACGTCGATCTCTTGATCCGCACCTCTGGCGAGAAGCGACTGTCGAATTTCCTCTTGTGGCAATCGGCTTATGCCGAGATCTATTTCACCGAGACGCTGTGGCCCGATTTCGATTCACAAGCGCTACGGGCAGCGATCGATGACTACGCCGAGAGGGACCGGCGCTTCGGAGGCGTTTAGTTACGGGGTCCTCCGTGCGTGATACCTCCCTCCGGGGCCGGAGGGAGCGGCTCCTCGGGCAGCGTCTTCGCGCCTGGTCCACTGGCCGCAGCCAGGACGCCCGCATTAGGGAGGTTCACCAATCCATTCTCGGTCATCAGGTGCACGTAGATCATGCTCATATCGACGATCACCCCGTTGTACTCCCCGCCGAGCATGCCCGACCTGATCGTGACTTCGTCGCCGACCGCGAAGGGACGAGCGATCAGCAGCACGATCCCCGCAAAGAAGTTACCGAGTGACTGTTGGGCCGCTATACCCAGGATGACACCCGTTGCGGCACCGCCAAGGAGGATCTTCTCGAGCGGTATCGCGAGCGCCGAGATGAACATCAACCCGACCGTGAGATAGCCGATCACCGACATCACGAAGATCACCGCCGTGGCACGTGATCCGTCGCCGCGCGCATCGAGGGCGGCCTGGACCGCCTTTCCTATCCGCCGTATCGCCCAGATCCCGAAGAAGAGAACAGCGAGAGCCCCCGCCACCGCGACGGTTCTTTCGCTGGTCGTTGCCGTGTCGATCCCTCCAGGGTCGCTCCTATCTTCGATCTGCCCGACTCGGGTGGCGACGGCAAGCGCTGCGATCGCGAGCACGCCCAGCAGCGCCGCGCGTGCTGCATGGGGTTTGGCTGCTTGTGCGCCTGCTTTGTTCATCGCGTCTCAGCTCCTTTCGGTGTCTTCCTCTGGATCAAGACCTGCACGACCCGGCGCCGCTTCATGCTTTGAACCCTGATGAGCCATGTGTCGTGCTCGATCTGGTCGAGTCGTTTCGGGATCCGTCCCAGCCGCTCCATCAAGAATCCGGCGATCGTTTCGTATTCACCTTCAGGTAGATCGACTCCGAGCCGGTTCTGGAGCTCGTCAATGCGCATCGTGCCGGGGGTGAGGAAACGATCTTCCCCGACCACCTCGATACCAGCTTCGCGCATGTCGTGCTCGTCCTGGATGTCTCCGACCAACTCTTCCAGCACGTCCTCCAACGTAACTATGCCGGCCGTCCCACCGTGCTCATCGAGCACGAGTGCCACGTGCGTCCTTTCGCGGCGCAGATCTCTGAGAAGCGGGAAGAGCTTGCGGGATTCGGGAACCATCATGAGCGAGCGGATCATGCGTCGAGGGATGCGCTTGTCGCGGGCGGCCTCGGGGATCCGCAGCAGGTCCTTCGAGTGGAAGAACCCGATGATCCGATCGCTGTCCTCGGAATAGACGGGGAAACGGCTGTGTCCGTGCTGGTTGACGAGTCGCTCGAATTCTTCCGCCGGCGTGCTGATCGGAACGGCGACCATGTCCGTGCGAGGAACCATCACGGCTCCTGCATCCAATTCGTTGAACCCGGCGATCCCCGATAAGACTCGCTCCTCGAACTCCTCGATCGCGCCTTCTTTCCGAGACTCCTTCACCATGACACCGATCTCTTCCGCGGTGTGCACGCTGGCCAGCTCGTCGCGCGGAGGAACGCCGATGGCGCGGAGTATGACGTTGGCGATGCCGTTCAGCAGAACGAGGAATGGGCGAAAGACCTTGCTGTAGATCCTGATCGGGTAGGCGAGCCACAGTGCGCTGCCCTCGGGTCTGGCGATGGCTATGTTCTTCGGGGCCATCTCGCCGATCACCATATGCAGGAAGACCACGATGGTCAGGGCGATCACGAAAGCGATCGAGTGAGAGAAGGCGGGCGAGAGCGGGAGAGTCTCGAACCACCCTTCGAGCATGTGGGCTACCGACGGCTCGGCAACTGCCCCCAGACCTAGCGAGGCCATGGTGATCCCGAGCTGAGCCCCGGCGAGCATCAGCGATAACTCACGGATCGAGCGCATAGCCACGATCGCTCGTTTGCTTCCCCCGTTGGCTAGATGCTCTATATGCGATCGGCGCGCCACGATAAGGGCGAACTCCGCGCAGACGAAGAAACCGTTCGCGATCAGCAAGGTCACGATGAGGACGAAAGCGGTGATGGTCATCGGTCACCCTCGTGATCGATTGGACCGCTGCGGGGTGCGACCACCAGCACGCGGGCGATCCGGTTTCGGTCCATCTCGACCACCTTGAACTCCCACTTTTCATAAGCTGCGTGGTCTCCCGGTTCCGGTAGCCGGTCGAAGAGGGAGAGCAAGAAGCCGGCGAGCGTTTCGAATTCCCCTTCTGGCATGTGAAAGCCGGTCTGCTCCGCCATCTCGTCCCGGTGGAGCATCCCCGTGACTACGTGTACGCCGCTGCCGGGTTCGGCCCTCGTCACCGCGTGTAGGTCGTGTTCGTCCTCGATCTCGCCGACGATCTCCTCGAGGATGTCCTCGATCGTCACGATGCCGGCCGTGCCCCCGTATTCGTCGACGACGACCGCCATCTGCTTCCGCTCACGTCGCATGTCCCTCAGCAGGGATCTCAGATCTCTGCTCTCGGGGGCGATCAAGGCGTCACGGGAGATGGCTGTGATCGCGGTATCCGCACGTTCTTCCAGGGGGATCTTGAAGGAGTCCTTGACGTGCGCTATCCCGATGACGTCGTCAACCCCGTCGCCGACGACGGGGAAACGGGAGTAACCGGTCTCGGTGGAGACCTCTGCCATCGTCTCGAGGGTGTCGTCCCGGCTCAACGTGATCGTTGAAGTACGCGGTTTCATCGCATCTTCCGCCGTCTTCTCGATGAACGAGATGGAGCGCGTCATAAGGGAGAACTCCTCCTCGCGAAGAAGCCCGCCTTCCCTCGACGACTGGATCAGGACATCTATCTCTTCCAAGGAGTAGGTCGTCTCGAGCTCGTCCCGGGGTTCTATCCCCAGCCTTCTGACGGCCCAGTTGGCGGCCGCGTTCAAGAACATGATCAGAGGCTTGAAAACGAGATTGCTCCAGCGGATCGGAGCGACCAGCTTGAACGCCACGGCCTCGGGTCGAGCGATCGCGAGGTTCTTCGGGACGAGCTCCCCGAAGACCATTTGGCAGGCGCTCGCAACACCGAGGGCGATCGCCAGGGAGGCTCCCACGCTCGCGGTCTCGGGCAGCCCGATCGCTTCAAGGACGGGCCGGAATACCTGACCGAGGGTCGGCTCGAGCAGGAACCCTACGAGCAGGGAGGTGATCGTGATCCCCAACTGAGCTCCGGAGAGCTGGAACGAGAGACTCTTGAGCGCAGCCAAGGTTCGTCCTGCCCCCCGGTGCCCATCCTCCGCAAGCTGCTCGATCTTGCTGCGGTCGACGGCTACGAGAGCGAACTCGGCTGCGACGTACAACCCATTCAGGAAGATGAGCAGTGCAACACCCAGCAACCCGACTGCCGTATCTATATGTGCTCCCCCTGTACGAGACTCTTCCAGCCGGAGGGACGTGCCCTCGCGGCGACTATCATCCCCCTATGAGCGAAGTCTCGATGGAAACCATCGTCAATCTGTGCAAGCGTCGTGGGATCGTTTTCCAATCCAGCGAGATCTACGGTGGTTTGAGGTCCGCATGGGATTGGGGCCCTCTGGGCGTCGAGCTCAAGCGGAACGTGAAGGCCGAGTGGTGGCGGGCCTTGGTCCACCAGCGCGGAGATGTGGTCGGGCTGGAATCGTCGATCCTCATGTCTCCCAAGGTCTGGGAAGCCTCCGGCCACGTGGCGACCTTCACCGATCCCCTGGTCGAATGCACCAACTGTCATCATCGATTCAGAGCGGACCACATAGACCTCGCTAAGCCGTGCAAGGACTGTGGACAAGGCCCTGCCTGGACCGAACCTCGGCAGTTCAACCTCATGTTCAAGACCCACATGGGCCCGGTGGAGGATTCTTCCAACGCCGCCTACCTGCGTCCCGAAACGGCGCAGGGGATGTTCGTGGACTTCGCTCTCGTGCAGCAGACGTCACGAAAGCGGATCCCATTCGGGATCGCCCAGCAGGGGAAGTCGTTCCGGAACGAGATCACGCCGGGGAACTTCGTCTTCCGGACGCGTGAGTTCGAGCAGATGGAGATGGAGTTCTTCGTGAAGCCTGGAACGGACGAGGAATGGCTCGATTACTGGCTGAGCGAACGGATGGCTTGGTACACCGGGCTTGGTATGAGGACCGAGAAGGTCCGGCTGCGCGAGCATGAGGCCGACGAGCTGTCCCACTACGCGAAGCGCACCTACGACATCGAGTACGACTTCCCGGGCATGGGATGGTCCGAGCTCGAGGGGATCGCCAACCGCACCGACTTCGACCTGAAGGCGCATGCCGAGCATTCCGGCCAAGACCTGTCTTTCTTCGACCCCGAGACCGAGGAGCGCTACGTCCCCTACGTGATCGAGCCGGCCGTAGGAGTAGAGCGCTCCACCTTGGCTTTCCTGATGGACTCCTACCGGGAAGAGGAAGCTCCCACCGCCTCCGGCAAGATGGAGAAGAGGACGGTATTGAAGCTCGATAAGCGGCTCGCGCCGATCAAGGTTGCAGTGTTGCCTCTCTCCAAGCACGCCGATCTGATGCCCGTGGCAGAGGCTGTAGCCGTAGACGTGAGGTCGCGCTTCGTAAGCGACATCGACGTCACCCAGGGCATCGGGAAGCGCTACCGGCGCCAGGATGAGATCGGGACGCCGTACTGCGTCACGATCGATTTCGACACGCTCGAGGACAAGCAGGTGACGGTCAGGGACAGGGATTCCATGGAACAGGAGCGGATCCCCATCGACGGGCTGCTCAACTACCTAGAGAAGAGGTTTGTGGGATGAGCAAGTTGACGGGTCAAGTGACCGCTCATGGAGCGCCGGCGACCGGCGCGGTGGTGGAACTCCATAATGCCACCGACGATGTCGTCGACCAGGTACAGGTCGACAACGACGGGCGCTACACCTTCCACCTGACCGGCGGCACCTGGAAACTGAAGGTGTGGGATTCCCGCGGTCATCGTGGCTCTGCCTCGGTCGAGCTGGGCGACGAGGACGCCACCTGTGACGTCGCGCTCGACCAACACGACCACCAACACGATCACTGATTAGAGACGGAGGCGGATCATCCGAATGAAGTGGGTCTACGACTTCAGCGAAGGTGACGCTTCGCAGAAGAACCTCCTCGGCGGCAAAGGGGCCAACCTCGCCGAGATGACCAACATCGGTCTCCCGGTGCCCCCCGGCTTCACGATCACGACGGAGGCCTGCAATGCCTACCGGGAGGAAGGGCACCGGTTTCCTGAAGGACTCCTCGATCAGGTCGCCGAACATCGCAAGCATCTCGAGGAGGTCATGGGTCGTCAGATCGGAGATCCCAAAGATCCGTTGCTCGTCTCCGTTCGCTCCGGCGCGCCGTTCTCGATGCCGGGCATGATGGACACCGTCCTGAACGTGGGTCTGAACGATGACAGTGTGAACGGCCTGATAGAGCAAACGAGTTCCGAGCGTTTCGCCTGGGATTCTTACCGTCGTCTCGTTCAGATGTTCGGCAAGACCGTCATGGGGGTCGATGGGGACCTCTTTGAAGAAGCGCTCGAAGCGGCCAAGGAGAAGAAGGGCGTCAAGAATGACGTCGAGCTCGATATAGGTGATCTCAAGAAACTGGTCCGGACCTTCAGGTCGATCGTCAAAAGAGAAGCTTCGAAAGAATTCCCGCAGGATCCAACGGAGCAGCTTCACGATGCCGTTGAAGCAGTGTTTCGCTCCTGGGACAACAAGCGGGCGCAGGACTACCGGCGTCGTAACAAGATCTCCGATTCCCTCGGTACGGCCGTGAACATCCAGACGATGGTTTTCGGCAACAGGGGAGAGCAGTCGGGAACAGGTGTCGCTTTCACCCGCGATCCCTCCAGCGGTGAGAACAAGCCGTACGGTGATTACCTCGAGAACGCTCAAGGCGAGGACGTCGTCGCCGGTATCCGGAACACTCTCAAGCTCGAGGAGATGGGGCGCGTCCAGCCCGACGCGTGGGTCGAGCTGAAGCGTCATATGAAGAAGCTCGAGAACCATTTCCACGACATGTGCGATATCGAATTCACCGTCGAGAACATGCGGCTCTGGCTTCTGCAGACGAGGGTGGGGAAACGTACGTCTGCCGCCGAGTGGGTGATCGCTTACGACATGGTTGAAGAGGGCCTCGTCGATGAAGAAACCGCCGTCAGGGACCGACTCACCGCCATCAAGCTCGACGAGCTCTTCAAGCCGGTGATCAACGCGCAGCAGAAGCGATCGGAAGAGCCGGTAGCGCGCGGCCTGAACGCGTCGCCCGGTGCGGCGGTCGGCCGGGTCGTGTTCCACGCCGACGATGCCGCCCTTTGGGCTGAGGACGGCGAGGACGTGATCCTCGTCCGGCGCGAGACTAACCCCGACGACTATCACGGGATGGTCGCTTCCAAAGGCATCCTGACTTCTGCGGGCGGGACGAACTCACACGCGGCGGTGGTGGCCCGGGGCGAGGGGATCTCGGCGGTGTGTGGTGCGGACTCTCTCCGGATCGATGCCCGGGCTAAGCAGGTGACGGTCGGTAAGCTCGTATTGCGAGAGGGCGACTGGATCACCATCGACGGGACGGATGGGACCGTTTACGCCGGCGAGCTGGATACCGAGCCGTCGGTTCTGGATGCCGCCATGCTTGCCGCTAAGAAGAGGGACACCGGCAAGCGGCTCACCCGCGCCGAGCAGGACGCTTTGTCTTCCAAGCTGTGGTTGGCGTTCGAACGGTTCATGGCTTATGCCGACGAGAAGAGGCGCCTCCGGGTGCGCGCCAACGCGGACTCGCCGGATCAGTCGGCAAATGCCATCGTGCGGGGCGCCGAGGGCATCGGCCTGTGCCGTACCGAGCACATGTTCATGGGTGAAGAGCGCGTCGCCGCGGTGCGCCGCATGATCTTCGCGGACACGACCGAGGGCGAGCAGGCGGCATTCAAAGAGCTCCTTCCTCTCCAGCGTCGTGACTTCGAGGGCATCTTCAAGGCCATGGATGGGCTGCCGGTCACAGTGCGGCTGCTCGATCCTCCACTTCACGAGTTCTTGCCGAACCACGTCGAGCTGGCGGTCGCCGTAGCCGAGGCCGAGGCATCCGGTAAGCGCAAGGTGAAGGTCAAAGGCGACTCCTTCACTTTGAAGGAAGGCCGTACCCTGCTATCGCAGGTCGAAGCGCTCAAGGAAGACAATCCGATGCTTGGGCTTCGCGGAGTGCGATTGGGGATCGTAAAGCCCGGTCTCTACGCGATGCAGGTCCGAGCGATCGTCGAAGCGGCGGTGCGGCTGAAGAAGAAAGGTTTCGACCCGCGCCCCGAGATCATGATCCCGCTGGTTGCAACCGGCGAGGAGTTCCGCAGGATGCGAGATGAGCTCGAGCCGGTGGCTCTGGCCATCGTCGAGAAGGCGGACGTCGACCTCGAGATAGCTTTCGGAACGATGATCGAGCTGCCGCGTGCTGCGCTTCGGTCGCACGAGATCGGCGAGCTCGCGGACTTCTTCTCCTTCGGTACCAACGATCTGACGCAGACGACCTACGGATTCTCGCGTGATGATATCGGCAAGTTCCTGGCGATGTACGAGGAACTGAAGTTGGTTGGCTGGAACCCTTTCGTTACGATCGACGATGCGGGTGTCGGCCGGTTGATGGAGATCTCTGTCGAGGAAGGGCGAGCAGCGAACCCACACCTTCACCTCGGGATCTGCGGCGAGCACGGAGGGGATCCCGACTCGGTTCTGTTCTGCGAGACGCTCGGTCTCGACTACGTGTCCTGTTCGCCGTTCAGGGTCCCCACCGCTCGCCTCGCGGCGGCGCAAGCCGTTCTAGGCGCCGCGACGACCTCCAGTAAGTGACTCCACCTCATGGTGGGCTCGTCATAGGCGGACAGTAGCGTCGGCGGCATGACCCTTTACCGGGAACGAACCGAAGACATCGAGCGCGAGACGCTTTCGCCGCGGGCCACGTTGTCTGAGGCATCCAAAGGGCGGGACCGGGTCGAGCCCGAGGACGAGATGCGAACCTCGTTCCAGCGGGATCGGGATCGGATCGTCCACTCGAAAGCTTTCCGGCGGCTGGGCCATAAGACCCAGGTCTTCCTGGCGCCCGAGGGTGACCACTACCGGGTCCGGCTGACCCACACGCTCGAGGTGACGCAGGTGGCCCGCACGATCGCCCGGGCCCTGCGCTTGAACGAGGACCTGGTGGAGGCGATCTGCCTCGGTCACGACCTCGGCCACACTCCGTTCGGGCATCTGGGTGAGGCGGTGGTGGCGGCCTTCCAGCCGGGTTTCAAGCACAACCTCCAGTCCGTGCGGATCGTCGAGGTGATCGAAGATCTGAACCTCACTTGGGAGGTGCGAGACGGGATCGCGAACCACACGTGGTCCATGCCCACCATGCCGGCCACCTTGGAAGGACAGATCGCCCGGTATGCGGATCGGATCGCCTATCTCAACCACGACATAGACGATGCGATCCGGGCAGGCATCCTCCAGGAGGAGGATCTGCCCGAGATCACCAGGGCAGTCTTGGGGCAGAACCATTCCACCCGGATCCATCGGATGGTGGGGGATCTCGTAGAGGCATCCGACGATAGGGGCTCGATCCAGATGAGTGCCGAGGTCTTCGAGGCGATGGCGACCACCCGGACCTTTCTCTTCGACCGGGTCTACGTGGGTCGGGTCGGCGAGGTCACCCGCAGCTCTGTTGAAAGGGTGCTGACGACGCTTCTCGAGCATTTCTCCGATGATCCGTCGCCGGTGCCCGGCGGAACGGACGATCCTTGCGTGGCGGCTGTCGATTACGTGGCTGGCATGACGGACCGGTTCGCTCTTCGCGCTTTCGAGAGGCTCGTAGAAGCGCCTCTCCCCCCTTTCGACGCTCTAGGATGAGGGGAGCCACTTCCCCGGCAGGTCGATAACAGCGCGTCCAGTGGAGGAGTAGCAGCAGGCAAGTGGCGAAGATCAACGAAGACGACATCGATGCACTACGAGACAAAGCCGACATCGTCGATGTCATCTCCTCGTACTCCCAGCTGAAGCGTTCCGGCGGTCACACATGGAAGGGGCTCTGTCCTTTCCACTCGGAGAAGACCCCCTCTTTCACGGTCGACGCAGCTAAAGGCCTGTATCACTGTTTCGGTTGTGGCGAAGGCGGCACGATCTATACCTTCGTGCAGAAATTAGAGAATCTTCCGTTCCCCGACGCCGTCGAGTGGCTGGCGCGAAGAGAAGGGTTCCAGCTCCGCTACGAAGAGATGAAGCCCGGCGAGAAGAAAGCGCACTCCATAAAGATGCGCATCGTCGAGGCCAATCAAGCCGCTTGTGACTTTTTCCATAAGGCTCTGATGGAGCACCCAGACTCTGTCCCTGCCCGTCAGTATCTGTCGAGCCGGGGTTTCGGCCGCGAGGTGGCAGAGCGATGGAAGCTCGGATACGCGCCCGGGCGGGACAGCCTCACGAAACATCTGCTCGGCAAGGCTTTCACCACCGACGTTCTTATCCAGGCAGACCTGACCCGTAAGAGCGACCGAGACGGCAGTCTTTACGATTCTTTCCGCCAGCGGATCATCTTCCCTACCTGGAACCTGCAAGGTGACGTGGTCGCATTCGGCGCTCGCAAGATGCCCAATGACACGTCCGACGGGCCGAAATACCTGAACACCTCCGAGACACCGGTGTTCTCCAAATCGCGTGTGATGTATGGACTTGACCGGGCGAAGTCGGCCATCGCCAGAGAGTCGGCTCTAGTGGCCGAGGGTTATACCGACGTCATCGCGCTGCATGAGGCGGGCGTTAACACCGCCGTTGCCACCAACGGTGTCGCTCTAGGCGAGAGTCATTTCGAGTTGCTCAAGAAGTTCTCGTCGCGAGTCGTTTTGATGTTCGATGCCGACGATGCCGGCAAAGGTGCGACGGAGCGAGGTTTCGGGATCCATCACCGGATCGGACTCGAGGTTATGGTCGCCCCGCTTCCGCCGGGCCGGGACCCGGCCGACGTTGTCAAAGAAGACGGGCCAGAGGGCATCCAGAAGATCATCGAAGGCGCTCAGCCGCTGATGCTCTTCAAGCTCGAGCAAACGATAGGAAGGATGCGTCTCGATACTCCGGAAGCTCGATCGTCCGCCGTGGCCGCCGCGGTCCAGGTGCTAGTCTTGGACCCTGATCCGGTGGCCAGACATGAGTATGCGTTCAAGGCCGCCGAGATGATCGGCGTGGACCAAGAAGTGATTCACAGGGCGCTTAGTGAACAGCGACCGGGCGCTTCTCAGACCGCCGGGGGAACCACTCGGGAGCGCGATCGCCGGCTTCCGGGACACGTCAAGGTTGAACGAGAGGCTCTGCATCTATTGCTAACTCGCCCTGTCGAGTCGGCCGAGTGGTCGTCGGGATTGGTCTCAGAGAGTGACTTCACGTCCGCAGCGAGGCGTGAGCTGTATACCGCTGCGGTGGGGCGCAACAGCGACGTACCACTGAGTGATCTCGAGCAGCGTCTTTCGCCCGACGCATTGGCTTTGCTCACCGAGCTGACCGTCGGGGAGGAGGACGTCTCGGAGATGAACGCCGAAGATCTTCGAGGTCGGGCACGTGAGATCTTCACACGCATACGGGTTTTCTCCCTTGAGCGTGACATCAAGTCGAGAGGCAATACCCTTGCCGATGTGAATCCGCTAGACGCTCCAGAGGAGCACGACCGGTTGTTCACCGAGCTGGTGCGGCTGCAGGCCGAACGGCGGGATCTGCTTAAGCAGGTCCTGGGGGAATAACGGTGGCTAAAGGGGTCAAGGTAGAGAGCACTTCCGGCGACACCGCCGTCGTACAGGTGCCTCCTGCGAAGATCACTGCCGAAGCGGCGCGCGCTGAGGTCGAACAGATCATCAAGGAAGCTCAGCGCTCTGGTTCGATCACCGCAGCGGACCTCGCCGAGAAGCTATCGGTTCTCGATATCACTCCGGACGACACCGACGCTGTCTACCAACGTCTCGTGGAGTCGGCAGTGGACGTTGTCGAAGATGAAGATTTCCAGGAAGAAGAGCAAGAAGAGGCCGTCGTCGAGAAGCCGGAGCCTGCCGCCGTAGAGGACGACAGGGTTCGTGCCCGCCGCGAGGTGGACATGGCCATGAAGGCTCCCACCAACGACCCGGTCCGGATGTATCTGAAGGAGATCGGGCGGGTGGCCCTTTTGACCGCTCAAGAGGAAGTCAGTCTCGCCAAGCGGATAGAGGCGGGGGAGCAGGCCACGGCCGAGCTTGCCGAGGGGAAGGCCGACGACGATCGAGCCTTCGAGTTGCGCTACATCGAGCGGGACGGGCAGCATGCCAAGCGCCACCTCGTCGAGGCGAACCTGCGTCTCGTCGTTTCCATCGCCAAGCGGTATGTGGGCCGGGGGATGGCCTTCCTCGATCTGATCCAGGAAGGGAATCTGGGTCTGATCCGGGCCGTCGAGAAGTTCGATTACTCCAAAGGGTTCAAGTTCTCGACCTACGCGACGTGGTGGATCCGCCAGGCCATCACTCGCGCGATCGCCGACCAAGC
The DNA here is from genome assembly GCA_051001455.1 of Actinomycetota bacterium. Lineage (GTDB taxonomy): Bacteria > Actinomycetota > CADDZG01 > CADDZG01 > WHSQ01 > JBPCNH01. Next base: position 25,873 of record JBPCNH010000042.1, read on the forward strand.
TCGCACCATCCGTATCCCGGTCCACATGGTGGAAACGATCAACAAACTCGTGCGCATCCAGCGTCAGCTCCTTCAAGATCTAGGCCGGGAACCTACCGCCGAGGAGATCGGCAAGGAGATGGAGCTCACACCGGTGAAGGTCCGGGAGATCCAGAAGATCTCGCAAGAGCCCGTGTCCCTCGAGACACCGATCGGTGAGGAAGAAGATTCGTCGCTGGGCGACTTCATCGAAGACTCAGATGCCGTCGTCCCTCTGGAGCGAGCCTCGTTCAAGTTGCTGCAGGAGCAGCTGGAATCAGTACTGCTGACGCTCTCCGATCGCGAGAAGGAAGTGATCCGGTTGCGGTTCGGACTCGTGGATGGTCAGCCACGTACCCTCGAAGACGTCGGCAAGAAGTTCGGTGTGACGCGCGAGCGGATCAGACAGATCGAATCAAAGACGCTCTCGAAGCTGCGTCACCCATCGCGCAGCCAGAAGCTGCGCGATTACCTGGAGTAGGCGTCGCTCTTAGGCGTTGGGAGGCGGAGCTACAGACAGGCTCCCGTGGTCGTTGCCGGAGCGCCGTTCCCGCACCGCGTCGCCGACCTTCTCCGCACCTTCCGTGGCGAGGTTGCGTGCTTGACCGATCCCCGTCTCGACCGCGTCTTTGGCTTTAACGGAGGCCTGCCGGAACTGCGGTGACGACTGGACGTTCTCGTAGAGACGCCGCAGCTGCTCGTAGCGCTCGCGTCCTGCTTTGGCGCCCAGCACGTACCCGGCGCCGAACCCGATGAACAGACCCAGTCGACCTCTCATGTGAACCTCCATCGCTCTGCTGATTGCTTTCGTCAATCTAATCTAATGCCCATCTGTCGACGTCTTAAGCGGAGGGTAGGGGGAGCGCCGGAACAGGAGCCGGGGCCACGGTCGGCCCGAGGCGCCGGGTAGGATGTGACCTCGTTCCGAGGTAGCTCAATCGGCAGAGCAACCGGCTGTTAACCGGTAGGTTGTGGGTTCGAGTCCCACCCTCGGAGCTGCCCAGCTTCCGGAGCGGTTTCCGGATTGCCCTACAGTTCCTGGATGCCGAGGTCACCTATCCGTATCGCTCTCTTGTCGTACCGCGCTCACCCAGAGGTGGGCGGGCAGGGCGTATACGTGCGCCATCTGAGCGCGGCGCTGAACGAGCTGGGTCACGCGGTGACGGTCTTCGCCGGTCAGCCCTATCCCGATCTGCTGCCGGGTACCGGTCTCGTCCGCGTTCCGAGCCTCGACCTCTATCGGCCCGAGGATCCCTTCAGGCGTCCGGCTAAGGATGAGATACGCGATCTGATCGATATCGCCGAGTACGCAGCGATGTGTACGGGCGCCTTCCCCGAGCCGCTGACCTTCAGCATCCGGGCGGCCCGGGAGCTCCGTAAGCGAGCCGGACAGTTCGACCTCGTCCATGACAACCAGACGCTCGCTTACGGCATCCTCGACATCGCAGCCCGCCAGCCGGTGGTTACGACCGTGCACCATCCGATCTCGATCGACCGCCGCATGGAGCTCGCGGGGACGGGGGGTCTCCTTGCCCGGATAGGAAAGCGGCGATGGTACTCATTCGTACGCATGCAAGGAAGGGTCGCCCGCCGGAGCAAGCATCTTCTGTCCGTTTCGGAGCAGTCGCGGGAGGACGTAGTAAGAGAATTCGCCGTCGCTCCCGAGCGTGTAACGGTTATACCTAACGGAGTCGACGCCGAGCTCTTCCGTCCCCTCCCTGAGATCTCCCGGGTTCCCGGACGGCTCGTGACGGTGGCCAGCTCGGCCTCTCCGGGGAAAGGCATGGGTTACCTGCTCGAGTCTGTGGCGAAGTTGGTGACAGAACGTGACGTCGAGTTGATCGTGATCGGTCGCGGCGGAGAGACGCCTGTGTTCTGGGAGCAGGTTCGCCACCTCGGCATCTCTCAGTACGTCCGTGCCTTGGGCCGGGTCGATGCACTTACGATGGTCGAGACTTTCGCGCGGGCCGAGATAGCCATCGTTCCCTCGCTATATGAAGGCTTCTCCCTGCCGGCAGTGGAGGCGATGGCGATGGGGATCCCGCTCGTCGCCACCACCGGAGGTGCCCTAGGAGAGGTCGTGGGGCCGGCAGGCGTGCTGGTTCCACCCGCCGACGCCGGAGCGATGAAGGCGGCGATAGCCGATCTGCTGGACGACGACGCCCGGCGCACCCATCTCGGGAGGATAGGCAGGACGCGGGCTCTCGAACGTTTCACCTGGCGCGCTACGGCAATGGCGACGGCAGCTCTTTACGAGAAGGCCATCCGGTCGTGCTGACCATCAGATATGAGCGACTCGGGATCGCTGCGGGCGAGACAGTTCTCGATCTCGGGTCGGGTAACGGACGTCATACCTTCGAAGCGTTGCGCCGCGGCGCCCGGGTGATAGGTGCGGACCTAGACGATGCCTCGCTCAAAGACATCAAGGCTATCGCTGCCGCGATGGAACTCGAGGGGCAGACGCCGGCCGGCGCATCGTGTGGTTGCGCCGTCTCCGATGCGCTCGCGTTACCTTTCGCGGACGGATCTTTCGATCGCGTGATCGCCTGCGAGGTTCTCGAACACATCGAGCGTGATGAGCTCGCTATGGACGAGATCGCCCGAGTGTGCAAGCCCGGGGGAAGCATCGTCGTCAGCGTTCCGAGGGCGGTGCCCGAAGCTATCTGTTGGATGTTGTCACGCGAGTATCACTCCAACGAGGGCGGGCACGTTCGCATCTACCGCCGCCGGCAGATATCGAGGCGCTTGAGAAAGGCGGGTTTCAGGATCACCGGAAACCATCACGCCCACGCGCTGCATGTGCCGTTGTGGTGGTTCCGATGCCTCTTTGGGCCGGGGCGCGATTCCCTGCTACCGAGGCTGTATCACCGGTTTCTCATATGGGACATCGAGCATCCGAACCTCTTCGTCCGGCTGGTCGAGCGGGCCCTCGATCCGCTGATGGGCAAGAGCCTCGTCGTTTACCTAGAGAACGAGACAGCGCGGTGATCAGGGTCGCTGCCGGCTTAGATCTCGGTATGACGACTGATGCCATCGCCAGTATCCAGGCGCCGGACGGTTCGATCCCCTGGGAGCGCGGGCGTCACACGGATCCCTGGAATCACGTTGAGGCAGCGATGGGTCTAGACGTAGGGGAAAGGCATGCCGAGGCAGCCGCCGCTTACCGCTGGCTCGCTCGTACGCAGAGACAAGACGGCTCCTGGTTCGCGTCGTACACGGACAGCCTCCCCGACACGGGCATGGTCGACGCGAATTTCTGTGCCTACATCGCTACTGGTGTCTGGCATCACTACCTGGCCACGGGAGATGACGCGTTCTTAGGCGAGATGTGGCCGGTGGTGGAGCGAGCCGTGGAGTTCGTATTGTGCCTGCAGATGCCGGACGGGTCTATCGCCTGGGCACGCGACGATGGCTATCGGCCGTGGCCCGGAGCGCTATTGACGTCGTGTTCCTCGATCCACCTCAGTCTCAGATGCGCGGTCACGATCGCCGAGACGCTCGGTGCCGAACGACCGGACTGGGAGCTCTCCATCGCCTCGCTGCGCCGAGCGATCACCGAGCGCGAATGGGCGTTCGAGAGTAAAGAGCGCTTCGCTATGGATTGGTATTACCCGGTTCTCGGGACGGCTGTCGAAGGCAGCGCTGCGCGGACGCGATTGGCAGAAGGGTGGCACGTCTTCGTCGAGACCGGAAGCGGTGCCCGCTGCACGTCCGACCGGCCGTGGGTCACGACGGGGGAATCCGGAGAGCTGGTCCTCGCATGTCACGCGGCGGGTCTCGAGGAGGAAGCGCGGCACATCTTCCGCTGGGTGCAGCACCTGCGAGCGGAGGACGGTCTGTATTTCACGGGTGCCAACGCTCCTGCGGGAGATCCGTGGCCGTGTACCGAGAAAACGACCTGGAGTGCCGGGGCGATCCTGCTGGCTGCAGATGCCCTCTACGGCGAAGGGGGCACCACGGGGCTCTTCAAGGGCGAGGGTTTGGTGGCGGCTCCGTCGGTGTTCGGATCTCTGGAAGACCCGGTCTAGAACATGACCTCACCAGAGGAGCAGCAGGGGAGGATCCATGCAGAGAACCCGTTCCGCGACCCGCCCGAGGCCCGGTCTCCGGCGCGCCGTTTGCGGGGCCGTTTGCCTGCGCCCGTCACGCTGTGGACGGCTCAAGGGGTCGAAGGTCCTACGGGGCTGACCGTGTCCTCCGTGCTCGTTGCGGAAGGAGAACCGGCCGTCATCCTGGGACTCATCTCCTCGACCGCCGACCTCTACGAGGCGATCCTCGAGAGTCGTCGATTTCTCGTCCACGTTCTCGAGCACTCCGACAAGGAGTTGTCTGAACGGTTCGCCGGATTGCGACCGGCCCCGGGAGGACTCTTCGAAGGCGTAACCGTAGAGGACTCTCCGTTCGGACCTGTCCTGACGGATCTACAGACACGTGCCTACTGCTCGCTGGTCGACGCCCGCGAGACCGGATACCACCAACTCGTCACCGGCCACATCGAAGACCTACGGGTGGACGAGGTTCCGACGCCCCTCGTTCATCTGCGCGGTAAGTACCGCGATCTCGATCCGAACCACGACGATTTATAGAGGAGCCCCGGTCCTGCGCAAGATCCTCAATGTTGCGCAACGGGCGATCTCTTCGAATGCCCCCGAGTCCGTCGCCCGCTCGAAGATCTGGCGTGGTGCCTGGCCCCCTTCATCGGGTAGATCGAAAACATCGTGGATCGCGAGGATGCCCTTCTCTGCGACATGAGGCGCCCACCCGCCGTAGTCGGCTTCCGCGGCATCTTGACTATGGCCACCGTCGATGAACACCATCCCCAACGAGCGCTCCCAGCGTTCAGCGATCGATCGCGAGTCTCCGACCACCGCAACGACCGAGTTCTCGAGACCGGCCTTCACTATCGTCTCCTTGAAGACGGGCAGGGTGTCGATCTTGCCGGTTGCCGGGTCCACGAGGCGAGGATCGTGGTACTCCTCGCCCGGTTGGTGTTCCTCCGATCCTCGATGGTGATCCACCGAGAACAACACCGTCATCCGATTCTCCGCCGCCGCCCCCAGATAGATGGCGGACTTGCCGCAGTAGCTGCCGATCTCCAGAAGCGGACCGTGGAGCGCACCTTCCAACCCGGCTTCGTAGAGCGCCAGCCCCTCTTCTTCGGGCATGAAGCCGATAGCGTCACGCGCCTCCTGGCGTAGGTGTTCGTCCACGCCTCCATCTTCCTCCATGCCCCATAGCTTGATGGGCCGCGGCAGCGACCGAGCGTCCCGCGGGCCGCATAAGCTGCGGTTCATGGATGAGACGTGGGACACCATCATCGAGCCGTTCCGCATCAAGAGCGTGGAGCCGCTTCGGTTCACGACCCGTGAGGAGCGCGAGGACGCGCTGAAGCGGGCGGGGTACAACCTGTTCGCTTTGACTTCCCAAGAGGTCCTGATCGACCTATTGACCGATTCCGGGACCGGTGCGATGTCCGCAGAGCAATGGGCAGCGATAATGCGAGGCGACGAGTCTTATGCCGGAAGCACGTCTTTCCAGAAATTCGTCCAGGTAGTAGGCGACCTCACGGGGCTCGAGCATGTGATCCCCGTGCACCAAGGCCGCGCCGCCGAGCGCATCCTCTTCGCCGAGACCGTGAAGGACGGAGACATCGTTCCGAACAACACTCATTTCGACACGACCAGAGCCAATGTCGAACACGAGGGTGCAACTGCCTTAGATCTACCAGCTCTCGCGGCTGCTACGACTCAGTCGGACGAGCCATTCAAAGGGGATATGGACCTCGATCGTCTAGAGGAGGTCCTAGAGCAGAACCCCGGGCGCGTGCCCATGGTGTTCCTCACCGTGACCAATAACTCTATAGGCGGGCAGCCCGTCTCGATGGGAAACGTCAAGGGAGCGCGGGCCATCTGCGATCGTTTCGATGTTCCTCTGTTCCTCGACGCGGCTCGCTTTGCGGAGAACTCTTGGTTCGTGATTCAGCGCGAGGCAGGCTACGGCGACAAATCTCCAGAAGAGGTCGCCAAGGAGCTGTTTTCGTACGCGGACGGGGTGACCCTGAGTGCCAAGAAGGATGGGCTCGTAAACATCGGAGGATTCCTCGCCCTCAAGGATGATGAGCTGGCGGCACGGTGCAGGGCGCTCCTGATCTTGACCGAAGGATTTCCCACGTACGGCGGACTCGCCGGACGCGATCTGGAAGCGATAGCGCAGGGCTTGAAGGAGGTACTCGACCCCGACTACCTTCGTTACCGGGTTCGCACTGCGGAGTATCTGGCAGATCGTTGTGCGGAGGCCGGAGTTCCCACCGTGCGCCCGCCCGGTGGACATGCCGTCTATCTAGACGCGGGAGCGATGCTTCCGCACATCCCGCACGATCAATTCCCCGCCCAGGCACTCGTCGTCGAGTTGTACCGCGTAGGCGGCATCCGCGGGGTCGAGGTCGGCTCCGTGATGTTCGGACCGGCCGCGCAACACGAGCTCGTGCGATTGGCTTTACCCAGGCGCGTCTACACACAGAGCCATGTCGATTACGTAGGTGAGGTCGTCGCGAAGCTAGCCGAAGTTAAAGATTCACTGACCGGTTATCGGATCACCGAGGAACCCGAGTTCCTGCGACATTTCACTGCTCGGTTCGAGCCGGTTCCTTAGCCGGTTCTCGGGAGGCGGCCGGGAGTGTCAGCCAGAAGCAAGCTCCATCCGGCTCCGCGTCCTGGTATCCGATCTCGCCGTCCATGGCTTCGGTGAGCGCCTTGACGATCGCCAAACCGTAGCCGACCGAGCCGGTTCCTTTCTCCACCCTGAAAGGCTCGAAGAGGTGCGGTTGCTCGTCTTTCGGTACGCCCGGGCCTCTGTCGGAGACGTCAACCCGGATATTGGAACCGTCGTTGTGCGCCGAAACCTCGACCGGCGGCTCGCCGTGCCGGAGTGCGTTCGACAGGAGGTTGAAGAGGATCTGATCCAGCCGTCGAGCATCCGCTCTAATGGTGACATCATCATCGATGTTCACTGCCACGTCCTCTTCGGTATCTAGGAACGCGACCGTGTGTGCCACCGCCGGAGCGAGTGACACTTCCTCTATCGTTAGATTGAGTCTGCCCTCTTCGAGACGGGCCAGATCGAGAAGATCGTTCGCCAATGCTTCCAGACGCCGCGCCTGTTTGTCCGATGAGGCGAGCAGTTGTTGAGCGTTATCCTGGTCTATGGCGCCACCCTTCTTCAGGAGAATGGCGATCGTCGCCCGGATCACCGTTAGGGGACTCCTGACGTCGTGGCCCAATGTCGACACGAGGCCCAGCCTGAGCCGGTCGATCCGTTTCAACTCCGATAGAGCGTCTCGCAGCTGTGCCCTCTGTCGTACGAGATCACGCGCCATCAATCCGGCCACGGTCGCGATGATGCCCGCGATCCCCATCCTGAAGGTGATCGAGTTCAGTTCGAGTAGGTACCCGTAGCGATCGGACCCCCAGAGCTCCCGGAAGGTATAGATCGTGGTCACGAGTGCCCAGGCTCCGAGGGCGCCGCGAAGCTGGAACGAAGTCGCTCCTTCGAGAGGCAGGATGAAAAGAACCGCCCAGAGCGCAGATCCCGGATCGAAGGCGAACAGCCAAACGAACCCGGAAAGTACGAAGATATCGAGCCCCAAACCGGCTACCGCGATAGCGCGGGCGCGGTCTACCGCTCCGGGCCGGCGGTACGAGAGATGAAGGATCCCATTCCCGACTGCAAGTATCCCGACCAGCATCAAAGCCGCCGCTTGGAAGCCTTCCGGATAGGGGAGCGAGCTGTAGAACATGGTTTGGAAGAACGCCCACGGCACGCCGATCCATCGAACGATGATCATCACGCGTTGCGATCGGTGAAGATCTTTCCGGATGTCCCCGTCCCGAGCCGCGTTCACGTCGGACGACTATAGCAACGGGGTTACTAGGTCCCCGGGTCCAGACTCATCGCGGGTCGGTCGCCAATAGGTCCCAGAGATTGCAGTCGTACCAACCGTTGCTGCCTCTTGCTGCTTCTCTGACCACTCCTCGCAGGGAGAATCCATGTTTCTCGGCCAGACGATTGCTCGGTGCGTTCTCCAGGGCAGCACGTAGTTCCAACCGGTGCAACCCTCTGACGGTGAAAGCCCATTCGATCGCTTGTCTCAAGCCCTCGGTCATGATCTTCCGGCCGCTGAGATCGCTCCGCAGCCAGTATCCGATCTCGCCCCAGCTCTGGACCGGCTTGGGAACGAGGATGCCGATGATCCCCGATGCTCGGCCGTCAACGGTCACGGCGAAGGCGATGTCGTTCGGATCATTGGCCGAGCGCAGGTAGTGAACAGATTCCTGCCTGTTCCAGTCGACCGCCCAACCCATCCACGGACTCAATTCGGGAAGCGACGCCTCGATCGCGTCCAAGAGATCGTCTAGGTGAGATGCATCCACTTGTTCAAGATGGACGTTGGGTGAAGAGTTCATATGCGAGCTATATTGCCCCGCCGCCCGCCGAAGCGCTAGGTGGTGGCTAGGAGCCGGTCGAGGAGCGGCTCATCACGAGCTCCCTCATGGAAGAGACGGAGAGCTCGGCCGCGTCTGTTGAGGCGATGAAATCCAACAGCAACTCTGTGAATCTTTCGGGATCATCGCGATGGGGGAAATGGCCGGCGCGCTCGAAGACCTCGAATCTGCTTCCCGGCAGCATCTCGTGGGCCTCCCGTCCGTGCTTGATCGGGATGAATCGATCCCGCCGGCCCCAGACGATCAATGTCGCAAGCTCTTCGGCTAGGTAGAGCTTGTCGCGCGCGTCGATGCGTTGACCACGCAGGTCGAGTACGGAGCGAGCAGTCAAGACGAAAGCTCTTCGTGTGTCCGGGTCCTGCAGACAGAGGAAGTGCTCGAGCACGTGCTCGATGGATGGAGGCGTCGAGAGGCCCAACTTAGCGAGAGGTGATAACGCGGAGCCTGCGATGCGCTTAGCGCGCTCACTCGTCGCGAGGCCCAGGAAGAGGTGAGCACCCGGAAGCGTCGCCGCGCGCAATAATGCTGTTACCTCTGGTCCCAGCCCGCCGCTACTTACCAGCACGAGGCGATCGCATCTTTTTGGGAACTGGTAAGCGAACTGCATGGCGATCCCGCCGCCCATCGAGTGACCGACGATCGTGACCGATGGGATCTGCAGCATCTCGAGCAGATCTCTCAGACCGGCTGCCTGGGCGCCGAGGGAATAGTCTCCTCGCGGTTTCGCCGATTGACCGTGCCCCAAAAGGTCTGGGGCGATCACGTCGTGATATTCGGCGATGTGAGGTAGCACGAGATCGAAGGTGTTACAGCTTCCGGCGATGCCGTGGATGAAAAGGATCGGCGATCCGCTTCCGCCGCGTCTGAACACCATGTCGTGGTTGTGCAGGGTCAGTCGCTCGGTCCTGATCTCTGGCAGCGTTGCGGCCACTCTTCCTCCCTAGCTCGTCGCCGGCGACGGGTACCCGACGAGGCTATAGGACGTGGAAAAGGGTTCCTACCTGGTACGTACGGGCTATCTTGCCCCGAAAGCACATCGATACTCCGGAGGCGATATGAAGCTCGAAGGCATCCACCACGTCACGGCCATCACGGGCGACGCGCCCCAGAACGTGGAGTTCTATACGGGAGTGCTGGGCTTGCGCTTGGTCAAGAAAACGGTCAACCAGGACGACCCGACCATCTATCACCTGTTCTACGCAGACGAGAAGGGCAGCGCGGGCGCGGACATCACCTTCTTCGAATATCCCGGCGCGCCTCGCGGCCGGGCGGGCGACGGCATGGTTCATCGCGTCGTTTTCAGGGCGGCATCCGAGGAGGCGCTGGATTTCTGGGAGAAACGGATCGCAGCGGAGGGACTCACCACGGAACGAGTCCCGGGATCTCTCGTTTTTCCCGATCGCGAGGGCCTCGAGCTGGAGCTCGCCGTCGATACGTCCGGAGATGAGCCCCTGGAAGCAAACTTTGCCGAGGTTCCGCAAGAGTTCGCCATCCGGGGGTTCGACGGTGTTCATGCATATGCGAGTGAGCCCGGCCAGAGCAGCACCTTGCTCGAAGATGTTCTTTCCTTCACCTCGGCCGGCGACGGTGCGTGGATCGCCCGAGGAGAGCAACGCGGCGGCTTCTACCGCGTCGATCCAGCGCCGAGTGAAAGGCCTCTACAAGGGGGTGGAACCGTCCACCACGTCGCGTGGGCCTGCCCCATGGACGAACACGATGCGTGGCACGAGCGCGTGCAGCGCTCCGGCATGCGGCCTACTCCGGTGATCGACCGGTTCTACTTCAGGTCGCTTTACTTCCGAGAACCATCAGGTGTTCTCTTCGAGATAGCGACCTTGGGACCGGGGTTCACCGCCGACGAGGACCTCGATACTTTGGGCGAGGCTCTTTCGCTGCCACCTAATTACGAGCACTTGCGGGACAAGCTCGGGGATGTCTTGACCCCTCTTCCCGATCCGCGAGCTTGCCGCTAGCGTCTAATGGGGTTGCAAGACCTCATGGGAGGGTGACCTCTCAGCCAGCCGAAGGGTGAGCACCGAAATGCGTTGAGGCCTTGAGCCTTAGTGCTAGATCGTGCCCCTTCGGTAGGCGAGGAGAGATGAGGGCTCGTGGGATGTCGTGCCAGTCAAGAGCACTGATCCATTAGACCGCCGCCTATCTTCTCGAGGCTGATGTCGTTGTCGTCGAGGTGAAAGGGGGGAAGTTTGGTCTTCGTCGGGATTGACTGGGCCGAGAAGCACCACGATGTCTGCATCGTCGATAAGGAAGGAGTCATCCTCGCCAGAGGCCGGGTCGCAGATGGCGTCGAGGGAGTCTCCAAGCTCCACGAGATGGTGGCTGACCACATCGAGGAGCCCGAAGAAGCCATCGTCGGTATCGAGCTCGACCGTGGACTCCTGGTCGGTGCTCTTGTCGCAGCCGGCTACGAGGTGTTCGCGATCAACCCGTTGTCGGTCGACCGCTATCGCGACCGCCACTCGACCTCAGGGGCGAAATCCGACCCCGGTGACGCCAAGGTGCTTGCCGACATCGTGCGCACGGATCGCCACAACCACCGCCAGGTCGCGGGTGACTCCGAGCTCGCCGACGCGATCAAGCTCCTCGCCCGAACACATCAGAACTTCGTGTGGCAACGCCAACGTCACATCAATCGGCTACGAAGCCACTTGCGGGAGTTCTACCCTCAGGCGCTTGAGGCCTTCGGCACCGACCTCTCGTTCATGGACGCGGTTGCCATCCTGTCGATCGCACCAACACCGGAGCTCGGCCGCCGTCTATCGCTCTCGAAGATCGCCAGCGCTCTGAAGAAAGGCGGGAGGCAGAAGAACATCCAGACGCGGGCCGAGAAGATTCAGCTCGCGTTCCGTTCGGAGCAGCTCGAAGCACCGCCAACGGTGACTCGTGCCTATGGCACTGTCACCTCGTCGCTCATGACGTTGATCGCCGGTCTCAACGAGCAGATCGCCGATCTCGAGAGGGAGATCGAATCGTCTTTTGAGAGCCACCCGGACGCCAAGATCCTGCGCAGTCTTCCCGGACTTGGCATAGTCCTCGGCGCCCGGGTGCTAGCGGAGTTCGGAGATGACCGAACTCGCTACGTGGATGCTAGAGCGAGACGAAACTACGCAGGGACCTCGCCGATCACGAAGGCCTCCGGCAAGCACCGGGTCGTGCTGGCCCGCTACGCCCGCAACGAGCGACTGTTCAACGCCTGTTACCTGTGGGCGTTCGCATCGTTGACCGCGTCACCCCCGGCTCGGGCCTACTACGACCGTCATCGGAGCCTGGGCAAGAGCCACAACCAGGCCCTCCGAGCTTTAGCGAACAGGCTCGTCGGGATCCTTCACGGCTGTCTCCGGCATGGTCAGACCTACGACGAGTTGGTCGCGTGGCCAGCAGTTGAGATGCGCACGGCTGCCTGAGCCCCAATCTGGGACGCCAAGCATCCGGAGGACGACCTCGGCGCTAAGAGTCGGCCGGACAGCCAGGGTAAATGGAGTCCTCTAACCGCTCCTGGAAGGGTTCGTCGTAGATCACTTTTCCGCTCATGAAAACGTACTTGTTTAGCTTTTTGCAGAACCGGCGTTCCTTCAGCACGATCCGTCCTTCGCGCCGCTGGAAGTTGCCGACGATGCAGCTGGGCTCACAGTCGTTGATGACGAAGACGCCGCGCCCCAGGGCTTGCTTTCGACCCCATCGGGACCAGCTCAGCTGTCTCGCCCTAAATCCATTGTCAGCACATGCAAGCGTCATACGACTCGGTTGCATGGTTCCCGCGAAGCAGTCCGCGACCACGAACGTCCTGGAGGGGTTCAAAGCTTGTTCCTCGGTTCCGAGAACGTGACGGATCAGCCGACTCGTATCAGGATTAGTGCGACAAGTCTCGTCTGTGTAATCGATCCGATGAGTACGGTCAGTTGCGGTCGCGGCCTCTAGGTAGCTGAATTCCAACAAATGATTGGCGCGATCCAGGTAGGTGTTGACCTCTTCGTCACGGGGTACCTCAAGCCCGCTGCAGTCATCGAACGCGATGCTCGTGGGGGAGCTAACAGAAGGCGCCACCGGGATGCCGCTGGAGCTCACCTCGGAGTTGAGGGATGTACAGGCGCCTAGCAGCAACCCCCCAACCGCGAGCGCGCTCAATAACGGTCTCATAGTTCATCTGACGCTACTCGCTAGCAGAAGGTTGCCCTCGCGGATGGTTCAACCATCTTTCTTGTCCTGTCGCGAGCCCTGTGCTCGAGTCGCCTCGTAACCGATCTTCCCCCTCTGCCTCCTGGTCGACGGCTTGACAGATAGAACCGTGGGATATCTAGCTCGTTTCGTTGGGATCTTCGTCCGAGGCCAGCTTCAGGGACGTTTCTTGAGCTTCGCTGAAATGACGTTCCTGGATCGGCAAAGCCCAGTCGGTGAGATCGATGATCTCTTGCCGGCCTGCCGACTCCGCCATCTGCCTCAGCACTTTCCAGTGCCCGACCTCGCCGGCTTCGGCCATGGTCAAGACGGCCGCCCCGCCGCCCGCCCCGCCGCTGCCGAGGCGATTTCTCAAGATTTTTCCATTTTGCGCCGAAACACCTTTCAAACGTATGTCTACGTAATCCTGCGTAGAAAGGGACAACATGAGTATGGCGATGGGCCGAGGCGAAGACGCCTCCCTGGTGCAGGGCGTTTTGGATGCATTCGTCGAGATTGCATCGGCACGCGAGTGCTCGAGTGTGGTCGAGCGAACCCTCGAGTTGGCGTGCGAGGTGACGGGAGCCTCTTTTGCAGCTGCAGTCGTCTACGAAGACGGCGGGATCAGCGCGCTGGCGACCAAAGGCCTCCCTTCGGATCAGGCTCTGAAACTCTTGTCTGGGGAGGGCGCGCTAGAGGCCGGCACGATGATCCGCCGCGACTCCGGCGAGGACGCCATCGGATTCTCTCCGACCGACGTGCCGATGGCGGCGACGCTCGTGGTGTCGGTCAGTTGTGAGGGCACGCCTGTCTCCGGCGCGCTCTATCTGGGGAAGCCACTCGACGAGACACCGTTCACAGAGGGGGACGAGACGCTGGTCCGCTCACTGGCCCGACAGGCGGCGAGTGCACTTATGACCGTCCGTCTGCTCGAGGAGCGGGAACGCGAGGGCGAGGCTCGCAGTGTGGCTCGCTTTACCCATCTGGTCGAGTACTCATCCGACGTCATCACCGTTATCGACCGCGACGGACGCATCCGCTTCCACAGCCCTTCCATCAAGCGCGTGCTTGGTTTTGAGCAGTCTGCCCTTCTAGGAACCGACTCTCTCGACCTCGTCCATCCCGACGACCGGCCGCGCGTGCGCGCCTTCATCACCAAGTCGATGAAGGAGCCCGACACCGTTGCGGTCTTCGAGTGCCAGCTCCGGAAGAAGAGCGGAGACTGGGCACACTGCGAGATCTCGCTCAACAGCAAGCTGCGCGATCCCGAGTTGCAGGGCGTTGTCCTCAACACGAGGGACGTGTCGGAACGAAAGGCTCTCGAGGAGAAACTCGCGCATCAAGCATTCCACGACTCCCTCACCGACCTGCCGAACCGAGATCTGTTCCGCGACCGCGTGGAACATGCCCTCGAGCGGGCACGGCGCAAGCCCGGCTCGGCGATCGGCGTGCTGTTCCTCGACCTCGACGACTTCAAGCACATCAACGATTCGCTCGGCCACGCGGCCGGTGACGGGTTGCTGGTGGCGGTGGCCCACCGGCTCAATGAGCAGCTCCGGGGCTCCGACACCGCCGCCCGACTCGGTGGAGACGAGTTTGCGCTTCTGCTCGAAGAGATCCACGAGCCGGCTGACGCCGAGATCGTTGCCGACCGCGTTCTGAACGCCATGCGACTGCCCTTCTCGATAGCGGGCCAGGATGTCTACGTGCACTCGAGCATCGGAATCGCACTCGGTCGTCCCGAGACCCAAAGTGGGGACGAGCTCCTGCGCGATGCGGACGTCGCCATGTACCGGGCGAAGGCATCGGGCAAGGGTTGCTACAGCCTCTTCGATCCCAGCATGTATACGTCGCTGCTGGAACGGCTCGACCTCGAGGCCGATCTCCGGCGCGCCGTGGAGCGAGACGAGTTCACCGTCTTCTACCAGCCCACCGTCGTCCTGCAGACCGGCATGATCGCCGGCATGGAGGCGCTTGTGCGGTGGCAGCACCCCGAGAGGGGGCTGATCCTTCCCGGCGAGTTCATCCATCTCGCCGAGGATTCCGGGCTGATCGTTGAAATCGGCCGGCGCGTTCTTCGGGAGGCGTGCGACCGGGCTCGTTCGTGGCAGATGAAGCATCCCAACTTCCCGCCGCTCACCATGAGCGTGAACCTTTCGGCGAAGCAGCTACAGCATCCCGGACTGGTCGGGGAGGTCGTCGAAGCCATCGCGGACTCCGGGCTCGATCCTCACTGCCTGATCCTCGAGATCACCGAGAGCGTGCTCATGGAGTACACTGACGTCGTCGCCGGGACCCTCGACCAGCTCAAGGAGCTTGGTGTTCGGATCGCGATCGACGACTTTGGAACCGGCTACTCGTCGCTGGCCCGTCTGCAGCGGCTCCCCGTCGACATCCTGAAGATCGACCGGAGCTTCATCGCCGGCCTCGAGAACGGATCGCAGGAGTGGGCCGTCGCCCGAGCCATCATCGAGCTCGGCCAGAGCCTGCGACTCGAGACGGTGGCGGAAGGTATCGAGCTCGCCGAGCAGCTGGTCCATCTGCAGTCATTGCAGTGCGACCGGTGCCAGGGCTTCTACTTCGCCAAGCCGCTGTCGCAGCAGGACATGAGCGAACTGCTACGGCGCGCCGAAGATGGCCGAGAATGGACCGGCGAGCCCGACCTGAGCGAGGGGATCCAAGCAGTTTCCTAGCAAGGCGAGTGATTGAAGAACCCGGCGGCGACTATGGCTAAGCCGGTGAATGGTCCAACGGTCTCGCGTTCCAGACGACGGATGCGTCGGGTGAGGAGTACCAGAACGACCTATTCGTGGCGGAATGGGGCAATCTGTTCGGACCACCGGCCGGTCACGACATCATCCGTGTGAAACTGGACAAATCGGGCCGCAAGGTTGCCTCCCAAAGCGTCTTCCTCACTCTTCATGTGCTGATCGATGTCGCCTTCGACAGTGCAGGGGCGATGTACGTCGCCGACTTCTCCGGGACCATCTTTAAAGTGGAGCGCGCCGCCTAGTCCTGCTTCCGCGATCGTGCACCTAGATCTGCGTCGGTCGTGTCCTGCATGTGTAAATCCGGCGCGTTTGTGTTACACACGACCGACACATAGAGGGTGCGTCCGAATCCTCTCCGGGGGAAAGGGAGTCGTTGGGCGAGATCGTTCTCGACCAGGTGACCAAGATCTACGGCGACAACACCGTCGCCGTGGACGGCCTGGAGCTCAGCATCCATGACGGGGAGTTCATGGTCCTCGTGGGTCCTTCCGGCTGCGGCAAGTCGACGGCGCTTCGGATGGTGGCCGGGCTCGAATCGATATCCAAGGGTGAATTGCGGATCGGGGGCAACGTCGTCAATCACGTGCCTCCCAAAGACAGAGATATCGCGATGGTCTTCCAGAACTACGCGCTCTATCCGCACATGAAGGTCTACGACAACAT
>JBPCNH010000043.1:0-33987 GCA_051001455.1 Actinomycetota bacterium
TCCGTTTTGGCCCTGGGCCCCGCCCTCGATGCAACCGTAGCCCTCTACAACGACCGTGTGGAGGCGCTCGATTCCCGCGTTCGTGCTGCGATGGGCGTCACCCGATTCGCCGAGTTGCTCGAAGGAGGCAGTTCGGGCCGGCTCGATGATTTCTTGCAAGCTCGCCTCTCCGGCGCTCGCAGCTTGGATTTCCTCATCGCGCTCGATACCGACGATCGGGTGATCAGCGAGGCGAGACGCGACGGGCAATTCGTGCCGGGCGTGCAGCCTCCGGCGCGCGGTGCCATCCTGCGCGCCACGGACGGCGTGGGTCCCGGCTTCGTGAGGACGCCGGAGATCCCGGTACGGATAGCGGGGACGGGCAAGGTCGGAACCATCATCGGAGGATTCTGGCTAGATCAGGAGCTTCTGGGGGGATCCTCCCAAGACAGCTCGGTGTTGTCGCTCGTGGCGGAGGGGCGGGTGATCGCATCCACCGCGGCTCTGCCCGTCCCAGTCGACGTGGAGCCCGTCTTCGGGCAAGCGTTCGAGACCGAGATCGACGGCGAAGCAAAGGCCCGCGCCCGTCCGCTCGCAGAAGACCTTTCTCTCGTCGCCTCTACTCCCGTAGCCCCGATAGATCGGTTGTCTCGCAGAGTCATCACCTCGATGTTGGGACTCCTTGCCTTGGCCATCTTCGGGACGACCCTGCTCGCTTACCTGCTGGCTCGCTTGATCACGCGTCCTCTCGAGGAGGTCGCCGAAGGTGCCCAGGCAATCTCGGACGGACGTTTCGACTATCGGATCAAGGTTCGATCCAAGGACGAGGTTGGTCAATTGGCAACGGCGTTCAACGAGATGACCGGTCGTCTCGAGGAAACCGTTACGGAGTTGCAGTCATCGCGCGACCAGCTGCAGCGTTCGGTGCAACGCATCGGTGAGACCCTAAGGGCCACCCATGACATGGGGCAGATGCTCGAGTCGATGTTCAATACGGCTGTGGACGCGGTCTCGGCCGACGCGGCTGTCTTGTGGCGCTTCACTTCCACCCGTCGCGATCTCTACGCGAGCAACGTCATCGGGCTTGACCCGGAGTCCTTGGGCATGGTCCGTGTGGGAGAAGGGGTTGCGGGCCACGTGGCCGAACGTGCCGCCAACGTGTTGCTGCCTTCTGCTGGCGGCCCCCGGCCGGTGGATACCGAACCTGATGCTCCCATCGTCATCTCTATACCCCTCTACAGCCAGCGACGAGTGACCGGTGTTCTGGCCGTTTATCGAACCGATCCCGACGCTCCATTCACTCGGGAGGACCTAGACACGGTGGTCTTCCTTGCAGAACAAGGCGGTGTCGCGATCGAGAACGTCCAATTGCACGAGGAAGCCAAACGGTTGTCACTGATGGACGGACTGACGGGCACGTGGAACCGGCGTTTCTTCCAGATGCAGTTCAAGCAGGTGCTGGCGACGGCGACCCGATTCGAAAGGCCCTTCAGCATCTTGATGCTGGATATCGACTTCTTCAAGCCGGTGAACGACACCTATGGGCACCAGAGAGGTGACTCGATCCTGGTCGAGTTCGCACAACGTGTCAACGGGACGTTGAGAGAGGTCGATACATTCGCTCGTTATGGAGGAGAGGAATTCATCTGCCTCTTGTCCGAGACCGATACCGAGGGCGCCGTCACAACTGCCGAGAAGATCCTCGAGGTGATCCGGTCAAAGCCATTCGGATCGTCCGGTGAGGACGAGATCAATCTGACAGTTTCGGTGGGCGTAGCCGTTCATCCGCAGCACGGCACTACTTACGCGGATCTCGTCGAAGCCGCCGACCAGGCTCTGTACGCGGCGAAGAGTGCCGGGCGTAACACCGTCAAGGTCGCAGGTAACAAGACGGAATCCCAGCTGAAGCTGGCGACCTGAGAGGTCCTATCGCCGGGCGCGTTGCGTAGCCTTCCGTACCGTTAACCTGCACCCATGATCGTTCGTAAGGCGGTGATCCCCGCAGCGGGACTAGGCACCCGCTTCCTTCCCGCGACCAAAGTCCTCGCCAAAGAGATGATGAATGTCGTCGACCGACCAGGCATCCAGTACGCCGTGGAAGAGGCGCAGCGCGCGGGGATCGACGACATCTTGATCGTCACCAGCCGGGGCAAGTCTCTCCTCGAAGATCATTTCGACCGGGCTCCGGAACTCGAACAGCAGCTGGAGAAGAAGGGCAAGAGCACGGAGCTGGAGGAGGTACTGGCAACTTCAAGGTTGGCCAACGTGCATTCCGTACGTCAGAAAGAGCCGCTCGGTTTGGGACATGCGGTGCTCATGGCTCGGGAGCATGTGGGCGACGAACCCTTCGTGGTCCTCCTTCCCGACGAGATAGTCCCCGAGCCGAGGGATGCTGAGCCCGCTCTCCTCCCCGAGATGATCGCGGCACACGCCGACCGAGGGGCTCCCGTAGTCGCGGTACGAGAGGTTGAATTGGAAGAGGTTCCTTCCTATGGGATCGTCGATCCCGGAGAGCAAGAGGGAGCCTTTGCTCCTATCAAGACCTTCGTCGAGAAGCCTTCGATGGAGGAGGCGCCCTCCCGGCTCGCATCGGTGGGCCGCTACGTCTTGAATCCGTCCGTGTTCGACGCACTCGAGGCGACGGCCCCCGGCGCAGGTAACGAGATCCAATTGACCGACGGCATCCAATCGCTGACCGCGACCGAAGGTGCGTGGGCGTACATCTACGACGGCCCTATCTTCGATGTGGGAAAGAAAGCCGACTATCTAAGAGCGACCATCGAACTCGCCCTGCGACGTCCGGACCTGGCCGAGGACCTGCGTGCCTTCTTGAGGGAAGTGATCGGCCGCGGTGACTCCTAGGTCTTGGCGCGTTTCAGATAAGCCGTCGTTCCCGTTGTAGCGCTCTCGACTACCTGGACAAGTTCCCAACCTTCTTCACCCCATTGGTTCAGGATCTCTTGCAGGGCATGTGAGATGAGGGGCACGGTTGCGTACTCCCACTTCTGCATAGGTATGCTCCTTGATCGCTTGTGTCGGTCGTCACTCTTACCCGAAGCCTGGGCCGCGTAACTTACTTCACATGGCCGTACGTCTAGTTTGTGGTTTACGCCGTGTGTCGGTTGCTGATGATGTACGGGATGCGTCGACCCCGTTGAAGAGAGCTCGCGGCCTGATCCGAGCGACGCTGCCACGAGCAGCCGCGCTCCGGCTACCGGGCGCCAAGCGGATCCATACCTTCGGCATGGAGTTTCCGATCGACGTCATCTTCTGTGATCGTGGCCTGAGGATCTTGCAGCTGGAGAGGCACCTCGGGCCTCGACGCATCACCCCTCGGGTGCGCGGAGCGGATGTTGTCTTCGAGCTGCATGCCGGTGCTTGTGATCTTCTCGAGGTCGGAGACCGGCTAAGCCTGCAATGTCACGACAGCGCCCTGTAGGACCGGTCGAAATAGAGAAGAGGATCCCCCTCTCCGATCTCTGTGGTCAGGACCTCGGCGATGAAGATCTCGTGGTCGCCGGCACGGATCACCTCATGGGTCCTGCATCCCATACTTACCAATGACCCTTCGAGGAGCGGGATCCCGTGTGGGCCCCGGTGGTGAGGGACGTCCTCGAACGTCTTGTCACCCGGTATGGCGAAAGCGCGTGCCACCGCCTCTTGATGGGCGCTCAAGATGTTGACCCCGAAGACCTCTGTGTCGTGGATCATCGAGCGGGTTCTGGAGGATTGACCTAGCGAGACCAATATGAGGGGCGGATCCAAGGAGGTTGCGGCGAACGAGGAAGCCGTCATCCCATGCAGAGATCCCTCGCTGGCAACGGTGACGATGGTCACTCCACTCGCGAACAAGCGGGCGGCGGCCCTGTATTCGTCAGGCCCTACCGGCACCTAGTGCTCCGTCCGAACGATGTCACGTCCTGAAAAGTCCTCGGGGCCCGCGATTGCTCAGCCCGGCACCTCGTCGAACCCTGTCTCGAACGTTTGAGGTGGGAGGAATAGCCAGCCTCCCGCGATGTCGCCTAAGCCTTCTTCGAGGAAGCGGATGGCGTCGGGATGCGGCCCGGATGCACTTCCGGCCACTCGAACCGCGCCGCGGCGCACCAGCTCTTCAATCAGGTCTTGTGTGGGGTGCCCTTCGATCTCCATGGGTGGAGTCTATGCGTCGTCTCTGCGTTTCCGGGTGGCGGTGTAGGTGTCGCGCGCAGCCGCGGCGATCGCCGTCGAAGCGAACGCGAGGAAGCCGATCCCGGCGAGGAACCCGGCGACGATCACGTAGCGTCTGGTGGTCTCCGTCCAATTGACCGTGATGAATAAGTAGGTCGCCAATACCCCGATGAGAGCGCAGATGGCCATCCCTGCCGTCGCCACCGCGTGCAACCTGGAGGTCGATGCTACGGGGGCCGGCACCTCCTTAGGTGGATCGGTTCCTAGAGGGATGACGTTGTCGCCACCTGTTCCTTCATTCATGGTCGCTTGCTGATCCACTCGATGAGGGTGCGGACCGGGATCCCGGTGCCGCCCTTCGAAACCTCGTCGTAGCGGGAATCCGATCTGCCCGTCCCGGCGATATCGAGATGAGCCCACGGGATGTTTTTCCCGACGAATTCCTTCAGGAACAACGCAGCTGCGATGGCGCCGCCGGGACGCGGACCTGAATTCTTGAGGTCCGCTACAGGCGACGACAATCCTTCGAGATAGCTGTCTACCAGCGGAAGCCTCCAGAATCCTTCCCCTGAACGGTCGGCCGCGGACTCGATCTCATGCGCGAGCTCGTCGTCCGTCGAAAAGAACCCCGTGACCCGACCTCCGAGGGCGATCGTTACGTGTCCCGTAAGTGTAGCGACGTCGATGATCGCGTGGGGTTTTTCCTCTGACGCCAGCACGAGCGCATCCGCAAGGAGAAGTCGGCCCTCTGCGTCGGTGTTCGTCACCTCGACGGATCTGCCCCCGTATTGCTTGATGACGTCGCCCGGTCTGATCGCCGATCCGGAGATCATGTTCTCGGCGCACGGGATGTAGGCCACGACCTCTTTCGTTACACCCAAACGGCCGAGCACGCTCATGACGGCGAGCACGATCGCACCGCCCGCCATGTCGGTCTTCATGGTCTCCATGCTTGCCGCCGGCTTGATGGAGTAACCGCCGGTGTCATAAGTGACGCCCTTCCCAACCAGTGCCACTTTCTCGGTTGCTCCCGGCGGACGGTAACGAAGCTCAATAAGGCAGGGGGGTTCGTCGCCTCCTTTGCCCACTCCGACGATGCCTCCGAAGCCCCGAACCTCGAGGTCCTTCGCGTCGGAGACCCTGCATTGGAGCCCGGTCACGTCGGCGGTTTCTTTAGCGCGCCGCGCCATTGCTTTAGGTGTCAACGATGAAGCCGGTTCGTTAGTTAGATCGCGCGCTAAGGCGACTGCATGCGCTGTGGTCGATCCATGTTCCACGGCTTCGATGTCGCCGTCCACGATGATCAATCTCTGTAGACGGGCGGGTTGTGGATCCGTCTTCAGGCCGTCGTAGCGGTAGGTTCCCAGTAGGAAGCCTTCAACCGAGGCGATCGTCGCGGCGTCGACCTCCTCGATCGCCGAATGCAAAGTCGAAGCGACGTCGGCTCGGTCACCCAGCCGTCGAGCGGCTTTCGCGGCGGCGCGCCGGATCGTGTGGGGAACAGCAGATGATCGCTCACCCAAGCCCACCACTGCTATGGCTGCGGCAGGCAACCTACCTCCGCTGGGCAACAGGGCGACCTCCCCGACCTTCGCCTTGAAACCATCGGCCACCCATCCGGCTATCTCGCCGTTCAGGGCGGCGTCTGCTGTCTGGGCCGAGGTGGTTAGTTCGATCCCCCCGTCATCGGAGAACGCTCCGACCACCAAAACGTCGCACGAGATCTGGGATGCCGGACCTTCGGCGGTTAGAGCTTGGGGCGAGATCGGCAAGTCGAGCTCCTTGTTCGTGGTCGGTTGCACTGTATATATCCCTCCGCCGCCCGAACGATGTCATCGCGCTCTTCCAGAAGTTTTCGCGGAAATACGCCACTAATGGGGCCTTCGGCCTTAGCGTGACGGACGTGGTCGAAAGAGCATCGGGGGAGTTGCGATGACCCTAGTTTTCTTCGTGGTGTTGGCTCTTGCATGGGCGGCGGTTTTCGTACCCGCAGCGATCAGAGCCAGACAAGGAACCCCTTATTCGAGTGCCGAGCGTTTCAAGCGAGGCATGGATCGCATCGCGCCGGGTTTCGGATCAAGTGGTCGGTGGGTGGTAGTGCCGCGGGTCCCGGGAGAGTCCCGTCGCCGGCGTTCCTTCGCCAGAGCGCAGGCGCGTCGTATCCGTCTGTTGAAGGCCTTGATCGGCCTAGTCGGAGTGACCCTTCTTCTGGGCGTGGCCGTGGGCGGGACGATGTGGAAGCTCCATCTGGTGTGCCTATTCGCTTTAGCGACTTACGTGGCTGCGCTCGTCGGGGCTAAACGCCGCCGGACGGAGACGCGGACAAAGATCCGTCCCCTGCAGGCGCGCCGTCCACAACAGGAAGAAGTTGTTTTCTACGAGCCCGCGCAGGCGACTGGAGGCGGCAGGTAATCACGCTGCAAGATGTGCGCATCGCCGATGCCCCTGTAGGGTGGCCGCGATGGACATGTCCGATCTGTCAGAAGAGCTCCGGCTCTATCTCGACGAGAAAACGGCGGCTCGCGAGCGAGGACTTGTTGGTTCGAGGAGTTCGATCAGAGCATGCGGTAACGCGATCCGTGCGATGCATCGGCTCGAGTTCAAGGCGGCCGAGGACCTACTACGCGATGCGCAGGAACACTTGGACGATGCTCGCTCTGCACTCCAGGCTTTCCCGGACATGCTTCACGCGGGCTTCGTACATGACGCCGAGAAGGAAGTTGCCGAGGCCCGCATCACCAAGGCGTTAGTCACCGGCAACGGTCTGCCGTCTCCGGCGGACATCGGCATCCCACCTACGGCCTACCTCAAGGGAATGGCGGAAGCGGTAGGTGAGGGCCGCCGCCATCTTCTCGATCTTCTCCGGCGAGGCGAGCTCGATCGCTGCGAACAGCTACTTCAGTCCATGGACGACATCTACAACGTCCTCGTATCCATGGACTATCCGGACGGCGTCACGCTCGGTCTGCGGCGGCTGACGGATGTTGCTCGTTCCATCATCGAGCGGACGCGCGGCGACTTCACCACATCCACCATCCAGGATTCGCTCCGGCGCGCCCTCGACGAGCATTCGACGCTCCTGAAGAAAGAGGCTTAGGCGATCGAGCGGCATCCTCGAGGAACCGCCCCGACGGCGAAAGTCTGCGGCCTGCGTTCGGAAGTTAGGATGATCTCTCTTTGGGCCTGTAGCTCAGTTGGTAGAGCGCGCCCCTCGCACGGGTGAGGTCAGGAGTTCGATTCTCCTCAGGTCCACAAGGTGCGCTCCAGAGCGGCTCCCTCCCCAACTTCGCATCGCACGAGGTCAGGAGTTCGATTCTCCTCAGGTTCGCGGTCGGCGGCGAGGGTAGTCTCAAAGTCATGCAGCGAACCACAGAGATCCTTGGGATCCTCTTCCTTGCAGGCGCTCTGGCACTGAGCGCGTGTGGAGACGTAGACGGCGACGTAGGCGGCGGCGGAGATTGCGAGCCCGGATCCACGACAACCACGGACGAGGGTTTGGTGGTGGAAGAGATCGAGTGCGGTGACGGCGAGGAGGCGGTCACGGGTTCCCAGGCCGTCGTTTACTACACCGGCACCCTCGAGGACGGTTCCACGTTCGATTCCTCGGAAGGAGGAGCGCCGTTCCCGTTCCGGGTCGGAGCCGGCGACGTCATCCAGGGGTGGGATCTCGGCATCGAGGGGATGAGGGAGGGAGGCAAGCGGCGACTTACTATCCCTCCGGATCTGGCCTACGGTGAAGCGGGACGAGAGCCCGTCATCCCCCCGGGAGCCACGTTGATCTTCGAGGTCGAGCTCGTCGAGGTCTCCGAATAAAGGCGGGGGCCGTCGCCTAGATCCAGCACCACCCTTCTGGAGGACCGTCCGCTTCTTCGGTCGTTTCGGTGGTGGTCTCCTTGGTTTCTCTGTCCTCCGTGACCACGATCGTGCTCGTCACGGTCTCACCCGGAGGCTTGTCGCATTTGTTGAAGATCCAGATCCTCGCGCGCCACGATGACTCCGGAATGGACCTTTTCGTCAACAGCGGGTAGTAGAAGGCGAATACCCACACGGCGCCCAGCAAGAAGACGCTGATCGCGGCCTTCGCCTCCCACGAACGACCGATACGCGTGACGACGTATCCAAGCGCCAGGCACATGAACGGGATGGTGGGGAGGAGATAGAAGAGGAAGACCGCCGATCGCTCGGACGGCAAGATCAGCCACGGGACGTACGTCAAGAAGAAGCCGGCAACGATCAATCCTTCAGGGCCACGGAAATCCCGTTTCCGGATCCACGCGACGGTCACATAGATGAGTGCTAGGAGAGATGTCCACCACACCAGTGGGCTACCCGTAGCGAAGACCTCCTGGTAGTCACCCTCCGGAGCAGGCGGCGTGCAGCTCGCGCCCGAACAGAAGAAGTAGGAAACCGGGCGCTTCAGCAACAACCAAGACCACGCGGGCGATTGATAGGAATGGGATGCATCGAGGTTTTTGTGGAAGAAGTACATGTAGTGGTGCCTCTCGAAGAGGCTTCGCCACCACGATTCTTCTGCCCACGGAAGAGCGAGGACCGGTCCACCTTCTAGGCGTCCTATATAGGTCGTCAGGTAGACGATCGCGGGCAGGAGCACCAACCACACCAGAAGTGGACCGCTTTGATATCGAAGTGTTTGGACGAACGCGGCGCGCCGGCCGGCAGAACGCCGAGCGGCTACCTCCCACGCGAAGGACAGGAACAAGATCAGCAGTAAGAGCAGGCCGCCGGACCATTTCGTCGCGATCGCCAGTCCGACGCATACTCCGGCAGCGATCCGCCACGGACGGATCCAACCTCCGCGTAGTTCGGTGGCCCCGGAGTCTCGGTGAGCTACGAGCCGGTCCTTGTCGAGATGGATGAACAGCACGGCTGCTATACCGAACAGCGGGAGGAAGATATCCAGCATGGCGATGCGCGATTGCACGAAATGCAGGGGGTCGATGGCCAACAGCAGCGCAGTGATCGCGGCGGCCAATCTCGAGCGGAACAATCGCCACGCTAAAAGATAAAGGAGCGCGACGGTGAGCGTTCCTGCAAGCGCAGGGATGATGCGCCACCCGAAGGCCGAGGAAGGCGTGTACTCGGCCCCCGCGTCCCGGCAAGCTTCGGCGGTGTCTTCCACGCAGCGGTACTCGGTGAAGGTCATCCCGATCGAGATGAGCCATTTCCCGAGTGGCGGATGCACCCCTGTGATCTCGTCTTCCGTGTAACAGGTCTCGGCATCGCTCGCTACGTAAAAGCATGCGTCCCGCGCGTAGTACGTCTCGTCGAAAACGAGCGAGCTAGGATCGCTGAGGAAGAGCACTCGAGAGAAGAGTGCTACGAAGGTAACCAGCACGAGCGCTAGGACGTTCGTTTTTCGCCAGCGCTCGGGAGGCGCGCCCTTGACCGCCGTTCTCGATGGGTCTTTGGGGGGCGTGTCTTCGGGCCGGACCAGGGTCTCGGTGTCTTGTGGTGTCACGGCGGCAGCATAGTTACTCTCTGCACCCTCTCGCGGCCGAGACGGACCGTGATTACGGAAAAACTGGATATGACCGGAAGGATGTGTCGGTGCCGGGCAGGTTGATCCTATGTGCCACCCCGATCGGGAACCTCGAAGACATGTCTCCTCGCGCGGTGAGAACGCTCGAGGAAGCGAGCGTGTTGGCCTGCGAAGACACCCGCAGGACGCGCAAGCTGTTGTCGCATTTCGGTATCTCGGCGCGCCGCTTGGTCGTCTACAACGAGGGGAACGAACGACGTAAAGCCGAGGAACTGGTCCGAGTGGTTGAGCGTGGACAGACACTCGTGCTCGTCTCGGATGCCGGGATGCCGGGGCTTTCTGACCCCGGCTACCGCTTGGTGACCGCGTGCGTTGAACGTGGATTCACGGTGGAGGTGATCCCTGGACCTAATGCGGCGGTGACGGCCCTCGCACTCGCGGGTATCGCTCCCGGCAGGTTCGTGTTCGAAGGGTTCCTGCCCCGCAAGCGTAGTGAGCGTCGTCGTCACATCGAAGGCCTGCGCGACGAACAGAGGACCATCGTCATCTACGAGTCTCCTCACAGGATCGAGGCATGCTTGGCCGACCTAGCCCCTCTACTGGGTGAGCGCCGCGCCGTCCTCGCTCGGGAGCTGACCAAGCTCCACGAAGAGGTCAGACGCGGGACGCTCGATGAGCTACTCGTGCAGGTGCGAGAGGATCCTCCTCGAGGCGAGATCGTCGTGGTCGTGGAAGGTGCCACGGGCGGTCATCGCGCTCCCCCCGGGCCGTCCGAGTTGGCCGATGAAGCAGAGCGGCTGATGGGCGAAGGGATCAAGAGGTCCGAAGCCATGGCCCGAGTGGCCAAGGAGCGTGGCGTCGCCAAACGAGAAGTATTCGATGCCTTGCTGGAGCGCAAGCACAGCGCAGAGCAGAGCGACGGAACGGAACCCGGCAGGTAGCGCGTCCCCGCAGGCCGCTCGGCGCGCCTTTGGTTAGTTCTTTAGTGTTGTGCCGGTTCCGCGTCGGGCAGGCGGACCTCGACTCGACCCCGGGCACCGATCTCACCAGCACAGGCGTCACAAAGCTTGCGGTCCTTGTATTCCACCTGCGGGTCTTCGGCGCCGCAGAAGAGGCAATTGTCTCGGCGCTTCTGCAGGATGATCTGCTCGCCGTCGACGGAGATATCCAGCTGGTCGCCCTCGTGGATCCCGAAAACCTTGCGAAGCTCGGAGGGGAGGACGATCCTGCCGAGCTCGTCGATCTTGCGAACCACACCGGTAGACTTCATATTTGTCCTCTCCCCTGGGAGTCTTTGGTAACTAGTGCAATCTTGCCCGTGAATTGCCGTAAGTCAAACATTCTGGGGGGAAAACCGGCATATGTCACGGTAATCGACGGAATCAATCATCTTCAACAGCGACCCAAGCTATGTATGGAGCTCCCGTGAGTGACGCTTTCTACGTAACGACACCGATCTATTACGTGAACGACGTGCCCCATCTGGGCCACGCTTATACGACCGTCGCCGCCGACGTGGTCGCCCGTTTCCGCCGTATGCAGGGTCAGCGGGTCCATTTTCTGACCGGGACCGACGAGCACGGGCAGAAGGTTGCTAGGACGGCGGAGGCCAAGGGCTTAAGTCCTACGGAGTGGACCGACCGGATGGTTCCCCGCTGGACCGAGGTGTGGAAGGCCCTGCACATCTCTAACGACGATTTCATCCGTACAACCGAAGAGCGCCATGAGGGTCCGGTGAAGCGTTTCGTCCAGGAGCTCTACGACCGCGGCGAGATCTATCTCGGGAGCTACGAGGGCCTCTACTGCGTCGGGTGCGAGGCGTTCAAGCAGCCGGACGAGTTGGTGGACGGGCTCTGCCCGGATCACAAGGTGGCCCCCGAGGTGGTCAAGGAAGAGAACTATTTCTTCCGGTTGTCGAAGTATGCGGACCGGTTGATCGAGTTGTATGAGGAGGACGATCGGTTCGTCATGCCCGAGGCGCGCAGGAACGAGGTGCTCGGGAAGGTTAGGCAGGGGCTCGACGATCTCTCCATCTCTCGCGTCAGCTTCGACTGGGGAGTCCCCTTGCCGTGGGACGAGCGACATGTCATCTACGTGTGGGTCGATGCCTTGCAGAACTACATCACGGCGATCGGTTATGGACGCGACCAGGATCTGTTCGACGCCATCTGGCCTGCCGACATCCATTTCGTCGGCAAGGACATCCTGTGGTTCCACTCGGTGATCTGGCCTGCGATGTTGATGGCGATGGACATGCCGTTGCCTCGCACGATCTTCGCTCACGGCTTCCTGCAGGTAGGCGGGGAGAAGATGTCCAAGTCGACGCTTACCGGCATCTCACCTCACGAGTTGCTCGAGACCTTCGGCGTGGACGGGTTCCGCTACTACTTCATGCGTGAGATCTCGTTCGGATTGGATGGGAGTTTTTCGTGGGAGAGCATGATGGCTCGCTATAACTCCGATCTAGCGAACGATTTCGGGAACCTGGCTTCCCGGGTGCTGTCGATGATCGGCCGGTACCTCGACGGTGTCATTCCAGAGGGGCCCTCGGATGACGAGCTCACTTCGGCCGAGCGGGATCTGGCCGGGGTGTTCGAGCGTTCTTTCAAGGACATGGTCACGGCGATGGAAGCGATAGCTCCGCACGAGGCTCTGAAGTCTTCCTGGGCATTCGTTCGCAAGGCGAACGCCTACGTTGAAGAAGTCACACCATGGGCCTTGGCCAAGGACGAAGGACAACGCCGGCGTCTCGAGGTCGTTCTTTACACGCTCGCTGACTCGCTCAGGCTCCTGGCCTTGATCAACGCGCCGGCGCTCCCCGTGTCGTGCGGCGAGCTCTGGTCCAGAATCGGATGCGAGGGCGAGGTCGAGAAGCAGACCTATTCCGACCAAGCCCGCTTCGGACTCCTGGCTCCGGGCACGAAAGTCACGGCCGGGGCGCCGTTGTTCCCTCGCCTGGACGACAAGCGCGCAACGTCCTAGGTATGTGGTTCGACTCGCACTGTCATCTCTACGACGTGGACGAACCGGAACGCGCCATCGCTACGGCGCGTTCTGTCGGGGTCGTAGGAGTGGTGGTCCTCGGCGTAGATGTCGCTTCCAGCGAGAAGGCTGTTGCCATGGCCGACGGTGACATCGTCTGGGCGGCTGCTGCGTTCCACCCCTCGGAAACCAAGGGATGGGAGGACGGATGGGCCGCCCCGATCGACAACTTATTGAGTGAGGAACGGGTGGTTGCGGTCGGGGAGTCGGGGCTCGATCATCATTGGGACACCTCATTCAATGACGACCAAGAGAAAGCGTTCCGCGCGCACATCGAACTCGCCAAGCGGCATTCGAAGCCCCTGGTGATACACACCCGAGCGTCGGTCGGCGCGGCTCTTGCGGTGTTGGAAGACGTGGGGGCGCCTGCGAGTTCGGTATTCCACTGTTGGTCTGGCGCGGCCGAAGAGATGAGGCGTGCCCTTGATCTTGGAGCACATATCTCTTTCGCCGGCAACATCTCCTTCAAGAAGAGCGAAGAACTCCGGAGCGTAGTTGCAGAAGTTCCCGACGACCGTCTGTTGATAGAAACGGACTCTCCTTATCTCACCCCCGAACCTCATAGGGGAAGGCGCAACGAACCGGCGAACGTCATCCATGTTGGGGCCGCAGTCGCCTTGGCCCGTGGCGTCGATACGGAGCAGCTTGCCGCCCTGACGACGCGCAACGCTTGCGAGCTTTTCGGTATCGGTACTTGAGTCTCGATTACCTCGGGGCACGCCGGCTGCGGGAACTGCTGGACCGGCACGAGATCAAGCTCAAGCGCTCTCTCGGGCAGAACTTCGTCGTCGATCCGAACACCATCCGCAAGGTGGTCGACATCGCGGAAGTGCAAGCGGGCGACGAGATACTAGAGATAGGTGCCGGGATCGGTTCGCTCACGGTTGGTCTTCTTGCTGCCGGTGCGAACGTAACTGCCGTCGAGATCGACGGGCGCTTAGTTCCTATCCTGGCACAAGTCACGCAGGGTGGACGGATAGCGATCTTCCATGAAGACGCATTGCGGCTTGACCTGGCATCTCTGCCTGCCGACAAACTCGTCGGCAATCTTCCCTACAACCTCGCTGCAACGATCGTTCTGCGTGCCTTGGAGGAAGGGGACCGGCTTCGCACTCAAACGGTGATGACTCAACGTGAGGTGGGCGAGCGTCTGGCCGCCAAGCCCGGAACCAAGGCCTACGGGCAGGTCAGCGTTCAAGTCGCTTATTTCGCCCGGGCCAGGATCGCTGCAAGAGTATCCCGGCGCGCCTTCTTCCCGGTCCCGAACGTCGATTCCGTCATCGTCCAGATCGAGCGGCGTCCGGAGCCGGAGGTCCCGTGGCGAGACTTCAAGCTCCTCGTGAAGACCGCGTTCGCGCAGAGACGCAAGACCGTACGTCGCTGTCTGGTTCCCATCGCGGGATCCCTCGAGGAGGCTGCGGCAGCTTTGAAGGAGGCGGGGGTCCCTCCCGAGGCGCGGGCGGAGGACCTGGACGTCGACGCCTTCGCGGCGCTCGGTCTCGCCCTGTCCGAACAGATCGCTTTACTGAGGAATTAGGGTCCGAGCATGAAGCTTCGAACCAAGGCCAAGGTGAACCTGTTCTTGAGGATCCTGGGCAAGAGGAACGACGGGTATCACGAGGTCGAGACCATCCTCCACTCCGTGGATCTCGCGGATGACCTGGTCCTGCGCGCCAACGAAAGCGGCGAGATCTCCGTCACGATGGAGGCCGGCGATGGGACCGTCGGCGAGATGCCGCGGATGGTAGACAACTTCGTCACCCATGCCGCTCGGGCGCTCCTCCCGGTAGTGGCTCCGCATCAGGGCCTGAGCCTGCACATCACCAAACGGATCCCGATAGCAGCGGGTCTCGGTGGTGGGAGCGGGAACGCCGCGGGAGCTCTGGTGGCGTTGAACGAATACTGGGAACTGGGCCTAGACCGGAGCGCTTTGATCGCTGCGGGGGCCAAGTTGGGCAGCGATACGCCTTATTGCATCCAAGGTGGTACCGCTCTCGCATCGGGCAGGGGCGAGAGCCTGACGCACCTCACCAACGGTCTCGAACTATGGGTGGTCTTGGGGATATCTCATTCCCGTCTCCATACCGGGGACGTTTACCGGGCCTGGGACGAGCTCCAACCAACCTCTGAAGCCAAGAGCGCCCCTATGATCCTGGCGATCGGGGCGTCGGACGTGGAAGGTGTGGGCGCCTTGCTCCACAATGATCTCGAGGATGCGGCTTTTGCGCTCAAACCTGAGCTAGTCGCTAAGAAACAGGCCATGCTGGATGCCGGTGCGGCCGGCGCACTCCTGAGTGGCTCCGGCCCCACGATCTTCGGCATCGCACGGGACGAGGCAGCGGCGCGAGCCGTTGCAGCCCGGGTGCAGGGCGAGTTCGACCGGGTCGAGGTTGTCCATAGTGCGGCTGAGTGTGTCGAAATGCTGAACGTGGTGCTCCCGTAACATTGGGCTGCTGTTCTTGATGCCCCGTGGGGTAATTGGCAGCCCGAGGGGTTTTGGTCCCCTAGGTTCAGGTTCGAATCCTGGCGGGGCAGCGGATCCGAGATCGGATGGGAGGTGGCGTGGGGGACGAGACCGGGCGCGTTGTAGCGGTTGTGCTGGCGGCAGGCGAAGGGAAACGGCTTAAGTCTGATCTTCCGAAAGTCTTGCACCGGGCCGCTGGACGCCCCCTATTGGCGCATGCGCTCGATGCCGTTCGTTCTGCCGGATTGAAGCGGCCTCTTGTCGTTGCTTCGGCGCGCCGATCGGAGATCGATGCTGCGATGCAAGCGGCAGGTCATGCGGATCTGGATTGCGTCGTGCAAGATCCCCCACGGGGAACTGGGGACGCGGTTCGTGTGGCACTGGAAGCAGTGCCACCAAACACCGCTGCAGTTCTGGTTATCAATGGTGACGCTCCGCTTCTTCGCGGAGCCACCCTCCAGGCGATGATCGAAGAGCGTTCACGCAGTGGAGCGGCCGCCATCCTCTTGACGACGATCGCCCCGGAAGACCTGGACTCGGGCAAGGTGATTCGAGACGCTGCCGGCGCGGTCGACCGGATCGTCGAGGCAAAGGATGCCTCGGACGAAGAGTTGGCGGTTCAGGAGATCAATGCGGGCGCTTATCTCTTCGACGTCGAACCGCTCCGGACCATGGTGGGACGGCTCGACTCCGGGAACGCTCAGGGCGAGTACTACTTGACCGACGTCATCGCGCTACTTCGTCAGGAAGGGCTTGCTGTTTCTGCTCATCTCGTCGGGCTGGACGAGACCCTAGGGGTTAACGATCGGGCGCAGTTGGCTGAAGCTTCGCGCGTGCTGCGTTGCCGGGTCGCTGATCACTGGATGTCCCAAGGGGTCTCGATCATCGATCCGGCCTCTACCTTCATAGACGTCAGTGTGACCATCGGTGCGGAAGCTGTGATCCACCCATTCACATTCCTCGAGGGGAAGACGGCTATCGGGAGCCGCGCGGAGATAGGACCCCAGGCCCGGATCATCGATTCCGACATCGGAGAGTCTGCGACCGTTTCCTTCTCGGTCGTGAGGGGGTCCGACATAGGACCGGAGACAAGCGTTGGGCCTTTCGCGTCCTTGCGGCCCGGAACGAAGCTCGCGCGCGGCGCCAGGCTCGGGACGTTCGTCGAGTCGAAGAACACCACTCTCGGTCAGGATAGTAAGGCGAATCACCTCGCATACCTGGGCGATGCGGAGATCGGCGAGGGGGTCAACGTCGGCGCCGGAACGATAACCACGAACTGGGACGGGGAGTCCAAGCACAAGACCGTGATCGAGGACGATGCTTACATCGGGTCCGACACCATGCTTGTTGCTCCTGTCCGGATCGGAAAGCGAGCGGCGACCGGTGCCGGTGCCGTCGTGCGAGATGACGTACCCGACGATGCGCTAGCGGTTGGCGTGCCGGCGAGGAACATCCCAGGCAAGGGCGACAAGATGGGCAAGGGCAAGGATGGGTAAAGGGGTTCCGGGAGCGTTTCTCTAGTAACCTGGACCAGCACTATGTCGATGCAGGCCGGCCGGAGCGGGAAGGCAACGGGTGCAGCTACCAACTCATAAGAGGTTGATGATCTTCTCGGGCACTGCGCATCCGGAGCTTGCGACGGAAGTAGCGGCCCATCTGGGGATGAAGCTCGGCCACGTCGAGATCGAGACGTTCGCTAACTCCGAGACATACGTTCGTTTCACAGACTCAGTCCGAGGTTGCGATGCTTTTGTCATCCAGAGCATCTGTGACCCCGTCGACCACCACACCATGCAGCAGTTGATCATGATCGATGCCTTGAAGCGCGCTTCGGCGAAGCGCATCACCGCCGTAGCCCCCTTTTATCCCTATTCAAGACAGGATCGCAAGGCGAGGTCGCGCGAGCCGATCACGGCGAAGCTGTTGGCGGATTGTTACGAGGCCGCGGGTACCGACCGTGTCTTGTCGGTGGACCTGCACACCGGGCAGATACAGGGGTTTTTCGACGCGCCCTTCGATCACCTGACCGCTCTTCCTTTGTTGGGTGACCACGTCAGCGCATGGGTGGACGAGGACTATGTGATCGTTTCGCCCGACGCCGGAGGAGTGCGCCTTGCCGACAAGTACGTTCAGCACTTGAGCGAGTTCCATAACAAACTCGGGCAGGTTGCCTTCCTGCACAAGAAACGCCGCAAGGATGCTCGCAACATGATCGAGACACTCGCGGTCGTTGGTGAGGTCGAGGGGAAGGTATGCGTGATCGTTGATGACATGATCGACACGGCTGGGACCTTGACGAGCGGTGCGGAGTCCTTGGTCGCTGCGGGCGCTAAAGAGGTCTACGCCGCAGCTACGCATGCAGTGCTATCGGGTCCCGCGGTTGATCGCCTGAAGAATTCGGTGATCAAGGAGATCGCAGTCACGAACACGCTGCCTATCCCGAGCGAGAAACAGATGGATAAGTTGACGATCCTTTCGATCGCCCCAACGATCGCCCAAACGGTGAAGGCCGTCTTCGAAGAAGAATCGGTGTCAGAGCTGTTCCATGGGGAGAACCAGCCTTAGTTCGCTGCCGGTCCCTGCTCCTGGTCTCGATCGAACGTCTGCTCGGCACAAGCGCGCAACGCCTGTTGCAAGACCAAGTCGACGGTGACACCCGCCCCAGTTTGTCGCTGGTCCAAACGGGGACAAAAGCATTGACTCGCTCGAGCAACCAGGAGGCGACCATGGGTGACGCCGACAAGAGCAACAGGCACGAGAGGACCGGCTCCGAGGACAAGGCGGGGGCCGAGAAGGGGAACCAGTCGGAGCCGCACACACGGGAACCGGAGGTCGATAAGTCCGAGGCAGAAGAGGAGCAGGAAGTCGACGAAGCGGTCGAGGAGACCTTCCCGGCCAGCGATCCCCCCGCCTGGTAGGACGCCTCTCCCTCCCCCGTTTGAGAGAATGCCTCTTACCAGGGATAATGGCTCCTTGCCCGGTATCAGCGAGTCGCTGCCGGGCTACCCCGCACCCTCAGCGGCCCCGTCGCGCTGGTGCTCGAGAAAAAGTGATGGAGGAAACAACAAGTGGCCGAGGTAAAGCTCAAAGCTCATATACGCGAGAACACCGGTAAGGGATCGGCTCGCCAGAGTCGCATCGGAGGCAGGGTTCCTGCCGTGGTCTACGGACTGGGCATGGAGCCCACGTCGATCGAGGTCGACCGACGCGAGTTTGTCACCGCTCTCCTCGGCGAGGCCGGGATGAATGTCTTGATCGACCTAGACGTCGACGGCTCGACCACTCTGGCGCTAACTCGTGAGCTTCAGCGAGATCCCGTAAAAGGGACGCTTCTGCACGCCGACTTCGTGAAGATCGACCGTAAGCAGGAGGTCGAGGTCGAGGTACCGGTCCATCTCGAGGGAACGCCTGCGGGTGTCGACGAAGGTGGCGTGCTGGAACACACCGCTAACTCGCTACATGTGCGATCGTTGGCAACCAAGGTGCCTCAGTTCATCATCGCCGACGTTTCGGCGTTGGCGATCGGAGAGTCATTGCGAGTCTCGGACCTCGTCATCGGTGACGACTACACGGTGCTCAACGACCCTGAGACGGTGGTTGCTTCTGTATCCGCTCCGGTGTCGGAAGCAGAGCTCGAGGCGATGGAAGCCGACGCCGGTGTCGTGCAGGAAGAGACCGACGTCGAGGCCGAAGAGGGTCTGTCCGAAACTCCCGATGCTGCCGGAGAAGAGGCTGCCGAAGAGACGACCGAAGGCGGCGACGAGTCCTAACGGCCTGAACGAGACCTCTCTATGTCCCTGTTCCGGAAGAGGTCTTACGGCAGTGATGGCATTGACCGTTGGATCGTCGTCGGTCTAGGCAACCCCGGCGCGAAGTACGCGGACACCCGTCACAATGCCGGCGCGCGCGTTCTCGAGGTGCTGCTCGGGCGTCTCGGTGGCTCGCTGAAAAGTCACAAGTCGGGATGCCTTATAGCCGAAGGGTCGTTGGCCGCGAACCGAGTCGTCCTGGCGCGCCCGACGAGCTACATGAATCTCTCAGGCCGTCCGGTCCGGCAACTGAAGGATTTCTACAAAGCACCATTTGAGCGGGTACTCGTCGTCCACGATGAACTCGACGTCCCTTTCGGAGATATCCGCGTCAAGGTCGGGGGTGGGACCGCGGGACACAACGGGCTGAAGTCGCTGTCCGATCATCTCGGGACGAAAGATTTCCCTCGCATCCGGATCGGTATCGGTCGTCCGGCCGGACGCGACGCCGCTTCATGGGTCCTCGAGCGGTTCTCGGGCTCCGAGCGGAAAGATCTGCCCGACATACTCGAGCGCGCTGCCGACGCAGTGGAGAGCTTCATAGAACAAGGCCCCGACCGTACGATGAACGCTTTCAACACTCGCACTTAGAGCTGCTCCCTTCGAGGCCGCCCCGAAGGGAGCACCCGGGGTACAAGGGGTCCCTACAATTGACGGTAGTGGCTTCACTTGCACCCCTCCTCGAGGCATTGCCTGAGGAGCGCCTGCGCGCGCTCCTCGAGGTCGACGCGCCGATAACTGCGCCCGACGCGGCTCGCCCTTTCTTGCTCGCGGCCATGGTCCAGCGGCTCGGGCTTCCGGTATTGGCTATCTGTGCCCGGCAGGAAGAAGCCGATCATCTCGTGCGGGATGTGCACGCGTTCCTGGGCCGAGATGGAGCCGAGGTGTTCCCGGGATGGGAGACCCTGCCCGGTGAACCACTATCTCCATCCGTCGAGACGATGGGGCGCAGGCTCCATGTGCTGGCCCGCCTCGAGCACAAAGAATCGTTCGTCATCGCGACCACCGCGCAAGGCGCTACTCAGCTGGTTGCCCCTCCGGCTGGCGGGTCACTCGATGTCATCGAGATCATCCAGGGAGGAACCCTCGACATCGAGGTCGCTGCCGGCCTGCTGGCCGATATGGGGTACGAGCGCAACTACATCGTGGAGCGCAGGGGAGAGTTTGCGATCCGCGGTGGCATCCTGGATGTCTTTCCGCCTTCGTCGGAGCGGCCGATCCGGGCCGAGCTTTGGGGCGATGAAGTCACCGAGCTTAGAGAGTTCGCGCTCGCGTCGCAGCGGTCTCTAGGTGATGTGGGTGCTGTGGAGATCGCACCGTGCCGCGAGCTGCGGGTGAATGACGGAACCGTGAAGCGGGCGGCCGAGCTGCTCGAAGGCGGATCAGAAGATCCTGCGGTAGCTCAACTTGCCCAAGGGATCGTGATGGACGGTGCGGAGCGGCTCCTCCCATCACTGACCGGCGGTCTACGGCCCTTGACCTCGTTCCTCCCGGACGGATCACCGGTCGTCATCCTCGAGCCGAAGCGTGTCTCCGACCGTGCGGACCAGGTGATGGAGCAGGTCACAGAATGGACGCGGTCGGCCGGGATCGAGGACCGGCACTACGCGCCCCTCGATGAGACGCTGCGAGCGGTGACGGACGTCGTTCTCATGTCGGCATTCTCAGACCCTGCTTCGCAGGATCTGGCGATCGAGACGTGGAACACG
This sequence comes from Actinomycetota bacterium, assembly GCA_051001455.1. Lineage (GTDB taxonomy): Bacteria > Actinomycetota > CADDZG01 > CADDZG01 > WHSQ01 > JBPCNH01. The sequence continues at coordinate 20,671 of JBPCNH010000043.1, forward strand.
ACTGCGGGCAAGCCTGAAGAATTGGTAGACCGGCTCGGAGCTTTAGTAGCCGACGGCTATCGTGCCGTCATCGCAGCATCCTTGCCCGAGACGGCAGAGAAGCTTCAGCGAAACATCGCCCAACTGGGTCACCGGTTCGAACGATTGGACGCCGCCCCTCCTGCAGACGCCCCCGAGGGTGGATTCATCGTCGTCGCAGACCTGGGGAGAGGGTTCTCGCTTCCCTGGGCGCGGCTCGCACTCGTGGCCGAGTCGGATCTGACGGGTCGCCGTTCTGGAGCGGCGCGGGCCCGGCAGAGCTCGCGACGACGTCAGACCAGCGGTCCTCTCGATCTGTCGGAAGGAGATCTAGTCGTTCACGAGACTCATGGGATAGGCCGTTATGCAGGCATGGTCGAGCGTGAGTTGCTGGGGCAACACCGTGAGTACCTTGTGGTCGAGTACCTGAAGGGCGACAAGCTCTACGTGCCCAGCGACCAGGTCGATCTCGTCTCGAAGTATGTGGGCGGTGAGGCGCCGAGGATGAGCCGGCTCGGCTCGTCCGACTGGGGCAAGACCAAGTCACGCGTGCGGCGTCAGACGAGGCGCATCGCGGGAGAGCTCGTCAAGCTCTACTCCGAGCGAGCACGTGCGAAAGGCTTCGCGTTCGGGCAGGACACGCCGTGGCAGCGGGAGCTAGAGGATGCATTCCCATACGAGGAGACTCCGGACCAGGTCCGAGCCATCGACGAGGTGAAGGACGACATGGAATCGTCCCAGCCGATGGATCGTCTGGTGTGCGGTGATGTTGGATATGGCAAGACCGAGATCGCCGTGCGGGCGGCGTTCAAGGCCGTTGCCGCAGGGAAGCAGGTGGCGGTGTTGGTGCCAACGACGATCTTGGCGCAACAACATCACTCGACCTTCACAGACAGGTTCAAGACCTTTCCCCTCAGGGTCGAGATGCTCTCTCGTTTCCTCACAGCTGCCGAGGCCAAGAAGGTCACCGATGAGCTCGCCTCGGGCAAGGTCGACGTGGTCGTGGGAACACACAAGCTCCTTCAGCCCAGCGTCAAGTTCAGCGACCTAGGGCTGGTGATAGTCGATGAGGAACAGCGGTTCGGTGTCGAGCAAAAGGAAAAACTGAAACAGCTGAGGACGAACGTAGACATCCTCACCTTGACCGCAACGCCTATCCCGCGGACCCTCGAGATGGCTATGTCGGGGATCAGGAACATGTCCGTAGTCGATACCCCGCCGGAAGACCGCCATCCGGTTATGACCTACGTCGGCAACTATGACGACAACACGGTTTCCTCCGCGATCCGGCGCGAACTGCTTCGCGATGGCCAGGTTTTCTACGTACACCATCGCGTCGAGACGATCCATCATGTGGCCGCCCGCATCAAAGAACTCGTTCCGGAAGCGAAGATTGGAGTCGCTCACGGCCAGATGGATGAACGCACACTCGAGAAGGCCATGCTCGATTTCGGGGATGCTCAGACCAATGTGCTGATCTGCACGACGATCATCGAGTCTGGGCTCGACATCCCCACCGTCAACACGCTGATCGTCGAGCGGGCAGATCTATTGGGCCTTTCGCAGATGTACCAGTTGCGCGGACGAGTCGGCCGAGCGCACGAACGGGCATACGCCTATCTATTCTTCTCGCCCGAGCGATCTCTGACAGAGGGCGCGCACGAGCGGTTGAAGACGATCGCCGAGTACACGGGTTTGGGGTCCGGATTCCGGATCGCCATGAAGGATCTTGAGATCAGAGGAGCGGGAAACCTTCTAGGAGCAGAACAGCATGGTCACATCGCCGAGGTTGGTTTCGAGCTCTACGTGAAGATGATGTCCGCTGCCGTCGAAGAGGCCAAAGGGATGCCTTGGCAGGATGACGGAGAGGTCAGGATCGACCTTCCGCTGCAAGCCTTCATCCCGAAGGGCTACATCGAGGACGAGAATCTGCGACTCGAGGCTTACCGGCGGATCGCCGCGGCCCGCGAGTCCGATGAGCTCCTAGAGGTTCGCTCTGAACTGGTCGATAGGTACGGCGCGCCGGTGCCCGAGCAAGTAGAGGCACTTTTCGAGGTCGCGGACCTCCGGCGCTCGATGATGTCTCGCGGCATCATCGAAGCTGCGACCGTGGCCAAGCATCTGCGGATACGGCCGATCGATCTGGAAGAATCCAAGCAGGTGCGGCTCCAGCGGATCTTGCCGGCCGCCCAGTGGCGACCGACAACGGCAACCCTTTTGATCCCTGAACGGGATGTCCCAAAGACCGGCGTGGTGGCATGGGTGACTGATCTCATAGAACAGTTAACCTCGCCTGCATGAGACGATTATCGATCCTCGCTGTTGCCGCCACCGTCCTCCTCGCCGCTTGTGGAGGAACATCCGCTTCGACGGCTGCTTCCGTGCACGACGAAGAGATCCCCATTGAGGACATCGAGCAGAGCCTGGCGGAGTTCCGCTCCACCGATCGTTACAAGCAACTTGCGGAACAGGGCGACGTCGAAGCCATAGAACGGCAGTTCGAGCAAGGGTATCTGGCCACGTTGATCCGCCGGAAGGTTCTTGCTCCTGCCGCTGCAGAACGTGGCATCGAGGTAACCGAAGAGGATGTAGCCGAGCAGATAGAAGCCATCAAGGCCGATTTCCCCAGCGAGCAGGCTTTCCAAGAGGCTCTGAAGGAACAGGCTCTGGACGCCGATGCCCTGACCGACCTAGTGCGGGATCGCCTCATCGAGGATGCCTTGCGCGCCGACGTTACCGCCGAGACCGGGCCCTCAGAGGAAGAGATCAGGGCCTATTACGAAGAGAACCCGGATGAGTTTCGACAGACGCGAGCGCAACACATCCTTGTCGAAGACGAGGCCCTAGCGGACAGGTTGCATAAGCAGTTGACCACGGAGGGCGAAGACGATGTCGAGGCGCTCTTCGAGAGGCTCGCAAAGGAGCATTCAAACGACCCCGGCTCGGCGGAACAGGGGGGCGACCTCCAGTTCCAGGGCGCGGGCACGTTCGTCCCGCCATTCGAGGAAGCGATGAACGAGCTCGATATCGGCGAGATATCGGAGCCCGTCGAAACCGAGTTCGGTTTCCACATCATCCGCGTCATCGATCGGAAAACGGTCGACTTCGAGGAAGCTCAGGAACAGATCACCCAGCAGCTTGCCGGCCCCGGTCAGGACGAACAATGGCAAGAGTTCTTGGCCGAGACCTACAAGGAGGCCGAGGTCGAGGTGAACCCAAGGTTCGGCGAGTTCGATCCGGCTACCGGCGAGATCCGTGATCCGGTCGCCGAGGACGTCCCCGGCGGTGAGGCTCCCGAGGATGCTCCTCCGGCGGACGAAGGCGGCGAAGGCGTGCCGCTGGAAGAGTCTCCGGCGGAATAACCGAATCACCAGTGGCGCTCTTCGTCGTCCCGCTAGAGCCTGCCGATGTGGGCCACCTCACGCTGGCGGAGTGGGACCGGTTGATCTCGTGCGAGCGCGTGCTTTTCGAGCGGCCCGACCATCCCTTACGGCAACGATTGGCAGATGCCGGCGTCCCTGCGGGGGCATTCGACGACGAGTTGGATCCGCGGCGAGATCGATGGGCGCTCGTCGCGGATCCTCGTTCCGTGCGCATAGCAGAGCTGGCCGAAGCGGGCGCCGAGGTTTCGGCAGGGGTAGCAACGGCTCCCGACGCGATAACGGCAGCCCGCGGCGCCTATCTCAACCGCCGAGCCGCCGCAGCTCTGACCTCTCTCGCGTTGGTGATGGCTAGGTTGCGAGGCCCGGGAGGTTGTCCCTGGGACGCCGAGCAAACCCACGCGTCGCTGGTGGTCCATCTCTTGGAAGAGGCTCACGAAGTCATCGAGGCCATCGACGAGGGATCGACGGGACCGGAGCTCGAGGAGGAGCTCGGTGACGTGTTGCTCCAGGTCGCCTTCCACTCCCAGATGGCGGCCGACGATGGTCGTTTCGACCTGGGGTCGGTAGCCGAGGGCATCGTTGCCAAATTGATCCGCCGTCACCCTCACGTGTTCGGGGACGTGGCGGTGGCAGATTCGGCAGAGGTCCTCCGGAACTGGGAGCGCATCAAGTCGGACGAGAAGGAGAGGGAAGACCCGTTCGAGGGGATACCGTCGTCGCTACCGGCTCTGTTGGCTGCCTATAAGACCCAGAAACGTGCGAGCGGATTGGGATTCACCGCATCAGAGGAGGAGGCGCGCGCCAACCTCGCCGGTGCGCTCGAGCGGATGGAGATAGGCAACGCCTTGTTCTGGCTCGTTGCTCTGGCACGAGCCAAGAGGGTGGACCCCGAGGGAGCCCTCCGGAAGCGGGTCGCCGAGTTCCGAGCAGAGGCCGCCCCTCCCGGGGCCGAGGCCGGGGCATAACAGCCTCATATCCTGCGGAGTAAGACACCCTTTCGGCGTCCTTTCCTGTATCGTCGGCTGTTACTGATGTTAAAGGAGTAAACCAGTGAGCGAGATCGTCTTCGTCCACGGGCGCGAGGTCCTGGACTCCAGAGGTAATCCCACCGTCGAGGTCGAGATCGGTCTCGACTCGGGTGCGACCGGGCGCGCCGTCGTTCCGTCGGGAGCGTCCACCGGCGCCGGTGAGGCCGTCGAACTGCGCGATGGAGGAGATCGCTACGGCGGCAAGGGCGTGCGCCGGGCGGTGGAGAACATCAACACCGAGATCTTGCCGGTGGTCCTCGGCTATGACGCCCTGGACCAGCGCACGATCGATACCTTGCTCCGGGATCTCGACGACACCGATAACAAGGGCCGGCTCGGCGCCAACGCTATCCTGGGGATCTCCCTAGCGGTGGCGCATGCGGCCGCAGACGAGGTCGGGCTGGCGCTGTTCCGGTATCTCGGCGGACCGGACGCTCATCTCCTCCCGGTCCCGATGATGAATGTGATCAACGGCGGGGCCCACGCTGACAACTCCGTCGATCTCCAAGAATTCATGCTCGTCCCCCTGGGCGCGTCCACTTATGCCGAGGCCCTCGAGTGGGGAGTGACTACGTATCACGCCCTCAAGAGGCTTCTCGATTCGCGCGGTCTGGCGACCGGTGTCGGCGACGAAGGAGGGTTCGCACCGGACCTAGGCGCGAATTCCGAAGCCGCCGAGTTACTCGTCGAGGCTATCTCCGCGGCAGGATACGAGCCGGGGCGTGACATCGCTCTAGCGCTCGACCCCGCGACGTCCGAGATCTACGACGGTGGCCAATACGTCTTGGCTTCCGAAGGTCGCAAGCTGTCCGCCGAAGAGATGGTGGCGTTCTGGGCCGAGTGGGTCTCGAAGTATCCGATCGTCTCGATCGAAGATGGCATGGCCGAAGATGATTGGGATGGATGGAAGCTGCTAACCCAGGAGCTCGGTGATCGCGTCCAGTTGGTCGGCGATGACCTGTTCGTGACGAACCCCGAGGTGCTGCGGCGAGGCATCGACGAAGGTGTCGCCAACTCGATCCTCATCAAGCCGAACCAGATCGGCAGTCTGTCAGAAACACTTGACTGTGTGCGCATCGCACAGCGCGCCGCGTATACGACGGTGATCTCCCATCGTTCCGGTGAGACCGAGGATGCAACGATCGCGGATATCGCAGTGGCAACGAATGCCGGCCAGATCAAGACCGGCGCGCCGGCTCGTGGTGAGCGGACGGCGAAGTACAACCAGCTACTCCGCATCGAGGACGCTCTCGGGGATACAGCGCGGTATCCGGGACGCCGCGCTTTCCCCAAGGCGGCGATCTAGGGATGGTGCGACAGACGTGTCGACGCGCGCGAGTGGAATGAAGAGGCTGAGCTGGCCCGAGTTCGGGAGAGGCCCTCAGGTAGTCGCGATCTTGCTCGCGTGCGGGCTGATGGGTTCGATGCTGTGGGGGCCCACCCAGCAGCTTCTGATTCAGAAACAGAGGCTTGCGGAGATGTCTAACGAGAAGAGCAGGGTCGAATCAACGAACGAGAAGCTCGAGTCACGGATCGAGCGTTTGAAGGATCCCGACTTCGTCGAGCAGCAAGCACGCGAGCAGGCAGGGCTGGTTCGTCCGGGTGAAACGCTTTACATCACGATGCAACCGACCGACACGCAGAAGAAGCGGAGGAAAGCCGAGCGGCGCGCGACGAGGAAGGCGGCCCCTCCTGAGTCCGAGCCGGGGCTAATCGAATCCTTCATCAGCTTCCTCGGGATATAGGCGGGAGAGCGGGCAATCTGAGGCGAGCGGCTGCTACCATTGAGGGATGGAGATCGGATCGATAGTCGAAGGCACCGTCGTGAAGGTGATGGAGTACGGCGCCATCGTGAAGCTCGACACCGGTGAGAGCGGCATGGTCCACATCTCGCAGGTGGACAAGAACTATGTCAAGAACATCAACGACCACATCCGTGAGAACGACCGCGTGACCGTCAAGGTCGTCGGCACCAAGGAAGACGGAAAGATCGACCTCTCCGTCAAGCAGGCAGAACCGGGTTACGAAGAGCGTCCGATGCGCCGCGGCGGCCGGGACCCCGAGTTTGAGCAGAAGCTCAAGAAGTTCATGAACCAGTCCCAGGAGCGTCTCGTAGACCTGAAGCGTCATAAAGACAACAAGAGGTAGTTCTCCTGCGCCGTAGGCGTGGACCCACCCCTCGCTAGTGGGCGTTTCCGGATCACTTATGTCGCCAGCCTTAGAGCATTCTGCAGCCGACGAGGCGGTCGTCTCTGCGCAACTCGGTCGTTCGTTGCGAGGCAGATGGAGCGTCGCGCGCCGCTGCCATCTCGGTGTTCCGATGGCGATCGAGAATCATCCCGTGCTCGAAGATGGAGCGCCGTTCCCGACGCTCTATTGGCTGACATGCCCTCTCTTGTTGAAACGCGTGAGCGGTCTCGAGTCGCGCGGGGACATGGCAGAACTCAACCGCCGACTTGCCGGCGATGCCTCACTTAGCGCTCGACTGACTGGATCGTTGGAGAGATTGCAGTCCCGCCGCGACCAGCACGCGGTCATCGAGGACGCCGGAGCTCCTCCTGGTGGTGGTCCGGACAAGGTGAAGTGCTTACATGCTCATGTCGCACAAGAGCTGGCTCAGCCCGGTAACCCTGTCGGCGCGTTGACATTGTCCGGCACCGGCTGGCCCGATTGCCGCCAGGCCTGCATCGAAGTCACCAATGACGCAGGAACGCGGGAGTAGATGAGAGTCGCAGCGATCGATGTAGGCACGAACTCCACGCGTCTACTCGTAGCAGAGGAGCAGGTGGGTGGGTTCCGGTCGATCGAACGGCGGATGACGATCACCCGACTCGGCCAAGGTGTGGACAGTCGCAGGATCCTCGATCCCGAAGCTCTGCAGCGCACGCTCGCTACGATCGCCGATTACGCCGCTACCTGCGGCGAACTCGGAGTGGAGAAACTTCGGGTGACCGGAACCTCGGCGGTGCGGGACGCTCAGAATCGCGAGGAGTTCTTCGAAGGCGTCAAGCTCCTCACCGGCACCGTTCCCGAGATGCTGACCGGCGAAGAGGAGGCAAGCGCCACTTTTCTCGGCACTCTTTCGGATCTCGATGATGAGGGTCCGGTTCTGGTCGTAGATATCGGTGGCGGCTCTACCGAGCTGGTCGTAGGTAAGGGTCGAGAACCTTCCGATATCGTGTCACTCGATATCGGGTGCGTGCGGATGCACGAGAAGTATCTGGAATCGGATCCACCATCCGAAGCCGAGTTAAGCGACATGCGGGCAGAGGTATCGGAGAAGCTCGCCGCCGCCAAAGCGATCTTGAGAGTGCCGGCGGGCGCGCGCCTGATCGGCGTGGCAGGAACGGTGACTCAGCTGGCGACGCTGAAAACCGGCATCCCGGTGTACGACCCCGACATAACCCACCATTTCGTGCTGTCCCACGGTGACGTCAGGCTGCTCGCCAAGCGGTTGCAGTCCCTGACCTATTCGCAGCGGAAGCTCACCGCGGGACTGGAGCCCGGCCGGGCGGATGTCATCGTGGCCGGGGCCGAGATCCTGTTACAGGTGATGGAGACTTTCGATAGCGCCGAGGTGCTTGTATCGGAACGCGACATCCTCGATGGGTTGGTTATTCAGCTGCTCCGGTAGTCGAGGTGTGGCTTGGGCGATCGCCCGCCCGCTCGATTTTGGTCGGCTGCGGGGATTGGTAGCCTCGGCGACTATGGGTGACTTCAGTTGGGAGCCGGATGCCGGATATATCGAGGGTGCGAACGTCACCCGGTTGATGCGCAAGCATGGCATCGAGGACTATCACGGGCTCGTCCGCCGCTCCCAAGAAGACATCGAATGGTTCTGGGAGGCGGCCATCGAGGACGTCGGTATCGATTTCTTCGACGCATATACACAGATCCTCGATCTCTCTGAAGGTCCTCAATGGCCGAAATGGTTCGTAGGGGGGACCGTCAATCTCACGTACAACTGCGTCGATCGACATGCAGAGTCCGGGCGCGCATCGGAGCGCGCCCTTGTATGGGAGGGAGAGGATGGAGCCACCCGGACGCTGACGTTCGCGGACATGGCAGCCGAGGTCAACAAAGCCGCGAACGGGATGGCAGCTCTCGGGGTGGGCAAGGGAGATGTCGTCGCCGTATACATGCCGATGGTGCCCGAAGCGGTGATCACGATGTACGCAGCTGCCAAGATCGGGGCCGTCTACCTCCCGATCTTCTCCGGATTCGGCGCGCCGGCGGTTGTCACACGGCTGCAGGACGCGCAAGCGAAGCTTCTGGTCACCGCCGACGGGTTCTACCGGCGGGGAGCGCGGGTGCGGATGAAGGAGGTGGCCGACGAAGCTGTAGCGACCTCACCTTCTGTCGAGCATGTGGTGGTATGGCCTCGATTCGAGGACGACGAGATCTCGATGGGTGCAAAAGACGTGTCATGGGCGAATGCCTTCGGTGATCAGCCCCGAGACCTCGCCGCCGAGCATCTCGACCCCGAAACCCCCTTCATGATCGCCTACACCTCGGGGACGACCGGGAAGCCCAAAGGCAGTGTCCATGTCCATGGTGGCTTCCTCGTCAAGATCGCTCAAGAGGTCTGTTACCAGCTCGACATCAAGCCTCACGACCTTCTCTATTGGGTGACCGACATGGGGTGGATCATGGGTCCACTCGAGATGGTGGGGGGTCACGCCAACGGCGCCGCTGTGCTGATGTACGAAGGCGCTCCGAACTATCCCGATGCCGACCGACTGTGGTCGATCTGCTCCCGCCACGGGGTCACCACCCTCGGAGTGTCGCCTACGTTGATCAGGGCCCTCATGCCGGCCGGGGATGAGCCGGTCCACAAGCATGATCTGTCGCAGCTTCGCGTCATGGGCTCGACGGGGGAACCGTGGAACCCAGAGCCTTACAGGTGGTTCTCGGAAGTGGTGGGAGGCGGGCGGTTGCCGATCATGAATCTGTCGGGTGGAACCGAGGTCGGTGCCTGTTTCCTCGGCGGCGCTCCCGTTATCCCTCAGAAATCTTGTTCGTTGGGCGTGCCGTCGCTCGGGATGGCGATGACCGTCCTGGATGCAAACGGCGCGCCGGCCGCGCCGGGTGAGGTGGGCGAGCTTGCTTGCACGAAAACGTGGCCGGCTCAGACGCGCGGGTTCTGGGGAGCGCCCGAGCGTTATCTCGAAACTTATTGGTCACGGTGGCCGGATGTCTGGGTCCACGGCGATTGGGCTTCCGTGGACGAGGATGGCTTCTGGTTCCTTCATGGGAGATCCGACGACACCATGAACATCGCGGGGAAGAGGATCGGCCCCGCCGAGTTCGAATCTGCAGCCGTGAACCATCCCAACGTCATCGAGTGTGCCGCCGTTGGTGTGCCCGACGAGGTGAAGGGCACCGCAGTGTGGTGCTTCTGCATCCTCAGTCCCGGGACGGAGATCACCGAGGACCTCACCAAAGAAGTCACGAAAGAGATAACCGACGAGTTGGGCAAGGCCTTCAAGCCTGCCGAGATCCGGTTCGTTGCGGAGCTCCCGAAGACACGCTCGGCGAAGATCCTGCGCAGAGCCATCAAAGCGAAGGTGCTCGGCGAGGATCCAGGAGATATGTCTGCGCTCGAGAACCCCAGTGCCCTGCAGGCTCTCGACGAGTCCTTGGCCCGTTGACGATCGTTCATCTCGTTCGTCACGGAGTGACCGAGCACACCGGTTACAAGCTGTCCGGTTGGATGGAAGGACTTCATCTGACGGAAGAAGGACGCGGTCAGGCAGAGGCCGCTGCCGAGCGGCTATCGGACATTCGGTTCAAGGCGATCTACTCGAGTCCCCTCGAGCGTTGTTACGAGACCGCCGATATCATCGCTGGGCAGCATCAAGGCTTGAGGGTGAAAAAGCTCAGAGCGATCGGCGAGGTCGACTACGGCCGCTGGACCGATCGTTCTATGAAGGTTCTGTCTAAGACGAAGCTGTGGTCTACGGTCCAACGTTTCCCTTCTCAGGTCCGCTTTCCCGAGGGCGAGACTCTGCGTGCCGTCCAAGCTCGAGCCGTCGAGGCGGTGGAAGAGCTCGTAACCCGTCATCCCAAGCAACACATCTGCTGCGCTACCCATGCCGACGTCATCAAACTCGTGGTTGTCCACTATCTAGGTGCTCATCTCGACATGTATCAACGCCTTCTCGTGGCTCCTGGCTCGATCACGGTACTGGGCCTCGGCGAGGGGGAACCAAGGGTGATCGCCTTGAACCATGTTCCGAGCAAGGGATCGTTATGAGCGCCGATGCACTCGTCCCAGACATCTTCACGACCGACTACATCGGCGAGCCGGGCCAACGCTCGTTCTTCGTCCAGATCCGCACTGCGTCCGCCACCCAGACACTGACGATCGAGAAGCAACAGGTCGCGGTGCTGGCAGAGAAACTCACGGAGATGCTTCTCATGATCGATCCCGGGGATCCGGTGCGCGAAGGGACGCTCGAGCGGGACCCGGTTCTCGATGCAGTGCCGATGCCGGGCGAGTGGCGGGTCGGAGCCGTCGGGATCGCCTACGATGAGACGACCGAATTGATCGTCATCGAGTTCGGGCCCGTTGAGCAAGAGGGTCTGGAAGAGCCCGCTGATCCTCCGGAACTTCTCCGGATCGCGCTGACGAAGGACAAGGTGAGGGCTTTCGCTTTGCACGCCTTGGCGGTCATCAATGAGGGGCGGCCGGAATGCCAACTCTGTGGCTTGCCCATGGATCCTGCCGGACACGCATGTCCGGCTACGAATGGACATCATCCCAACTGAACGTTCTCGAGGTCCTGACCGGTGGTGACATCGAGGTCTTGGGACGCCTCCCCTTTTCCTCGAATCGGGTTTTCCTGGTTCGAGTGATGAGGGGTGAGTACGAAGTGAACGCTGTATACAAACCACAGAAGGGCGAGAGACCCTTGTGGGATTTTCCCGCAGGCACGCTGGCGGCTAGGGAGGTTGCCGCCTATATCGTTGCTGAGGCTGCAGGCTGGTTGTTCGTGCCGCCTACGGTGATGCGAACCGATGCCCCTCTAGGGTCCGGATCATTGCAGCTGTTCATCGATCACGATCCCGACCAGCACTACTTCGTGATGATGCACAAGCGTCGCGACGAGATGAAGAAGTTCGCCGCGTTCGACGTTGTGATCAACAATGCCGATCGTAAGGCAGGTCACATATTCGAGGGCCCCGAGGGGCGGCTGTGGGGGGTCGATCACGGTCTTTCTTTCAACGTGGAGCCTAAGCTGAGGACCGTGATCTGGGCTTTCGGGGGAGAGCTGATCCCCGCCGCCGTCCGCGATGCACTGCAGCAGCTGCAGTCCGCGCTCGCCTCAGGGTCAGATGTGGCGGATCGGCTGGCGGATCTGATCGCCGCCGAAGAGCTGCTCGAGACGCGCGCCCGCCTCGAATTCCTTCTTACCGATGGCCGCTTCCCGGAACCATCGGGACCCTTTCATATGCCTTGGCCTCTCATCTGAGGGGACCGTGATCACTCCCTCGTATCCTGGGGGTCGCCCGGGTGGTGGAATGGCAGACACGGCGCCCTTAAAAGGCGCTGCCGAAAGGCGTGCGGGTTCGACTCCCGCCCCGGGCACGGAAGCGCGCCGCGATGGAGTTCTTCTAGGCGGTTTCGGCCTGCGGCGGGCTCTGGAGGAATGCCGCGGGCTCGATGCTCAGGCGGTCGCAGATCAGATAGGCGGAAGGTCCTCGACTCCCAGAAGGGTGTACCGACAGACGACGTCGCGATCGTTGCACTGCGCGTCCGCTAGGCGACGCGCGTTAAGCGTTCGGAGTCATTCCGTTGGGTGTCGGCCTCCATCGGAGTAAGGACCGGTCCCCTATGCTTCATCGGTGCGGGAAACAATATGGCCGTTCCTTCTGATAGGTATCGCCGCGGGTGTGGTCAGTGGGTTGCTCGGCGTGGGGGGCGGGATCGTGATCGTCCCTCTACTCGTGCTGGTAGCCGGGATTACCCAGCACGAGGCGCATGCGACATCGTTACTGGCTGTGGTGCCGATCGCGGCCGTGGGCGCCGCCACCTATGCGCTCGATGGGGCGATCAACTGGAAGCCGGGTTTACTGGTCGCCCTCGGTGCAGTAGTGGGAGCTCCTCTAGGTGCCGGGTTCATGGCCGCGATGCGCGAATCGACTCTAAAGATGCTTTTCGGGGGTGTCCTCTTCGCACTCGGGGCATTCATGGTGATCTCGTGACGATGGAGATGCTGTTGGTCGGGGTCTCCCTGGTTTTTCTGGGTATCGGTGTCGGGATCATGTCGGCGATGTTCGGTGTCGGCGGCGGAGTCTTGATGGTTCCCTTCTTGGTGTTCCTGCTAGGTGCGACCCAGCATGAGGCGGAAGGGACTTCGTTGTTCGTGATCGTACCTACGGCCCTCGCCGGGGTTTTCGCTCACCGGAAAAGAGGTTACGTGCTGGTTCGTCCTGCCTTCTTGATCGCAGTCCTCGGCACTGTGGGCGCATACGCCGGGGCGAGGTTGGCGTTGTCGATCGACGCGGAGAGCCTGCAGCGGGTCTTTGGCGTCTTCGTGTTCGTAGTGGGGGTGCGCTTGCTGGTCCAAGGACGAAGGCTCCGTAGCGATGCATCGGCCTGATCGCTGCTTCTTTATCTGAGGTCATCTTGAGGCCGGCTTGCCGAGATCGGCGTTTGCACCATCTCTAACCGGAAACATCTCTTGCCAAGGAACGAAAAGGAGGAGCGAGTATGCTCTTCGCGTCTTAAGTCTATTGTGCTACGGCCTCGGTGAATCGAGAAATAGTCAAGAGTTGTGGATTGGAATCTGATCACGCGACGTCCTTCTCGTCATCCTGAGCTTCCACCAGCTTGCCGTTCACGAACCTCGCACCCGCACGAACCAGAGCCACGAGCTCGTGTC
>JBPCNH010000044.1:0-8197 GCA_051001455.1 Actinomycetota bacterium
GAAGAGTCGCCTCCATATCTTTCAGCGCCTCGGCTAGGCGTCGTTTGTTTTCCTTGCTTGGTCCCGGAGTGATGTCGATATCAAGCGTTCGAGGAAGCGGGATCCCCTGAAGAAGGCCAGCCAATGCCCCGATCACAACGAACTCAACCCGGTGGAGCCCAAGGGTCCTGACGATCGAGGCAATGTCCGGAGGCCTGTCGGCACCCGTCATGGCTTCGCCCCTGTCGCGCCCTTTCGAGCTTTGCCCACTGGTGCACGTTTTTGGACCTTCGCCCGAGCGATCCGGCGTCGATCGTCCTCACGAATCTTGTTCAGGACGGCTGCCGGAAGCCGCTCTTCGTAAGCGCGGATCCAATCGTCGTGGTGGTCAGCTGGTTCGAGCCGAAACCGCAACTCGAAGCCTGCTGCATCTAGCACTCTCATGAGCGTCTTTAGGGTCGGTGCTTTGCGACCCGATTCGTAGGCGGCGAGTGTCGGCTGGGATGTGCCTGCCCTGTGGGCGAGCTCTCGCTGAGAGAGTCCACTACGGAGGCGAGCAAGCTTGACAAGGGTCCCGGAAGGATCGCTCATGGCGATATCCTATCAGATATAGATATAGATATCTATTGGTAGCTCTCTTTGAGCTAGCGTCCCAGCTGGGTCTTCGATGAAGACCTCGACGTCTCTGGTGGAGAGGGCCGTCACCTGGGGCGGGACACCGCCCTCGCTGAGGAACTGGGAGAACCGTTCGGCACTAGATGTATAGGAGACGGTCGTGCGGGGGGAGTAGGTTCGCAGCCCTCAGGTGTCGCCGCCAGGGAGGGATGAGCTCCTCGAGCGTGCCCGGCGCTGCGGCGCTGTCCGACCCCCTGTATCATCCTTCCGTAAGCTGCTCCATTCTCGAACAGTCATACGCTGCTGAAGCGTTGTGCGAGAAGAGAATCACGGCTCGAAAGTACAAATTGGCAGGTCAGAGCATGTTTTCCACGCCCCGTTAGCTCAGTCGGCAGAGCGTCTCCATGGTAAGGAGAAGGTCCACAGTTCGATTCTGTGACGGGGCTCCACCCTCCACCTCCATCTGGGACCAGAACCCGCCGGAGGACGACCACGGAGGGCTCCTGGCGGCGTAGCTCAGGGGCAGAGCAAGCGGCTCATAATCGCTGAGTCGGTGGTTCGAGTCCACCCGCCGCTACCACCGCGAGGCCCGGCTAACCCCCGGGCCTTCGCCTGTTCCGAGCCTCCTGCCGGCGGGCCCGCCCAGAGACGGTCCGATCCTCTATGTGGGAGATGGAATGTCCTGCGGAGGGCATGATGCTTGCATGCCGACTTCCGTGCTCGAGCGTCCCGAGGCCGAGAGGGACCGGTTATCCGAAGACATCGCCGACAGGCTCGATGGGGCGATGACGGCGGCTGGGATCCTCTTCTTGCTCGTCGTGCTGGGCGAGACCCTCGCGGAAGACGGCACCGTCCTCGAGCGCTCGCTGTTCGTCCTGGGATGGGTGCTCTGGGCAGTGTTCGTCGCAGAGTTCGTGCTGCGGATGGTCATCGCGCCTTCTACGATCGGTTTCCTGCGCAAGAACTGGTGGCAGATCCTGTTCCTCGTGCTGCCGTTCCTGAGGTTCCTGCGGCTGCTCCGGATCTTCCGGCTGGCACGCGGCGGCCGCGTTATCTCCTCGGCGATACGTGCGACGCGGACGGCAGGACGTCAGCTCGCCGATAGAGCGGTATGGCTCGCGGCGGTTACCTCTATCGTCATCCTCGCTTCGAGCCAGTTGCTCTACGAGTTCGGGGGCTACGAGTCTTACGGTGAAGCTCTCCACGGCGCGGCCCTAGCGACGATCGTCGGCGAGCCGCTTAAGCAGTCGTCCGGGTTGGCACAGGTGATGGAGGTCGTCCTCGCGTTGTACTCCGTGGTGTTCTTCGCGTCATTGGCTGCGACCGTCGGCGCCTATTTCTTGGAGAGCCGTAGTGACGAGTCGGCGCCTTGAGATCTGATCCAATGGCGTGGGTCTATCCGCCTAGCTCCCGAGAGGTGAACAGTGTCAGATACTGAGTCTTCGATGGGTCCACTAGCGCGATTGCGCGAGAGGTTCGCCGGAACCTTGTGGTTCGTCCCCTCGGTCATGGTTGTCGGCGCGGTGGCTCTGGCGCTGGTGACGACACTGCTGGACGACCTAACCGAAGGTCAGCCCTTCACTCGGTTCGTCTTCACCGGAGGTACCGAGAGCTCCCGCGCCATCCTCCAGACGGTCGCGAACGCGGTGATCACCTTTACCGCCTTGGTCTTTACGATCACGATCGTTGCGTTGCAGCTATCGAGTCAGCAGTTCTCACCTCGGGTTCTGAGAACGTTCCTTCGCGACAGACAAAGTCAATTCGCACTAGGCACTTTCATCGCGACATTCATCTACTGCCTGATGGTGCTGAGGGTGATCACCGTTGGAAATAACGACGGCATCAGCATCCCTTCGATCTCGATGATGGTGCTTCTAGTTTTGGTCTTGGCCAGCGTCGCGATGTTCGTCTCATATATCTCACACATGGCTCACTCGATTCGGGTATCCCACATCGTCGCCGCTGTAGGAGACGAGACAAGGGCACTGATCGACCGGCTCCCGGAGGCCGATCCGGCGGCCGCCAAGAACCGGCAACTCTTCGAACAACCCGTTGTTCATGAGATCATCTCGCCGGGGCCGGGGTCCCTGAATGCGGTCGATCACAATGGCCTCGTGCAACTCGCCCAAAGCAAAGGTCTCGCCTTCGAGATGAAGCGCTCTGTCGGCGACTTCGTTGCGACAGGACAGACGGTTGTTGATGTCAGAGGTGGCGAGATCGATGGTGAGGTCGTTCTGTCCCATCTCTCGTTCGGTCTCGAGCGCTCGATGCAGCAGGATCTGGGTTTCGGCTTGCGACAACTGGTAGACGTAGCCGAAAAAGGTCTCTCGCCATCGCTGAATGACCCGACGACCGCGGTGATGGCCATAGACCAGATCCACGACATTCTTCGCAGGCTGGCGAAAAAGCCGTTTCCGGAAACCGAGCACACCGACGACGAAGCCATCGTCCGGTTGATCGCGTCGCCTTTGCAATGGGAGGCCTTGATCGACCTGGCATTCGCTGAGATCAGGCAGTTTTCGGGATCGTCGTTGCAGGTCACTCGCCGTATCCTCGCAGCGCTTCAAGACCTGACCGAGATAGCTCTTCCCGAGAGGAAGGAAGTGCTACGTCGGGAGGAGAGGTTGCTCAAGGACCTCATCGCGAAGTCCTTCGACGCCGAAGAAGATCGTCGGACGGCGGGACAGCCGGATCAACAGGGGATCGGATCCGAAACCTGATCCCCTAGGGCCCGTTACGTTGTTCTCTAGGACTGTTGTTCCGGATCGTCCGGCGTCTCGGAGCCCGAGGGGGAAGGCTCCGGTTCCGAGGAAGGTTCGGGCGACGGCTCCGGCTCCGGCTCGGGCTCGGGTATCGGTTCCGGCTCCGGCTCAGGTTCCGGTTCCGGTTCCGGTTCTGGTTCTGGTTCAGGCTCGGGTATCGGCTCCGGCTCCGGTTCTGGTTCAGGCTCGGGTTTCGGTTCCGGCTCGGGATCGCCGCCACCGCCACCGCCTTCCCCACCGTTGTTGCCACCACCACCACCGTTACCATCGTTCTTCTGCTCGCGCTGGCGTTCTTTCTCCTTGCGCTTCTTCCGGTCCTCTAGTTGCTGTTTCTTGCACTTGTCGGCGTCTCGTTCCGGCTTCGCCTTCTTCAGGACCTCTATCCGCTCCCGGGCTCCCGCCGGAGTGCCGGCATGGGCGAGGCATCCGGTGCGGGTGTCGACCGTCACCTGGATGAGGGCCCCGTCCGGGCGCTTGAATCCCTTCGGCGGGAGACCGAGTTTCTTCACCGCGCGCGCCATGAACCGCTGCCAGATCATCGCCGGCCACGATCCACCGGTCACCTGGATGCGCGTCGGCTTGCATTCGTTCTTGTTCTGGCCGACGCAGGAGGTCTTCATCGAGATCGAAGCTTCCGGATATCCCACCCACACCGCCGCCGCCAGGTTGGGCGTGTAACCGGCGAACCAGGCATCGCGGTATTCCTGGGCGGTTCCCGTTTTCCCCGCGGCGGGCCGACCGATCTGGGCTCTCGTTCCGGTACCTCTCTTGATCACGTCTTGTAGGAGCGATGTCGTGACGTATGCGGCGCCGCGATCTAGGACACGCTTGGCAGAGGACTCGTCCTTGTAGAGCACCTCGCCTGCGGCCGATTCGATCTTGGTGATCGCAACCGGACGGCTCCTCTTACCGCGGTTCGCTAACGTGCCGAACGCGGTGGCCATGTCGAGAGGGTTGACGGAGTTGGTTCCGAGCACCGCAGACGGCACCGCGGCGAGTTCGCTCCTGATACCGAGTCGACGCGCGATTTTCGTCACTTTCTTAGGGCCGAGATCGAGGATCAACTCCGCGTAGGCGGTGTTGATGCTCTTGACCGTCGCTTCTTCGAGGCTCACCGGACCGTAAGAGGCTCCGCCGTAGTTGCAGACCTTCCACGGCTCGTTCCGATGGGGGTCCGGGAACTCCTTGCACTGCTTGCCCGGAAGCTTCCGCGATATCGGTACACCTTGGGTTAGCGCGGTGGCGAGGGCGAACGGCTTGAAGGCGGAGCCTGCTTGGCGTCCGGTACCGGGTGCGCGCTTTGAATCTCCGGCTTGCCCTAGATTCGGTTTCCCGCCGATCGCGAGATTCAATTTCGAGTACTTATCGCCCTTCTTAAAGTAGTCGCGACCCCCGACCATGGCGAGGATGTGGCCGCTGGAGGGATCTATCGCGACGAGGGCGCCGCGCGGATCTCGCTTCTTCTCGAGGATCTTGCTCACTGAGTTCTCCGCCGCTTTCTGGACCCCCCGGTGCACCGTCGTGTGGATCCTGAGACCCCCGGTGAAGAGGCGGTCGGAGCGTTCACCCGGCGTGTCGCCGAGGAACTTGAAGCGCGGGTGGTGAACGAGGAGACGTTTGACGTAGTCCACGAAGTAGCCGGCATCGTGGCGCCGTTTCTTCGGCTGCTTCTTCAAGCCGAGCGGGTACTCAACTGCCTTGTCCCCCTGGTCGCTGTCGATGAAGCCGAGTTCCTCCATCTTCCGGACGACCAGGTTGCGGCGGCGTTTGGCGCGTTTGGGACGATCGTAGGGGTCGTAATACTCGGGCGTCCTGATGACTCCGGCCAAGGTCGCGGCCTGCTTGACGGATATCTGCTTCGGTCTCTTCCCGAAGTAGGTCTTGGCGGCGGCCTCGATGCCGTATGCACCGTTGCCGAAATAGACCGTGTTCAGGTAACGCTCGAGGATCTCGTCCTTCGGTAACTTTTCTTCGAGTTGTCGAGCGAGGGCGGCTTCATGGATCTTGCGCTCGATGCTCCGTTCGGCGATGTCGTCGCCCGGAGCGATGATGCGGTTCTTGACGAACTGTTGAGTGATGGTCGAACCACCCTGCAGTCCCTCGTCGGAAGTCACGTTGTGGACCGCGGCGCGCGCGACCCCGAAGAGATCGACACCGTCGTGCTCGTAGAAGCGTTCATCCTCGATGGCGATCACTGCGTCCTGGACCCGCTTCGGAACGTCCTCGATATCCACGACGGTTCGGTTCTTGGCGCCGTGGAAGGTCGTGATCTTCTTGCCCTTACGGTCGAAGATCGTCGAGGTCTGCGGGGTCAGCTGAGGCTCGAAGTCTTCGTCGCTGATGGTGGGGATGGCTTCGACGACTCCGCAACCACTGGCTATCAGAGCTACGGCCATCAGTGCCGCTAGCGTTTCGAGGAGGCGGAACCGTCCTCGTCGTCTGCTATCTGCCACGACCGATTCGAGAGCGAGGTATCTCCGACGTCACTACGAAGTCGAATGCCGACATGCGCGTCACGGTGCGGCTGCCGACGACCCGGATGGTGATCAGCGCGGAGAGATAAATCAGCGCCGTGCCCACGGCGACCCAGCCGAGGGTCGAGGGCGCGCTGCCAAGCCATTCCGACAAGATTGCTCCGTTTCCGTAGTGGACCGAATGCTCTTCGTTAGGTGGGTTACCCAACGAGTCACTACGGAAACGGGTCAGGTGGCGCGAGAAGAGGCGGATCCCCTCCGGCTCCGCCTCTTCAGGTGATAGCTAGTGGTGGATCAGACGGCCCGGGACAGGTCCTTCGCACTTTCTTCGAGCAGCAACAGGGGGGAATAGCAAACCGGGCAGACGAGCTCGTCCTTCGGTCCTACGTGTACCTCTCTGGAGCAAGTGCTGCAGAAGCACGCTATCGACATGAACCCCGCTCTTTCTCCCGGCGTCGCCGGGGATGCCGTTGTTACCCCTTGTTCGTACTGGACGTGCCGATGGATGGTGCCTGTTCGGAAGTCAACTCTTCTATCCGGTCGGTGTGAGCTTTCGCCCCCTTGCCATTGTCGTTGCCGGTGCTGTTGTCTCGTCTTTCGCCCTGGTCGCGGTCGGGTCGCTCGGCGTTGTCGTTGCGGCGCTCCGCCTGGGTCGCGGGCGGGCTCGCCGGATGACCGGGGGCGCTGTTCTTGTTCTCTTCGGCCTCTGCTTTGCCGGTGGTCGCTTTCTCTTTCCCCTGGGATGACTTCTCTTCGCCGGTCGCCTTGCCACCCCGAGCCGAACCGTTCTCCGACGACCTTTCGTCCTTGGTGCAGGGATCCTTGCGGTCCTTCGGCTCGTCTTGGCGGTTCTGGGATGCAGCGGTCGCGACCGCGCGCCCTCGCTTACAGCCGGGCTCGGTCCCTTCTCTGGCGGCCCTCACGTCTTCGGCTACGGACTTGCTCGTCTCGGAGCTCTGGTTGGGAAGCTCGATGCCGACCACCGAGAAAGCTTTCTCTGCCGCGTTCCCCGGGAGGTCGACCCCCGCGTGTGCGAGTCCCATCGTGGCGGCGGACAATGCCACCACGATGCTCGACAACCTGAATGCCACGGCCCTGGAGCGGTTCAGGAGCAACCGGCGGCGGCTTGTGGCTGCTGCGGTCGCGAGCGGCGAGGCGGTCGCCGCCGGCCCGCCGTCGTGGGCGTGCCGGACGGCGGCCTCGTGTATCGCCGTCATGTGTTGGGGTCCCCGGTCCTCGGACGGGCCGGACCAGCCCGAGTGGAGCGCCTCCAGGACGCCGGCCACCTCGGGGTGGTCGCTCGCTCGGCCCGATAGAAGGGCCTCGGCGTCGTCGTGAGTGATTCGCTTTCGTCTGGTCATCACCCCTGTAAGCGCCCGAGGATGCAGAAGGGTTACGCCTCCTCCGATAATCTCTTGCGGAGCGCCTCGAGGCCCCTCCTTTGGAGCTGTTTCACGGCACCGGGCCTCCGCCCGATCGCTCGGGCCACCTCTTCGACCGTGAGGTCACCCACGACCCGGAGCAGCAGGACATCTCGCTGGCCGGGGGCCAGCGCCTTCAGGAGGGCCAGAGCCTCGGCGGACCCGAGCCGGGCGATCGCTTCGGCCTCGGTGTCTCCTTGAGGCTCCGGCGGCTCGGCGCCCTCGACGCTCACCTCCGTCAAGCGCCTGCCCCGGCGCCGCCGCTCATCGAGGAGGCGGTGGTGGGCGACGGTGAAGATCCAGGACCGGAACGCCCGCTCGTCCCCGTCGAAGTTCTTCAGATCCCTCACGATCTGGAGGAAGACCTCGCCGGTCAGATCCTCGGGGTCCGGCGCGCCGTTGACCCGCAGGTACCCGGTGACCTTTCCTGCGAGCTCCCGGTAGATCACGTCCCACGCCCACGGCGCGCCGAGGCGCGCCGCCTGCAGCACCTGCTCGAACTCTTCCCCCTGCACGACAAAGGTCATACACGGAAACGGAGCGGGCTGGGTGATTTTTTCGCATAGGTACCTCCGGTTCTGAAGGATCTTTGGTCGCGTCACGCGGCCCCGCGGTTGGTAGATATCAGCAACTTCCGGCTGCGACTTCGGTTGTGTCGAGACAGCATCAAAAGTCTGATATCGCGACTGCACGCTAGTGACGAGGGCTAACCTTACAGACGCAAAGATTCGCAGCGACGAGTGTCGGTACTTGCGTAACCCATGATGCCTCAGCTTCTGGTCGTCCCCGTTCTGAGGAAGTTTTGAACCTCGATACAATAAGACGCTTAGGAACATGACTTTCCGGATGGGCCAGCGGCTGTTAGGCCGTGAGCTGACCCATCTCGATTTCGATCAGCTGTTGGAGCGCGGTGTCATAACGGTCGGTCGGCACTTCATGTTTGGAC
>JBPCNH010000045.1:0-42057 GCA_051001455.1 Actinomycetota bacterium
GGATCACCTCGGCGTGGTGGACGAGCCGGTCGACCATGGCGGCGACCGCCACGGCGTCACCGAAGATCTCGGTCCACGCGGAGAAGGTCTTGTTGGAGCTCACGATCAGGCTCGAGCGCTCGTAGCGGGAGCTGACGAGCGTGCCGCCACTCCGGGGTGAGGTGCACCCGATCATGCGCATCGTCGAGGTTTTGCCGGCTCCGTTCGGCCCGAGGAATCCGAACACTTCTCCGCGCCGGACCTCGAAGTCGATCGCGTCGACGGCAACGTGAGGAGCAAACAGCTTGGTGAGTTCGCGCGCCCGGATCAGGGGCGCATCGTCGAGACCTGTAGGAACCATCTGAGCACCCTAATCAGACCAAGGAGCAGGCGGTTCCCCCGCACCGCACTTTCCGTGTACGGAAGTGGTTGCATAGCAACCGCATTCTGCCGCAGAAACGGGGGGGCGGTAGGGTCTGGGGATGCAACCGGCGCGCCGTTTGGGGTCTGCCGCGGAGGTCCTCGGCGCTATCACCGGCCTATTGCTCCTGGGGGTAGGACAGCCCCTTCTCGACCTGCTCAGCCGGAATGCCACCTTCTTCGTCGCTCGCGGCGCGCCGCGGATCGACATCGTCCTGTTCACTCTGGGCCTCGTCCTGTTGCTCCCGGCAGCTCTCAGCGCGGTCGTGCTCTTGGCAGGGAGGCTGCACGAAGGCTCGGGGCGCGCCGTTTACATCGCGAGTCTCACTGCCCTGGGAACACTCTTGGGACTCCGGGTACTGAACCAAGTATTCACGACGGGAGGGGCGCTGCTCCTGATCGCGTCGCTGGCTATCGGAGCTGCGATCGCTTGGATCATCATCACTACCGCACCACTCCGCTCGATCCTGCAGTGGGCGCCGCTCCTTGCCATAGCCGTCGCGGGATGGTTCCTGTTCGCGTCACCCGCGGCGCGCGCGATCGCGGCCGATGACGTCGAGCTGCTGCCGCGAGGCTCGGTCGAGCGCCCCTCAGACGTCGTCATGTTGATCTTCGATGAGCTTCCGTTAGCGAGCGTCCTCAACCGCGACCTAAAGATCGACGAGCGCCTTTTCCCCAACCTGGCGCGCCTCGCAGATTCATCGAACTGGTATCGCAACGCGACGACAGTGAGCGACAACACCGCTCGTGCAGTACCAGCGCTCCTGGATGGCGTGTACCCGCGGGCCCGTCTTTTGCCGACGGCCGCGGACCACCCCCGGAACATCTTCACGATGCTCGGCGCCGACTACCGGGTCGAGGCGGAAGAGCTCGTCACCAGGATGTGTCCTCAACAGGTGTGCCGGCCTCGCCTGGCGTCGTTCCCGTCCCGGATGCGCGGACTCCTCAGCGACACCGGGCTGATAGCCGCTCACATGCTCTTGCCGGAGGACATGACGGGCGACCTCCCCCCCGTCGACGAGAACTGGGGTGATTTTGCCGCGCAGACAACCTCAGACGACAGGGCGGGTGTTCCCAGAGCCCGGAACGTCGTGGGGATGGGAGATCCGCCCTCCGAGTTCCGGCGGTTCATCCATCGGATCGCGCCCGAGCGAGAGCCAACCTTCTACTTCAAGCACGTCCTACTACCGCATGCGCCGTGGCGCTACCTGTCGGAGGGGTACGAGTACCCCCAGGACCTGCCCATCCCCGGCACCGTGCCGATCCCGGACCAGGCCGGGACCCGCTGGGGCGATGATGCTTGGCTGGCGGCGCAGGGATACCAACGACACATGCTCCAAGCGATGGTGGTCGACCACCTCCTCGGCGAGTTGCTGGATGCTCTCGAAGCAGCTGAGATGTATGAGGACACCTTGATCGTGATGGTCTCGGACCATGGCACCTCGTTCGTGCCCGGCGCGCCGCGGCGTTCGGCCGCGCCGGAAACCGTCGGGAGCGTAGCTCCGATAACGATGTTCATCAAGGATCCGGGACAGACGAGCGGGAGGGTGATCGACGCGCCGGTTCAGACGATCGACATCCTGCCGACCCTCGCTGCCCTCCTAGGTATCAGGGATCCGTGGGAGGACCTTGACGGACAAGCGCTGGTTCCGGGCGCGCCGGGCACCACGGGGAGACGGATGGGTTTCGGTCCGTCATCGGTTCCGGTCAGCGACGAGGGGACCGAGCTCCAAGCCACGATCGAGCGGAAGTACGCGACCTTCCGCGGTCGGCCGCTCGATCCGTACGCCCTCGCCCCGCCCGGGACACGGGGCCTTCTCGACGCGCCGGTACCCTCCGCCGAGCCCGCGGGGCAAGGCACCGTCCAAGTAGACCGGCGAGGACGCTACTCGGACATCGATCTGGAGGCGCGGTTTCTCCCTGCGCTGCTGACGGGTCGACTCGAGGAAGCAGAGTTCCCGGGCGAGCCTGTCATCGCGGTGGGGTTGAACGGGCGGATCGCCGCGGTCACTCAGGCCACGGCCACCGAGGACGACGGGTTCTTCTTCCAGGCGATGCTTTCCCCGGCCCGCTTCCGCTCGGGCGTGAACGACCTGCGGTTCTTCCTGGTCGAAAGCCGCCCCCAGGGGCCTCTTCTCTTGGAGTTGCAGCAGGGGTAGCATCCTCAAGCTGGCCAGAGAGCCGCGGCGGACAACGACCATCGAGCCGTTTGGAACAGGGGGAGTAATGAAGAGAGCTCGATCTAACATCCTGTGGGTAGCTTTCCTGGCCACGTGCATGTTGTTGATATTCGTGGCGCCTGCCAACGCCTATCTGGATCCGGGCTCCGGCAGCATCATCTTCCAGGCGGTCGTCGGCGGCGCTATGGCGGTGGGGCTTGGGATCAAGCTCTTCTGGCGACGGATCGTCTCCTTCTTCTCTCGCAAACACTAGACCACGATCCTTGGAGCGTGAAGAGCATCGGCTCGTCCTTCCGCGACCCAAGCGGGTCCATGTACGTCGAAGACGGGATCTTGAAACGGCGAGTCAATGAGGTCTATCGACCCGACTTCGACCTGCTCACGTCATCCGGCCTGCTCGAGACGTTGGTGGAACAGGACCTCCTCATCCAACATGAGACCCACGAACCTGCGGACGAAGACGGGGCTTACAAGATCCTCGTCCCGGAAGTGGTGCCGTTCATCTCGTACCCGTATGAGTGGTCATTCAGTCAGTTGAAGGATGCCGCCCTCGCGACCCTTCAGATCCAGACACTGGCCCTCGACGCGGGGATGAGCCTCAAGGACGCCAGTGCCTACAACATCCAGTTCGTCGACGGGCGCGCCGTGCTCATCGACACGCTTTCGTTCGAGAAGCTCGTCGAGGGACAGCCTTGGATCGCGTACGCGCAGTTCTGCCAGCACTTCCTAGCGCCCCTTGCGCTGATGAGCCTCGTCGACATCAGACTAGGAACCATGAGCCGGATGTTCATCGACGGTGTCCCTCTCGACCTCGCATCCGAACTCCTTCCCGGCAAGACGAAGCTCCGTCCCGGTCTGCAGATCCACATCCACGCCCACGCCAAGAGTCAGCGCAAGCGTTCGGGCGACGCCATCAAGCGGGAGGACGTCAAGGGCCGGTTCTCTCTGAAAGCCTTCCGAGGGCTGATCGACAACCTCATGGGAGTGGTTCGCTCGTTGGAGTGGGCGCCCGAGGGCACGACGTGGGTGGACTACTACGCCGAAGCCGCGCATTACTCGGAAGAAGCGCTCGACCGGAAGCGCGAGCTGGTGACGGCCTTCGTCAAACAGGTCGATCCGAAGATCGTGTGGGACCTCGGTGCGAACACGGGGATGTTCTCGCGGATCGCCGCCGATCATGGGGCGCACACGGTGGCCTTCGATGTGGACCCCGGCGCGGTCGAGGCCCATTACCTGAAGACGAAGGAGGACGGTCTCTCGCAGGTGCTTCCGCTCGTGCTCGATCTAACGAACCCGAGTCCTCCTATCGGTTGGGCGAACGCCGAGCGCGACACGCTCGAAGACCGCGGTCCCGCAGACCTGGTCCTCGCTCTGGCGCTGGTCCACCACCTCGCGATCGGAAATAACGTTCCCCTCGGCATGGTCGCCTCGTGGTTCGCGCGCTTGACCCGGTGGCTGGTCGTCGAGTTCGTCCCCAAGAACGATCCCAAGGTCGAGTTCATGCTCGGCTCTAGGGACGACATCTTCGACACCTACTCGGAGGCTGGATTCGAACAAGCTTTCGCCGAACCCTTCGAGCTCCGTTCCAAAGAGCCGGTCGGCGATTCGGGACGGGTCCTCTACCTCTACGAGCGCCGCTGACCTCTTACGGGTTGAGGCGGAAACCTTCGCCGATACCCCAGCGCTTGAACGCTCCTTGGTTCACCTCGAGCGCCCCCGAGTAAGCGACCTCAGGCAGACGCCAAAGGCGCTCTTGACAGCTCCGAGCGATCGGCGTGCTCGGGGGTTGGGCTTGGGCCCGCATATGGCTATGCGCACCAAAAGTCGCTAGAGAATGCCGAGATTACCCCTTGTGACCCCGAAATGTTTTAGGTATCGTGCAGATGCACGCAGATGATAAGCATCTGCAATCAAGGGGGTGCAGAGGTATGACAGAAGAATACCGGTACAAGGTGCCGGACGTCGCAAGACACTTCCCGAGGCCTGACGGGAAGGGCAAGCCTGGCAATGCCATCAGGAGCTGGTGCAGGAGGGGTCTGGTTACGGGTTTCTACCAGCACAGCAAGAACGCTGAGTACCGACTGAGCGCCAGGGGCGTCCGGGAGGCGTGGATGCTGTGGGCGGGACACAAGGCACTGGACCCACAGGCACATATGCCGAAGGAGATCCGGCAGATCATTGAGGAAGCGACTCAGGCGCTGGCGACGCTGGCCCACGAGGAGGCCGAGCGTCCGATCGTCAGGATCGAAGTGCCACCAGGTGTCGCCGTCGAGGTGATCTACAGGGCCGCCTAACTCTAGGCATCGGTACAGGACGCGTGCATCCTGGTCTTTGCCCGCGTCGGAACTCGATCCGACGGTTGGTTGGAGATGAGAAGCTTGAACCAAAGAAGGGGTGACAGTTGATTGAAAAACTGTTCAGTTAGGTGCTGTTCGAGCGCTGTGCTCGAAAATGTCAGCGACCCCCTGTAACGTTTTCGCTGGTAGAAGCACGTTTTTCCTGGGGGCGGTAGCTCAATTGGTAGAGCACCTGCTTTGCAAGCAGGAGGTCGTCGGTTCGATCCCGATCCGCTCCACTCGCTGGCGCTCGCGGCGCGGATCCCGCCCACGCCCGGTGCCACACGAACACCGCCGGGCGGCTACGCCGCTCCTTCCGGCGGGTTCGATCCCGATCCGCTCCACTCGCGCACCTGGTCCACTCCCTGGGCCTGCGGCGCCAGGTTCAGCAGCGGCGCCGCTCCACTATCCGCGGCTGCATCTGGTAGCGGGTCCTGAAGACTTCTTCCGTGCCGTTGTTGCGGAAGAGACGTTTGACGATCACCTGAAAGCCTGTGTTGCCCTGCTGCACGACTCGATCCTCGCCCTTGTTCAAAGAGTCATTGCGCCGGCATTGCTCCGTGGGTGGCTCTTGGTCAAAGGGTTCTCCCATCACGGCTTCGATGTTTGCGTCGGTACGCCCGTAGAACGCCACGCTGATCGAAGTATCGGTGTACGACGTGTCTATATAGATGCCGGCATCGGAATCGTTGCGGAAGGCAAGATCCGGAGCGGGTGTCGAGACCGTTGCCTCGCGGCCCCTCGGATAGCGGTCGTAGTAGTAGGAATGCGCCTGGTATTCGAGGAAGTCGTATCCGCCGAAGAAGATGGCATTGAAGAACGTGGTGGCGAACTGGCTGATCCCTCCTCCCACTTCCTGGACGATCTCGCCGTCGCGGATCGCCGGGGCCGCGACGAAACCCTTGGCGGTCGTGCGCGGTCCAACGTGGTCGTTGATCGAGAAGCTTTCCCCGGGTTTGACCACGACACCGTCGACCAGGTCGGCGATGCGATGGATGTTCTCGACCCGTGGCTCACAGCACGGGTGGTAGGTGGTGAACGACGACACCTGCTCGGTGATGTTCAATCCTTTGGCGTCCTTGGTAGAGAAGTCCGGCTCGATCTCGTCGCCGGCGAGCTCGGCCGTTCGCTCTCCCGCCGTGGTCGCAACCTTCACCAACTGACGGGCCGCTGCCTTCGGCGAGAAGGAGAACCCTTTCCGGGAGGGAACGACCTGCACGGTGTCGCCGCGCAGTTGGAACGAGGCGTCTTGGGGCTCGGTCTCGAGCTCGTCGATGTCGTCCTTGACGAAGCGGCGCAAGCTTTTCTTGGGTACGAAAAGCTCGAGTTCCTCGCCGGTCACTCTTGCTTCCAGTAACCCGGCGATGTCTTCCGGGGCGAAACTCAAAGACGAGTCCGATCTCGTGAGCTCTACCGGAGCAGACACGGCGCGCCGGACGCGCCGGACGAGCCGGTCTACGTCGCTCTCATTTGTAGGGGGCTCGACGTCGGCCGCGGTCACCGCGATCCGGGCGGCGGAGGGGCGGTCGAGTGCTTGCCGGACGGCGCGCCTCAATTCTGCAGGCTGCACCTCGGTGCCCGGCTCTGGGTAGAGGGGCGAGATGTCGGTCCCTTCAGCTTCGAACCCTCCTGGGAAGGCTGGATCCGATAGTTCGCCGGCTGCGATCTCCAACCACCGCCGAGCGCTGGCCCGGTCAAAGCCGTGGACCGGGTCGACGTCGATGGTGCCGAACGTCGCCATGACGTGGTCGGCTAAAGCGGCAGCGGGATTCGTCTGGCGGCCTCGCTGCGCGGCTGCCACGAGGGTCGCGTCGACATCAAGCTGGTAACCGAGCTCTTCTCGCGTGGTGACGAAGCGCCTGGTGGGTGACCGTCCGGTCTCTTCCCGCACGATGGTCAGCTCAGCCTGCGCGATCGAGCCTTCGAGATCCTCAAGCGCGGCGCGGGCCTCTTCCTCCGAGAGTGTGCCGAGGTCGCTGGTCACTACCCGGACGTTGGGGAGGATGCCGGAGCGAAGGAGGCGTCCGGCGCCGAGAGCCAGTGCGGCCAGGAGACCCACTGCCACCACCGCTACGAGAGCAAGTCCGAGCGGCCGCGGCAGGCGTTCCGGCAGCTTCCCCCAGGGTGCCTTACGACTCACCGAACTATCGACTCAGTCCTCCGAGATCCGGACCTCTTGAAGGACCACGTCCTCGGTGGGGCGGTCCTGGGCGCCGGTTGGGACGGTGGCGATCGCTTCGACCACATCCATCCCTTCGATCACTTCGCCGAAGATGGTGTGGCGACCCGTGAGATGCGGTGTCGGGGCGACGGTCACGAAGAACTGCGATCCGTTCGTTCCGGGTCCCGCGTTCGCCATCGCCAGCAGCCCCGGACGGTCGAACTTCGGGCCGCCCGGAGGGCATTCGTCCTCGAACCGATAGCCGGGCCCACCCATCCCCGAGCCGAGAGGGTCGCCGCCTTGGATCATGAAATTGGGGATGACCCGGTGGAACACGGTGCCGTTATAGAGCGGGTCGGTCTTCCGCTGCCCGTCGTTCGGGTCCTTCCATTCGCGTTTGCCGGTCGCCAGATCGATGAAGTTGTTAACCGTGATCGGGGCATGTTCGGGCATGAGCGAAACCTTGAACTCGCCTTTGTTGGTCACGAATGCTGCTTGCGGCATCTGGATCCTTCCTGTCGTTTTTAGCGAGTGTACGAGTCCTGGCGTAGCGTCCTGGGCGTGAACGGAGCGACCCAGATACTCCTGGTGCTCGGCGCCGCCGCGGCGCTCGTCGATTGGTGGGCGGTGCACAGGCGGGACAAGAGCGTGGAGTACGTGGCGAAGCCGGCTGTGATGGTCTTTCTGATCGCCGCTGCCGTGGCGCTCGATCCGATCGATCCGGCGCGCCGGGACTGGTTCGTGATGGCCCTGATCCTCAGCCTTGCCGGCGATGTTTTTCTGATGCTCCCCGACCGATTCATTCCTGGGCTTGCTTCGTTCTTGCTGGCACATGGCGCTTACATCATCGGTTTCCAGTTCCGTCCCGAACACCTCGCCGGAAGTTATCCGGAACTGGGAGCCGTGGGCGTGGGCGTGATCGCCGCCTTCTTCCTGGCGGTCGTTCTGCTGGTCGGACGCCGCATCCTTGCAGGGGCCCGGGAATCGAACCCGAAACTCGCGATACCGGTCGCCGGTTATATGGCCGCGATAGCGACGATGGTGTTGGTCGCGATGGCCGACTTCATCCCGCTGGCGGTCGCGGGGGCAGCTTTGTTCTTCTTGTCTGACACTCTTATCGGGTTCAATCGGTTTGTTCGCCCCGCCCCATGGATGCCGGTCGCGATCATCGCGACCTACCACCTAGCTCAGTTCGGGTTGGTGGCCTCGTTGATCCGCTGAGGAGTCGGGAACAAGGCAGGATGCGCCCTCCCTACCGTCGAACCCTGTTATTGAACATCCAACGATCGGGAGGCCTTTTCGTGCGCCGCATCTTTATCCCACTGCTCGCCATGTGCTTGTTGGTTCCGTTCGGAGCGGGAGCTGCCGAAACCGGGCCCCGCGTGGTGGTCGAGGATGGGGATCCGTCGGGAGAGATAGAGCTGGTGGGTCACAGCGCTCTCGGTAATCGAGGCATGAATGCCGCCCTCGCGATCCACGGCGACTACGCCTACGTGGGGAGCCGCACCGACGGTACCCACCCGAACGCGGGCATCATGATCGTCGACATCAAGGATCCTGAGACGCCGGAAGTGGTGGGTCAGATCGGCCCACCGGATGTCGGGAACCGAGGCGAGACCTCTCGTGAGATGCGGGTGTGGCCTGAGGAAGACATCCTGATCGTCCTGAACCTCGCCAGTAATTGCAGCTATTTGATCCACCTGTGCTCCCCCGAGTCGGCGACCAAGAGCGATACCTACCTCTTCTTCGATATCTCGGGTGACAAGGCGGCCGCTCCCGAGCTTCTGAGTTCGTTCGTGCCCGACAAGAGCCCGCACGAGTTCTTCATCTGGGACGATCCCAAGAAGAAGGGCCGCACGCTGATGTATCAATCGAACACCAGTGCGGGGGTGCAATTCACAGTCACCGATATCTCCGGCGCCCGCGAGGGGAAGTTCACGGACATCGCTGAATTTCAGACACTGATCACGACGCCGGGCGATAACCGTCTCCATTCGATGACCGTCACGAACAATGGAAAGAGGGTTCACATCGCTGCGCTCGGCGGAGGCTATCTCGAGGCCGATTCCTCCCAGGTTGCTGCAGGCAAGCGGAAGCCCAAGATCAAGCTCGTGACCAACATGGCCGATCACCCGACTTGGGGAAATCCTGGTGCACACAGTGCGGTGAAGTTCTACGGACGCGACTACGTGCTCGCGGCCGATGAGGTCTACGGGTACGCGCCGGGTCTGTTAGCGGATCATGGGTGTCCCTGGGGATGGGTTCGGATCATCGACATCCGCAATCACAAGAAGCCGAAGGTGATCTCGGAGTTCAAGTTGGAAGAGAACACCCAGGAGTTCTGCGACTCACCCACCGACAACGATCCGGTAAGGAATTCCACATCCAGTTACTCGGCGCATAACCCCACGTTGACCCGCAATCTTGCCGTCATGTCATGGCATGCAGGCGGGCTCCAGGTCCTCGATATCTCCAACCCAGCGAAGCCCGGTCAGGCGGCAGAGTACGTGCCGGAGCCGTTGCCTTACGTCCTGCGCGAGGACCCAGTTCTGACGTCCGGCCACGACAAGGTCGCCATGTGGAGCTTCCCGATCATCCGCGACGGCCTTATCTACGTGACCGACATCCGTAACGGGCTTTACATCCTGCGCTACAAGGGCCCGTTCGAGAAGGAGATAGATAGCGTTCGGTTCTTGGAAGGGAACTCCAACTTCGGTGACGCGCTGAAGCTAGAGAAACCTTAAGGAACGGGATCCTCTGGATCCCTCTTGCTCGAGCCTCTCAGCTTGTGCTCTACGTCCTCGGGACGAGGCGCGGTCCCACCCAGGTGCGCGGGCAACCACCACCGGTCGTCATCGTTGCGAGGCTGCTGCGGGTAACTATCTTGGGTCTCTTTGAGCAACGACGCGATGCTGTTCATCAGTTCGTCGGTTATCGCGCGCGGGTCGTCATCGGCGGTCGTCGGGATGGGCTCACCGACGTTGATGAGGATCGCGATCTTGCGCTGGAGATTCTTCGGCCGTCCTTTGGTCAATATCCGCTGCGTCCCCCATACCGCAGCCGGGATCAGCGGAACCTCTGCACTCTGAGCGAGCCTCGCGGAGCCCGTCTTCCCTTTCCGAACGACGAAAGAAGGACTGATCGTGGATTCGGGGAACATCCCGATGATCTCTCCGCGGTGTAGCGCTGCGGTCGCGGCGTCGAACGCGCGACGGGGATCTCCGGACCGGTCGACAGGCACGTGGCGCATGCCGTTCATCAGCACTTTTGCGATCTTGTTGTTCCACACCTCTTTCTTAGCGAGGAACCTCACGCGTCGGCCGTGCTTGTGCGCGTCCAGACCGGTGAAGACGAAGTCGAGATAACCGACGTGGTTGGAGGCAAGCACCGCGCCTCCTGTAGCGGGGATGTTCTCTTCACCCGTGATGCGGATGTCGTAGCCCATGGCGCGCATGGCACCTTTGGCGAAGATCTCGACCGGCGGGTAGACGTATTCCACCCGCCGAGGATAGTCGCGGCTGCGTCCGTCGTCACGGCGGCGCGAAAAGACCCCCTCCGAAGAGGGGGTCAGATGGTTCGGGGTTCTAGTACTCGCGCTCTATGTGGGCTGTGGCTTTGGGCATCGCGTTGATGACGCCCTGAAGCTGCATCAGTTTCATCATGTTGCCGGTTACCTTGAGCTTGCCTTGCATGAAAGCGTTCTGCGGGTTCAATTCTTGCTTGTCTAGTCCTACCGCGGTCTCGTAGTTCTGGGTGATGGTGGTTTCGGCATCGTCGATCTCTCCGAGAGACACGGTGGCCGTTTGATCTTCAAGGGTGAAGTAGTACTTGGCCTCGCCATCGGGGGCGTCGGTAACCACCTGCTGGAGCTTCACCGACTGGCCGGCGGCCGCGTTCTTGAAGTCATCGGAGGAGTTCAGGGCTTCGGTCATGGTCTGGGCCCACTCCTCGGTTAGGAACTTGATTGCCACTTCGTCCTCCTTATGGTTTGCGCGCTCGCGGCGTCTCGGCAAGAGAACATACCTTTACCAGTGTGAATCCCTCGCCAGCCGCTGGCCGTATCGAACCGAGACCGGCCGCGACGCTCGTGATCATGAAGGACGGGCCATCCGGCCTCGAGGTGTTGTTGACGAAGCGGCCTCGGCGTCTGAGGTTCATGGGTGGAGCCATGGTCTTCCCCGGGGGAGCCGTCGAGCCGGCTGATCTCGACGACGGTTGGGCCGCCCATTCCGCGATCGATCCTGCCGCTGCAGGCGAGGCCCTCGGAGAGGAAGACGCTGCCGTCGCCCTCGCTAGCTACATCTGCGCTCTGCGGGAGTCGTTCGAGGAAGTGGGCCTATTGCTCACGACCGATCCACCCGGTGAGCTGCATCGCTCCGAGCGCCGCGATGGAGGGGATCTCCTCAGGCTCTGCCGAGAGGAGGGTCTGACTCTCGCGACGGCCGATCTCGTCCCGGCGGGACGATGGGTGACGCCTGAAGGATCTCCGGTTCGCTTCGATACCCGCTTCTTCCTCGCGGAGTCGCCGCAAGGATGGGAGCCCGATCCGGATCCGGCAGAGGTCGATGGCTGCCGGTGGAGCACCCCCTCGGCTGCCTTGTCGGATCTCGCTGCAGGGTCGGCCTTGATGGCGCCACCGACCGTCGAGATGCTTCAACGTCTCGACGCGTATACAACCGTGGCCGGAGCCCGCGCCGGTCTTGCCGAGCGCGGCTTGAAAGGAGCGGGTCACATCCTTTCGTTGCGGGTCTCTCCTTTGGTACACGTGGTGCTTGCCCCCAACCCCGGAGTGATGACCGGCCCCGGGACCAATACCTACATCGTCGGGACCGACCCCACGTTCGTGATCGACCCCGCCGTTGATGACGACCTCTACATCCGGTCCGTCCTAGAGGCGGCCGGCCGGGTCGCCGCGATCCTAGTCACGCACCGCCACGGCGACCACGTAGGAGGAGCGAAGGCTCTGGCCGAAGCGACCGGTGCTCCTGTTCGAGCGTGGGGTACGACTCCGGCCGGCGCAGCAGAGGTCGAGCCCCTGAGCGACGGAGAGCGGATCTCGGCCGGCGGAGTTGAGCTCCTATGTCTGTACGCCCCGGGACATGCTTCCGACCATATGTGTTTCGTTCTCGAAGGAGCCGCGAGTCTTTTCGCGGGAGACAACGTCCTGGGGGAGGGGACGGCCGTGATCGCTCCACCCGACGGGAACATGAGGGACTATCTCGCCACGCTCGAGCGGTTGAAAGCCCTTCCCATCGACCGGATCTATCCCGGACATTTCCGCCCGCTCGATGGTGGTTCTGCGGTCATCGAGGGGTACATCCGACATAGGAAGGCACGCGCCGAGGCGATCCTCGCGGCGTTGAAGGATGGCCCCAAGACGCTAGAGGAGATAGTGGACGTCGTTTACACCGATACGCCCGCTCATCTGCATCCTGTAGCGCGTTTCTCTGTAGCGGCGCAGCTGGAGCTCGCTGAGGATGAGGGGCGAGCAGGTTGCGTGGATGACCGGTGGTTCTTGAGCGACGAAAGGTAATGTGATCGGAGACCGCAAGCCGAATCCCATCGACCTGCTGAAGGACATGATCGGCGCTCGCTCTGAGGTGATCGAGAGAGGCAGTTGGCGCTGGCTGTTGCACGTCGCCGAGCGAACCGCATTCGGAACGATCTCAGTCGTGTTCCTAGTCCTTCATGTGGCGAGGCTCGGCGAAGGCAAGTACAGGCTGGGCCTCTTACTGGTGGCAGGCTTGATCGCTGCGGCGCTTTTCATCTTCAGGTTCGTCATCCCCCGCTTCGAAGGCGAACGCGCGGCCTCTGTCGCTGCTCTCGGCCTGGGATTCATCGGGACGTCGCTGATCTTCGCTCTTTTCGTCGGTGACGTGCCGTCTGCTCATCTCATCTTCTTGCCTCTGATCATGGTCGCCGCTCTCTTGACCGAGCTACGGCGCGCCGGGATCATGGCCGCTTTGTCGATAGCCGCTTACATCGGCCTCAGCGGTTGGTTCTACAACTTTCCCAGCGCGATCGCGAGCTTCTTGAACGGGACGATCTTCGCTCTAACCGCGTTGGTGTCCGGGGTCCTCTCGCAGGAGCTACGACTCCATTACCGCCGGGAGCTGAGCGAGCACCAGATGGTTATGACGATGGGGCATCGGCTGGGAGCGGTGGTGGGAGCGGTCGAAGAGGCCATCGTCTTCAGTGACCGTCAGGACATCGTTCGTATGTTGAACCGGCGAGCTACAGATCTGTTCGGTTTCGAGATCGAAGCCCATGTGGGCGAGCCCGTCGCACAGCTTCACCGTTTGATCGCCCGACAGACGGAAGACCCTGAGGGTTTCATGGAAGGTTTCCAGGACCTTCTCGATAACCCCGATCTCGAGCTGCGTTTCCAGGTCGAGCAGTTGATACCCGAGCGCCGCATCCTAGAAGGCTTGTCGCGTCCGGCGCGCGACGAACGCCGGCGCCTGGTCGGTCGTATCGAGGTCTACGTCGATATCACCGAAGCCGTTCGGCGTGCGGCCGAAGCCGAGCGGCTTCTAGAAGAGGCTCGTAAGACGGCGGAGACATATCAGCGCGCCTTGCTTCCGAATAACGTTCCCAAACTTCCGCGCGTGACGCTGGTAGCCCATTACATCCCTGCAGCGGGCCGCAAGGCCGTCTGCGGTGATTTCTATGACTTCGTCACTCTGGAAGATGGCCGGATGGGCCTCGCCATGGGCGACGTCTGTGGGGCGGGTCCCGTGGCCGTGAGCGATGCCGCGCTGACCCGGTACACCCTTGGGTCGGTGGCGAACTATGAGCAGGATCCAGGCTCGTTGATGAGACGCACGAACGAGCAGATATTCCGCCGGGTAAGTATGGATCGCTTCGTACGTTTATTCGTCGGCGTGCTCGATCCGGAGAGGGCGATCCTCGAGTACGCCAACGCGGGACACGTGCGCCCGATCCTCTATCACTCCGCTACGGGAGAGGTCGAATGGCTGGGAGATCGGGGGCTGCCTCTCGGGGTTTTTCCAGGGTCCGACTACAAGACGGGAAAGGTCTCGCTCGAGCCGGGGGACACGTTGTTCCTCTATACCGACGGGGTTACCGAGGCGCCTCGGTCGGGGAACCCGCTGGGCCAGGGCCGCCTTTCGGATCTAGTGCGGGATTACGGCGTCGGGACACCGGGTGAGCTGGTGCAAGCCGTCCGGCGCGCCGTAGATGCATGGGTGGACCACGATCTTCAAGACGACATCGCGATGGTCGGCCTTCAGATCGTTCCCGATTCCGCGATGGCCGAGCCGATGCGGGAGCTTGTGATCCCTAACGACGTAGCCCGGATAAGAGATGTTCGCTTGTTCGTCGGGGAGTTCCTCGCGGACCTTCGGGCACCGGTCGAGATCGCTTCCGAGTTCATCCTCGCGGTGGGGGAGGCCGCGGGTAATGCCGTGAAGTACGGGCGCAGAGAGGAAGGACGCAGTGAGATCCGGGTGCGCTGTGTGCTCGAGGGGACCGACGTTGCGGTCACCATCGTCGATGAGGGGCCGGGCTTCGATATCAACAGCAAGAGCGGTGAGGAGCCGCCCGACCCTCTCGCCTCAGGAGGGCGGGGCCTCTTCCTCATGCACCAGCTGAGCGACGAGGTCGTGTTCGAGTCCTCTCCGTCTGGCACCAGCGTGATGTTGAGGAGGCAGACGTTCGACGAGCCGCCGCTGCCAACCGTAGGGTCCGAAAAGCGCGATGATTGACCAACCGGTCAAGTTTTTAGGAGGATGCATGGCACGTGAAGCGGTGATCGTAGAGGCCGTCAGGACCCCCCTCGGGAAGCGCAACGGAAGCCTCAAGGATTGGCACCCCGTCGATCTGTTGGCCGAGATCCTGAACGAGACGGTGAGCCGTTCAGGCATCGACGCCGCCCGGGTCGACGATGTCATCTGCGGATGCGTGTCGCAGGTTGGCGAGCAATCCTTCAATGTGGGCCGGAACGCGTGGCTTGCTGCAGGTCTCCCGGAAGAGGTTCCTGCGACGTCGCTCGATCGTCAATGTGGTTCTTCCCAGCAAGCCGCACATTTCGCGGCGCAAGGGGTGATGGCCGGGGCTTACGACGTAGCCATCGCGTGCGGGATCGAGCACATGACGCGAGTGCCGATGGGCTCTAGTGCTCAAGCACCGGGGTTTCCTTTCTCTGAGAAGCTGATGTCACGCTATGAGGGAGGCTTGGTCCCGCAAGGTCTATCGGCAGAGATAATCGCCGAACGCTGGGGATTGGAGCGCGAAGCGCTCGATCGTTTCTCCGCGCGCTCTCACGAGAGAGCAGCTGAGGCCACTGCGAGCGGCAGCTTCAAGAACGAGATCCAACCCATCAAGGTCCAGTCCGAGGATGGCATCGAGCTGTTCGAGACGGATGAAGGGATCCGTACTCCTAACCTCGAGAAGATGAGCGCTCTCCCGCCTGCCTTCAAGCCCGACGGTGTGGTGACTGCTGCAAACTCGTCTCAGATCACCGACGGAGCAGCAGCTCTACTGATAACGACCCCGAAGAAGGCAAAGGAGTTGGGCCTCGAGCCGCGCGCGCGTTTTGTCGACTTCGCTCTTGCGGGTACCGATCCGGTGACGATGCTGACGGGCCCCATCCCTGCGACGCGGAAGATCGTGGAGCGGTCGGGGGTCGCACTGGAGGACATAGACCTGGTCGAGATCAATGAAGCCTTCGCTAGCGTCGTGCTTGCTTGGAAGAAGGAGCTCGGTCTGTCGGATGATTGGTTCGACGAGCGTGTGAACGTGCACGGCGGAGCGATCGCACTCGGCCACCCCTTAGGTGCATCTGGGGCGCGTTTGATGACCACGTTGCTGAACGCGATGGAGGCGCGTGGAGCGCGCTACGGTCTGCAGACGATGTGCGAAGGCGGAGGTCTAGCCAACGCGACCTTGATCGAACGGCTGGGTTAGGACGCCGAGACCACGGGCGGCTCGCCCCCGGTGCGCACCAGCACCATCGGTTCCATGCAATGCGACGGGGCTCGATCCTTCGCGGCCACCTCGACCTTTAGCTCCAGGCCACACATCGAGCACACGTATCGCAGTCCATAACCGCTGACGTCGGCCAGTTCTGGCTCAGGGGGAGCCTTCAGCATGCTGCGGGCCTGGCGCGAACCGAAGGTCGCGATGATCGCGAACATCCCCACGGCGACAGCTGCCCGGACGAATCCGAACATCGTTCCCAATCCGACGATGGCGATCAGGGCGGCCCCACCGGCGAGATAGGTCACCGGGATTCTCCACAGCGTTGTTCACAGGCGTGGATAAACCACAACATTGTTATTTACCCGCAGGCGCTGGCTGGGTTCAGTGCCATTGGGTCGCCAGCACGAAGGAAGCCGCGATCAAACCAAGCCCCAGCCACAGACGGTAGGCCTCTTCTCCACCCATCAGGTAGTGCAGGATGATGATGACTACTCCGGCGCCTATCAGTAGGAAGAACAGCGGACCGAGCCACCGGGGGGAAGTCTTGGGCTTGGGCTTGGGCGGCGGCTGGCGCATGTCGCGCTTAGATCGGCTCTTAGGCATGAGCACGATGTTATCAATCCTCTCTTAAGTATTCTTCACCCTCATGCGATTCCTTCATTACTTCGGCAAGCTACTGATCTCGCTCGGCATCGGCGTGCTTCTATTCGTCGGCTGGACCCTCAAAGGAACCGACCTCTACACGCACCGCCAGCAGGATCGGCTCGAGAGCGAGTTCCAGGCGCTTCCTCGATTGGCGGCTGCAGCGGCTCCCGGGGAGGGATCCGGCGGTCCACCCGAGGACTATGCCCCCGCCCCCGGCGACCCGGTCTTTAAGCTGTCGATGCCTTCGATCGAGGTAGACGAGGTGGTGGTGGCGGGGGTTGACGTCGAGCAACTACGGATGGGCCCCGGTCACTATCCGTCCTGTCGCAAGGGGTTCACGCGGCCGCTCTGTACCGACTTCCCCGAGGTGTTCCCCGGCGAGAAGGGGCGCGTGATCGTCTCCGGACATCGCACCACCTACGGCGCCCCCTTCTGGGGACTGGACAGGTTGAAGAAGGGTGACGAGATCGATATCGCGGCGAAATGGGGAGACTTTGTCTACCGCGTCACCAGAACAGAGATAGTTCCTGC
This sequence comes from Actinomycetota bacterium, assembly GCA_051001455.1. Classification (GTDB taxonomy): domain Bacteria; phylum Actinomycetota; class CADDZG01; order CADDZG01; family WHSQ01; genus JBPCNH01. The sequence goes on from JBPCNH010000045.1 coordinate 17,196, forward strand.
CGATTCGCTGGCGATCGCGGTTCAGAGCGACAAGGCCGAGCTGGTGCTGACCACTTGTCACCCGCGCTTTTCTGCCGCGCAGCGGATGATCGTTTACGCCGAGCTGGTTGAGACCGGCAGCGCATGACTAAGCGACCCCTCAAGCACCGGTTGCTCGAACTGGCTCTGTGGACCGCCGTCGCGATCATCACCGCGGTGATCCTCGTCAGCATGTCAGAACGACTGTTGCCGACGAACTTCTGAGCATGCGCTTACTGCTGATCGATAACTACGACTCGTTCGTCTACAACTTGGCGCAGGCATTCGGATCCTTGGGCGAGGAGATCGTCGTGGTGCGCAATGACTCGTCACTGACCGAGCTCACCGCGCTGGAGCCCGATGCAGTGGTGGTGTCGCCGGGCCCCGGCACCCCCGAAGCGGCTGGGGTCTCCGTCGAGGCGGTCAGGGCTTTCTCTTCCATCGACGTGCCGGTTTTCGGTGTCTGTCTCGGGCACCAGTGCATCGGCATCGCCTTCGGCGCCTCGGTGTCGAGGGCTGCGGTGGGGCCCGTGCACGGTAAGACCTCGATCATCGACCACGATGGGCGAGGAGTGTTCGCTGGGCTGCCGACGGGTTTCGCGGCCACCCGCTATCACTCCCTGGCGATCGACGAGGAGCCCGTTCTCCCTAACACTCTGAGGGTCACCGCTCGTTCATCGGACGGGGTCGTCATGGGAGTGAGGCACGCCTCCTTAGCCGTTGAAGGGGTGCAGTTCCATCCTGAGTCTGTGCTCACCCACGACGGCATCTCCTTGCTCCAGAATTTCATCTCTTTCTGCAGGTCCCGGACGCCAAGCTAGGTCCCGGCTGAGACCATGGGGTCTCCTTCGGGGAAAGCCCGGGCAGCCTAGGCGAGAAGGAAGAGACCGAAAAGCGCCAGCATCCTGTCGATCGGCAGCAGGGTCGCTCCGCCGCCTTGGACATAGAGGGTCGCGTTGTCGCCGGGGCTCACCGGGGTATCGGGGCTCGGATCCTGACGACAGACGTTCCCCGGAGGCTCCGTGCAGGCTTGGGATTCGGTTTGCTGTTTTACCTTCAAGCCGTACTCGTTCTCGAGGAAGGCTTGTGCTTCATCGGCATCCTGCGACGTGACGTTCGGCATCGGCCGTTCGTCGGGTCCTTCCGAAACCACGATGGTGACGGTGGTACCTGGCTCCGCTTCAGATCCCCCTTCGGGATCCTGGGCGATCACGGTCCCCTCATCGGCGTCGCTGGGTTCGTAGTTGACGCTCGCCTCGAAGCCCGCGTTCTCGATCGCGCTGACCGCTCCTTCTTCATGGAAGGTGATGACGTTGGGCACCGTGCTCGCATCCGGCTCGGCGGCCACCGTCAGGGTCACGGTCGTTCCCTCGTTCACCGTTTCTCCGGCTGCCGGAGCTTGGCTCAGTACCTCACCGGGTTCGGCGTCCGCGGTGGGCTGGTTGACCACGTCTACCCGTAGACCTTCCTCTTCGAGGATCTCTTCGGCATCGTCTTGCTGTTCGCCTACGACGTTGGGGACCTCTACCCGTCGAGCCCCTCGAGAGACCCGGATCTCGACGGTGTCCCCTTCGCGAACCATCGTCTCGGGCTCTGGGTCCTGGCGGAAGACCTCACCCTCGTCGGCTTTGTTGGGCCGGCGTATCACCTCGACTGCAAGGTTCAGCTTCTCCAGGGTTTCGCGCGCCTCGTCTTCCTGCATACCAACGACCTTTGGTACCTCAACCGGGTCGCCTTGTCCCAGGAAGGTAGACGCGAGTAGCCAGGCGAGCAGCCCGATCACGGCGAGACCCAGCAGCGCGCCGAAGACGTACACCCCCGCTTTGCGTTGCTCCTCCGGTTCGTCGTCGTCGTAGAGAAGAGAACGGTCCATGACCTGCGTCCCCGTAGCAGGCACCACGGAGGTTTCGGGCAGCATCGGCGCTGCCAGTACGGTTTGTCCGGCCGCGAAGCGCTCGAGGTCTTCTTGCATCTCGCCCGCATCCGCGTAGCGGTTGTCGGGATTCTTGGCCAACGCTTTCATGATGACGGAGTCGAGTTCGGCGGGAACATCCGCGTTGACCTCGCTGAGCGGCCGAGGGGTCTCGCGTACGTGCTTGTACGCTACCGATAGAGGCGTGTCGCCGCTGAACGGCACAGCCCTTGCCAACATCTCGTACAAGACGATCCCTAGGGAGTACACGTCCGACCTAGCGTCGACCGGGTTCCCTTGCGCTTGCTCCGGCGATAGGTATGCCGCGGTGCCGATCACCATGCCCGTCTGCGTCATCGTTTGGTCACCGTGTCCGCCGACTGCGCGCGCGATGCCGAAGTCCGTCACCTTGGTCTGGTCCGTCGAGGTGATCATGATGTTGCCCGGCTTGATGTCTCGGTGAACGATGCCGGCGCTGTGTGCGCGGGAGAGTGCTTTCGCGACATCGGACGCGATCTCGGCTGCTCTCTCTGGGAGCAGCTTTCCCTCCGCCGCGAGGATCTCGGCGAGAGAGCGCCCTTCGATGAATTCCATGACGATGTAATAGGTGCCGCCGTCGGAGCCGTAGTCGTAGAGCGAAACGATGTTCGGATGGTTCAGGTTGGCTGCAGATTGAGCTTCGCGGCGGAAGCGCTCGACGAAGGAGCGGTCCTGGGAGAACCGCTCCGCAAGAACCTTGACGGCTACCTCACGTCCGAGAAGTGTGTCCCGGGCGCGATGGACCTCCGCCATCCCGCCTGCTCCCACGACCTCGAGTACTTCGTAGCGGCCGCCGTAGGTCCGTCCCGTGCTCAATCGTCCTTCTTTCCTGACTTGTCTTTGCCCTTGTTCTTGCCTCGCCCAGGACCGTCGTCGTCTTCGTCTTCGATCTCGACCTCACCCGAGCTAACCATCAGGGTAACGGTCTGATCGGGCTCCAAGGTGGAGCCGGGCTCAGGCTCCGTGTCGAGGATCGTTCCCTCGGGACTCTCGTTGTTGATGTGGGAAATGATGACCTTGAATCCCTCGTCTTTTAGCTCGGAGCGCACTTCGTTCGCATTCCGGCCCTCAATCCCTGGATCGAGGATGAATGGGTCTTCCTGCACCTCTGTCGTTTCGGTTTCCTCGGGGGTTGCCTGCTCGAGCGCGGGCGGCCCTTGGATGAAGCGGAACGCTCCCAGGAGGAATAGCGCCAGGACCAGCGTCAGGAAACCGATGACCACGATCCGCCCGACCTTCTGCGGTTCCCATCGTTGCTCGAAGGGGACGTGCCTCGACGCTCCTGTGGCTTCCATGTCTGCGGTTGTGCCCGCCGCAGCAGGGGAAGCGAAGACCGCCGTGGCCGAGGAAGGTGTCGTCGGCCGAAGGGCGCGCAGGGCGGCGGCCATGGCGTCCCCATTAGCGAACCTATGGTCCGGTTCTTTGGCAGTGGCTCGACGCACGATGTCGTCGATCTCGGGAGAGACCTCGGGCGCGAGCGAGCTCGGGGGCGGGACGTCTTCGTTCACGTGGCGCATGGCTACGGACACCATCGATTCGCCGGTGAAAGGAACCGCTCCGGTAAGCATCTCGAACATCACGATCCCCAGCGAGTACACGTCGCTGGGTGGCCCCACGGCACTCCCGGATGCTTGCTCCGGAGAGACGTAGTGAGCGGTACCGAGTACCGACCCGGTGGCTGTGAGCGTCGCGTCGCCGGCCGTCCGGGCGATCCCGAAGTCCGTGACCTTCACGCGGTCACCGCGGGTCACGAGGATGTTGCCGGGTTTAACGTCTCGATGGATCAGCCCGGCCTCATGGGCGTGTCCCAGGGCCTCGGCGGTCTGCGCCGCGATCGCCACCGAGCGCCCGGGGTCGAGCTTTCCCTCGGTTCGCAAGAGCGTGGCAAGGTCGTTCCCGGCGACGAGCTCCATGATCAGGTAGTGCGCTCCGGAATCCTCGCCGTAATCGAAGACGCCGGCGATGTTCGTGTGTGAGAGTGCCGCAGCGGCTCGAGCCTCGCGCCGGAAACGTTCGATGTAGGTGGCGTCATGCGCCAGGTGCTCGCCGAGTAGCTTCAAAGCCACTCGCCTATCGAGTCTCTTATCGGCCGCTATGTAAACGGTGCCCATCCCGCCTGAGGCGACGCGCTCCTCGAGCTTGTAGCGACCCCCCAGGACTCTCGGCTTGCTCACCAGTTAGAGATCTGGCGGTCGGCTTCGATCAGTCGCTTGGCGATCGGTGCTGCGAGCGCACCTCCGGTTGCCTCGGATCCGACGGAACCACCGTTCTCAACGATGACCGCCACCGCGATCTCGGGATCCTCGGCGGGAGCGAAAGCGATGAACCACGCGTGGGGATCTGCTCCCTCGGCGGTCTGAGAGGTTCCGGTCTTCCCGGCGACCTGTATCCCGGGGATCTGGGCATTGGTGCCGGTTCCGCTCTCGACGACCGCGACCATCATGTCCCGTACGGTCCGGGCGGTGCTCCGTGACATCGGCGTGCTCATCTCCTGGGGCCTCGATTCCCTGACGACGCCTCCCGAGGGGTCGATGATCTGGTGAACCAGCCGAGGCTCCATCAGCGTGCCGTCGTTGGCGACGCCGGCGGCAACAAGAGCCATCTGGAGCGGTGAGGCCGATACATCGCCCTGTCCGATGCCCGCATAGGCACGTAACGGCTCTTCCTCGTCGGGGATCTCGGGGAAGACGCTCACCGCGTTGGTCAGATCGAACGGCAAGCGCTCGTTGAAACCGAATGCTTCAGCGGTCTCTCGAACCTGGTCCGGGATCTCTAGCCCGATGAGACCGTAGGTCGTGTCGCAAGAGATCTCTAAGGCGGTGAACAGATCGATCTCGGGTCCCCCGGTGCAGGATGTTCTCGTGAAGTTCGTCAAGGTGTTGTCGGTTAGTGGAAGCTCGATCTCGTCAGGGTCGGGGAAGGTCGAATCCGGTTTGTACTTACCGGACTCGAGCGCAGCGATCGTGCTCACTACCTTGAAAGTCGATCCCGGCGGGTAAACACGTGACGTCGCGAGAGGGATCAGCGGACTCGTGCGGGATCGCGGCTTGAGGGACCTCCAGTACTTGCGTTCTTTCTTCGTGTTGTGATCCGCAAGCGGCCCGGGGTCGTACGACGGGTTCGACCACATCGCTTTGACCGCACCTGTGCTGGGATCGAGCGCGACGACAGATCCGCGGTTGTCGCCCAGGGCCTCGCGAGCGACTTTCTGGAGCTGCGAGTTCAACGTCAGGACGACGTCATCCCCTTGTTCACCGGAATCGAAGAGCCTGTCTCTGATGTCCTGCATCGATAACACCCCGACGTCGCCCAGAAGTTCGTCGTTGTACGCACTCTCGGCGCGGTCTCTTCCATACAGCACGGAATAGAAGCCGGTGAGGTGACCGAACAACTCCCCTTCCGGGTACTCCCGCAGGTACTTCAGCCGGTCGTTGGTGGCTGTGCTGGTCGCGATCTGGGTGCCATCGCGGGTGAGGATGTCTCCGCGCTTGATCGAGTATTCGCGTAGTAAAGCTCTTATGTTCGCCGGGTTGGATGCGATATCGCGCGCTGCGAATATCTGGATGTAGTTGAGTTGCGCGAAGACCGCCAGGAACGCGATCAACAGAGTGATCCCGACGCGCCGGATCTGACGTTGCATCATCAGCGCCCTCCGATCAGGATCTCGGCCGTGTGCGCCGGCGGCGGCTCGGCCGTCGTCTGATGCGAGATGCGTATCAGCAACGCGATCAGCACGAAGTTCGACAACAGGGAAGAACCGCCGTACGACATGAAGGGAAGGGTTATCCCCGTGAGAGGCATCATCCTCGTTACTCCTCCGAGGATGATGATCGTCTGTATCCCAAGGATCGTGATCAACCCTGCAGCTAGGAGCTGACCGAAGTCATCCCGGGCTCGCACGGCTATGCGCAGCCCGCGCGCGAGTAGCAGGATGAAGCACAGGAGCACGGCTGTGGTGCCGAGTAGCCCTAGCTCCTCTCCGAGTACGGAGAAGATGAAGTCGGTGTGGGCTGCCGGGATGATGTCCGGCCGTCCTTGTCCGAGACCTGTGCCGAAGAGACCGCCGGTCGCAAGAGCGAAGAGGGATTGCGCCAGTTGATATCCCTCGTCGGCGATGAGGTCGGAGTTGAACACGTCCAGCCATACCCTCACTCTCAGTTGCACGTGCGAGAAAGTCTGGTAACCGAGGTAAGCGCCGATCGCGAACAGTCCAAAGCCCAGCAGCAGGTACACGAGCCTGGCGGTCGCTATATAGATCATGACTAGGAAGATCGAGAAGAAGAGCAGGCTCGAGCCGAGGTCCTTCTCGAAGAACATGACTGCCAGCGATAAGCCCCACATCACGACGAGCGGGCCGAAGTGTTTGAAATCGGGAAGGTGGAAAGGCCCTACCTTGCGGGATGCGATCGCAAGTAACTCTTTGCGGTCGGCGAGATAAGCGGCGAAGAAGATGACCAGGCAGACCTTTGCGAGCTCTCCCGGCTGGAAGGCGAAGTTCCCGAAGCCGACCCATAGTCGGGCGCCGTTGATGACCCTTCCGAAGGGCGTCAGGGGGAGGAGCAGGAGTCCTACGCCGACGAAACCCAAGACGTACTTATAGCTCGCTATCGTCTTGTAGTCGGGTACTGCTAGGAGCGTTGCGATGAACAGTCCGATACCGAGGGCCGTCCACGTTACCTGGGCAGGCCCAAGCTCATCCGGTGACAGCCGATAGACCGCCGCCAGGCCGAGCAGATTGACCGTTGCGGCGAGTGGAAGCACCAAGGAGTCCGCTTGACTGGCAGTCTTGCGCATAACGACATGTGCGATCACGTATGCCACCGTCAGCAGAACCATCGCCGGGACCGTCGTAGGAACCTTGTCTGGATCGTCGGCGAGTGCAACTAGCGCAAGCGCTCCCGATCCGATGAGGAAGCTGATGATCAGTAGCGATAGTTCGGTGTTCCTGCGAACCGGAGAGGCTTGCATCACACCTGACTTTTCCTGAAGCAGTTCAGATCCCTGCTGCGCTCTTCGATATCTACGGCCGCCTTCCTGGCCTCATCGAAGGAGCCGGCCTTGATCCCGTCGGTGACGTCCGCCCGTTGGAAGCTGCAGAGGTCCTCTATCGACAGACCCATTCTCTCTCGTTCTTCCCGGAAGCTGAAACCTGCCACCTCGTCGGGGATGCCCCGGTACACAACTACCTCTCCGGTGTCGTCCACTCCAACGAACCAAGAGTTACCGAGAGCAACACGCGCGGCCGCGTAGGCACCTCCCAGAACGATCACGAGGATCGCCAGGGCGATGATCACCCGCCTCTTCCAGCTCCCCGACGGGGATGCCTCGTTCTCGTCTTCGAGGTCGCGCTCGGGGATCGGGGTTACGGCTCGTGCCTCTCGGACGGGGACGGCAGCGGAAGTGGCCGGAACCGTGGTGGGCGCCCGCTCGGACGCGCCCCCGGGCGGGGAGTCTGGATCGGCCTCCCCGAGGTCCAGGATCACCACGCTGACGTTGTCTTCTCCTCCGGCTTCGTTGGCCAACTCGACGAGTCGTTCGGCGACCTGCTGCGGCCGGTCCGGCGAGCCCAATGCATCGGCGATCGTGTCGTCATCGAGCATGGAGGAGAGTCCATCCGAGCAGATCAGGATGCGGTCGCCCTCCCGGACCTCCTCCTCGAAGGTGTCGACCTCCACCTCTTGGTCGGCTCCGAGAGCGCGAGTGATGATGCTCCGCTGCGGATGGTGTGGAGCGTCCTCGCGCTTTAGCCGCCCTTCTTGCACCATCCGTTCGACCAACGTGTGGTCTTGAGTCAGTTGTCTTAGTTCACCGTCTCGGAGCAGGTAGGCGCGGGAGTCGCCAACGTGAGCGAGATGAGCGGACGAATCTTTCAGCTGCGCGACCGTGAAGGTCGTGCCCATCCCTTGAAGATGAGCATCGTCTCCGGCCTTCGTCCAGATCGCCCGGTTGGCCTCTTTTATGTGATCCGCGAGCCTCTCAGGATCCTCTGGCGCTTCGCCGGCAAGCTTCGTTACGATCTCGACCGCGGTCGCGGATGCGACGTCACCGGCCAGATGCCCACCCATCCCGTCGGCGACCCCGAAGAGCGGGGCCTGCACCAGCAGGCTGTCCTGGTTCGACTCACGCACCCGCCCGGTATCGGTCTTCGCGCCGACCGTCACCCTCATCTCCGCATCTCCAGCACCGTCTTGCCGATCTTGATGCGGTCGCCGCGGGAAAGTTCCGTGGGTGAGGTCACCTTTTGACGGTTGAGGTACGTACCGTTCGTGGAACCCATGTCCTCAACCACCCATGTGTCGCCACGGGAGAAGATCCGAGCATGTATCTGGGAGGCGTAGGTGTCGTCGAGCACGACGTTGCATCGTTCGGCTCTGCCTAGTAGCAGCTCACCGTCGAGGACGAACGACTTTCCTTTCAGGCTTCCCCCTTCGACGACGTCCGCCCGCTTCGGCCCCTTCTTGCTTTTACGACCCGACGAGCGTGTTGTCGAACGAGAGCGGCCGGGTGCCACGGTTTGAGGCTGTACCGGGCGGAGCTCTGCCCATACGGCGCGCACCGCGCGAGCCATGAAGATATAGAGAACGGCAAGGAACACGTACTTGAGTAGGTCGAGGACGATGATCGGCATCAGTTATCCGCCATCTTGAACACGAGTTCGCTGGTACCGAACGACAGACGGTCACCTTCTTTGAGCTCTTGTTCGGAGACAGGCTTCCCATTCACCACCGTGCCGTTGGTCGAACCGAGGTCTCGGACCGTCCAGGTGGAGCCCTCTCGTCGCAGTTCGGCGTGTCTGCGGCTGACATTCGAATCCGACAAGACGACATCGTTGTTGGAGAGTCGTCCGACGGTTACCGGAGCCCGGGTCAACGAGATCTTCTCGGTGGGCTTCCCGGAGGGATCGAGTACCAACAGCTGGGGTTGCCCGGATGACAGCCCTAACTCGTCGGCGGCATGGAGCGACATCGCCCCAGTCTGGCTGGGATCCCCCGGATCCGGCTCGTGCGTCGCGACCTGCGGCTGGTCTTCCTTCGCGCTGAATGATGCTTCGACCCTGAACTCGCCTTTCCCGAAGTCTCCGAACTCCTCGAAACTGACTTTTGGAAGTCCCATCAGGTTCCAGCGGTTCTCCTTGGCCGACTCGATCACCAGCTCGGTGAACTCCTTCTCCAGACCTGCCTCCATCTGAGCGAATCGGGAGTAATCGTCCGATCCGATCAACACGTTGAACTCATTGGGGGCGTAAACCCGGTTCACGGAGACCGTTTTGCCTTCCGCCATCTCGCGCAGGATGCGCCGACCGACCTCGATCGGTTGGAGACCGGAACGGAAAACCTTGGTGAAGAAACCTTCGACCAGGCCTTCGAGGCGCTGCTCGATGCTCTTGGCGACTCCCACGCTGCCGATTATGCCCGCATCTCACCCGCTCACTCTCTACGCCCTTCCGGCGACCGCCTCCCGGAGCCGGCCCCACTCGCTGCGCTCACCCAAACAAGAACCCAGGGTTCGCTCCGGAGTGGGAACCGGCTCCTCACGGCTATCCCGGGTACCGCCTCCCGGAGCCGGATGCACCCCGGAGCCGAGCGGTCGTGGAGCGGTCGTGGAGCGGGAGCCGGTCGCGCCCTCTCGAGAGCCGCGAGAGAATAGAGAAGAGCTCTCGGGTGTTTCGCATCCTTGGATGCTGTTCGGAGCAGTTCGCAGGGCGAGTGGTGGAACGGCAGACACGCTGGCTTCAGGTGCCAGTGCTCGCAAGAGTGTGGGGGTTCAAATCCCCCCTCGCCCACTAGAGACTCCCAGATCGTTCACGCCCTCTCGAGGGGCCCCTCGGGGCCCGGCCGGCGCGCTTCCGCCGGAATAACCCTGTAGGGTGTGTGTTGAGGTTGTTAAGTAATGAGTAATGGGTGACGGGAAGTTGCCCAGGGATTTGTTCTCCGGTTCCTCCTTTGGCGGTGCGGGCGTTTCGAATCTCCCGTAGATAGCGGCTTACATAGGCCGCACGAAGGAGTTGAACGATTTGAAGTCATTCGCCGATATCGGCGTGTCCGCGCCTGTTTGTGAGGCGCTCAAGGGCAAGGGCATCACTGAACCATTCAAGATCCAGCGGCTCGTCATGGACGACGCCTTGGCCGGGCGGGACGTTCTCGCCAAGTCGAGAACGGGATCCGGGAAGACCTTGGCATTCGCGATCCCCATGATCGAACGCTTGACCGCGGACGTCCGCAAGCCGCTAGGACTGATCCTCGTTCCCACGAGAGAACTTGCCGTCCAGGTGGTCGACGAGATCCAGGGGATCGCTCGCAAGAAGAACCTCAGGGTTGCTGCGGTCTACGGTGGCGTTGCCTTACATAAGCAAGCGAAGTTCGCCTCGACCGCTCAGATCGTGGTCGCCACTCCGGGTCGCCTTCACGACCTCATGGAGCGCCGCATGATCTCGGTGGCTTCGGTCCGCATCCTGGTCCTCGACGAGGCCGACCGGATGCTCGATATGGGGTTCCAGCCGCAGGTCGATCGCATCGTAGGTCCCATCAGCAGGGATCGCCAAACGATGTTCTTCTCTGCCACTTTGGACGGCCGCGTCGGCATGCTTGCCAGGTCTTACACCAATGACCCGGTTCGTCACGAGATCGAACAGAAGAGTCTGGTCATCGAAGAGGCCGACCACCGGTTCCTGCCTGTGACCAACGACGGCAAGATCGACACCCTGGTGCGCGAGCTCCGCGGCGAGCGCGATCTCGCTCTGGTCTTCGTTCGAACCAAACGCGGGGCCGACAAGCTCAGTAAGAAGCTGCAGAGCCAAGGCGTCCCGTCGCTCTCGATCCACGGGAACAAGACGCAATCGCAACGTCAACGTGCTCTGACTCTTTTTGCATCACATCACGTGGACGTCCTCATCGCCACAGATGTTGCAGCGCGCGGTCTCGACCTGGAGGGGATCTCTCACGTCTTCAATTTCGATCCTCCCGGCGATCACACCGACTACGTTCATCGCGTGGGTCGGACGGCTCGAGCTGGACGATCTGGAACCGGGATCACCTTCGTTACATCCGACCAGCTGAAGGATCTGAGCACGATAGCGACTGCCCTTCGCTTAGAGGATGAGTTTGAAGCTGAAGGGCTGCGACTGGTCGTCCGAGGACGCAAGAAGGCTCCGTCGGCCCGATCGGCTCGCGCCACCAAGGCGCCGCTTCGGAGCGACCGGAGGAAGTTCAGCGAGCCGAAGGGCAACGTGGGGCGCGTCCGTAAAGCGGCCCCTCATCGCTCGTCGCGTTCCCGGGGCGCTTCTTCTTCAGCAACGGGAACCGTCAAGTGGTTCAACGATGCGAAGGGTTTCGGTTTCATCGAGCCCGACGATGGATCGAAAGACCTCTTCGTTCATCACTCGAGCATCCTCGCGGAGGGGTACAAGAGTCTTCCCGAAGGCGCGCAGGTCGAGTTCGATGCTCAGCAAGGTCCGAAGGGGCCTGAGGCGACCAACGTCTCTACCGTCTGAGTAACCCGTGACGGGAGAAGCCGCCGCGTTTACGCGGCGGCCTTTCCTATCGCACCCTGTGTCCTGGGTAGCAAACATCGAATTGCTAAGCGCCGGGTTTAACGACCATGTCGAGAACGATCAGGATGAGAACCGTCAGCTCGATGCGCCCGATCAGGACCAGGCGCTCTCGCCGAGAACGGATCTCGTCGTCTTCTCCCCCTCGTTCCTGCAGCAACGCGCCGATGCGGCCACCTTCCGGCCCGAGGTAAAGGGACCCCACGAGAGCGGAGCCGATGATCCCGGCGATCCCGATGACGATCCATGTGTCCTCGAAGTTGATGCCTCCATGGTTAAGGACCATCGTGACCCCTGCCGCGAGGACCACGATGGCGGCCGGCATCAGAACCTTCTTCCCGATCTGCTCGGTGTCGGCAGCGAAGGCTCGCATCCTTCCGGGATCGTTAGCTGCCATGACTCTCATATAGATGAACTGGAACATGATCGCCCCACCTACCCAGACTATGGCGGCAAGGATGTGCACAAATCTCATGGCTTCGTAAAACGTCACGACCGCACCCTCCTATCGGTGAGACCTTCTCGGACCGGCCCATCGAAGGAAGCACATTCAAACAGCGGGACACCCGGCTGCCAAGCCTTTGCTCGAACGGGGCTCAGGTTCCGGTCTTACGCGGCCGTACGGTGGATCGTCCGGTAACGCGAGTTGCCGGGCGACCGGCTCGAGCGAGCTTCCGTACATACGCCGACCCGGTCTGATGGCAGATCGGCAGTGATCGGACCGAGATAGGTACTTGCGCTTGGCCTGTTGAAAGGGTCTCCTGTCTATATCAAGGAATGGCGCGGATCGTTCCTTGTGCCGACGAAAGGTGAGAAGACTGATGGATCTTTCCAGATTGACGACCTCGCACAAGATCGGGCTGGCCGGTGCGGTGGGCCTCTTGATCTCCAGTTTCCTTCCGTGGTACTCGGTCAGCGTCTTTAGCATCAGCGGATGGAACTCCGGGTTCCTTGCATGGCTCGGGATCCTCCTCGGCCTCGCAGCCGGCGTGATCCTTGCTCTCAAGGCGTTCGGCAAGCAAGATGTGCGAGCCGGAGGCTTCGCACCGGAACAGCTCGCGCTGGCCCTCGGGGCCCTCTCCCTCGTCTTCATCATCCTTCGGTTGCTGACCCAGTCTTCTGCCGTCGCTTTCGGGCTGTTCCTAGGACTTCTGTCCGCGGCAGCGATCGCTTATGGCGCGTACAAGGCCATGACCGACGCAGGGATGAGCGTCGACGACATGAAAGATCGATTCGGTTCCGGGGGCGCCGCCGGCGATGGGCCGTCGTCCCCTCCTCCGACGCCCTAAGCGCGGGGGACCTTGTACCCCGGTTCAACGGAAGCATCTTCAGGCGGAAGCGCCCGGGGCGCCGGGGCCGCTTACTCGTCGAGGAGGTTGCCGTCTTCGTCGACGTTGTCCACCCGGGTTGGTTGAGGAGAGGCTTCGGCTAGAACGACGCTGGCCCTATGGACCTCCTGGTGATCTCCCGAGTGCACCCCCACCAGAGCCGCGCCGTTCATCACGGCGTCCCGATAGTGCAACTCCCACATCTTGGTGATCCCTCCGCTTACGCCCCCGGCCACTCCGCCCGCGGTGGCTCCCGCGGCCGTAGCCGCCCAGACGCCGGCACCGAGCACAGGGCCTGCCCCTGGGATCCCGAAGGCGACCAGGCCGGCTAGGAACCCGGCGGCTCCTCCGCCCGCCGCGCCTGCGGCAGCGGCACCTCCGGCGCGTTTGGGTACCTCGGCGTGGATCTCTTCGGTGGACGTGCCCGTAGCGAGATCGTCGCCCTCTCCCTTGTGTTCGGCGCTCTCGCCTGGATCAGGTGCGAGGAAGGAGATGCGTTCGGCGGCGATGTCGTGCTCGTGCAGCTTCTCGACGGCGCTGTGCGCCGCGTCGGCGTTGGGGAACGTAGCGATCACGTTATGACGGGCGAGTTGCATCTTTTGCATCGGTTCCTCCCACAGTGGTCGGGCTCCTACTGGTCCCTTACCCATGTCTCAAAGCTGAAGCCCACTTAAAACCCGCAGATCATGCCGCCCCCAGCCATAGGAAAAGCATCCCGAAGGAGTACGCTCCGACGGTGCTGGCCGGAGCCGCGTGCAGTATGGCCCTGCCACTGTTACGACCGCTGTAGTAGGCTGGCCCGACCTGGAGTTGTCTCCAGGGAGCGACCGGGGGATCTCAAAGGAGTCGCCAGTTTGGCCCAGAGCGCGACCGATTTCACTACCGCCGGCTATTCGATCGGTGGTCCTGAGGGTTCAGAAGACGAGATCCAGGCGCGCTCTCCGCGTCAGATCTTCTGGGACCGATTCAAACAGGACAAGGTCGCCATCTTCGGGGGTTGTCTCGTCATATTCATGGTCCTTGTCGCGCTAGCGGCTCCTCTAGCGTCCGCCGTCACCGGTCACACCTTCGATGAGCAGTTCCGCGATCGCATCAACGACTTCGGCACACCGCTGGGACCGAACAGCGAGCACTACTTCGGCAACGACACCCTGGGCCGCGACGTCTTGGTGCGAGTCTTTTACGGGGCGCGCGTGTCGCTCACGATCGCCATCATCGCAACGGGTATCGAGCTAGTTCTGGGAGTTTCTCTTGGCATGCTCGCCGGGTTCGGGCGAGGGTGGATGGATACGTTCGTCTCGCGACTTATCGACCTGATCATCTCGATCCCGTTCCTCTTACTTGGGATCGCGCTATCCGTCGCGCTGACACCGGGGAAAACGTTGGTGATCTTTCTGGTGGCGTTCTTCGGCTGGCCCTATATCGCTCGTATCGTCCGAGGACAGACCCTTTCCTTGCGCGAGGCTCAGTTCGTCGAAGCTGCATCTTCTCTCGGCGCGTCTTCGACTTGGATCATGATGCGCGAGATCCTTCCCAACCTCATCGCGCCGATCATCATCTACGCGACTTTGATCATCCCGCAGAACATCCTTCTCGAGGCAGCGTTGTCCTTCTTGGGGGTTGGTGTGCAGGAACCAGACGCGGCATGGGGGTCGATGCTTTCAGACGCGACTAGTTACGTCGCTCATGGGACGGCATGGTGGTTCATGTTCTATCCAGGTATGGCGTTGTTCATCACAGTGTTGGGCTTCAATCTGCTCGGCGACGGCCTTCGGGATGCGCTCGACCCGAAGACCGGCCGGTAGGCAAGGGAGGGGGGAACGCAGGACCGAAGACAAATGCGTAGATCGGTAACAAGTAGTGCAGTAAGTAACATCGGCAGAGTAAGGAGGAACACTTGAGTAACAAGAGAGCTTGGCTCCGAGTCGTAGCCGTCCTCACCTGTCTCATGCTGGTCGCGGCCGCTTGTGGCGGCGACGATGGCGGAGGCAGCGGCGGGACGGCCGGTGACGAGATCGAAGATGTAACGGCCGGAGGAACCTTGAAGATCGCGGGTACTTCGGACGTGGACTACATGGACCCAGCAGCGATGTACTACACGCTGTCTTGGTTCCTGGCACGAGGCGTTTTCCGTACGCTCGTGACCTACCCCGGGAACGTGATCGACCTGGGAGATCAGAACGAGCTGGTGCCGGATCTCGCTACAGATACGGGTCAGGCCAATGATGACTTCACCGAGTGGACGTTCACGATCAAAGATGGGGTCACCTACGGGAAGGCCCTTGGAGGCGAGGATGTAACCGGCGTGACCGGCGAAGAGATCGTCTGTGACGACATCAAGTACGGGATGGAGCGCATGTTCATCCCGTCGGTTGGTGGCGGTTACCCGTTCTATTACGACATCCTCGAGGGTGCGACCGAGTTCGGTGACGGAGACGCAGACGAGATCAGCGGTATCACGTGTGAAGGCGACAAGACCATCAAGTTCACACTGACCGAGCCTGCCGGCGACTGGCCGTTCCGTCTCGCGATGCCGGCTACGACGCCCGTCCCTAGGGCCGCAGCCGAGCAGTACGACGAGAAGGACGACTCCGACTACGACCAGCATGTCGTTGCGACGGGTCCGTACTACATCGAAGAGTGGACTCCGGGCGAGGACATCGTTCTCGAGCGCAATGAGAACTGGGACGCCGACACCGACGAGGCTCGTGCGGCTCACGTAGACCGCGTCGAGTGGAAGCTCGGCTTCGACAACGACGTTGGTGTGCAGAAGGTGCTGGATGGCGATTACGACCTTGCCCTCGACGTCAGCCCGCAGGGGCCGGTGCTCGAGCGCGTGGTGACGGATGCGGATCTCAGCTCTCGTCTGATCCAGGAGTCGGAAGGCTGCACCAGGTACATCTTCCTGAACACCACGATCGAGCCCTTCGACAACCCGCAGGTTCGTCAAGCGGTCAACATCGCTCTCGACCGCGAGAACATCAAGCGAGTCTTCGGCGGACCGGCCACGGGCCCGATCGCCACGAGTGTTGTACCGCCGGGCATCGACGGGCATGTCACGACGGAGGAGTTCAACCCCTTCGAGAGCCCCAACATGGCGGGTGACATGGAGCGGGCTAAGGAGCTCATGGCAGAGGCCGGCTACGCGGATGGATTCGACGGGCCTCTTAACTTCGTCGGAGCTTCTGACACGCCTCACGACAAGATCTTCTCGACGGTTCGAGCTGACCTCGAGGCGCTCGGCTTCACGAACCTCAAGGGGAAGACGCCTAAGTTCCCGAACCAGTACACGCAGTTCTATTCGGTACCCGATTCCAAGACTGCGATCGGTTCTTCGGCCGGCTGGTGCAAGGACTACCAGAGCGCGTTCACATTCCTCGACCCGCTGTTCCACAGCGACAACATCCTCCCGTCGGGTAACCAGAACTACTCAGAGCTCGACGATCCGGAGATGGACCGTCTGATCGACGAAGCGAGCAGTGCGCCGCTTGGTGAGGAGCAGACGGCAGCGTGGGAAGAGGCGAACCGCTACGCCACTGAGACCGGTGTATGGATCCCGTGGTCGTGGGACAACTCGACCATCGTCTACAGCGAGAACCTCGTTAACCCCTACTACCTGGGCTTCATCAGCCATGTGGACTGGGTCAACGCGGGAGTAGCGAACGTTGAAGGCGGCGAGTAACCGAGGCGCTGCTTAGCAGGTAGAGGTTCGGTGGGGCCGGTGCAGCGAGATCTGCACCGGCCCTTTCCGACCGGCACTTCGTACAGCTGGTGTTCACCCGCCCACCCAAAGTTCGACGAGTAAAAGGTTTCGCAGCAGCAGGTCCCAGGCGTATCCTTCTCGCAGCTACGGCAGCGATGCCTACCCGGGGGTCCTATAGATGATCCAGTACATAATCCGACGACTGCTCTGGGCGGTCGTGATGGTCCTTCTCGTGACCATGGTGGTGTTCTTGATCTTCTTCGTGCTACCCGGAGGAACGGGCCGTCGAGGTCCGGGGGGAGCCAGTCCCGTTGCCGTCCAGATGGCCGGGCGTAACCCGAGACCTGCGTTGGTCAAGAACATCGAGAAACGTCTGGGTCTGGACAAGCCCGTGTACGTGCAGTACTGGCGCTACGTTTCGAAGGCTTTTCAAGGCGATCTCGGGTACTCGTACCATTCGAACGAGGACGTGACGACCGTGATCCTGCGCCGAGCGCCGGCATCCATCAGTCTTGCTGTGGGGGCTTCGATCGTGTGGCTCGTCGTCGGAGTCTCTGTCGGCGTGTTGTCGGCTCTCAAACGAAGAACGATCTTCGATCGAGGCGCGATGTTCTTCGCTTTGATCGGTGTCTCTATGCCTGTTTTCTTCCTGGCTCTGATCGCGGTTTTCTTCCTCGACGGGAAGCTCGGTATCTACAACACCGCGACCTACGAACCGATCACCTCGGATCCGATCGCCTGGTTCAGGTCGATGTGGCTTCCGTGGCTGATCTTGGCGTTCGTCTCTGCCGCGATCTATGCCCGCATGGTGAGAGGCAACATGCTCGAAGTTCAGGGCGAGGATTACATCCGGACGGCCCGAGCGAAGGGACTACGCGAACGCTCGGTGACGCGGCACTCCTTACGAAGCGCGCTCACACCGATCGTGACCATGTACGGACTCGATCTGGGTATCTTGCTGGGCGGCGCCATCATCACTGAGTCCATCTTCAACATCCCGGGCATCGGCCGGCTCGCCGTTGAGGCGATAGCCGACTCCAACCTGCCGGTCATCCTCGGTACTACCTTGCTTGCTGCAGTCTTCGTGATCGTCGCGAACCTGATCGTCGATATCGCTTATGCCGCGCTCGATCCTCGGGTCCGGTACTCCTAGAGAGGTTGCGAGACTCCATATGGCCCAAGAGGTACTCCTAGAAGTCAAAGACCTGCATGTCCATTTCCCCACCTCGGACGGTTTGGTCAAAGCGGTAGACGGGCTGTCGTTCTCGGTCTCCCGGGGCGAGACCTTCGGGATCGTCGGCGAGTCCGGGTCGGGTAAAAGCGTTACGAACCTGACCGCTCTCGGTCTGGTCAATAAAGAGACCGCGCGCTTCTCCGGTGAGATCAACTTCATGGGGCAGGACCTCTTGAAGCTGTCGAACGAGGAATTGCGCAAGATCCGCGGCAAGGATCTCGCGATGATCTTCCAGGATCCTTTCGCCTGCCTGCATCCCTTCTATCGGGTCGGCGACCAGATCGTTGAGGCGATCCTCTGTCACGAGAAGGTTCCGAAGAGGCAAGCGGCTGATCGCGCCATCGAGATGCTTGCCGCCGTGGGAATCCCGAACCCCAAGGAGCGGTACAGGGATTTTCCCCATCAGTACTCGGGTGGGATGCGTCAGCGGGCCATGATCGCGATGGCTTTGGTGCACAACCCAGATCTGCTGATCGCAGATGAACCCACGACGGCTCTGGATGTGACCGTGCAAGCTCAGATCATCGAGCTGATCGACAACGTGAAGCGCGAGTTCAACATCGGCGTCATCCTGATCACCCATGACCTGGGAGTCATCTCAGACGTCGCAGATCGGGTGATGGTCATGTATGCCGGCCGTGGAGCGGAGGTCGCCACCAAGAACGATATCTTCGAGCGGCCGTTGCATCCCTATACCTGGGGGTTGCTCGAGTCCATCCCTCACATCGATCAGAAAGGTGCCCGGCTCATCCCGATCGAAGGGGCGCCTCCTTCTTTGATCAACAAGCCGAGTGGGTGCCCCTTCCACCCGCGCTGTCCACACCGGTTCGAGAAGTGCACGGGAGCCCTACCCGACCTGGTCGATCGAGGCGGCGGACATCCGGATGCCTGCTATCTCTCGATCGGGGACAAGAAGCGCCTGTGGGACGAGCGCGAGGCTCGTCGCACGAAAGCGGTCTCATGAGCCAGGCGGCGCCGCAGGCACGTGTGCAGACCTCGAAGACGATCGGTGAGCCACTTCTCGCGTGCGAGAACCTTCGCAAGGAATTCCCGATCACCAAGGGCATCATCCTGCAACGAAAGGTCGCAGCCGTTCAAGCTGTCGAGAACGTCACTCTGTCCGTATATCCCGGCGAGACCCTGGGGCTGGTCGGCGAGTCTGGTTGTGGGAAGTCAACGACGGCTCGGTTGCTGATGAAGCTGCTCGAGCCTACTGCCGGCAAGATCTGGTTCGAGGGTGAAGAGATCTCCGGCTATGGACGTCGCCGGATGCGTCCGTTGCGACGCGAGATGCAGATGATCTTCCAGGACCCGTATGCCTCGTTGAACCCGAGAAAAACCGTTGGACAGATCATCGGTTCGCCCTACCGTATCCATAAGACTGAGAAGGACATCAAAGGCAGCGTCCAGAGTCTGATGGATCGTGTCGGTCTGAATCCCGAGCACTACAACCGTTATCCACATGAGTTCTCGGGCGGTCAGCGGCAACGGATCGGTGTAGCAAGGGCTCTTGCTCTTAAACCAAAGCTGATCGTCTGTGACGAGCCGGTCTCCGCTCTGGATGTTTCGATCCAGGCCCAGATTCTCAACCTGCTCGAGGATCTTCAGGATGAGTTCAACCTCACCTATCTATTCATCTCCCACGACCTCGGTGTGGTTCGGCACATCTCGGACCGGATCGCGGTGATGTACCTCGGACACATCGTGGAGGTCGCGACGGCCGAGGAACTTTACGACGAGCCCAAGCATCCCTACACCGCGGCCCTTCTGTCTGCCGTGCCGAAGGGTCACGGGGACTCCACCCTCACCGACCGCATCATTCTCGAAGGCGATGTGCCTTCACCGATCGATCCGCCGTCCGGCTGCGTGTTCCATCCGCGTTGTCCCAAGGCGCGGATGGTCTCGGGTCGTCCCGGCGAGGTGCCGGAGAACTGCCGTAATGAATTGCCGCCATTCGGGGAGGTGGCATCGAACCACTACGCGGCGTGCTGGTACCCCGTGGAAGAAGGCGGCGAGCTCCACACCATGGCCCAGCAATAGGGCATGACGTTCTCGATCGTCGCCTGGGATGAGTCGTGCGATCCCCCGGAATGGGGGGTGGCGGTCGCTTCCAAGTTCCTCGCCGTCGGTGCTGCCGTACCGTGGGCGCAGGCGGGAGTAGGGGCGGTGGCCACGCAAGCGCTGGCCAACCTCGCTTACGGACCGGCGGGTCTCAGGTTGCTCGCCGAGGACCGCCCCGCGGACGAAGTCGTCGCCGCGCTGACCGGCGCCGATGAGGACCGGCAGCACAGACAGCTGGGTGTGGTCGACGCGGCCGGGCGCGCGGCAACCTACACGGGGGACGAATGCCTCCACTGGGCGGGGGGCAGGACCGGATCGGGTTATTGCTGTCAGGGCAACATCCTCACCGGCCCGGAGGTAGTCGACTGCATGTGCGACGCCTTCGAATCAACCGAAGGTGAGCTCGCCGCGCGCCTTCTCGCCGCATTGCGTGCCGGAGACGCGGCCGGCGGAGATAGCCGGGGCCGGCAGTCGGCCGCGGTTTACGTCGTGCGCGAGGGCGGTGGATACGGCGGAGGTATCGATCGGTCGGTGGACCTGCGCGTCGAGGATCACGGCGCGCCGGTAGACGAGCTCGAGCGGCTGTTCTCGCTCCACCGCCTCTATTTCCCCCGTCCAGAGGACCTCGATTTCGTTCCGCTCGACGACGCACTGCGCGCCGAGATGACTACGTTGTTGACGTCGGCCGGGTACGAGGTCGCGGAGGGGGCGGCCGGGTTGCGCGCTGCGCTGTATCGCTACGTCGGGACCGAGAACCTCGAAGAGCGGTGGACCGAGGACGACACGGTCGAGCGCGGCATCCTCGAGCATCTCCGGCGCGCCGGTTAATCTCCCTCGTCGTATCCGCTCGTAGCGCGGCGATAGATCTCCTTCAGCGGCAGACCGGTGATGCGGGCAACCTTGGCGGCATCTTCGTACTCCGGCGCGATGTTCACCACGCGTCCGGCGCGCCGCCCGAGCTTCAGCCGGACGGGATGTCCCTCGATCTCCACGCTGGTCCACTCGCGCTCGAGCTCGTCTCTTGCCACTCCGCGGATCCGCACGCCGAGGGTCGTCGTTTCCTCATAGATCGTGCCGAGTACCTCGTCCAGGTCGCCGGGCGCGGCCAGCGCCGACATCTGCACGCCGGGGCGGCCCTTCTTCATCGTCACGGGGGTCGCCCAGGCGTCGAGCGCGCCGGCGGCGATGATCCGCTCGATCGCGTAGGGGACGATCTCGGGAGTCATATCGTCGAGGTTCCACTCCAGTAGCAGGTGGCTATCGCGGCTCCTGTCCTGTAACGAGCCCACCAGAACGCGGACGACGTTCGGTAGCTTGGTGTCCCTCGTCCCCGCCCCGTAACCGGTGGCGCCGAGGACCATCTCGGGCATCGCCCCGAACCCGTCGGCCAGAGTCGCCAGCAACGCGGCTCCCGTGGGGGTGATCAGCTCGTCGGTCCCGCGTTCGAACAGCGGCGCACCTTTCAGGATCTCGGTCACAGCAGGAGCGGGTAGCGGGATGACCCCATGTGCCGCCTCGATCGTGCCGCGTCCCGTGGGTACCGGCGAGCAGAGCACGCGCTCGACGCCGAGGTCGGCGACCGCCGCGCAGACCCCCACGACATCGATGATGGCGTCCACGGCCCCGACCTCGTGCAGGTGCAGCTCGGCGAGGTCGGTGTCGTGCACGTGCGCTTCGGCGCGCCCCAGCAGCTCGAACGCCCGGAGCGCGGGCTCCGTCACCCGGGGCTCGAGGTTTGCTCGCTGAAGGATCGCGACGATGTCGGTGTAGCGGCGCGCCGGAGCATCGTCGTCGGTGGTCACTTGCACTCGCATCGCTCGGATCCCTCGGCGCGCCGTTGTTTCTACCGACAAGCTCCAGCCCGGCAGATCGAGAGCATCCAACGCGGCGCGCACCACCTGCTCGGACGCGCCCGCATCGAGGAGGGCTCCCAGGAGCATGTCGCCGGCAGCGCCGTTGATGCAATCGATGTAGAGGCTCTTCACCGGGCGAGCCTGTTGAGGATCCGCACGGCTGCGATGGCGGCGCCGAAGCCGTTATCGATGTTCGTGACCGTGACGCCGGCGGCACACGAGTTGAGCATCGCCAGCAAGGCAGCCAACCCGTCGAACGACGCTCCGTATCCGACGCTGGTCGGCACGGCTATGACCGGAGCGCGGCTTATCCCGCCGATGAGGCTGGCCAGTGCTCCTTCCATGCCCGCTACGACTATCACCACGTCTGCCTGATGCAGCTCGTCCTGGACCGAGAGCACCCGGTGTAGTCCCGCGATGCCGACATCCACGATGAGGCTCGTCTCCGATCCCAGTGCCCCGGCCGTGTGGAGCGCTTCCTCGGCGACGGCCAGATCCGAGGTGCCGGCGCAAACCACGGTTACCGACCCTAGCGATGCCTCGGCGCGCCGGAGCACCACCAGCCGCGCCCGTTCGTTAACCTCAGCGTCGGGGAAGTGCTCGGCCAGGGCTCGGACCGTCTCGTCGCTGCATCGGGTTGCGAGCACTGGGGACGATGTGCGCTCGATCAGCTTGCCTGCGATCGCCACGACTTCGTCCGTCTGTTTGCCTTCGGCATAGATAGCTTCCGGCAGACCCTGGCGGAGCTCGCGATGGATGTCGAGACGAGCGAATCCGAGGTCTTCGAGCGGCAATCGGCGGAGACTTGTGAGCGCATCCTCGATCGTCACCGACCCCTCGGTGACTTGCTCGAGAAGCTCCTCGACCTCTTTTTCGCGCATAGGTGAAGTGTAGGATGGCGAACCGTGCCTGACCTAACGACCGAACAGATCATCCTTGCTCTCGCCATCGTCGGCGGAGTGGCCCTTTTGGCCTTTCTCTTCGCCGTCGTCGCGGTTGCCCGGCTGCGCAAGGCGCGCAAGGAATACATGGTTCTCCGAGGTGATGGCCCCGAGCGGGACATCCTTGCCGCCGTCGGGCGAACGCTGAAGAGGGTCGATGCGATGGACAAGCGCATCGACGCACTTGCTCTGTCGCAAGAGGAGCAGGCAGCTATCGGTCGTTTCGCGGTGCAGCGCTTCGCCCTCGTTCGCTACGACGCTTTCGAGGAGATGGGCGGCCGCCTCTCTTTCTCGGCGGCTCTACTCGACGATCACGGCGACGGCATACTCATCACTTCGATCAACGGACGGACCGAGACCCGCACTTACGCAAAGCCGGTCAAGCAGCTCACCTCTCCGCACAATCTCTCTGAGGAGGAGCGGGAGGCGATCACTGCCGCTGCTGCCGGCGAGGGAAGAGACGCGCCCCGCAAGGCTCCCGCCGCTATCAACGAGTGATCGATCTTCGGCTCCTCCGGGAGCAGCCCGACGCCGTCCGCGCGGCCTACCAGCGACGAGGTGGTGTCGACCTCGAGGAGGTCGTTCGGCTAGACGCTTTGCATCGCGAGAAACTGCGTGAGGTCGAGGACCTTCGAGCGGAACAGAATCGTGCCTCCAAAGCTATCGGTCAGGCGCCTGCCGAGGAGCGGCCGGCTGTTATCGCTACGGCGAAGAAGATGAGCGATCGTCTGAAGGAGCTGGAACCGGAGCTCGAGGAGGCCGCGGGAGCGGTTGAGCGCGCCGCCGCCTTCCTTCCCAACTTCCCACACGAGTCGGTCCCCGACGGCCTCACTGAAGATGACAACGTCGTCGAGCGTGAGGTCGGCGACAAACCTTCTTTCGATTTCGAACCCGAGGAGCATGTTGCCATCGGCGAGCGTCTCGGAATCTTCGACGCAGAGCGCGGCGCCAAGACGTCGGGCAGCCGGTTCGTGTATCTAACAGGGCAAGGGGTGATTCTCGAACTCGCACTGGTTCGGTTCGCCATCGATCGTTGTCAGGAGCGCGGCTTCACGCCCGTGGTTCCCCCGGTTCTGGTACGTGAGCACGCGATGTACGGCACCGGTTTTTTGCCGGCCGAAGAGCATGAGTTCTACAAGATCGAGCGCGACGATCTGTATCTCGTCGGTACCTCAGAGGTCCCTATCGCCGCGCTCCACTCGGACGAGATCCTGCAAGTGGATCGCTTGCCGCTTCGCTATGCCGGGTTCTCTCCATGCTTCCGGAGGGAAGCGGGGTCGTACGGGAAGGACACCAAGGGCTTGATCCGTGTCCATCAGTTCGACAAGGTCGAGCATTTCTCGTTCGCTCACCCGGACGATTCGTGGGATGAATACGCGGCGATCCGAGCTAATCAGGAACTGATCCTCCAAGCGCTCGAGATCCCATACCGCGTTCTCGTGATGTGCGTCGGTGACCTCGGTTCATCTGCGGCGAAGAAGGTCGATCACGAAGCGTGGCTACCCGGCGCCGGCCGCCATCTCGAGCTCACCTCTGCCACGAATGCCACCGATTATCAGGCGCGTCGCCTGCAGATCCGCTTCCGAGATGGCCAGAGCACGCGTTTGGCTCATACGCTGAACGGAACCGCTTGTGCCGTCGGCCGGACGATCGTCGCGCTCCTCGAGAACCATCAGCAGGGCGACGGAACCGTCCGGATCCCCGAGGCACTCCAGCCCTACACGGGATTCGATCGTCTCACTCCTGCGTAGTCCGATGTTGGAGAACCTCGACCAGAGGGAGCAAACCGCATGTCTCCGGCGGTGAGTCGAACGCCGAGGTCGAACGTCAAGCCGAACGCCGTCAATCCCGATCCTGACTGATACGTCCAGCCGATAACCTGGTGGCGGAGGGCTACGTTAATTGGCAAACGGACGGTCTTGAAAACCGTTGTCCGCAAGGACTTAAGGGTTCGAGTCCCTTGCCCTCCGCTCTGAGGGATGAGCGGGGATCAGTTGGGACGACCTCTTGCACCTGGCGGACAAGTCGTGGTTCACGAGCGCGCATTTGTCATTCTTGCCATCCCCCGACCTGCTGAATGTTTGACCTCGCCCGACGGTCAGGTTCGAGCGCGGCAACTCCTAGATGATGAGCCGACGTGCGATCTCGACTAGCCGGGTCGCGCTTTTCACCGCAGACTCCGCCTTAGGGCGGGACACAGTTCCGGGGTCGTACTCGGCTTTGGTC